>NZ_RJTM01000111.1 GCF_003725735.1 Sinomicrobium pectinilyticum | reverse complement strand
TTCGAACCAGTGACCCCCTGCTTGTAAGGCAGGTGCTCTGAACCAGCTGAGCTAAGAGCCCTCACATATTACGATCTGTCAATAAGAAAATATGAACTTGTAAATAAGTGGCATTAGTAACCACGGTCTTTCCTGTAAATCGCGGATGCAAAAATACAATTGTTTTTTACACGTGCAAAATATTTATTGTATTTTTCTATAATATTTCGGCGACTACAAAAGTGCTTCCTCCGACGTAAATAAAATCGTTTTTCCCGGCCCGGGAAAGGGCGTTTTCATAAGCTTGTATTACAGAGGGATATGCTTCTCCCCCGAGACCGTACTCCAGGGCCTGTTCGCGCAGTTCTTCTGCCGGGAGTCCCCTGGAAATACCGGGTGTGGCAAAATAGTACAGTGCATTTTTCGGGAAAAGCGGTAAAATACGTTTCAGGTCTTTGTCACGGACTACTCCCAAAACAATATGTAACTTTTCGAATTTTTCACTTTTCACCTGGCGCAGGACGAGTTCTAATCCTTCGGCATTGTGCGCGGTGTCGCATATGACTTTGGGTGCGGCCTGCAGTTGTTGCCACCTTCCTTGCAAGCCGGTATTCCGGACGACGTGCGACAGTCCGGAAATTATATTATCGGGGGTGATATTGTAATTTTTCAGTTGCCGCACTGCCGCCACTACGGCACGAATATTTTTGTCCTGATAAATACCTTTGAGGTCACTTCTCATATTTTCCAGGGAAAGGTTTTCTGCCAGAGATAGCTCAGAGTGGTTTTCTTCAGCTGCCTTCCGGAATACGGGGAATGTCTCCGGGTGATATTCGCTGATAACCACAGGCACGCCGGGTTTAATGATTCCGGCTTTTTCCCCGGCTATTTTTTCGAGGGTATCTCCTAGAATGTCCGTATGGTCGTAGCCGATATTGGTAATTACCGATACTTCGGGTGTGATGATATTGGTGGAGTCCAGCCGCCCGCCCAGACCAACTTCTATAACGGCTATATCTGTTTTTTCACGGGCAAAGAAATCGAATGCCATACCCACGGTCATTTCAAAAAAAGAAAGATCATGGGCATCAAGAAATGGCTTGTTGCCTGTTATAAATTCCGTGACAAAATCTTCCGGAACATCAACACCGTTTATTTTTATGCGTTCCCTGAAATCCTTAAGGTGAGGAGAGGTGTACAGGCCGGTCTTGTAACCGGCTTCCTGCAATATCGATGCCAGCATATGACTTACAGAACCCTTTCCGTTGGTGCCGGCAATATGAATGGTTCTTATCTTTTTTTCCGGATTTCCAAGATGGTCACAGAAATCCCGGATATTGTCCAGTTTGTGTTTAAGGGCTGTCTTTCCTTGCTGCTGGTACATGGGAAGTCTGCCGAACATCCATTGCAGCACTTGCTGGTATGTCATGAAAACGGGAATAATTTAGAATTAACAACAAGTCTGTTACTCTCCGAGTTTAAAATTAACCACCACAAATCCGATCTGGCGTGAAGGAGCATCGGCGTCCTGGTTCCATTTAAACATAAATGCGGTTTTCTTTGCCGGTTCCAGCAGGCAGGGGTGGTTGTTGGTGGTTCCTTTTACACCGGGAACCGCGTCAATAACGTTCCCGTTTTTATCCACTTCGATCTTTACGACCACGCGGCCTTCTTCATTACAGTCCTGCTGTACTTTTCCTCTTGACAGCAACGATCTTCCGCTCAACCCGTAACCTACACCTCCAGATCCGGAGCCTGGTGTTCCGTAATAACTGCTCGCATAAGGATCTCCGTCAGGGTTCCCTTTGTCCCCCGCTTTGTTGTCATCTCCCTCTCCTTTACTTTCCGTTCCGTCCGATTTGGGACCATTGAGTATATTGGATAGGGCATCCGACGTAGATTTGGAAGGCTTTTTGGGCTCTTCTTTGGGTTTTTCTTCGGCAGGTTTCGGAGTTTCCTTTACTACAGGTTTCTTTTCTTCTTTTTTAGGAGGTATAACAGGCGCATCTTCGGCTTTGTCATCAGTGAGTACTTCTTCCTGTGGTTTCTCCACTTCGGCGGGAGCGTCATCCGTTGTGGTTTCTTCGGGCTGTTCTTCCTCGACCTTTTCTTCGGGGGCAGATTTTATTTTTTCCAGTGGTTGTACATCGCCCGATCCGAATTCCGTCATTCCGAAATTGACTGTAATGCCGTTTTCAGGAGGAGGGTCCATGTAGTGTAAGCCTATAAAAAACAATAACGCCACAAGAATTGCCAGCAATACCGTGGTAAGTGTAAATGATTTCTTTTTATGTTTTGTATCCAGAAACGACATAATTCTATTTAGGTCTTACCGCCAGGATTACTTTATAATTGTTCCTGTTGGCTATATCCATAACGTCAACTGCTTTTTCGATAGGGACACCTTCTTCGGCCCGGAGTATGATCGTCGGGGTCTCCTGGTCTTTCAGTTTTCTTTTGAGCTCGGTTTCCAGGAATTCCGGGTTGACTTTCAGGTTGTCCAGGTAATACTCCAGCTTTTTGTTAATACTTACGGACACGTTCTGCACATTGGTGGATTTTCCCTTGGCCTTTGGCAGCAGCAGATCGAGGGCATTCGGAACGCTGGAAGTAAGCATGAAGAATACCAGCAACAGGAATACGATATCTGTCATGGAAGACATGCTGAATTCCGGCGATACTTTATTTCTTCCTTTTAATTTCATATGCTTATTTTATTGTTTTTCAGCGGTTACACGGAACCTTTGATGTGTAAAATGTTCATCCCTCTGTATATTGAATGATTTTTTTAAACATGTCGGTTTCACTGTAATAATGTTTTAAATCAGTAGCTATATGCCTACCGATTCTGTATTTCTGCCTTCGTTTATATCTAAGCCGGTTCGTCCAGTAAATCCAGGAATTCCACGGCATTGGCCTCCATTTGGTGCACTACCTTATCGGTACGTACCACCAGGTGGTTATAACCGATATAAGCAATAATACCAACAATAAGGCCCGCAACCGTTGTGGTCATTGCCGTGTATATACCGGATGCAAGGGCCCCGATCTCCGCCTGTCCGCCACTGGTGGCCATTTCGTGAAATGCAATAATCATACCTATTACGGTACCCAGGAAACCTATCATGGGAGCCGCACCGGCTACGGTGGCAAGAATGCTGACGTTTTTTTCAAGTTTATAGACCTCCAGGGTACCGGCGTTTTCTATGGCCTTGTTGATATCTTCCAGAGGTTTGCCTATTCGTGAGATGCCTTTTTCTATGAGCCGGGCCACAGGGGCATCTGTTTGTGCGCAGAGGTTCTTCCCTGCTTCAAGTTTGCCGTTGCTTACGTGATCCCTGATCTGGTTCATGAAATTTTTGTCGATCTGTGAAGCAGCTTTGATGGCAAATATCCGTTCGAAGTAAATGTAAAGTGCAACAAAAAGCAGTATAAAAAGTATCAACACGATTATAATACTCCCCGGACCGCCACTGACAATAAGATCTGCAATAGAGAGGGTTTTTTCCTCAGATAGAGCTTCTTCGGCCACATTCTGAGCAACGTCTTGAAATAGCATCATATGATAAAATGTTTTTGATATTAAAACGATTAAGCGTGCATAAAATTATATTTCCCGTAATATCGTAGCTGTCCGGAGGCTGTTTGCCTATAGCTTGTTCTCATCATGTTCGGGCAAACCCGTTCCGGTACCTGTTTTTTTATCCCGGTTCCGTTTGATGACAACAGTTCGATTTTTTTGACCCGGCTGCTTCTCTGCACCAAAGATAATTAAAAAGAAGAACCCCCTGATAGGTACGGGGGCAATTCTTTTATGGCGCTGAAAATTGTTTTTCCGGAATGCATTACACGAGTTGGCGTAATGCTATCTCGAATGCAGTACTGCTTATATTCGTTTTTGAAGCACTTTGTTTGAAAGTCTGCAGGAGTGCCTTCCTTACAACAGCAGAGGTGTCTGTAAAAATGGCCTCGTCGTTCATGGCTACTCTTCGTTCCATAAAGTATGCAAAAACCCTAGCCATGCCGCAATTGGAGATAAAGTCCGGTATCAGGCTTACCTGTTTATCGGTATATTCCATAATAGGACCGAAAAATATCTCTTTATCGGCAAAGGGAACATTGGCGCCGCAGGAAATAACCTCCAGCCCGGAATCTATAAGTTGTGTGATCTGGTCTTTGGTGATAAGCCTGGATGCTGCACAAGGGGCAAATATCTCGGCATGCAGCCCCCATATTTTTTCGTTCATTTCCTCGAACGAAATAGCATTTTCGTGTACCAGATTGTTGCTGTTTTTCGCGAGGAACATAGCTTTGATTTCTTCGAAAGAAAAGCCTTCTTCACTAATTACCCCGCCCGAGACATCCATGATACCCACAATTTTAGCACCCATTTGTGCGAGGTAAAAGGCAGCGGCGGCCCCTACATTGCCAAATCCCTGTACTATGGCTTTTTTGCCTTCGACAGTACCGCCGTATATATCGTAATAGTGCCGTACGGCTTCGGCCACTCCATAACCGGTGATCATATCTGCTACGGTGTATTTCCTTCGGGTATCCGGAGAAAATTTATCACTTTCGATGACTTTAATGACACCCTGGCGTAACTGTCCGATGCGATTTATTTTATCGGCTTCGGAGGGTTTGAAATGCCCGTTAAATACCCCTTCCTGCGGGTGCCATACCCCACAATCCTCGGTGATGGGGATTACTTCGTGAATTTCGTCTACATTGAGGTCGCCACCGGTCCCGTAATAACTTTTCAGCAGCGGGGAAACGGCTTTGTACCATCGCTCCAGGACCCCTTTTTTCCTCGGGTCTTTCGGGTCGAAGTTGATCCCGGATTTAGCTCCCCCGATTGCCGGTCCGGATACGGTAAATTTCACTTCCATGGTCTTGGCGAGGGAGAGCACCTCGTTAACGTCCAGCCCTTTTCGCATCCGGGTTCCGCCACCTGCTGCACCGCCGCGGAGCGAGTTGATGACGGTCCAGCCTTCCGCTTCTGTTTCCTGGTCCTGCCAGTGAAAAACAATTTCCGGGGCCTTGCTTTCGTACTGTTTAAGTAACTCTTTCATCTGTTTTTTGTGTAGTTTAAGTATTGAACTCGTTTAAACTTTCCTTAATTGGCTGCAAAATG
>NZ_RJTM01000110.1 GCF_003725735.1 Sinomicrobium pectinilyticum | reverse complement strand
TGCCTGTGGAACAAAAATTGCTATTTTTCGCTTCTATTAAAAAAGTTTAAATGAGTTCATTGATTGTGTGTTTTAAAGTAAATAAATGGCTATTTTAGTTTTCTTCCTTCCTGTTATAGGTCTTCCAGAAATCTGCATTCCGGATTCCCAGTTTTTCCGGATCGAATACCGGGTCTTTTTTCTTTTTTCTTTGTTCCTTGTAATCTTTCAGGGCTTTCAGGGCCGGCCTTTGGAGTATGAGGATAAAGATAATATTTATCCAGGCCATCAGACCCACACCTATATCGCCCATATCCCAGGCGAGCTGGGCGCTTTTTACGGAGCCGTAAAATACGGAAAACAAGAGCACCAGGCGTAAAATAAGTAGTTTGATTTGCGAACCTTTCCTGTCCAGGTAACTGAGATTGGTCTCGGCGATATAGTAGTACGCCATTATGGTCGTAAAGGCAAAGAACATGAGGGAGATGGCAACAAAAGCAGCTCCTACCGTAGGGAAATGATGGGCAATGGCAGCTTGTGTAAAGGCCGGCCCGGCCTCTACGTTTTTGTCGAGGTTCTGCACAATGAACTCATTTTTTATATCCGGATGTTTTACATTGTAGGAATTGGTAAATAATATCATTAAAGCAGTGGCAGTACAGACGAAAAGAGTGTCCACATACACGGAAAAAGCCTGTACGAGTCCCTGTTTGGCGGGGTGACTTACTTCTGCCGCAGCCGCAGCATGAGGGGCTGTCCCCTGGCCGGCTTCATTGGAGTATATCCCCCTTTTGACACCCCATGCGATGGCAGAACCGAAAATCCCTGCAAACATCTCTTCCGCCCCGAAAGCTGAACGAAAGATGAGCGAGAACATTTCCGGGACTTTTTCTATATTCATTCCAATGACTATCAGTGCCATTAGAATATAGCCTATAGCCATAAAAGGAACGACGATCTCGGCTACTTTACTGATTCTTTTTATCCCCCCGAAAATAATAAGGGCAAGCAAAACAGAAATACCTATACCGGTTGCCCATACGGGAAAACGGAATGCTTCTTCTATTCCCTGAGCGATACTGTTACTTTGTACACCGGGGAGAAAAAAAGCCGTAGATGCAATGGTTACAACTGCGAAGAGAACACCGAATGCTTTTGTTTTGAGCCCTTTTTCAATGTAAAACGCCGGCCCCCCGCGGTACTGCCCGTCTTTTACTTCTTTGTATATCTGCCCCAGGGTAGCTTCTACATAGGCCGAAGCCGCTCCGAGTAAGGCAATGACCCACATCCAGAAAACAGCGCCCGGACCCCCGGAAGCAATTGCGGTCGCAACCCCGGCAATATTACCGGTCCCTACCCTGCCGGAGATTGCTATGGCAAATGCCTGGAATGAGGTGACCCCTTTATTGGAAGATTCCTTGGCAAAAAGGAGTTTTACCATTTCACGGATATACCGTACCTGTAAAAATCCGGTCACTACCGAAAAATAAATGCCCGCACCGAGACATAGAATAACCAGGGCATTGCTCCACACAATGGCATTAATACTTTTAATAATTTCCTCCATGTTAATTGAGTTAGTGTAGTTAGTTTTTAAGTCCGGTCATGCAAAAAACACGATCCGGTAAAGTATTTATGTATTATTTTTATGTTGTATGTAAGGAGTGCTATTTTTTTCTCCGGCATAAAATAAAGAAAATTATAGCAGATTATGGAGCAAGTTCAAATGAGTTCTGTATAAAAATTGAGATGGTTTTTTGTGAAAAATTAATTTTGTACCCTGCAAAAGCAGTTTTTTATACATATTTTTCATTAATTTGTGTGTTATGAAACAAATAAGCATTATATAAAAATGGATTTTACATTTACAGAAGAACAGCTTATGATCCGTGATGCAGCGAGGGATTTTGCCCGGAATGAATTGCTGCCCGGCGTTATAGAAAGAGATGAAAAACAAAAGTTCCCTGCGGAGCAGATCCGTAAAATGGGAGAACTGGGATTTTTGGGGATGATGGTCTCGCCGGATTACGGAGGTAGTGGATTGGACACGGTATCTTATGTTCTTGCCATGGAGGAAATATCCAAGATAGATGCCTCTGCCTCGGTGGTGATGAGTGTAAACAATTCCCTGGTCTGCTGGGGACTGGAACATTATGGTACGGAGGAACAGAAACAAAAATACCTGCCTCGTCTGGCAAAGGGAGAGATCCTGGGGGCTTTTTGCCTGTCCGAACCCGAGGCGGGAAGTGACGCGACGTCTCAAAAAACGACTGCGATTGATAAAGGGGATTACTATATCCTCAACGGTACCAAGAACTGGATTACCAACGGAGGAACTGCGAGTATTTACCTCGTTATAGCCCAGACGGATGCCGGTAAAAAACATCACGGCATCAATGTTTTGATTGTCGAGAAAGGAATGGAAGGTTTTGAGATAGGCCCCAAAGAACAGAAACTGGGTATTCGCGGTAGTGATACGCACTCCTTGATATTTAATGATGTAAAGGTGCCTAAAGAAAACCGTATAGGAGAAGATGGTTTCGGATTTAAATTTGCCATGAAAACCCTGGCCGGGGGGCGTATAGGTATTGCCAGCCAGGCATTGGGAATTGCATCCGGTGCCTATGAACTGGCCAGAGCGTATTCCAAAGTAAGAAAGGCTTTCGGTACTGAAATATGCAATCACCAGGCCATTGCCTTTAAGCTGGCCGATATGTATACCCAGATAGAAGCAGCCCGGCATATGGTACTGAAAGCAGCCTGGGATAAAGATAACGGGAAAGATTATGACCTGTCAGGGGCAATGGCAAAACTGTATGCGTCGCAGGTAGCTATGGATACCACAATAGAAGCGGTACAGATACATGGCGGTAACGGTTATGTGAAGGAATATCATGTGGAACGGCTGATGCGTGATGCAAAGATTACCCAGATCTACGAAGGGACTTCGGAAATCCAGAAAATAGTGATCTCCAGAAGTCTTTTAAAGGATTGAGAAGAAAGAGATACCTTAAAAAATAAAAGGGCTGCATCTCTGCAACCCTTTTATTTTTACTCTAATATGAAGGACGAATTACTTTTGTATCCATTCTCCGTTTTCGTCAGCATAAAGTACACCTGTTTGTTCACCCATGGTAATTTCCAGCTTGTATTCATTTGCCTCATTTTTGTGAGCTTTGTCTATGGTGGCTCCGGCATAATCTCTTTCTAAAGCTTCTGTAATGGCAGAAGGAACTTCATCGGTAGAAATTTCTGTAAATTCTTCCTGATTAACTGCAATTACCGTGTTGTCGTTAGTGTCTATGGTAGTTGCTGCCTGGGTAGCAAATCCTCCAAAAACCAATGCTGCGGCTAAAAATAACTTTTTCATGACTATTAAGATTTTAAGGTTAAACTTTGTTTGTGTCTGGTATATTGAAAATTTGATGCCAGCTTTCGGAAGGTCCCTGATAATCTTGTTTATCAATTTGATTTACAGTCGTTTATTGTGTTTTGGTATAAAGAGGCGAAAATGTAATATGTGTAATATTCCGTGTGTACCGGGTGTGAAAGTGTGTAAAGACTATACATTATTTTATTGATATTTAATAATATAGGTATTCTTGGTTTTGAGTTGACAATTGCGAAAGGCAGCTGATCTGTCCTGTACGTTATGATTTGAAAAAGAAAAGCTGTAATGTCACCGATCCACTGTGAATAATATTCGTCAATCCGGTAAATAAGAGGTCTTGTGGTCAAAAAGTGCTGTTGCCCTTCTTTACCAGGAGTAATGACAAGATGGATTGTAGAATGTGATATACTGTAACGTTCTTCATTACATTCCCGGTCACTTCAACAGGTATTCCGCAAACCGGCTTTGCGGTCTTTATTTTTCCGGCGAGACATAATATCCAGCGCAACGATATCTGATCCGGGGTTACGGGACCGACCGGGGTGAACCTTCCTGAGGTCAATTCTGTTTCATCAGTGGACAGGCAAAAGGTGAGAAGTTTTTTAAGAATGTATAGCGGGTTAAATTTCATTCACAAATAATCTTTTGGCTGTATATGCGGGTTTCATTGCTACTACCGGTAACAATAAGAAACACGCGTATGAGAGGGATGGGTATGACAGAAGTGGGTAAAATTTACACATTTATCCCTCGTTGATTCTCAGGATTTATACACTATATTTAATTTGTGAAAGAGGAGATTTTGTTGTAAATTGTTGTTATTCAGTATTTTTTATGTTGACGGAAGGGGTTTGGTATAATGTGGCACTTATATTGTTACTAGGATGAACCTAAAATTGCTTATATTCATATAAATTAAGATGAAAAAGAAAACTAACACCTTATTTGGCACCGGATTTCCATTATTATTTGTTCTTTTGCTTGCCCTTTCCGTTACAGCTTGTAAGGAGAAAGAAGAAGAGGACGAAGGCATCCCTCTTCCCGTAATTACTCTGGAGGAAGAGTCGGCTTCGGAAAAAACACATTATTTAGGGTTGGTAGAAGGAGTAGAGGATGTAGAGATACGTCCCCAGGTGGATGGGATTTTGGAAGAGATTTTTGTTGATGAAGGGGACTTTGTAAAGAAAGGACAGCCGCTTTTCAAGGTGAACCAGCAACCTTATCTTGAGGACCTGAAAAATGCGCAGGCTAATGTGGCATTGGAACAGGCAAAATTACGAAAGGCAAAGACGGAATTGGACCGTTTACAGCCTCTTATAGACAATGAAGTGATCTCCGAGGTACAGCAGAAAACCGCCCAGGCAGATTATGAGGTGGCAAAATCTTCACTTGACCGGGCAGAAGCAATGGCTGCCAACATGCGGATCAAAATGGAATTTACGACTATCAAAGCACCTGTTAACGGGTTTGTAGGAAGATTTCCGAAGTCCGTGGGGAACGTGGTGAAACAGACCGACAGTGAACCTCTTACAGTATTGTCGAATGTAAATGACGTGTATGTTTACTTCTCTATGAGTGAATCCGATTACCTGTACTACGAAAGAATGAAAAAGGATTCTACTTCCAGGCGGATTAGTTCGGATGTGAAGCTGGTGCTTGCAGATGGCTCTATTTATGATCACGCCGGTGTAGTGGATGCTACTTCCGGACAAATAAACCGTTCTACCGGCTCCATAACACTTCGTGCAAAATTCCATAACCCGGATACCCTCTTGAGGTCGGGAAATACCGGCAAGATATTGATGGAGCAAATCTATCCCAAGGCTATTTTGATTCCCCAGGGAGCGACAACTTCCGTGCAGGACAAAAGGTTTATATATACACTGAAAGAAGATAATACGGTTGAGCGTAAGGAAGTAGAGATAGAAGGAAGGTCCGGCAAACAATACATTGTTAAGTCCGGAAGTCTTTCTCCCGGAGACAGACTGGTAATTTCCGGCCTGGACAATCTTACCGACGGGGTTAAGGTGAAGCCCATACAGCAGGGAAGACTGCTATCTACAAATGAGTGATATATTTCTGTATTTTTTTACTAAAAACATTGATTAATTACGGGAAATTTACATTTTGTATGTTCCGGATGGGGTGAGGAATGTAAACTGACCGATAAAGCCACGAGGTAGTAATGATAAAAAAAATTTTGACGAGGCCCGTATTTGCGATGGTGATTTCCATATTGCTGGTGCTGGCCGGAGCAGCAAGTATCTTTAAACTTCCCGTAGAACGTTTTCCGGAAATAGCGCCTCCCAGTGTAAGTGTACAGGTATATTATCCCGGAGCTAATGCCGAGACCGTGGCGAAATCCGTATTGGTCCCCCTGGAAGAAGCTATAAACGGAGCAGAAAATATGAGCTATATCAATTCTACCGCGACCAGCTCCGGTAGAGGGCGCTCTACAGTATATTTCGAACCGGGAACGGATCCGAACACAGCGGCAGTAGAAGTACAGAACCGTATTTCTCAGGTTATGGAACAGATTCCCCCGGAGGTAGTGGAGGCTGGTATTGTAGTACTGAAGCGATTGAAAGGGACGTTGATGACCATCAATATCTACAGCGAAGACGGTACTTATGATGAAACTTTCCTCAATGCTTATACCCGAATGAAGATCCGGCGCGAGCTCAAGAGGGTAAGCGGTATAGCGGAAGCATCTATATTGCGTTCCCGGGATTATGCCATGAGGATATGGATTAATCCGGAAAAACTGGCTGTGTACGGGCTGACCCCCCGGGATGTGTATAATCAGGTAAGAGACCAGAGCTTCGAGGGGGCACCCGGAAAGTTCGGGGAAAATTCAGATGAAGTATTCGAAATCGTATTAAAACACGATGGGCGTTTTAGTGAGCCCGAACAATACGAAAACCTCGTTATAAAAACGGAAAAAGACGGAACGCAACTACATCTCAAGGATGTGGCAAGATTGGAATTCGGCGCTACGAATTATGCCAGTGATAACAAGTTGAACGGTAAATCGGCTGTAACCATCGATATCGTACAACAGCAGGGAGCGAATGCTGTGGAAATTGATGAAGGAGTACGTGCGGTTTTGGAAAAGCAGGCCAAAGCCTTTCCTGAAGGCATGGATTACAGTATTTCATATAGTGTACGTGACCAGATTGACGAATCCATGCACCACGTGCAAAAGACACTGATAGAGGCCTTTATTTTAGTATTCCTCGTGGTATTTATCTTTCTGCAGGATTTCCGGGCTACTATTATTACCGCAATTTCCATTCCGGTTTCCCTGATCGGTACCTTTTTCTTTTTGCAGTTTATCGGGGCTACAATGAATGTGCTCAGCATGCTGTCTATAGTACTGGCCATAGGTATAGTGGTGGATGATGCTATTGTGGTTATCGAGGCTATTTATGAAAAAATGGAAGATCACGGCATGGGAGTAAAACAAGCCGTAAATGCGGCCATGAATGAAATTACCAGTGCTATTATCTCCATTACTATTGTTATTGCAGCTGTCTTCCTGCCGGTAGGATTTCTCGAAGGACCGGTAGGGGTATTCTATAAGGAGTTTGCCTATACCATTATTTTTGCGGTATTGATATCCGCAATAAATGCGCTTACCCTGGTACCGGTATTAAGTGCTTTGATCCTGAAAAAAGGGAAAGAGGAAGAAGGAGATACGAGTAAAGAAACCATAATACAGCGTATCAGTAACTCAAGAAAATTACAAAAGGCGAAAAAAGTCCGTGACAAAGGGTTGAAGAAATTCGATTCTCTTTTCGATAAGTTTACGGAAAAGTATTTAAAAGTGGTCAAATGGTCCTTGTTGCATAAATGGTGGGTTATGGGGGCACTGGTACTGGTAGCATTGCTTACCGTTTTCTTGTCTAACCGTACCCCTAAGGGATTTGTCCCGACAGAGGACGATAACTTTCTCATTTTTGCCTTGACCATGCCGGAAGGATCTTCCCTTCACAGGACCAGTGAGGTTCTTAAAGAAATGGATTCTATTCTTCAGGCAGAAGAAGCTGTATCTAGTGTGAATACGGTTTCCGGGTATAATATTGTAGACGGATCCGAAAGTTCTTCTACAGGTTTGGGGTACGTTATGCTAAAAGACATAGAAGATAGAGGGAAAATAAGAAATATCGAAGAAGTAATACGACACCTGACGGAAAAAATGGCAGTGGTCAGTGAGGCCAAGGTGAATATGTATCCGAGGCCTACCGTACAGGGTTTTGGTGATTTCGACGGGGTGCAGATCGTACTCCAGGACATGAGCGATGGCGATATGGGAGAATTCGGTCTTTTGATTAACCAATTCATCCGTGAACTTACGGCCCGTAAGGAAATAGAAAAGGCTTTTACATCATTTAACACCAATTTTCCTCAACTCCGGATTGAGATCGACTATGACAAAGCCAAAGCGCTTGGCGTAAGTGTTAAGGAAATGATGTTTACCCTGCAGTCTAATTTCGGACGTACAAGGGTGGGAGATTTTAACCGTTTTACCCGTCAGTATATGGTGTATATGCAGTCCGATGTTCAATACAGGGAAACTCCGGAAGCCATCAACTCCATAATGGTTAAGAACGACAAGGGAGAAATGGTTCCGCTGAGTGCTTTCGTAAGACTGGAGCAGACATTCGGCCCTGAAACGGTATTCCGGTATAACCTCTATAGTGCCGCCAGGATAAATATCACTCCGGCCAAAGGATACAGTACCGGGGATGTAATGAGTGCCATCGAAGAACTTAGTGAAGAAAAACTGCCTGCAAACCTCGGTTTCGAATGGACAGGGATGAGCCTGGAAGAGAGAAAATCCGGGTCCGATACTATTCTGGTATTCATTGTCAGCATCGTATTGATTTACTTTATATTATCTGCACAATACGAGAGCTTCTGGTTACCGATGGCGGTAATCCTTTCCCTGCCACCGGGTATACTCGGGGTATTTGCAGCAATTAATCTGGCGGGGGTAGACAATAATATTTATGTGCAGATAGGTGTTATTATGCTCATTGGATTGTTGGCCAAAAATGCTATCCTTATTGTGGAATTCGTTGCCCAGAAAAGAAGGGCCGGATTACAGGTGATAGATGCGGTTATAGAAGCCTGTGCTTTGCGTATACGCCCCATTATGATGACCTCCTTTGCCTTTACGGCAGGATTGGTACCTTTGATGTTCTCCGTAGGCTCGTCCGCGCAAGGTACGAGGTCTGTGAGTATAGGTACTGCCGGAGGAATGATCTTCGGTATTTTCCTCGGAATTATTTTTATTCCCGTATTGGCTTATATATTCCAGGAACTACAGGATCGGTTTAAAGTGGAAATTACGGAAGACGAAGAGTAGTTGTGAGTATTAAATTTAGGACAGTTTTTTGAAAACTAATTGAAGATCAAAACAATAAGGTAAATGTTGTTAACAAACATAAAAAAACTAGGCATTGTGGTTTTTCTCCTGGCAGCCGTAACGGGCTGTAAGGTAGGAGACCCCTATAAAAGACCCGATTTTGATGTGCTTCCGGAAGAGTATCACGGAAGTGTAAGCAGGCTGGATAGTATTGCTGCGGATAGCCTGGACAGTATTCCTCTGGCGAGGATGAAGTGGATAGAGTTCTTCGGGGACTATGATCTGGTTTCTTTGATCGATACTGCACTGGCCAATAATATAGATATGCAGAGGACGGTCCAGGTTCTGGAAATGAGCCGGCAAGACCTGTTGCAGGCCAGGGCCAGTTTTTACCCTTCGCTTGGAGCCGGGCCCGGTTATACTAGAGATTATCGGAGCTTGAACCACAATAATTACGGTTCCAATCGAGGGCGAAGGATTCACGGGGAGAATCCGCCAACCAGTATGTATACGGAGCGCCTGTCTTATAATATAGGAGTTAGTTCCAGCTGGGAAGTGGGGCTCTGGGGAAAGCTTCGCTGGAAAAAAGATGCCGCCCGTGCGGCTTACATGCAAAGCGAGGAGTTTAAAAAGGCAGTGCAGACGGCATTGGTCGCAGAAGTAGCTTCTACGTATTACGAATTGCTAAAGCTCAAGGCAGAACTGGCAGTGGCAGAACGGAACCTCAATCTTAATGAAAATACACTGCGAATTGTTGAACTGCAGTACGAGGCCGGAGAGGCTACCTCGCTAGCTGTACGCCAGACCAAATCACAAAAACTGAGATTTGAAGCGCTTATACCGCAAATAGAACGTGAGTATGCGCTTCAGGAAAACAGGCTGAATGCCCTGCTGGGAAGAGAACCGCAACGCATAGAAATCCGCGGACATCTGGACAATGCCGAGTTCAAGGGGAAATATAACACGGGGGTGCCTATGGAACTCCTGCAAAACCGACCCGATGTGGCCGCCTCGGAATATGAATTAATAATGAGTAATGCAGAAGTGGGTATCGCCCAGGCGTTAAAATATCCTACCCTTACTATCGATGCCAGTATGGGACTCGATTCCTATAAGGCGAATAAGCTGTTCTCAACCCCGGCGGAATCCTTATTTGCCCTGATAAACGGCGCTATTTTTCAGCCGATATTCCAACAACGAAAACTGAAGACGAATTACAAAAAGGCATTGGCGAGACGGCAGCTGGCCCAGCTGGACTTCAAGGAGACGATTCTCGATGCGGTGAGAGAGGTATCAGATGCCATGATAACCCTGGATAAACTGGAGCAGGAATACGTCCTTACACAGGAACGATTAAATACTACCCAGCGGGGAGTTACGGATGCTGCCCTCCTCTTTAGAAGTGGTTTTGCCAATTATCTGGAGGTTATCACAGCACAAAGTGATGCCCTGGATAGTGAACTGGGACTTATCGATATAAAAATGCAAATACTGCTTGCCAATATAGAATTGTACCGAAGCCTTGGAGGAGGTTGGCAGTAGAGTAGAGATAGATGAAGTAAGGAATTTACTGTGTTTATGCAGGATAATTCCTTCCGTTTGGTTTTTATTTTTTTAGTGCTCCTTTTTATATAGAAAATACTTCCTGTGGAGAAAAGAACTGTATTTACGGTTTTTTTCTCCTTTTTTATTTTTGTTTGCCCTGAATTTATAGGGGGTGTTTTTGTTTTTATTCATTTATTAATTGTTATTTTCTGTTTTTTGGTAGGGTGTTTTGGTTTTAATATTGTTTTTTGTTCTTTAAAGCTCGTTTTAGATGGGGGTGCCCTCTGAAACGGGAGTCAAAATAGCATATCTGTAATTTCCTCTGCTCTGAGTAATCTTTTTGGATTATCATCAATGATATTTTAAGAAACACGAATTAATTTGTGTCAATTCTAAAATCCTATGTGTAATTTTATGTAGATGTGTTAATTTCGTTGATGATTTTTTAACACCAATCACTAAGAGATATGAAACTTAAGCAGCAAGGACTTTATTCCCCGGAGTTTGAACATGACAATTGCGGAGCAGGTTTTATTTGTAACCTGAAAGGGAAAAGGACCAATGATATTATTCATAAGGCCCTGGATATCCTTATCCGTTTGGAACATAGAGGAGCTGTTAGTGCGGACGGCAAAACGGGAGATGGTGCAGGTATACTTATTGAAATACCCCATGATTTTTTCAGGAAAGCATGTAGCTTTGAACTTCCCGAATACAAAGAGTATGCCGTCGGGATGCTTTTTTTGCCCAAATCCGCTAACCAGGTTAAAGTATGTACCAGGATATTTGAAGAGAACATAGCCAGACAGGGATTGCACATTATAGGTTGGAGAAAAGTTCCGGTAGATCACGATTGTATCGGGGCAATAGCGGCGGAGTCCGAACCAACCGTTATGCAGGTATTTGTGGGCAAAAACGGGCAAGACCTTTCCGAAAGCGAATTCAATGCCCGGTTATACGCTGCCCGTAAAATTGCGGAACACCAGGTGCTTCAGTCCAATTTTTCGGAGGCAGATTACTTTTACTTCTCCAGTCTGTCCACTACAACCATTATTTACAAAGGGCTGTTAATGCCGCAGGATATAAACAGGTATTACAAAGACCTTAACGAGCCCGATGTGGTGACCAAACTCGCTCTGGTGCACCAACGGTTCTCTACCAATACATTCCCCACCTGGGACCTGGCCCAGCCTTTCCGGTATATGTGCCATAACGGGGAGATCAATACCCTTAAAGGGAACCTGAGCAGAATGAAGGCCCGGGAAGAACTGTTCAAAAGCGAGATTTTCGGCGATACTTTGAAAGATATCCCTCCCATAGTACTGGAAGGTAAGTCCGATTCGGCTTCTATGGACATGGTTTTGGAACTACTGCTGCAAACCGGAAGGTCCTTGCCGGAAGCCATGATGATGATGGTGCCCGAAGCCTGGGAAAAGCATCAGTCCATGGACGACACCAAAAAGGCATTCTACGAGTATAACGCCTGTATTATGGAGCCATGGGACGGTCCCGCCTCCATTCCGTTTACTGACGGGAACTATATAGGCGCCTTACTGGACAGGAACGGACTGCGTCCTTCCCGGTATACGGTGACCAAAGACGGGTATGTAGTCATGTCGTCGGAAACCGGGGTTATTGACATAAAACCGGAAAATGTGGAATACCACGGTCGTCTCGAACCTGGGCGTATGTTCCTGGTGGATATGAACGAGGGCCGTATTGTAGGGGATGAAGAAGTGAAAAAAGAAATCACCTCTCAGAGGCCTTACCGCAAATGGCTGGATGAGAACCTTCTGCCATTGGCGAGTATTCCTTATACGGGAAACAAAACGCCCGTGGAAAAAGAGGATATCCACACGAGGCAAAAACTTTTTGGTTATACACTGGAAGATATCAAAACCATTATCACCCCGATGGCCACCGAAGGTAAGGAAGCTATTGGGTCTATGGGATTCGATACCCCCCTCGCCGTACTTTCGGAAAAACCACAGTTGCTATATAACTATTTTAAACAACTCTTCGCCCAGGTTACCAATCCGCCACTGGATGGTATACGGGAAGAGATCGTAACGGATATAAGCCTTTCCATCGGGGGAGACAGAAATATATTTGATGTTGTGCCGGAACAGGCAAAAAAACTCCGGATTCAGAACCCCGTGATTTCCAACGAGGACCTCGATAAGATCAAATATATAGAACATCCGGATTTTAAAGCCAGATCGATTTCCGTACTCTATGAAGTAGATAAAGGATTGAACGGGCTCGAATCCAGGCTGGAAACCATTATTTCCGAAATATCCGCAGCGGTGGACGAAGGGGCGAACATTATTATACTTTCCGACCGGAATGTAGAAAAAGGATATGCGCCCATTCCCGCGATTCTGGCATGTTCATTCGTACACCATTCCTTGAAAAAACTGGGAAAACGGTCTTCTGTAGGAATCATCATAGAATCCGCAGAACCGAGAGAACCACATCATTTTGCCATGTTGTTCGGTTACGGGGCAAGTGCCATTAACCCGTATTTGGTCAACGAAATTATTGCGGAACTCGTAGCCAATGAAGATATTGTTGCGGAGAGTGCGGAAAAAGCGGTTAAGAATTTTAACAAGGCCATCGGAAAAGGAATTGTTAAGATCATGAATAAAATCGGGATATCTACCCTTCATTCTTACAGGGGATCCCAGATATTTGAAGCCCTTGGTCTCAACAAAAAGTTCGTGGACAAATACTTCTGCAATACCGCCACGCGGGTAGAAGGGATAGGACTTTACGAAATAGAGAAAGAAATACGCAAGCGGTACGATAAGGCTTTTGAAAAAGAAAAAATAGCTGCCGATCTCACCCTGGATATAGGAGGCGATTACCGTTGGCGAAGGAACGGGGAGCGGCACATGTTCAACCCTGCTTCCGTAGCCAAACTGCAACAGGCGGTGCGAAGCAACAAATACGAGAGCTTTAAAGAGTACTCAGATATCATCAATGAGCAGAGCGAACGACTGATGACGCTTCGGGGCATGTTCAAGTTCAGAAACCTTAACCCTATTCCTCTTGAAGAAGTTGAGCCCTGGACCGAGATTGTCAAGCGTTTTAAAACCGGGGCCATGTCCTTCGGTTCTATTAGCCAGGAAGCCCATGAAAATCTCGCAATTGCAATGAACCGTATCGGAGGGAAGAGCAACTCCGGGGAAGGTGGTGAAGATCCGAGAAGGTTCCACAAGGATATGGACGGAACCTGGAAGAACAGTGCCATCAAACAGGTGGCATCCGGAAGGTTCGGGGTATCTATCAATTACCTGACCAATGCCAGGGAAATACAGATAAAAATGGCCCAGGGTGCAAAACCCGGGGAAGGAGGACAGCTGCCCGGACCCAAAGTATATCCATGGGTAGCCAAAGTAAGAAATTCGACCCCTTATGTAGGGTTGATATCCCCACCCCCGCACCACGACATCTATTCTATTGAAGACCTGGCCCAGCTGATCTACGATCTCAAAAATGCCAATCGCGAGGCCAGGGTCAATGTAAAACTGGTGTCCGAAGTAGGCGTAGGTACCATAGCCGCCGGTGTAGCCAAAGCCAAAGCCGATGTTATTCTGGTTTCCGGTTATGACGGAGGTACCGGGGCTTCACCTCTGACCTCTCTTCGCCATGCGGGGCTTCCCTGGGAGCTTGGAATAGCCGAAGCACAGCAAACACTGGTGCTGAATGATTTGAGAAACAGGATAGTACTGGAGTGTGACGGGCAATTGAAAACAGGGCGTGATGTGGCCATTGCATGCCTGCTCGGGGCCGAAGAGTTCGGTTTTGCCACTGCACCCCTGGTAGCATCCGGATGTATTATGATGCGTGCGTGCCATCTGAATACCTGTCCGGTGGGTATAGCCACCCAGGATCCCGAACTCCGCAAAAACTTTAAAGGAACTCCGGAGCATGTTATCAATTTCATGTACTTCGTAGCGCAGGAACTGCGACAGATCATGGCCGATCTCGGTTTCCGTACCATTAACGAAATGGTAGGTAAAAGCGAGAAACTGGACATGAACCGGGCAGTAGACCATTACAAGGCACAGGGGATAGATTTCTCTAAAATACTTTACAAGCCCCAGGTGGGAGACCATATAGACTTATACAATACAAAGAAACAAGACCACGAACTGGAAAATGTTCTGGATTTCGATATACTGAGCAAGGCTCACCCGGCAGTCTACAGGAAAGAAAAAATGGAGCAGTGCTTCATTATCAACAACACCAATCGTACTACCGGGGCGATCCTCAGTAACGAAATTTCCAAAATTCATGGGGCCCAGGGGCTTCCCGAAGATACCCTGACCCTGAAATTTACCGGTTCTGCAGGACAGAGCTTCGGGGCGTTCGCCACACACGGACTCACTATGGTCGTCAATGGTAACACCAACGATTATTTCGGAAAAGGTCTTTCCGGAGGTAAGCTGGTAGTAAGAGTGCCGGAAAAAGCCACTTTCAAACCCGAAGAGAATATTATAATCGGTAACGTGGCATTATACGGGGCGATTACCGGAGAAGCATATATCAACGGAATAGCAGGCGAACGGTTTTGCGTGAGGAATTCCGGAGCAAAAGCTGTAGTAGAAGGTATCGGTGATCACGGATGTGAATATATGACCGGAGGGGTAGCTGTTATACTCGGAAAGATAGGAAGGAACTTCGCAGCCGGAATGAGCGGAGGTACAGCTTATATCTACAATGGCTCCAATGAACTGGACGAACACAATTTCAACCTGGAAATGGTGGAGCTCGAAGAACCTTCTTCCGAAGATATGGAGGAGGTAAGACAGCTGGTGGAAAACCATTATACCCATACCGAAAGTCCGTTGGCAAAACGACTGTTGGACGACTGGAAAGCGCAGCGAAACAAATTCATCAAGGTAATGCCTGTGGAATACAAAAAAGCGCTGGAAAGACTGGCCAGGGAAAAAGCACTGGACAGTGAGGAATTAATGGCAAATGTAAATGGGTAACTGCTGTTTAACGGAATAAATAAGGGCAATAAAAAGACAACGACCATGGGAAAACTAAGAGGCTTTTTGGAATACGACAGAAAAGTTGAAGACTATATAGAAGTTAAAAAACGAGTACAGAACTACGAAGAATTTACCGTAGATCTTACGGAAAGTGAACTGAATGAGCAGGGAGGAAGATGTATGGACTGCGGAATTCCCTTTTGCCACAGCGGATGTCCGCTCGGAAACCTGATCCCCGATTTTAACGATGCGGTGTATCAGAACAACTGGGCCAAGGCGCTGAGCATACTTCACGCTACCAATAACTTCCCCGAATTTACGGGCAGGTTGTGTCCGGCACCATGCGAGTCCGCATGTGTACTGGGCATTATAAATCCACCAGTTTCTATAGAGCTTATTGAAAAATATATCGTGGAACGCGGGTTCAAAGAAGGCTGGATAAAAGCCGATCCGCCCAAGGAACGCACCGGTAAAAAGGTAGCGGTGATAGGTTCCGGACCGGCAGGGCTTGCCGCAGCACAGCAACTGAACCGGGCAGGACATACCGTTACTGTTTTTGAAAGAGATAAAAAGGCCGGCGGATTACTTCGCTACGGTATCCCGGATTTTAAACTGGAAAAACAGGTCATAGACCGCAGGCTGGCCATACTTGAAGAAGAAGGTATTGAGTTTAAGACCGGGGTTCATGTGGGAGTTAACTACGATGTGGAAGAACTGAAGGGATACGATGCTATAGTACTGTGTGGCGGTGCTACTGCCAGAAGAGGATTGCCCATTCCAGGGGCAGATGCCAAAGGAGTGGTACAGGCTATGGAATTCCTCAAGAGAAATAACGAAGTGGTAGACGGAGTGGTAGAACCGGTCAAAGACCTTCATGCCCGGGGAAAACACGTTATTGTTATCGGCGGCGGGGACACCGGGTCGGACTGTGTGGGTACTTCAAATCGTCACGGAGCAGCATCGGTGACCAATTTTGAGATCTTGCCTATGCCATCCAAGGAAAGAACTGCTGAAAATCCATGGCCTTTCTGGCCGTTTACACTGAAAAACACTTCGTCACATGAAGAAGGTTGCGACCGCAACTGGAGTATTGCTACGAAGGAATTTATTAAAGATGAAGCGGGTAACTTAAAAGCCCTGAAAACCGTAGAAGTGGAATGGGTGAAAGTCCCCGGCGGACGCCCGCAGCTCAAAGAAGTGGAAGGTTCCGAAAAAGAATGGCCATGTGACCTGGCCCTGCTGGCGCTAGGATTTACCGGGCCGGAGAAAACCCTGGGAGAACAACTGGGACTTGAAGAGGATGCCAGGACCAATATCAAAGGTGAAAATTACCAGACCAATGTGCCGAACGTTTTTGTTGCCGGCGATATGCGAAGAGGACAATCCCTGATTGTATGGGCCATATCCGAAGGCAGGGAAGCGGCGCACCACGTCGATAAATTCCTGATGGGAACATCCTCCCTTCCGGTTAAGGAAAAAGGGGATCTCCCTGCCGCATAATTAAGGAGAAGATTTAGATAGAGAACTATTTTTCCTCTATTTTATTTGTGTTAGTGTAAGTGGAAAGAGCCGGATTGTGTGTCCGGCTCTTTTTTTGTATTTAATTGATTGGCGGGTTACTGTCGTAAGGAAACTTTAACAACAACCGGCATGTGGTCCGAATAATCTGTTTTACGAACATCCACGGATAGGATATTCCAGTCGCTGTTTTTGCTCAGCCAGATGTAATCTATCCTCGATCGGGGAGTGTCCGCAGGTATGGTAAGTGTGGGAGATCCGAATGCTTTGGCCGAATCCGTCCAGTTAGGTTGCAGAATTTCATAGGGAGCAGAATCTTCTTTAAAATTCAGATCCCCGGCAAGGACCACGGGATGGTCCAGTTTCAGGAGAAAGTCATTGACGGCCTGGACCTGTGCTACCCGGTTTTCTTCATATTCATGACAGAGATGGGTAGCGGCAAAGGTGATTTTCTTTCCTTTGCCATAGATGTATGTAGCATATACAAGGGCTCTCCCTTCTCCTCCTGCGGGTACAGGTAAAGGAATAACCCCGGTTTTTGCCGGCTTTGCGGTTAACAGCCCTTCACCGTAGCCACCTTCACTGTAATCGATGGCTTTGCCAAAGGTGCCGTGCATCCCGGTAAGGGTTTCAAGCTCTTTGACAAGGTCTTTTTTCTCACCACTGTTAAATCCGGCAGTGCGCATGGTCATACTGTCTACTTCCTGTAATGCTATGAAATCAGGACGGGCATCCCGGATAACGGAGGCAATGCCGGCGATATTGCTTTCTCCCCGCTTGTAATAGTTCTCCCCGTGATAGATATTGTAGGTCATGAAAGTGAACTCAACTGGTTCCCGGTCGTTTTTACAGGAAAAGAACACGGTAAGGCTTATGCAAAAAAATAGATTTCTAAGAGGTTTCATGAGGATTTGGTTACGATATTGGTGATTCAGTAATTATGCGGAATATAAGTGTTGATAAAGGTTCCGTCGGCATAGAGTTCCAGAATGGCATATCCCGGGGGAGTTTCCTGGCAATAGCCTTGTGCTGCGGAATTTTTATCTCCTTTTTCCCACCAAAACCCGCTCATGGCACCATTGCAGAAATAAGAAACTCCGTTGTAGGTAACCCCGTCCAGCAGGTGCTGGTGCCCGCTGAGACATATTTTTACCTTGTTCATGTATTTGTAAAACAGGGCTTTGAGCTTAATGTAATCGGAGTGCATACCGCCTTCCCAATGAGGGGTTACTCCCAGGATAGGGTAGTGCGACATTATGAGGACCGGCGTGTTTTCCTCCAGCCGTTCCAGTTCTTTTTCCAACCATTGGAATTGTTCCTCATCTAGGGATACGGCATCGTTATTTCCGTCCAGAATAATAAAATGCCATCCTTTTTCGGAAAAACTATAAAACCTGCCGGGCATGTTCAGGCATTTTACCACGTAATCCTTGCCGTACATCACATCCTTTTTGTCCGGGGCAGCCCACCAGATGTCATGGTTGCCAATACAACTGTATATACGTTTCCCCTCGATTTCTTCCATACATGCTTTCCAGATATCCCATTGTTCGTTTACCCTTTCGCGGGAAATATGGTCGTAATCGGCAGCATAAATGGAATCCCCGCCATTGAGAAAAAAATCTACACCGGAATTGCCGATTTCCTTCAGGCATTGCCTGAAGCGTTGCGGGGCATTTTCTTCCGGACGGATATGGACATCGGTAATATGGGCTATCTTCAGTACCGGTCCTTCCTTTACCGCAGTGTTTTTAGTTCCGGGAGCCGCAAGCAGTGGTGCGGCGAAAAAAGAAGAGATGCCGGCAGTTCCTGCGGATACAATTTCTATAAAATTTCTTCGTTTCATATTTTAAAGCGTCCGTAACAGGTGAAAATTTAAAAGATCAGGGCAGGAATGCACAAAATATTCCCACACCTGATCTCTACTCAACACACATATCTTTATTTGCAAAGGGAAGTTCTTCTTTGCCTGTTTTTAATATCTAATTATGTGTTCGTGCACATATATTATAGCGAATATACTAAATTTTAGCATACAACAAAATTATATTTTCCGGGCTGGCAGGGGAAATGCTCCGTAATATTGTTGCCGGATGCCGTTGAGTTAACCGGTCATCGGCCTGCAGAAGGTGTTCTGCCTGAAAAACGACTATCGGGAAAGGGACAGAAAAAATGTTACTTTCCCGATAGCAGTGAAAAGGGTTATTTCTCCAGGTTGTATATTTCCATAATATCTTTCAGGAGACGGTCAAAATCGATCTTGAGATCTATGAGCTTTCCGCTGTGAATATCAAATACCCAGCCGTGGACTTTAAGGCCGCGTTCTTTATAGGCTTTCTGTACAGCAGCGGTTTTGATGAGGTTAATACATTGTTCCTGTACGTTCAGTTCCACCAGGCGGTTGTATCTTTCGGTTTCATCCTCAATAGCATTAAGCTCTTTTTTGTGCAGGCGGTATACATCCCTGATATTCCGCAGCCACGGATTCAGTATTCCCAGGTCTTCGGATTGCATGGCCGCCTTTACGCCTCCGCAAAAGTAATGTCCACATACCACAACGTGATTGACCTTTAAATGGTTTACTGCGTAATTGACCACAGACATTACATTGAGGTCTATACTGATCACCATATTAGCAATGTTGCGGTGCACGAATACCTCACCCGGTTGGGCTCCCATCAGGTCTTCGGCCGTAACCCGGCTGTCGGAGCACCCTATGTAAAGGATTTCGGGGCTTTGTCCTTCGGAGAGTTTTTCAAAATAACCGGCGTCGGTTTCCAGTTTTTTTGCGATCCATTTTTTGTTGTTTTCAAAAACTTTACCTAATTCCATTTGCATAACAAATTACATTAATATATTATTTACCGCCTCTATGGCAGGTGGTAGTTCTGTTTCATCCAGCATATCCCTCAGGTCGATCTCAATGGTACGGCTCAGGGCAGTCATGGGGATATCATTGGCGCTGCCTTCGAAAGGGTTTTCCGTGCTTTCCCCTACCTGTTCCAATGAGGTGAAGACCCAACCTACCACAACACTGAAAGGTATGGTGAGCCATACCCAGTACGGCCCGAGTTTATCAAATTCATGAAGCATACCAAAGGGCAGCATCCACACGAGCAAACGTATGAAAAATAAATTGATACTGGCAAATTGCCTGGGATAAGGAAAATTCTTAATGCGTTCGCCCTGACCCTGGAAAACATAAAAGTCTTTCAGTATGTTTTCCATTTCCACAAGGCACAACGTATCCAGCTGCCCGTTGCGGTTGAGTTCTTTGAGATGGCGGGACTGCAGGGCGATAAGTTGCGTGGCACGGTTCTTTTTGCCCAGTATGTATTGCCGGTCATTTTCGGAGAGGTAAGGCTTCAATTCTTCCGTAAGGTCGGTCTCCCATTCGGCAACCGGGTATTTTTTGCGGTACTCCCTGTTGTACTTTTTGTTGTGGACGTTTTCCCAGTTTTTGGGAATACGGAGTTGAAAGCGTAGCGCGGTCAGCCATGCTATATGGCGATAGATGAGGGTACGATGGAGATCTTTTTCCGTGTCCGGATCGTTGTCCCGGATATAATCTTTTACCATAATTCCCCAGGTGCGACTACTGTTTACGATAGCCCCCCATATTTTACGGGCTTCCCACATGCGGTCGTAGGTGGCATTGTTCCTGAAACCGGCAATAAAGGCTGCGGCCGTACCTATAAGGGCCACGGGGACCCAGGGGATTCCGAGCCATTTCCACCCGGCGACTTCGTACAGGAAGGTAGGAATGAAGGCAATGGCAGATAACACCAGGATAGAGTGGCGTGTCCACAGTAAAAATTCTTTTAATCGGTAATGGCTTCCGGTATGCATAGTATTCGGGTTTGGTTATTTACTGTTTTGTATAGAGGTGTACTTGCTTATCATAATGCCTATGAGGACCACGGTATAAAACTGTCCTGCCAGTCCCAGTATGGCAGTAGCCAGTTTGGAAAAATGATTTGCAGGTGTGATGTCCCCGTATCCTATGGTCGTCAGGGTTATATTGCAAAAATAGACCAGGTCCAGGTAAATGGTTATAAAATTATGCGTGTCTATCCCCGTAAATGAACCGGGAATAGCGTAGTAAATCAGTTGCATGGTAAAGATGCCGATCTCAATGAGCAGCAGGTAACCGCAGGCCGAAGCAGAAACAATATCCAGGCTTATGTTCCCTGGTTTGACCAGGTAGCGTAATATTTCCGTAAAAATAATGATATAAAAGGCAATATGGGTTATACTTACCACGTACATAAACCAGGCATCGGGTTTCAGGAAGGATGAGGCTGCCGGGATGATGACAACAAGGACAAACAGAATATTCCGGATGGCCAGCCGGACGCGGCTCTTACAGGAAAAGACACCAAGGCTGAAGATTCCGAGCAATATCATGTTTAACGGCCATACCACATGCGCGTAAAATTTGAGATTAATGAAGAAGACACCGATATACAGGTGTAGTAACAAGGCAACGAGCAAAAGCTCATACTTTTTCTTGGTGAGGATATTCCAATAGTTTTTTTTCATAAGCGTCAGGGAGCTATAAATGCGACATAGAACATATCGTTCCCGTAAACAGAGGCTCTTTCCCCGATCTTTTCCACGGAAGTATAGCCGAGCGAGTGGAATATTTGCCCGAGCCGTACAAAGCTGACGGGGTAGGGGACCCACATCGGTACCGGAATGGTTTTATCATATTCTATAATAATAAATCCGGCACCCGGTTTCAGGTAAGCGTGTAACTTCTTCAGAAAAACAGGCTGGTTTTTCACATAGTGCAGCGAATTGGCCATCAATATACCATCCAGTTCCTCCAGGGGCAGGGTGTCATTAACAAAATCGGCCTTTATAAACCTGATTTTTTCGGTATCCGGGGTAAAAGAACGGGTTTTGTCCACGGCAAAAACGGTACTGTCAACGGGCAGGTAATGAGACAGGGCTTTGGAAAACAACCCGGCTCCACAGCCCAGGTCTGCCCAGTCCCCCGATGATTTCAGTCTGTTCCCGGCGGATTCTATAAGCGCAATAGCATCTTTTGTTTTCACGGTATCGTAAAAATACGGCAAAATTTGTTAATCCGCCTGTCCGATGTCCAGTCGGTATATTTTTCCCTGTTGATTCAGGTGAAATTTGAAATAGGTTTTAAAATCTCCCCATTGATCGGAATGAAACCGGCCATAGATATCCCTGCCGTTATTTTCAACCTTGTCAATGGAGGTAAAACGCTCGTGACCGATGGCTTGATTGTTAAATGCCTGAAGGTTTCTAGGGCTTCCGTCATCGTATAATTCGGCATCGGCAGTAAATAAGGAGGACCAGGTTTCTTTATCTCCTTTTTGGAGTGCCTCGAAAGCTTTCTTAATAATTTCATTGGTAAGTTTACTTGTGTCCATAGTTAAGGTAAATTAATGATTTATATGAAGGGGACCGATTATTTCGGTCTGCCCGGATAAGAACATATCCGCATTCTTAAGATATATTTTTAAAAGGTAAGGGATATTTGAGATATATAATAACAAGGTTCAACAGGAGAAACGGAAGTTCAATAACAACTCCTCTGAAATCCCCGTCCCTGAGGTGAAAACCTATAATCAGCAGTATGGTGGAGGCCATCAGGACATTGCCGTATACAAAGGTTTTTGAGAACAGGATCATCAGCGCACTGCATATGGTGACCAGTCCCAGCATTTTTAGCCCTGTGGGCGAAAAGTTCCATTTGCCGAACATTTCGGTCATTTTCGGGGAGGCCGAAACCATGGCCCATCCCTGTTTAAGTCCCATGAACACTGCTACGGTGATCAGAACAGAATTAATGATTTTTGCTGTGGTAACCATATACTTAATTTTTGGAAGGTAATTGTAAACAGCATCTTCACACCTGCAGATCCGGGTAAAGAAACAAGGTGAAGCGCATGTCCACCTTGTTTTTTGGGTGAGATTATCGTGTGGTATATCCTCCGTTGGCAAAAATAGTCTGCCCGGTGATCCACCAGCCGTCTGTGGCCAGGAATTTTACGATGGGTACAATATCTTCGATGACCGTAAGAAAGCTGTTCATGGCTTGTGATTTGTGAAACTCTACCCGTTCCGGAGTTTCCTGGCCGTAAAAGAATGGTGTGTCCATAGGGCCCGGACCTATAGCGGTAACGGAAATACCTTTGGTCCCGAATTCTTTGGCGGCAGCCCGGGTGAAGTGTTCTACGGGAGCCTTACCACCGGCGTAGGTGGAATATCCGTCAGTAAACGCAGCGAGGAGGGAAGTAACTATGGTGATGATCTTCCCGTCTTTTTCCAGGTTTTTCCCGGCCTCCTTGATAAAAAAGTAAGCTGCTTTGGAGTTGATGCCGAACATAGTATCATAGTCTTCCTCGGTAGTTTCCGCAATGGGTTTCCGAAGGACCATGCCCACGGTATTTACAGCAACGTCCACACGCCCGAATTCATCTTTGGCAACACGGAAGAGTTCGGTTACATTATCCGGTTTGGTCAGGTCTCCCTGGAAAAGAACGGCTCTGCGGCCCAATGCTTCCACTTCTTTTTTTGTTTCTTCCGCTGCCTGCCGGGTAGTATCACTGTTATAGTGAATGAGAATATCCGATCCTTCCTTAGCAAAAGTTTTACTTATGAGCCCGCCGAGGTTTTTGGCCCCACCGGCAACTATGGTTACTTTATCCTTTAGCGCAATTTTAGCCATTGTTATGATTTTTAAAATTAGACATACAGCCAAAATTAGAAGGATCGGACTGAATATTCGTTCAGTATTTGTTAAAAAAAAGTTAATGAGGAGGTTCCCTACCTCTTAACGGAGTCCCATGCCATTTGCAAGAACTGTTCTTTCAGCTTGTTATCCACCGTGATTTGCAATTCCGAAGCACATTTCAGCCAGTAGCAAACCGAACCGAAGACAAAATAAGTAAGATGTGGTGCCTGAAGGTCCTTAAAAAACCCCTGCTCCAGGCCCCGGGCATACATTTCGTCAAAGGGATGAAACCCGGACATGGCCTTTTTCTGTGTCTTTTTTTCAATGACGGGCGAAAAGGCATACTGGCTGATGAAATTGAATTTTAAAGGATTCTGAAGAAAATAATCTATCATGCGTCCGTATATGTCCATAAAGGTTTCCCGGATGCCGTTGTTTTTGTCATAATTGACGAAGATCATCGCAGCTTCTTCCGCCTTGATCTTCACATAAATGCCGTTGACGATATCTTCCTTGTTCTTAAAACGCTTATATATACTGCCCATACCTACTTCTGCCTTTTCGGCTATCAGTGACATCGGGGTGTGCTGTAGCCCCTGACGAATGATAAGGCCCAGGGCAGCATCGAGTATTTTTTCTCTTTTTTCCATTGTAGAGGGATTAGGGGTAGATTGACGGGGACCACAAAAATATCCATTTTTTTGATAAACGTGGTGCCCTCGGGACCTCCGAAAAGAAAATGACGAGCTACCGGAATTAATGAAAATTTTTATTTCTGTTGTTTTTCTTAACCCGATCATAACACTTTCATCATTCCGGCACAACCTTGATTTAAATGGTTTCTGTCATCTTTGCCTCCGGAAAATCCGGGCGGGGTTTTGAGCCGGTTTGCGGATTTGCTAAAATTTTAAATGTTTGATTATTCATTTTTTATCTATATACTTGCAAAAAATGTTTTCGAACACATTTTTGAATGTATTGACGAAAATACCCTGTTCCCCGGAAGAATTTTTATGGCTACCTACTCTTGTTTCATGGCACTTTAAGTCAAACCAACCTGAAAACAAAACCGCTTAAATGTTATATCGTCTGAAACACCAGGATGCCGGTTCGGGTAGCTGTACATCCCCCGGGAACAAGGTCGGGCCGTATACCGACGAAAAAGTGCTATGGGCCAGGTTTACCGCCGGTGACGAAGATGCCTTTGCTTCTATTTATGATGCCTATTTTGAAGAACTCTGCCACTTCGGTGCACAGTATATATCATTACCGCTGGCAGAGGACTGTATCCAGGACATGTTTATTGATCTTCGCAGCAAGCGAGAGAAATTACCGGAAATACGGAATTCTATCCGGCTTTTCCTGTTTCAGTGCCTCAAACGCAAAATACTGAACCTCAAAAAAAGTGCGGTCAGGGAAGTGAAATGCCCGGAACCTTTCGAAATTGTGGTGTCCCATGAATCTCTCATCATATTTCACCAGGAGCAGAAAGAACGGATGGAAAAACTGGAAAGGGCCCTGAGATCACTCAATGAAACCCAGAGAGAGGCCGTTTATTACTATTTCTATAAGGGAATGAGTTATGAGGATGTGTGCCAGCTTATGGGATACCGTCATGTGAAGTCAGCCAGGAACCTGATCTATAAGGTGATAAAGGTCCTTCGTAAATATTTTTAAATTTTTTCTTCAGAAACCGATGTCATTTTGAGGTTTTTCTTGTCTATGAGATAAAGATGAGAAATATTGAAGAATGATAAATACGATATAAGCTTTTTTTTATCCGACCCCACTTTTATAAACTGGGTAAAAAATCCTTCGGAGCCCGGCGAATATTTCTGGAGCCGGTGGCTGGAAGATCATCCTGAGGCAAAGGATAATTTCTATGCAGCCAGGGCAATAGTACTGGGGATAGATTTCGGGGAGCCCGGTGATACAGGGAAACGGAAAAAGGAAGTATTCGATAATATTCTTCTGGGAATACCGGCACTTTCCCGTGAAAAGGCCGGTGGTATCCGGAGAATATTCCCTTCACAAACAATGCTTTTCCGTGCAGCGGCAGCCGTTTTATTCCTGTTCCTGACAGTTACACTATTCTATAAAACAGGATTATTTCCGGGAGCGGAAGAGGGCGTTGCTGAAGTAGCCCTTGTCACCAAGCACAATCCCCACGGGCAAAAAATGAGCTTTTACCTTCCCGATAATTCACGGGTGGTCCTGAACGCCGGAAGCAGCCTGAGCTACCCGCAGCAATTTTCCGGAAACACCAGGGAGGTATCCCTCACAGGAGAAGCTTATTTCGATGTCCAACACGATACTACAAAACGCTTCATAGTACAGTGCGGTGACATACGCACCAGGGTGCATGGAACGGCCTTTAATGTCAAAGCATATGAAGGAGAGGAAATAAACATTGCCCTGGAACGCGGATCGGTGTCGGTAACCTCTGCGTCCGGTCCGGAAGCATCTTTTCTCCTTTCTCCCGGAGAAAAACTTACGGTGAAGAACAATTTCGGACAATCACATATATCGGCTTTCAACTTCGAGGAGGAATTCGGATGGAAAGAAGGAATCCTGGTCTTCCGGGATACGGATATGGAAGAGTTTATCCGAAAAACAGAGAGATGGTATGACGTGAACATAACTACAGAAGGGCTTGACGGTAAACATTGGGAAATTAGCGGGAGTTTCAGGCACAAGAGCCTGGAAACTGTTATGGAAAGCCTGGAATTCACTTCGGGTGTCTCTTACACTATTCGCGATAAAGAAGTACTAATTTATGAAAACAGTGAACCGGATAATAACTAATTAACTAAACCAAATTAACAATGAAAAACAGAACCAAACGGTCCGCCTCCTTTCACCGGGGCTGGATGTATGTCTTTTTACTGCTGCTCCGGTTTTTCGGGGCCTATGCTGTGAACGATAACATTGATAAGGTCCAGGTCAGCCTGGATCCGGGCAAAGTCTATTTGAACCTGGATGAACGGAATATGTCACTGGAGAAACTCTTCAGGTTTGTCGAATCACATACCGAATTCCGTTTCTTTTATGATAAAAAGATAGTGAACGACAGCAAAGAGGTTTCCGTTAGCCGGAAAAGGATCTCCCTGGAAAAGTTACTGGAGGAAATTTCCGTTTTTGCGGATTTGAGGTTTAAACTGGTAGATAAAGTAATCAGTGTAAATGTGAAGCCCGAAAAAAGTGCAGGGACCGCACAGGCCGGAATAAACGTAGCAGGACAGGTAATTTCGGCTGGCGATGGTTTTCCGCTACCCGGTGTGTCGGTGTATGTCAAGGGCGGAACCCAGGGAACCATGACCGATGCCGATGGAAATTACGAACTCGAAGTGCCGGGAACAGAAAGCATACTGGTCTATAGTTATCTCGGCTTTGGCAGGGTGGAGGAAACGGTGGGGTCCCGTACTGTCATAAATGTGGTAATGAAAGAAGACATACAGCAATTGGACAATGTGGTAGTTACTGCACTTGGTATAAAAAGGGAAGAGAAAAAACTCGGGTACTCCGTGCAAAGGGTCAGCGGGGATGCCGTACAGGAAGTAAAGGGAGTAGATGTCGCCACTTCCCTTACCGGTAAAGTTGCCGGGCTATGGATACAGAATAGCACGGAGTTTGACCAGGCCCCGGACATACGTCTTCGGGGAGGCAGCAGCAATCCCTTGCTGGTTGTAGACGGTGTGCCTTATGGTAATATGTCGCTTCGGGAAATAGCCCCGGATGACATAGAGAGCATGGACGTACTTAAAGGTGCCACGGCGTCTGCATTGTACGGGTCAAGAGGAAGCGGGGGAGCCATCATCATTACTACAAAAAGCGGAGGAAACGGTATCACCGTAAACAGTAATAACATGATTTTTGCAGGATACCTGGCGCTGCCCAGGGTACAGCACTCTTACAGTGCGGGTATAGGTGGGGCCTATAATTCCATAGACTATGTTTGGGGTAATAAACTCGATATGGGTATTATGGAAGAACAGTGGAACCCGGAGACCAAGCAGATGGAAGTTATGGAACTTACCTCCCGCGGAAAGAACAATTTCAAAAACTTTCTGGAACCCGGCTTTATTGCCAATAACAATATAAGTTTTGCACGTTCGGGTGAGATAGGATCTGTACGAACCTCCCTTACTCACGTATATAATAAAGGGCAATATCCCAACCTTCGCCTGAACCGTTTGAATATGAATATTGTCGGGAAGCTGAAATTGGGCGATGATTTCGAATTACAGGGTAATGTGGGCTATAACAGGAGTACCGCACCGCAGACCACCGGGGCAGGTTATGGTGATCAGGGGTTTATTTACCAGATATTGATGTGGACCGGACCGGAATACGATCTGAAGAAATACCGGGATTACTGGGTGGTCCCCAATCAGCAACAGAACTGGCATTATAAGGCCTGGTATGATAACCCGTACCTGATTGCTTATGAGAAACTTAATGGAGTGGAGCGGAATATGACCAATATAAATCTTACTTCCACATACAAGGCGTTTACAAATGCCAAAATTACTGCCAGGGTCGGGTACGATTTCTATTCTGACGAAACAACGCGGAGAAACCCGCCGGGAATTTTTTCTACAAGAGGGTGGCATGCCAACGGTATGTTCAGCCAGGGCCAGAACAGGGGGTATAGTCTGAACACCGATTTGCTTTTTAATTACAGTAAAAAGAAAATAACAGGAGATTTTGATATCGATCTTACTGCAGGTGCCTCCATGTATAAGTGGGAAGACCAGTCTTTAAGAAGTGTAACCAGGAATGGACTTGTGGTCCCGGGGATATATTCCCTGAACAATTCCGTAGAAAGGCCCGATGTTTATACTTCCCGGACCCGGAAGCAGGTGAATAGTCTTTTCGGTTTGGCCTCTTTTGCATGGAATGATGCCGTTTTTATTGATGTCACGGGGCGTAACGACTGGAGTTCGTCTCTGCCTTCGTCCACAAGATCATTCTTTTACCCGTCGGTAGCCGGAAGTGTATTGATAAATGAACTTGCAGAACTTCCCGAATGGACGGATCTCTGGAAGGTAAGGGGCTCCTGGACGGTTTCCAAAAAGGATCTCGGAGTATATGCTACCAATGTAAATTATGATCTTGGAATCGGGGCCTGGGATACCTACAACACAGCATCGTATACGAATACCATCCGCAACGATGAGGATGTGTTGCCGGAGGTGAGCAGAACCTGGGAAATCGGTACAGCGGCTTACCTGTTCGGTAACAGGCTTAGCCTGGACGTGGCCTATTACAACATTTATAATTACGATCGCCAGATCTATGCCACTATTCCGGCATCTTCCGGCTTTACTTCCATCCTGGTAAATACCGATGAGACCCGGGTACGACGGGGAGTAGAGGTAACATTGAATGCCGGGATCATAAAAAAAGAGGACTTTAGCTGGGATGTAGCAGTGAACTGGGCTAAGACACACCAGTATTATAAAGACCTGGACCCGGTGTATTCACCGGATAATTTATGGACCAGGCCCGGGGGACGTGTGGATAATTATACCGGGCGGGAGTGGTTGTACGATCCGCAGGGCAATGTCATCCACAATTCGGGAGGACTTCCCGTACGGAGCGACTACACTTCGTTATTCGGGCATTCCGATCCGGATTTCATATGGGGCTTTACCAATTCGTTTACCTGGAAAGATTTTGATTTCCACCTGAGCTTCGACGGCCGGGTAGGCGGATTGCTCAACAATTATTCTTCTTATAAAATGTGGGATACGGGGGCGCATCCTGACAGTGACAACAAGTGGCGTTATGACGAGGTGGTTAATGGAAATATTTCCTATGTAGGTAACGGCGTTCAGGTAGCTTCCGGATCGGTGACCTACGATCAGTACGGCCGTATTATAGAAGATACCCGTACATATCAGCCCAATGAAACCAAGGTTTCCTACGAAACATATGCCAGGAGGTATGGAGACGGTACCTTCGGGGTTACCGATGCCACTTTTGTAAAACTGAGAGAAATTGCCATAGGATATACGCTTCCGAAATCCGTAAGTGAGAGATGGGGACTCAGCCGTGCCCGGATATCGCTTACAGCCCAGAACGTTTTCCTGTGGGCCAAGGATTTCCGTTTTGCCGATCCTGACTTTAACTCGGACAGCGATCTCACCTCACCCTCACAGCGATTCGTGGGAATAAACATTAACCTGCATATAGGACATCCGGATAATTCTAAACAATAAGATCATGAAAAAAATCTCTATAAAACGTTTGGCAATATATTTTGTAACGGCAATGGCTTTTACAGCATGTACGGACTTTAACGAATTAAATACCAATCCGGACGGCATAACATCCGGGAGCCCCGAAACACTGGCGGCAGGACTCATACTCAATATTACCAAAAATGATTACAGTTCCCAAAAATCATTCATGAGTCCGCATCTGGTAAGCAAATATATCTTGTGGAGCGAATTTCCCCAGGGAGAGCAGTACAACGATTTCGAACGGACCGATTTCGATAAAATGACCAGATTGGTCAATGTGGAAAAAATGGTGGGATATGCAGAGTCTATAGAAGGTATGGACCAGGCTATTAAAAATTCATATAAAGGACTCGGCCACTTTATACGGGCCTACACCTTTTTTGATCTTACCATGCGGGTAGGCGACATTCCTTACAGTAATGCTCTTCAGGGAGAGCGTGAAAACAACCTGAGACCGGAATACGATACACAAAAAGAGGTATTTCTGAATATTCTGAATGAACTCGATGAAGCAGACAGGCTTTTTAAGGACGGTGGTGTTTTTGACGGGGATATGATCTATAACGGAGATCCCGGGAAATGGCGGAAGATGGTAAATTCCTTTGCGCTGAAAGTATTGATTAACCTGTATAAAAAAACAAGTGATACTGACCTTAAAGTGACGGAACGATTTAACGATATTGTAAATAACCGCCCGGTATTCGAAGGAAATGAAGATAATTTTGCGCTTGTGTTTTCGGCGAACCAGAACCAGATGTATCCCTTTAACGAACTCGGAAATCAATTTATGATATATCCTATGGTATCCGATTTGCTGATCGATAATCTCAAATCACTGGAAGATTATCGTTTGTTCTATTATACAGAACCTTCTCCCGTTCTTATAGAAGCAGGTGCGGAAATCTCCGATTTTGAGGCGTATAAGGGAACAGACCCTTCGCTGGTGTATGCGGAGATGCAGGATATCCATGCTTCTAAAAATTATTCCGACATTAACAACAGGTATAAATATATACCTGCCGGAGAGCCCGTATTTATTCTCAGCTATGCCCAGGTACAATTTATACTGGCCGAGGCTGCCGTTAGAGGGTGGATTTCCGGAAGTGGAGAAAGTTATTATATAGACGGAATTAGATCGGCGATGTATTTTGTGGCGGACAACACCCCCGGAAATCCGAATTCCGATGAGCCGCCCTTTCATCACAACCGGATAATGGACGAAGGATATATAGAAAATTATTATACAAACACCCCTGCGGTACAGTTCGCTGCCACTACCGAAGAAAAGTTAAAACAGATCATTACCCAAAAATATATTTGTACCTTTCTACAGGCACCGTTGGAAGCATTTTTTGAAAACCGGAGGACAGGATTCCCGGAGTTTCCGGTAAACCCGGAATCTAATGAAAATATCCCTTCGGATAAATTACCCGTACGCTGGATGTATCCGCAGGAGGAGCTGAATTACAACGGCGAGAATGTGAATGAGGCCATAAACCGTCAGTATAACGGCAACGATAATGTCAATGAACTGATGTGGATTCTGAAATAGTAAAAAAAAGAAAAGTCCCGGAGTTTGATGTGAATCATTATATGAGCATCCCTGCTCCCGGGACTTTTCCAATCCAAAATAACAGTAAATGGATACCAGAAGAGATTTTTTAAAAAAGACGGCTTTGCTCACCGGAGGTATGGGCGTTACTATGGCATTCCCGCCATCCATCCAAAAAGCATTGGCTATTAACCCCGATGAGGGGACTTCTTTTGAAGATGCGGAGCACATCGTATTGCTTATGCAGGAAAATCGCTCTTTTGATCATTGTTTCGGGACGTTGAAGGGTGTAAGGGGCTATAACGATCCCAGGGCAATTACACTACCCGATAAAAACCCGGTATGGCTGCAAAGTAACGACAAAGGACAGACCTATGTGCCCTTTCGCCTCAATATGCGGGAGACCAAAGCAACCTGGATGGGAGATCTTCCCCATTCGTGGGAAAACCAGGTGGATGCGCGCAACGGCGGAAAATACGACAGATGGCTTACGGCAAAACAAACCGGGAGAAAAGCATATAAGGATATCCCTTTTACTCTGGGATATTACAATCGGGAAGATATTCCTTTTTATTACGCTTTTGCAGATGCATTTACCGTTTTCGACCAGCATTTTTGTTCTTCCCTGACAGGAACGACCACCAATCGTCTGTTCTTTTGGAGCGGAACCCATAAGGCATCTCCTTCGGCTTCACCCAACGTCCGAAATTCGGAAGTGTATTACAACCGTGAAGCGGATTGGAAGACTTTCCCGGAGCGGTTGGAAGAAAACGGTATATCCTGGCGGGTTTATCAGAATGAAATAAGCCTGCAAACAGAACTGGAAGGGGAAGACGAATCCCTGCTTGCCAACTTTACGGATAACAACCTGGAATGGTTCTCCCGGTTTAATGTCCGTTACAGTGAAGGACATCAAAGGTTTTTGAAGAAAAGGCTGGACGAACTGCCGGGCGAGATCTCGGAATTGGAGAAAACCGTAAAGAAACAGCCAAAATCGCAAGTGCAGAAACTCAGGAATAAACTCGAACAGAAAAAGAACCAGTTCGAAAAGATCAGGGAAGAACTCAGGGTATGGAATCCCGATAATTTTGACAAACTTCCGGAGTATGAAAAAAACCTGCACAAAAAAGCTTTTACGACTAATATAAAAGATCCGGACTATCACCGGACGGAGACCATTACCTATTCGGATAACGGGGAAGAACACACTATTAAAGTGCCTAAAGGAGATATATTGCACCAGTTCCGGGAAGATGTGAACAACGGGGAATTACCTGCTGTTTCCTGGCTTGTGGCTCCTCAGAAATTTTCAGACCATCCCAGTGCTCCCTGGTACGGTGCCTGGTATGTGTCGGAAGTGCTGGACATTCTTACCAACAACCCGGAGGTGTGGAAAAAAACAGTGTTTATCCTCACTTATGATGAGAATGACGGGTATTTTGACCATGTGCCTCCTTTTGTTGCACCCGATCCGAAACATAAAAATGCATATTCCGAAGGACTGGACCCTTCACAGGAGTACGTTACCATGGAAGAAGAACTCCGGAAGGAAGGACTGGACCCCGAAAATGCGAGAGAGAGCCCCGTGGGGCTCGGGTACAGGGTGCCGTTAATAGTAGCTTCTCCCTGGACACGCGGTGGCTGGGTGAATTCCGAAGTGTGCGATATAACTTCCACACTCATGCTAATGGAAACGTGGTTGAGCAAGAAAACGGGAAAAAACATCAGGGAAAGTAATATCAGTTCATGGCGGCGGGCAATATGCAGCGATCTTACCTCCGCATTTCGTCCCTACGATACTTCCGATTTCCACTATGACGATTTTGTGGATCGCAATCGGTTGATGGAAGAAGTGTATAATGCTTCGTTTAAAGCGCCTCCTTCCAATTTTGCACCGCTGTCTGCCACCCAGATAAGACAGGCGCGGACGGGAGAGACAGGTATACCTTTTATACCCGTACAGGAGAAAGGCACCAGGGAGTCCTGTGCTTTGCCCTATGAACTTTATGTGGACGGGGCACTGACAAGGGACAGAAAGTCTTTTGAGATATCCTTCCATGCAGGCGATACGGTCTTTGGGAATAACGCTGCCGGAGCTCCTTTTCACGTATATGCTCCGGGAAGATACCTGCAGGAAAATATGGACGGAACCCGCTCAATGGAGGATGTTAAGGCCTGGCCTTATGCCGTAGTTGCCGGAGATATGATAGGGGATACCTGGCCGCTGGATCGATTTGAAAAGGAAAGTTATCACCTGAGAGTCTACGGCCCTAACGGTTTCTACAGGGAATTTTCGGGAGACGCTGAAGATCCGGAGGTAACGCTTCGTTGCCGTTATGAGAAAAAAGGCAGGTTCCTGAAAAAACTTTCCGGGAACGTTGAGCTGGAAGTGACAAACGGATCCGGGAAGGAGGTCCGTATTACCGTCACGGACCGGGCATATAAAAACCCGGAGATCAGGCAGCGTATTAAAAATAACAGTACGGAAAGGATTATCGTACCTGCGGCCGGAAGTTACGGGTGGTATGATTTTACCGTAGCCATAGAGGGCGAAACGAAGTTTTTACGCCGGTATGCCGGGCGTGTGGAAACGGGTAAACACTCCCGGACAGATCCTTTTATGGGAAGGGAGGTCTAGATTGTGGACACAGGAATCCGGGAGAGGTTGTCCAGGCGCAGGATGAGCCTCTCCTTTATAACAAATCCAGTACCCTTTCCAGGGCCATTCCCCGGGATCCTTTGATGAGCAAGGTTTTTCCGGGAATGCCATTTTTCAGGATGTGCGATTGCAATGCTTCGAAATCGCGGAATCTGGAATGTGCGGATTTCGTTTTGAAAAAGTTTTCTCCTACGAGTAAAACACTGTTTTCGGGGAAACCGGAAACCAGGTCGACTATGTGTTGGTGCTCTGTGGCCGCTTCGTTACCGAGTTCGAACATATCCCCGAGAATGACCGCTTTATCCGGGTAGGGGAGTGCTGTAAAATTTTCGAGGGCCAGTTGCATACTACTCGGGTTGGCATTATAAGCATCCAGTATAATTTTGCAGCCGTTCTTTTCCACGACCTGCGAACGGTTATTGGAAGGCGTATAATCTTCTATTGCAGCCTTGATGTCGCCGGCGGGAATCTCAAAGTATGCCCCTATGGTGACTGCCGCTGCAATATTGTTAAAGTTATAGCGCCCGATAAGACCGGAATGTATATCCTGGTCCTTGAATCGAAGATGGACAAAAGGAGCAGCCTCCGTAAATTTTACGAGAACATCCGCATTGCCCCCGGTGTCATATCCGAAGGTATGCGGATAATCTTTCAGTTTTTCCAGTTGTACGGTGTCCCCGGCATTGTAAAAGACAAGTTTCTCCTGTTGCATCAGGTGCCGGTAAAGTTCGCTCTTGCCCCGGATTACCCCCTCCATACTGCCGAAACCTTCGAGGTGTGCTTTACCGAAATTGGTAATATAGCCATAATCGGGCTGTGCAATGGAACAGAGAAAAGCTATTTCCCCGAGGTGATTGGCCCCCATTTCCACAATACCCATCTCTGTATCTTTATTCATCGAGAGAAGCGTAAGGGGGACTCCGATGTGATTGTTGAGGTTGCCCCTGGTAGCCACAGTGCGGAATTTTTTGGAAAGTACCGAATGTACCAGTTCTTTTGTGGTTGTTTTTCCGTTGCTCCCGGTAAGCGCAATAATGGGCAGGGCCAATTGTTTTCTGTGGAATCCCGCCAGTAGTTGGAGTGTTTGCAGAACGTTGTCTACAACAATGGTCCCTGCACCCGTATGGTAATCGCTTTCGTCTATAACGGCATACGAAGCCCCTTTTTCCAGGGCCTGGGCGGCAAAAGCATTACCGTTAAAGTGATCCCCCTTCAGGGCGAAAAAAAGATCTCCTTTTTCAATTTGCCGCGTATCCGTACAAACCTTGTTGCACGACAGATATACCTGGTAGAGTGCTTCTGTGTTCATGTGGTAAAAATAGAAAAAAGCCCCGACCTGTTCACAGTGCCGGGGCTTTGATATTATTTTTTTCTGAAGGAGGATATTAACCTCTCGGCCTTTTTCTTTTTTGTTTGGCTTTAGAACCCACCCTGGACATGGCGCACCGGAAACCTATATAATCCGTTGCCATATATTGCGGCAGGTATCTTCGCTGTGCAGGATCGAGCCAGTAAGCGCGGTCTCTCCAGGACCCTCCTTTGTAAACCCTTACATCGTCACCGATAAGCGTGGTCCTCCGGTTGGATTTGTCATATTCCATAACCATATTCCCTTCTTCATCCACTTCGATTTTGTGGTTGGGAGAGTTGTACATTTTTCTGGTATCCCCACCGGCAGCAGATGCATCTTCCTCATAAAACCTGTCAAAATACCTTGACGAACTGAAGTCACCGTCCCTGTAGTTCCTGTTGTCACTTTTGGAAAAGTTAGGCCTCAGGTAGGCATCTTCTTCGGTGATAGGCACCTTGACCACTTCTCCGGGGAGGTTTTTGGCAATGATTTTTCCATTCGGCAGGGTGTCGTAAACTACCTGGTCCGGGTCCAGTACGGTTACGGTACCATCGTCATTTATTGAGGTTTTGGTATACACGTTACCTCTGTAGTAGTTGAAGTCGTTGGCCTCGTCATCCACTACCGGGCGGTAAACATCCGCAACCCATTCCGCTACGTTCCCGGCCATATCATAGAGACCGAAGTCATTGGGAGGGTAGGTTTTAACCTGTGCGGTAATATCGGCACCGTCATCAGACCATCCTGCAATACCTCCGTAATCTCCTCTTCCTTGTTTGAAGTTGGCCAATTGGTCTCCTTTTGCGGATTTTCTGGAAGATCTGGTGTATTCGCCGTCCCATGGGTATTTTTTCCTTCCCCTTATATTGTTGTACTCACGATTGCCTACAATGGCTATTGCAGCGTATTCCCATTCGGCTTCCGTAGGCAGTCGGTAACCGGGGAGTATAACACCAGAAGTGAGTTTTGCGTATACATTGGTACTGTCCTCAGCCTTTTTCCTTTTACCCTGCAAGCTGTCCACATTACCTCCGTAAGCAGCTCTGGGGTTCATCAGGTAGGTTCCGGTACTGAATGTTCCGCTGACCTCACCGACTGTGACGGCATTTTTGGTGCCTTCTGCGATATAACCTTCCTTTTCAAGGGCAAGTTCGTTTACCCTGTCGGTCCTCCATTCGCTGAATTGTACGGCCTGTACCCAGTTTACACCTACTACCGGGTAATTGGCGTAGGCCGGGTGGCGAAGGTAATTATTGGTCATTACCTCGTTATATCCCAACCGGTTTCTCCACACCATGGTATCGGGGAGAGCCCCGGAATAGATGTTTTCGTACATGGGGGTTCCTGGAGGGAATACTTTTTTCAGCCAATCCAGATATTCGAGGTACATAAGATTGGTAACTTCGGTCTCGTCCATATAGAAAGACTGCACGTGCTGTTGTGTAGGGGTGTTGTTCCAGTCGTGCATAATATCATCCTGTACTTTTCCCATTGTAAAAGTACCTCCTTCTATAAAAACCAGGCCCGGAGCGGTTTCCTGTTCTTTAAAATTGGTGTTATATTCAAAGCCTCCGTCACCGTCATTTATCTTCCATCCGGTGGCTCTCGATGTGTTCTTGTAATCCGATTTGGAGTTTTTACACCCCGTAAACCCGCCGGTGATAGCAATGAACAATACCAACAGTTTAAAATTAATCTTCATAGAAAAAAGATTTGAGTTGTCCGAGAAATATGCGTGCAATATAGCAATTAACGAAATATTTTTACTTTTTATATCGAAATTCTTTTTTAGAAACTAGCGGTATTAAGACACTTGTAATAACGTTGAATGCTTCTTATTATTATGTTGAACGGAAAATACTTTGGTAGAGTATGCCGTGAAAGGCAAGGTGTAAAAAAGGGTGTTATGCGCAGTATGGCTGCTGTGTGCGATTCTCCGTGCCTTTTTTATTGTGAAAAGAAAGAAAATGTGTACAAGATAATTGCAAAAGCAACGTTAAGAAAAATAGAATGCCCTGTTGTCCGAAACTTGTATAACTGTAATTATAGATTATATTTGTTACAAATCTACCAATCTGAACATGAAAAAAATATGTATTCTTATTGCTGTTGCGTTTTTTGCAATGCAGGGAGCATTACACGCTCAGAATAGTGATTACCGTGCCATAAACCCTGCAATGCCTTTCCTCAGAGTTGCTGCAGATGCCCGGTCGGCGGGTATGGCAGATATGGGAGTAGCTACATCGCCCGATGCTTTTTCCCAGCAGTGGAATCCTGCCAAGTATGTTTTTTCCGAAACACAATATGGTATCGGGGTAAGTTATACGCCTTATCTTACCGAACTGGTAGACGATATGGGGCTCTTGAACCTTAACTTCTACAAACGTGTGAATGAGCGGAGTGCTTTTGCTTTCAGTTTGCGGTATTACGGCTTAGGAGGCTTTGAGTTCAGACAGACGGCTTTTGACCAGGCACGTGAGGTAAAACCCAATGAAATAGCTTTGGACGGCTCGTACTCCCTCAAGCTTAGCGAACAGTTTTCCATGGCTGTTGCCGGAAGGTACCTGCGTTCCGATCTCCGGCTTACCGAAGTGGAAGGGGCTGTCGATGCCCGGGCCGCCAATTCCTTTGCTGTGGATATCTCCGGGTATTACCAGTCTCCCGAGATTGCCTACGCTAATTTTAACGGCAGGTGGCGTGGCGGATTTAATATTTCCAATATCGGGCCGAAGATCAGTTACAGCAATGATAATACCCAGGAAGAATTCCTCCCGACCAATCTGGGGCTCGGAGGCGGTTTTGAGTTTATTTTTGATGCGGATAACAGGTTGATGACATCAATAGAGTTTAATAAATTGCTCGTGCCTACCCCAAGCGATTCCAACGGCGACGGTATTATTAATATGCAGGACGACTATTATAATAAAGGATTTGTAGGTGGTATTTTCGATTCTTTTGGTGATGCCCCCGACGGATTCAGCGAAGAACTGAAGGAAGTGACCTGGGCTCTGGGCCTGGAATACATGTACCAGGAGGTTTTTGCATTGCGGACGGGCTATTTTAATGAGAGTAACGATAAAGGGGCCCGTAAGTTCTTTTCTCTCGGTGCCGGATTTACCTTTAATACCGCAACAATAGATCTGTCTTACCTGTTTTCAACATCAAAAGTGCAGAACCCCCTGGAAAATACCCTGCGGTTTTCGCTGCGGTTTAATTTCGGAGATAATTTTACGGAGTTTTAGTTATGAAAGAAGTGGAGATCACATCCAGGCTCATGGTGTATGACAATACCGATGAGCTTCCGGAAACTATCCGGGTCCTGATGCAGAAGGCCGTAGAAGCACGGAAAAATGCTTATGCCCCGTATTCGAGGTTTAAGGTAGGTGCTGCTTTACTGCTTGAGAACGGGGAAGTGGTTATCGGGAATAATCAGGAAAATGCTTCATATCCTTCGGGTCTGTGTGCCGAACGGGTGGCGGTGTATCACGCCGGTGCCAGATATCCCGATGTAAAGATCCGTGCCATGGCCATATCCGCAGCTTCCGATAACCGTACGGTACTGACCCCCATTCCCCCGTGTGGTGCCTGCAGGCAGAGTCTGGCGGAATACGAAGTGAAACAGGCAGAGCCTATGGAACTTTATTTCATGGGAGAAACCGGGAAAGTCGTTAAGGCTGCTTCGGTCAAAGACCTGCTGCCCCTGCTGTTCGATAAATCCAATTTATGATCCCTCGTATATTCTGCGGATAGCCGTCCGAAAAAAGCGGTGTTTTTCCGGTTAGGCCTTTCATCTTTTAACGGCCCGAGACGGACTTTTCCTAATTTAACAAAAAACCAAAATAAAACTCTTCTTTTCATTTTTTCACTTTTATTGAAAATGTTACTTTTGTAACTCGCAATTAAAAAGTCCCCTTTTGCATAAATTTGGGGTGCGGCATCAATTTTAAAGACTAATTAAGATATTTGATGAGACGGACATGGATTTTTAGAGGTTGCAGGAATGTAACCGGAATGGATTCATGTGCGGAAAAAGCGTTCCCAGGTGCATAAAACATCCCGATATGTGTCGGGATGATGTATTTTGACCGCTGAAAAAAAGTAAACACATGAAAAAGATCACAAAAGAAGTGTACCTGAAGTGGTACGAAGACATGCTGTTCTGGAGAAAGTTCGAAGATAAACTGGCTGCAGTTTACATCCAGCAAAAGGTAAGGGGATTTCTTCATTTGTACAATGGTCAGGAAGCTGTCCTTGCAGGAGCGCTCCATGCGATAGACCTGTCCAAGGACAAGATGATAACAGCATACAGAAACCACGTTCAGCCTATCGGTATGGGAGTTGATCCGCGGAGGGTAATGGCCGAACTGTACGGGAAAAGTACGGGGACATCCCAGGGACTCGGAGGTTCCATGCACATCTTTTCCAAAGAAAAAGGTTTTTACGGAGGTCACGGTATCGTCGGGGGACAGATTCCTCTGGGAGCCGGTATGGCCTTTGCCGATAAATATTTCAAAAGAGACGCCGTAACCCTTTGTTATATGGGAGACGGAGCTGTCAGGCAAGGATCACTTCACGAAACTTTCAACCTCGCCATGTTGTGGCAATTGCCGGTAGTATTTATTTGTGAGAATAACGGGTATGCCATGGGTACTTCTGTTGCCAGGACCGCACATACAACAGACATATGGAAACTCGGGCTCGGGTATGAAATGCCCTGCGGACCGGTAGACGGTATGAACCCGGTAAAAGTAGCCGAAGCTGTGGATGAAGCCGTAGAGAGGGCAAGAAGTGGCGGAGGCCCTACTTTCCTGGAGATGAAAACATACCGTTACAGGGGCCATTCCATGAGCGATGCGCAACACTACAGGACCAAAGAAGAGGTGGAGGAATACAAGAAAATAGACCCGATCACCCAGGTGCTGGATGTAATAAAAGAAAAGAAGTACGCTACGGACGAAGAAATAGAAGCAATAGACAAACGGGTAAAAGACCTGGTGAAAGAATGCGAGAAATTTGCTGAAGAATCGCCCTACCCGGATAAGAACGTGATGTATGATGTAGTGTACGCACAAGAAGATTATCCGTTTTTACCTCATAAATTATAGTTCTTATGGCCCAAGTAATTAATATGCCGAGATTAAGCGACACCATGGAAGAAGGTGTGGTGGCAAAATGGTTGAAAAAAGTAGGAGATAAAATAGAGGAAGGCGATATTCTTGCTGAAATAGAAACAGATAAAGCTACTATGGAGTTCGAATCCTTTTACTCCGGTACTTTATTGCACATAGGAATAGAAGAAGGCGACGGAGCACCCGTTGATTCCCTCCTGGCTATCATAGGAGAGGAAGGAGAAGATATCTCTTCATTACTGAACGGCGGAGGTGAAACGGAAGCTAAAGAAGAAAAAGCAGAAGAGAGCAAGTCTTCCGGATCAGGAAAGGAAGAGGAAACAGAAGAAGCTTCCGGGGAAATCCCCGAAGGAGTGGAAGTGGTTTCCATGCCGCGCCTGAGCGATACGATGGAAGAAGGTACCGTAGCAAGCTGGTTAAAGAAAGTCGGTGATAAAGTAGAAGAAGGCGACATTCTTGCGGAAATAGAAACCGACAAAGCAACTATGGAGTTCGAATCGTTCTATTCGGGGACCTTGCTGCATGTGGGTATACAGGAAGGGGAATCTGCACCCGTTGATGCTGTTCTGGCGATCATAGGACCGGAAGGTACGGATGTGGACGCTGTTCTCAAAACTGTTGCCGGCGGCGGAGCCAAAAAGGAAAAAAGTGCCGGGAAAGAAACGTCCGAAGCCACTTCGAAGACCGAAGAAACTAAGGAAAGTCCGGAAAAAGGTACTTCAGTATCTCAGGACGGAGGCAGAATATTTGCATCGCCCCTCGCTAAAAAGATGGCTGAAGAAAAAGGTATCGACCTTTCCAAGGTAAAAGGAAGCGGAGAAAACGGAAGGATTGTAAAGAGGGATATAGAAAATTATACGCCCGCAGCAGAGACCGCTCCGGCTGCGTCTGCATCTAAAGAGCAGGCTGCCCCGGCGGCCCAGGCTATGCCTTTTGTTCCCGCAGGTGAAGAAAGTTCCGAGGAGGTGAAAAATTCGCAAATGCGGAAAACCATCGCCAAGCGCCTTGCAGAATCCAAGTTTACCGCACCGCATTACTATCTGACCATAGAAGTGAACATGGACAATGCCATAGCTTCAAGAGGACAGATAAATGCACTTCCGGATACCAAGGTGTCTTTCAATGATATGGTAGTGAAAGCATGTGCCATGGCCCTGAAGAAACATCCGCAGGTAAACACGTCATGGAAGGGAGATACCACACTTTACAATCACCATGTGCATGTGGGCGTAGCTGTGGCAGTGGAAGAAGGACTGGTAGTTCCTGTAGTTCGTTTTACCGACCAGATGACCCTTACGCAGATCGGGGCCCGGGTAAAAGAACTTGCCGGAAAGGCCAGGAATAAAAAACTGACGCCTCAGGAAATGGAAGGCAGTACCTTTACGGTATCTAACCTGGGAATGTTTGGTATTCAGGAATTCACTTCTATCATAAACCAGCCCAATTCAGCTATTCTGTCCGTAGGGGCGATAGTGCAGAAGCCCGTGGTTAAAGACGGTCAGATTGTGGTAGGTAATACGATGAAAATAACCCTTGCCTGTGATCACCGTACGGTAGACGGGGCGACGGGAGCGCAGTTCCTGCAGACATTACAACACTATCTGGAAAATCCGGTGACCATGCTCGCATAGTTCCGGACAGGAGAAATAAATAAAAGAATCCCGTTCCCTTCATTATAAGGAACGGGATTTTTTATATATTTTAGCCAATACAACAGTAAACGATTTCCGTATGAAATGCCCGTTAACAAGTCTTTGTAATCCCCCTGATGCCAATAATAACCGGAATTCCCGGGAGAGAAATGTTCTTGGGCATAACATCTGACCTGTTAAAAACAAAATAAACAAAGAACATGGAACCGGCATGTTTAAAATAGTTGAACACAGGGAGAAAGAATTATTTTAAACATCAAAGGTTGCGTGTAACGATGGAAAAACAATTAAATTGAACACATGAAACCGACATGACTAAAAGAATCTTTAGACTCACAAGGCTATCATTATTTTGGTCATCAAACCTGCCTGCCGGTAGGCAGGGGTTACATCTGACCATTGAAAAACAACAAAAAATAAACAGATGAAAAGATATTTTTATTCCGCCATATTGTTTTGTGGTATGATCTGCGGACTGAATGCCCAGGCGGAGCAGGTCGGGGCAGATTATAAAGTGAGTGCCGGAGATGTCCGGGAAACTTTGGAATTTCTTGCATCGGACGAACTGGAGGGGAGAGATTCGGGCAGTCCCGGAATAGAGAAGGCGGCACAATACATAGAAGAGGTGTTTGCAGACCACGGGGTGAAGCCTTATTTTTCTTCTTATCGCGATACATTGGATAATTTTAAGGAACCTGCCTATAACATCGTCGGATATGTAGAAGGCAATGACCCGGAACTCAAAGAAGAATATATTATTATTGGCGCCCATTACGACCATATCGGGATACAGAAAGAGGGAGAAGGCGATGATGTTATTGCCAACGGGGCCAATGACAATGCTTCCGGAACGACCGGGGTTCTGGAACTGGCCAAATATTTCGGAGATTCGCGAACCAATAAAAGAAGCCTGCTTTTTGTACTGTTTTCTGCCGAAGAAAAAGGCCTTCTCGGTTCACGCCATCTGGCGCGAAAGCTGCGTACGGAAAAACTCAACCTCTATACCGTGGTGAACCTGGAAATGATAGGAGTGCCTATGACAGCCGATTATACGGCTTATATTACAGGTTATGAAGATACCAATATGGCAGAGAAAATGAATGCATATGCCGGGAAGAACCTGATCGGGTTTCTGCCCAAAGCCAAAGATTTTCAGTTGTTCAAGAGGTCGGATAACTACCCCTTTTTTCTGGAATTCCACGTCCCTTCACAAACAATTTGTACCTTTGATTTTACAAATTTTGAATACTACCATAAAGTAGGAGATGAAGTGGAATTGATGGATATAGACCATATGACTTCCTTTATTTCCGAAATGATTCCCGTTATGGAAAAAATGGCAAATGCGGCGAGCAGGGAAATCAAATTTGTAAATGAATAAATCCCGGATTTGGATAATAGTGACGGGGGGGCGTCCCCGGACTTACACCCGGAATCTCAAAAATCTGATATCTGTATTTTTTGTATGAAGAATGTCATCATCACAGGGACAAGCCGTGGGATAGGATTGCAGCTGGCCCGGATATTTGCGGAAGCAGGGCACCGGGTACTCGCTCTTTCCCGGAACGCACGTCCTGTTATGGAATGGGACCATCCGAATATAACTTCTTTTTCATTCGATCTGTCGGTTAAAGACGACCTGGAGAAGCTGACTGATTTTATTTCAGGTAAATGGAAAGGAAAAGCGGATATCCTTATTAATAATGCCGGAAAACTGGTGAATAAGCCTTTTGCCGAAATCACACCGGAAGAATTTGAAGAAGTATACCAGGTCAATGTTTTCGGAGTGGCGGAAATGATACGAAGAGTTCTTCCCTTTATGCCCGGAGAAGGGCACGTAGTGAATATCAGCAGTATGGGAGGCGTACAGGGGAGCGTGAAATTTCCGGGACTTGCGGCATACAGTTCTTCGAAAGGAGCGGTAATTACCCTTACCGAACTGCTGGCCGAGGAATATAAAGAAACAGGACCTTCCTTTAATGTGCTGGCTCTGGGAGCCGTGCAGACGGAAATGCTGGAAGAGGCGTTTCCGGGATATCAGGCGCCGCTTTCCGCTTCGGAAATGGCTTCGTATATTTTTGATTTTGCCTTGAAAGGGAACACTTATTACAATGGTAAGCTGTTGCAGGTATCCAATTCCACACCGTGATTTTTGAAATTTCGATTTTTTGTAATATTATGCAGACGCTAACAGTTAGCGATACGGTTACAGGATAAACATGGAGATCATACAGTGAAGGATATTTTGCAAAAATACCTGCCGGAGAGAGCAGTAGACCCTTGTTTTGATCTGATCCGGAGTAACGGCGTTTATCTTAAGATCGTCAATGAGCGGGTTACCCGGCACGGGGATTACCGGCGTTTGCCGGGAGGGATGCACCAGATTACGGTAAATGCAAGTCTGAACAAATATAAGTTCCTCATTACCCTCGTGCACGAAGTGGCCCATTTAGTGGCTTTCCGGGAATACGGAGGGAATATCAAACCGCACGGGGCGGAGTGGAAATCGACATTCCGGAAGTTAATGCTACCCTTTTTGAACCCGGCGGTTTTTCCGGACAGCCTGCTGTCTTTGCTGGCACGCCATTTCAGGAATCCCCGGGCGAGCAGCGATACGGACGCATCATTAGCACTGGCTTTAAAGCAATTCGATCCGGAAAACGATAAAAATTATATATTTGAACTCCCTTTAGGAAGTTTTTTTCGTATATATAACGGGAGGATATTCCGCAAGGGGCATAAAAAAATAAAACGGTACGAATGTGTGGAAGTATCATCCGGAAAGATCTACCTGTTTAATCCCAATGCAGAGGTAGAATTATTACCTGATCTGTAGACAGAGACCTTCCCTGATTTTTATCGGTAAGTATGGCAGTACCCAAATATATAATAGGATGTTTGTAAAAAGACGGGTAAAATCCCGGACATGAGAAGGATTGATGTCCGTACCCTTGGAGCCCGACCGTCAAACTATAAACTACCGGATAAACTATTTTGAAATTGAATAAAAATTACTACGCAATATTAATGGCCGGAGGGATCGGTTCCCGTTTCTGGCCCGTCAGTACTACGGAATTGCCCAAACAGTTCCACGATATGCTGGGAACAGGTGAGACCCTTATCCAGAAGACCTTTAAGCGGTTAAGCCATATCATCCCCGAAGAGAATATCTGTATACTTACTCACGAGCGCTATAAGGACCTCGTACTGGAACAGTTGCCCCGGGCGAACCCCGGACAGATATTGCTGGAACCTGCCATGCGAAATACAGCCCCCTGTATCCTTTATGCTTCCATGAAAATACAAAAGGAAAATCCGGATGCCGTTATCCTCGTAGCTCCCAGTGACCACTGGATAGAAGACGAAGAAACATTTGCAGAGGATGTAAAGCGCTGCTTTACGGCATGCCTGGAGAAAGATATACTGATGACCTTGGGTATTACCCCTGCCTTTCCCAATACGGGATATGGTTATATCGAATATGATAAGGCATCGGGAACGGAAAATGACGGCATTTGTCAGGTAGTGAAATTTACGGAGAAGCCGGATTATGAAAGGGCAAAAGAATTCCTGAAACAAGGAAATTACTTGTGGAATGCTGGTATATTTATCTGGAGCGCAAAAAGTATTTTGCGGGCTTTTGAAAACCTTCAACCGGACATGTACCGGTTATTTTTAAAGGGGAAGTCCAAATACAATACTCTGGCCGAACGGACCTTTATCCGGAAAAATTATGCCAAGGCAGAGAATATCTCCATAGATTATGCTATTTTAGAAACTTCGGATAATATACATGTATTACCCGCCGGTTTTGACTGGAACGATCTGGGTACCTGGGGCTCGCTCTATGAAAAACTCCCCAAAGACGATGCAGGTAATGCCGTGGTTAACGCCAGGACGCTTATTGAAAATGCCGGGAACAATATGATCCGTACCAGTGGAAAGAAACTCGTGGTGATCGACGGCCTGGATGATTACATTGTTATCGAAAAAAAGAAAGTATTATTAATCTACCCCAAGCAAAAAGAGCAGAACATTAAAGAAGTGTTGCAAAAAGTAAAACAAAAGTTTGGAGAAGATTTAATATAACAATGTATGCAAGAGAATCAAAAACCTTTGGCACAGCCTGAAGAAAAGGAAGGCGGCCAGAACAGTAGTACTGAAAATGTAAAAAAGGATTTTTCGGGTTTACTAGGTAGTCTCAAAACCTTTTTCGGGGAACTTCTGGACATTCGTTCCAATACGGACCAGGAAACAACCATAGAGCATATTAAAAATGACATTCCGTTTAAAGGGCACAACTCGTGGATTTTGATTTGTTCCATATTTATAGCGTCGGTGGGATTAAATGCCAACTCTACGGCGGTAGTTATCGGAGCGATGTTAATATCCCCGCTCATGGGACCCATCCTGGGTATGGGGATGTCTATTGCCATTAATGATGTGGATACCCTGAGAAGATCCGTGAAGAACTTTCTGGTTATGGTGGGGCTAAGTATCATTACTGCTTTTCTCTTCTTCCGGTTTTTCCCGTTACGTGACGAATCTTCCGAATTACTGGCGCGGACCGCACCGGATATACGCGATGTTCTCATTGCCTTTTTCGGTGGCCTGGCGCTGGTTATAGCCCGTGCGAAGAAAGGAACTATTGCCAGCGTAATCTTTGGGGTGGCCATAGCCACGGCTTTAATGCCGCCGCTTTGTACGGTAGGTTTCGGCCTGGCTATCGGGAACTGGGAATACGCTATGGGGGCGATGTACCTTTTTCTTATCAACACCATATTCATAGGCCTGGCAACATTCCTGGTGCTCAAAATACTGAGATTTCCCATGGTCAGGTATGTGAATTCGGCAAGGAGAAGGCTTATTTCCCGCATTGCTTCCCTGATAGCCGTTATTGTTATGATCCCTGCCGGATATACTTTTTTTAATGTATGGAAAGAATCCAGGTTCCGTAACGACGCCAGGAAATTTATTCATACGGTAGTGAGACCTTATGAGTTTTCGAAAGGAGGCATGTTTCTGGAGAACCTTTCCGAAATAAATTATAAAAGGGACGGGAAGTCTACGATAGAGCTTGTTTTTATGGGTGATGAAGTTATTCCGACCAATGTTATAAATACCTGGGAGAACCAAAAGCAAGCAGATTATCCTGCACTGAAGAATGCAGAACTCCGTATTGTACAGGGCGGACAAAGCGACTCGGAACAGAAGTATAATTACGTGCATGAACTGTATGAATCGAGTAAAAAAGATCTGTTAAACAGTGCAGAGAAAATCCGTTTCCTGGAAGACGAAGTGGAAAGGCTCCGGAAGCTTACCTACAATGTGGATTTCGCAAAACTCAGTAGAGAAGCCAAAGTCTTGTATGATGGAGTAGGAGAATTTGGTTTTTCCAATGAAATCAGAACGGATTTTGCTACCATGGATACGGTGCCCGCATTTACCGTGAAATGGAAGGAATCAGCTTCCAGAGCCCAGCGTGAAAAGGAATTTGAGAAATTGAAGAATTGGTTACAGCTAAAAACATCTAACGATAAAGTTGAAATAAAGCAATTGAACTAGGGCCTATTAACACTACACACTCAAAGCAGCTTTTTGGCCTATTTTCTGCCTCTCTTTGTTATTTTTTCCTCATTTGGCGCTGCCAAACTTGTCAAAAATGCCTCGATAGACAAAAAATATACTCAAAAAATCCATCTTTTCTGGTAGTGTTAACAGGCCCTAAAGAAAAATGAGATCGGGGGCGACGGAAATTCGCTCCCCGATCTCATCCGTAATTTTTGTCAGTTTCTCTCCTCGATATACATCTGGCGGACTTTTTTAAAGAGCTCAGAAGAGTATACAAAGTTAGTCACCGCTTCATTATCAGTCTTGAAAATCTCCTTGTTACTGCCTTCCCAGGCTTTATAACCATCTTTCAGAAAAATGATTTTTTCCCCGATTTCCATTACGGAGTTCATATCGTGTGTGTTTATTATCGTGGTTATGTCGTACTCCCGGGTGATCTCCTGCACGAGATTGTCAATTACGATTGCCGTTTTCGGGTCCAGTCCCGAATTGGGCTCATCACAAAAGAGATATTGCGGCTTATTGACGATTGCCCTGGCAATGGCCACTCTTTTTTGCATTCCCCCTGAAATTTCCGAGGGGAATTTATGATGGGCATCCGTAAGGTTTACCCTGTTGAGCACAAAATCTACCCTTTCCTGCATTTCACTTATGGGATCATTCGTGAACATCCGCAGGGGGAACATCACATTTTCTTCCACAGTCATGGAATCAAAAAGGGCGCTTCCCTGGAATACCATGCCCATTTTTTGTCTCAGATCGCGTTTTTGGCTGTCATCCATTTCGGAATAGGTCTCGCCATTGTATATGATATTACCTTCCTCCGGGGTAAAAAGACCCAGTAACGACTTTAAAAAAACTGTTTTTCCCGATCCGCTTTGCCCGATGACAAGGTTTGTCTTGCCTTTTTCAAAAGAGGTGGATATACCCTTTAAAATAGGTTCGCCGTCAAAATATTTATGTAAGTTTTCTACAACAATCATCAGCCGAGTAACATTTGAGTGAGAATATAATTAATGATAATGATTACCACGCTGGTCCATACAAAAGAAGTGGTACTGGCTTTACCGACCTCCAGTGCTCCCCCTTGCATATAAAACCCATGATAAGAGGGTATTGTAGCCAGTATAAAGGCAAAAATAAAGGTCTTAGAAAAAGCGTAAAAAACGTGATAAGGCTTAAAGTCTATCTGAAGCCCCTCGATAAATTGTGTACTGGTATTAAACCCTCCCAGAACACTTGCAGTCCAGCCTCCCAAAATTCCCAGGTACATGGATATGGATATTACGAAGGGGTACAGGAGCAAGGCTACTATTTTTGGAAATACCAGGTAATTCAAGGCGTTAATTCCCATTACTTCCAGGGCGTCGATCTGTTCGGTAACACGCATAGTACCAATACTGGAAGTTATATAAGAGCCTATTTTACCGGCCATGATTATAGAGATAAAGGTCGGGGCGAATTCCAGTATTACCGATTGCCGTGTGGCAAAGCCCACCAGGTACTTTGGAAGTAGAGGGGAATCGGTATTTAAAGCAGTCTGTATGGCTACCACCCCGCCAACAAAAAACGAGATAAAAATTACAATGCCCAGGGAACCGTATATCAGGTCGTCAATCTCTTTGAGGATGAGGGTTTTCATGATAGACCATTTGGTAGGCCTCCTGAAAACTTCTAGTATCATTAAAAAATATTTGCCAATGGCTTCAAAATACTTCATACGGTAAAAATATAGCAACTAAGGTAAAAATAAATAATGTTGGGCAGTTTATTTTGTGAAGATCATTTTTTTTGTGAAAAGATATATCGTTAAATAATGCAATGCGAACGGGATTTTAGTGAGAACTATTTATTTTTACGGGTCTTAAAAATTTTAAAAGTTATGAGAAAATTAGCAGCTGCGGTATTATGTGTATTCGCAGCCTTCGGTTCTAAAGCACAAACGGAAGAAACTCCTTACGCAAAACCCAAACTTGTGGTAGGTATCGTGGTAGACCAGATGCGGTACGATTATATTACCAGATTCTGGGAAAAATATGGTAATGATGGCTTCAGGCGCCTGGTAAATGACGGCTTCAATTGCAGGAATAACCATTATAATTATGCGCCAACCTATACAGGCCCGGGCCATGCTTCGGTTTATAGCGGTACGACACCGGCGATACATGGTATCATCGGGAATGACTGGTATGATAAGGAACAGGACAGAATGGTATATTGTGCTGAGGATGATACGCGGCAGTCTGTTGGTACGCAGTCGGATGCAGGAAAGATGTCCCCGCACCGGATGAAAACCACTACCATAACAGACCAGTTACGACTGGCCACGGAACTCCGTGGTAAGGTAATAGGAGTGGCGCTGAAAGACAGGGGGGCAATTCTGCCGGCAGGTCATGCCGCTAATGCCGCTTACTGGTTTCATGGTAAAGATGAAGGAAAGTGGATAACGAGTTCTTATTATATAGATGAACTTCCGGGGTGGGTGAAAAAATTTAACCGGTCCGGTAAAGTGAAGGAATACGTTACTACGTGGAACACGCTTTACGATATAGATACCTATGTCGAAAGCGGACCGGATAATAACCCTTATGAAGGCCCCTTTAAAGGGGAAAAAACGCCGACATTCCCTCATGAACTGGGTAAATTGATGAAAAATAACGGCGGATACGACATACTGAAGTCGGTTCCTTACGGAAACAGCCTGACGGTGGATTTCGCTCTTGCGGCCCTTGACGGCGAAAACCTCGGGCAGGATGATGTTACCGATTTTCTCGCGGTAAGTTTCTCGGCTACAGATTATGTAGGACACCGGTTCGGGGTAAACTCCAAGGAAGTACAGGATACTTACCTGAGGCTGGATAAAGACCTTGCCCGGCTTCTTTCTGCACTTGACGAAAGCGTAGGGAAAGGAGAGTATACCGTCTTTCTTACGGCAGACCATGCCGCAGTACAGGTACCTTCTTATCTGCAATCTCTAAACATACCGGGAGGATATTTTGACCTGCTGAATTTTACTATTCACATGAAGGAATTTGCGAAAGAGAAATACGGTGTGGACGGGCTGATAGCCAATATATCCAATTTTCAGATCTTTATAGATCACAAAGTGGCCAGCGAAAATAATTTACGTATCCGGGATATACAGGATGACCTGGTAGAAGAGGTGATGCAATATAAAGATGTTGAGAAAGCATATGCGGCACATGTATTTACGGAAGCGGAATTTACGGAAAGGATCACCGCACTCTTACAAAGAGGGTACAACCAGAAAAGATCGGGAGACGTACTTTTTGTACTGGCACCTGCGGTAATCTCCTATCCCAGGACCGGATCTACACATGGCTCTGCTTTAAACTACGATACCCATACTCCTCTTTTATTTTACGGAAAGGGGATCAGAAAGGGGAAAAGTACGGTTAGAGAAACACATATTAACGATGTGGCTCCTACCATTGCAGTTCTTCTGGGTATTGCATTTCCGAGCGGGACCACCGGCCATCCGGTACAGAAGGCAATAGAGATTGAGGACTAAATGTCCCGGCTTATAAATTACAAGTTGCAGGTTTGGTTTGGTTGAACCTGCAACTTGTAACCTGCAATCTGTGAGATCTAATACACTTCAATATTGGAGATTAACGGGCATGCTTTGGCGCCTGTAATATTAATGCGTATTTTGTCTGTTCTTACCGCTCCTGTTTTCAGTATGCGCTTATACCCTATGGTAGTGGCAGCGGCTATTTCTTTCCAGTCTTTTCCCTGTTGAACTTCTACAGTGAAAGATTTGACTCTTTGCCCCAGGGGAATATATTCCTGGAGAAGGATATACGAGACCTGTTGTTCTTTCCCGAGATCAATTTCAACGGAAGCGTTGGTAATACCATCGTCCGTGGCCCAATACGTCTGTTTTTTACCGTCAGTTACGTTAGTCGCCGCATATTCCGGGGAATTTCCGCGATACGCTGTCGCTGTTGCGGGAGCTCCGGAAGCCAGATTGGTGCGAAAAGTCTCGTCCAGTAGTTTTCGCCACCCGCGAAGGGCTTCCACATCGTTCTCGTGGATGAGGCCACGTTTATCCGGAGGCACATTGAGTAGCAGATTAGAACCCCGGCCCACGGAAGTCAGATAGAGATCAAATAATTGTTCGGCGGTTTTTACTTTGGAGTCTTCTTCTTCATGGTAGAACCAGCCTGGGCGGATAGATACATCAACTTCGGCAGGTATCCATTGTTTTCCATCTTCGGAACCTGTGGCTAATAATTTTTCTATACCGGCTTTTCCGGCATATAAAGTGTCCTTGGAAATGGTATTCCAGTTGGTCTCTCCGGCCAGCCCTTTTTCATTACCTACCCAGCGAATATCCGGTCCGGCGTCACTGAAAAACAACACTTGCGGTTCGGGCTGTATTTTGCGTACCATATCCAGTGTGGCCGGCCAGTCATAATAAGTTTGTCTGTCGATATTGCGGGTTTCATTGGCACCTCCGTAATAGCCGTCACCACCGTTTGCACCATCAAACCACATTTCAAAAGCGGGACCGTAATTGGTGAAAAGCTCTTCCAGTTGGTTGCGGTAATATTCGATATAGGACGGTTCGCCGTAGTCGGCGCGGTTACGGTCCCACGGAGACATGTATATCCCGAATTTAAGGCCGTGGTGTTTACAGGCTTCGGAAACTTCTTTTACGATATCTCCTTTACCGTTTTTGTAGGGACTGTTTTTAACGGAATGTTCGGTGTACTTACTTGGCCACAGGCAAAAACCATCGTGGTGCTTTGTAGTAAGTATAACACCTTTAAAACCGGCTTCTTTCAAAGTGGTTATCCATTGGTTTACATCAATGCCGGTAGGAGCGAATATGGAGGGGCTTTCGTCTCCGTAACCCCATTCCTTACCGGTGAACGTATTGGTGGTAAAATGGACAAAGGCATTCAACTCCATCTCCTGCCAGGCCAGTTGAGCCTCCGAAGGAACAGGGCCTGCAGGCTCCGGAACGGATACCTGTTTTTTGGGTGAATTACAGGAACAGAGGGTAAGGAGGATTGTGGTGATAGCGATTAGTCTTTTCATGTTTTCGGGTTTTGGACTCAAATTTATTTTTCCCTTGTATAGGAAAATGCGATGGCGGGGACATCTTTATTCTGTTGCAGGGAAGCGGGTAAAAATATCTTGACCTGGTTTCCTTCTTTTTCCCATTTCACGTTTTTCCCTGTTTGAAGAAGTTTCATACTACTGCCCTTTTTCGGAAGGTTACCTGTCCATGTAACCACTTCGGGGATCGTTTTGTTTTCCGGAAGGCAGACAATGGCATAGGTTTTCTTTTTCTTCGGGTTTTGGGTAAAGTAGGTGTTTTCATCACTGTAATGGTCCACAGTCCGGGTATTATAGATCGCTTCGCCGTTTTCAGACATCCATTTCCCGATATCTTTTAAACGGTCTATGACTTCCTGCGAAAGGGTTCCGTCCGGCTTTGGGCCCACACCGAGTAGCAGGCTGCCCCCCTTGGCTACAATTTCCACAAGGGAATGTATGACCTTTGCGGTGGATTTAAATTTGTCGCCCGGCACATGACTCCACGCATTTCCGAGGGTCATACAGCTTTCCCAGGGATTGTCTATCTTTTCGTCCGGGATGCGTTGTTCGGGGGTCTGGTAATTTTCATACGGACCGTGTACGGTGCGGTCCACCATCAGGATGCCGGGCTGGGCTTCTCTTGCCATGGCTGCTATTCTGGGCATGTCTATGTCCTGGCTCCACTCCGGTATCGGGGCTCCCCAGGAGAGGACCTCGTCATTGACAGTCTCACGGGGGCGTACCCAGCCGCCATCCAGCCAGAGTATATCTATACTGCCGTAATTGTGCATCAACTCGCTGATCTGGTTATAGGTAAAATCCTTGAATTTATTCCATCGCCATGGATTTTTGCGGATGTCGTAATTATTGTTGCGGGTGGGGGTGGCGTATTTGCGCCACCAGTAATATTCGGAGTGCCAGTCGGGTTTGGAGAAGTAAGCCCCGATCATGAAGCCTTTTTTACGGAAAGCATCGAAAACATATCTGGCGACATCCGCACGGGGATCATCCGCAAAAGGACCATTGGAGATCTTAAAATCGCTTTGCCTGGTATCGAACATGTTGAAACCGTCGTGATGCTTTGTGGTGAAAACCAGGTATCGCATACCGGCGGCATCTGCGGCATCTGCCCATTGCTCCGGGTTAAAGTTGACGGGATTGAATTTTTTACTTTGTCCCCAGTACCATTTTTTATAGTCATTATAGGTTATGGTACTGTCACGCTCTATCCAGTCTTCCGAACAGATGGACCAGGACTCTATGATGCCGGGAACGGCATAAATGCCCCAATGGATGATCATCCCGAATTTCTGATCCTGCCACCGGTCCAGTTTTTCAATTACCTTAGCATCTTTTGGTGCTTCATAGATAGCGGACCTCCGGTGCAGGTTATCTTCCTGCGCGCGGACAGAAAGGGCCAGGCCGAGACCTGCACAGAAGGCCAATACCGTTTTTTTGCTATAAGTCATGTACGAATTGTTTTTGCTGTTTTCTGTGAAAAGATATGAAATTCTCATGGGTTGTGTATCTTTATATTACGGGATATTTCGAAAGAACTGTTTAATCTTATATCTTCGGAAGAAGCCCCGATCATCAGTGAGAAAGTTCCGGCTTCCGTTACCCATTCTCTTCGGGTATTCCAAAGCATCATGTCTCTGGCTTTCAGCCGGAATTCCAGGGTTTTCTCTTCTCCCGCCCTGAGGTGGACCTTCTTGAATGCCTTAAGCTGCTTTTGAGGAGTAACTACAGAACTTACGTCATCCCGGAGATATAACTGGGCCACTTCATCGCCGTCTCTAGGCCCGGTATTTTTTATCCGGAATTTTATATTTACCGTGACGTCATTTTCACTTTCGTCAACAGTTACGGTAAGCCCTTCATACCGAAAATCGGTATAACTCAGGCCATGGCCAAAACTGTAAAGCGGTTTGGCATCTTCTTCCACATAATTGTGTTTTACGGGAAACAGAGCATTGTAATATACCGGTAACTGCCCTACGGATTTGGGAACAGAAATGGGCAATTTGCCCGAAGGATTATAATCGCCGAAGAGCACATCGGCAATGGCATTGCCACCTTCCTGGCCGGGATACCATGCATCGAGGATAGCGGGGACATTTTCCGAAGGCCAGTTGAGGAGCAGGGGACGTCCCTTGATAAGGATGAGAATAGTAGGGGTGCCGGTCTCTACAATGGCCCGGAGTAGCTCGGTTTGTTTACCGAGAAGATGCAGTGTAGACCTGTCATAACCCTCCCCGCTTTCCATGTCGCTTATAATGCCGGTACCGGTATCCGGACCTATGGTGGCGGCGCCTGTGTCTATATATTTTGTTTTAAAGTCGCGTGCGCTTGAACCTCCGAGAACCACAACAGCTACTTCTGCCTGTTTCGCGGCCTGTACTGCGCCGGCAATATCTATTTGAGTGGTATCGCGGATAGCACATCCTTTTACATAAGTAACTTTGGTAGCGGGTGGGACCTTATCTTTTATGCCTTCCAGAACGGTGACTATGTTGTCTTCTGCCTGAGGTGCCGTATAGTCCCCGAGCTGATTGTATATATTGTCAGCATTGGGGCCAATGACGGCTATGCTTTTTATGTCCTTGGACAGGGGAAGTATATTTTCCTGGTTTTTGAGAAGGGTTACGGACTCGCGGGCTACCTTTCGGGCAAGTGCTATATGTTTCCGGCTGCGTACTTCCTTTTTTGCTTTTGCAGGATCTACATAAGGGTTTTCGAACAGTCCCATTTCAAATTTGAGCCGGAGTATCCGGCGAACGGCCGTGTTCAGTATATTTTCGGATACCTCTCCGGATTTTAGCGCTTTCAGAAGATGTGTCCCGTATCCTTTTCCTCCCAGGTCTGCATCTACCCCGGCATTTATGGCCAGTGCTGCTGCTTCCGGGAAAGTGCCTGCTAGGTGATGGTTGCCCGAGAGGCCTTCTATGCTGCCCAGATCTGATACGACAAAACCGTCAAAATTCCATTCGTTGCGAAGGAGGCCGTTGAGCAACCAGTGATTGGCGGTACTCGGTACACCGTCAATAGAACTGTATGCAGTCATTACAGAAAGGGCACCGGCATTTACCGCGGCCTTAAAAGGAGGAAGGTAACTATGTTGTAATTCACGGGTTCCGGCATGAACTGCATTGCCGTTGTGTCCGCCTTCGGGGACACCGTATGCGGCGAAATGTTTCAGGGTGGAAATAAGGTTGTAACCGCTTTTCAGGTCATCGCCCTGAAAGCCCAGAACCATAGCCTCACCCATTCTACTGTTGAGTACGGGATCTTCGCCATACGTTTCTTCTACACGCGACCATCTCGGTTCGCGGGCCAGGTCCAGGACCGGACCATAACCGATATGCCCTCCTTGAAGGCGTGCCTCTTCTGCAATAACGGTGGCCATTTCCTTTATAAGCTCCGGGTTCCAGGTGCTGCTTTGCCCTATGGAAGTAGGGAATACGGTTGTGCCTATGGCCATATGGCCATGGGGGCATTCCTCGGAGAGGAGAAGGGGAATACCGAGCCTTGTTTCTTCTATGGCATATTTCTGCATGGCATTGGTGGCTTTCGCGGCCAGTTCGGGATTGAGCCCTGTTTCCAGTGTTTTCTTTGTCCACGGATCTGCGCGAAGGGTTGCCCACAACATGCCTATATGCTGTTCCTTTATGGCCTTGCGAAAGGCATCGCTTTCCGTGACTTTATTTCTTTTTTTAGTATACATCTCCCATCCGAGAAGCGTGCTGAGCTGCCCGACTTTTTCCTCGGTGGTCATGCGTTGCAGCAGGTCGGTTACTCTTTGTTCAACGGGAGCCGAACTGTCTTTATAAACAGGAAGAGAAGTACTCTTTTTCTGGGCGGTAACAGGTAAGTGACTGATGAGAAGTGTGATCCATATGGCATGCCGGAATGCTTTCATTGTCTGTACGTGATTTTTCCAAAATTAATAAGAAAGAGGTTGTCATTAAAATAACAACCTCTTTTTGCAGTTAGTAGTTAGGTTATGTAATTGCTTTTTTTCATAGGTTAATCCACATCCCAGAATATTTTCCCGTCACGGACATCCTGCCCCTGAACAGCCTGATAGTTCTGGCTGTTGTAGTTCTTTTCCGTGGAAGGATATACCAGTCTGGACGGGGGTGTGCGGTAACCGGAGAGTGTAGCTTCAGGGAAGGTCAGCTCAGGATATCCTGTTCTCCTGTATTCTGCCCATGCCTGGGTAGATTGAAGGAAACCATAGTGCAGCCATTTCTGCGTCCAGATCTTAGCCAGCTTTTCTTCCCGTGATCCGGTATAAGCTATGTTTTCATTGGTAATGAACTCTTCTATTACACTGCTTTCCGGCTTTTCTTCGGCAGACTTGTTTTTTTGATTAGCCCCGTTGAGGTAATAGTAAAAGGAAACGGATTGTTTAACAGCGGTCTCATAAGCTGCCTGGGGATCTCCGCCACCCCACTTTTCATAAGCCTCGGCTTTGAGGAAATTTACTTCCGGTGCAGTTATAACAATACCGGGAAGATCCGGGTTTTGTATGAAGGTAATCGAATCCAGTATGGAATAGTTCCTGTTTTGCTGCTCCTGTTGTGTGGCAGTGAATGTGATGGGCATTGCTTTGTACTCCTCATTTGGAATAAACTCATCATCTTCTGTTCTTCCGTATTTGTCGAACATTATGGGTATCCTCGGGTCTTCGGCGGGAAGCATGACCGTGTTCAGCATGTAGTCCGGTGCGTAATGGCTGGGAAGCTCAGTAAGGGCGCTGGTAAGATCATCCTGATAGGTAGTGACAGGTTGAAGCAGTACATCCGAAGCGGCCGGATCGTAGTCTCCGGCATTTCCCCCGTCAATCAGGGGATAATTTCCGCTGTTATTGAGCATGTTCATTATTTCGGTTTGTGCAGTGGCCTCGTCTACATAGGATATACGCATAAGAAGCCTTAAACGGAGGGAGTTGACGTATCTCGTCCATTTGTCCGTATCTCCGCTTAACAATATATCATATCTTGAGAAATTTCCCGTAGTGCTTGCCGAAGCAAAATAATCGGCAGCTTCTTTCAGGTCATTGATAAAAGAATAATAAAGTTCTTCCTGATCGTCGAATTTACCGTTTTCTATGGTCCCTGTTTTAATGAGGCTGGCTGTTTCACTAAATGGAATATCTCCCCAAAGATCCACCATTTTGGAGGCTTCATCAATGAGGATCACCTTAGCGGCATGCATGAATATTTCATTATCTTCCTTTTCCTGGTCGGTGAGACCCTCATAATTTACCTGCATGGCGGCATAGGTGCTGAGAACACCGCCTCCGTTAGCGCCGGATACGTAGAAGTCTCTCCAGTACTGGTCGGAATAGTCATCGTTTTGCTGATATACGGAATTGCTGTTCATAAAGAATGCGGTTTGTGTATATACAGCGGGATGGGGAAGGAGAAATGTACGTACGTTCCAGTAGCTGGGGCGCACACGATCATTATTCAGCATGGAGGTGAAAAAACCTGGTATGCTGGCATCCGTAGATTGCTCCGGGTTGAGGTATTTATCCTCAAGCTGGTCCGAACATCCGCTGATAGAGGTCATCAGCAATGTGAGCAAACCTAATATGATGAATTTGTTTTTCATAATTTTAGTGTCTTTTAGTTTAGAATTTTGCGTTCAGGGAAATACCAAAGCTTCTTGTTGCAGCGGTAGACCCGACATCCACGCCCTGAGACCACCATTTGTTGCCTAAAGGAGCTTCCGGATCAATATTTTCGAGGGTTCTCCATATATAGAACAGGTTTCTTCCGATAAGGGAAATCCTCAGATTCTGTACATGCAGTTTTTCGGCTATTTTATCCGGTAGGTTGTAACCTAGGACCATTTCCCTCATTTTAATATAACTGTTGTCATAAATAGCGCCTTCACGACTCCAGGAATCATTTCCCCAGTTAAAAGTGTTCATGTAATAAGTAGCTGCACTGATTACTTCTTCATTAGGCTGCCCCGTATTTTGATTTACACCTTCCAGTAATACACCGTCGTTATAGGTGACACCATCTGCGGTATAGGAAATTCCACCATGTTCTGCATCCCTGTACTGCATGGTATTTTCCAGCATACCGGCTCCCATCATGTACTTGGTATTGGGAGAGACCATTTGTCCCCCTAAACGGTAATCTACAGAGAAGTCAAGAGAAAAATTCTTGTACGTAAAAGTATTGGAAAAGCCACCTACTGCTTTTGGCATAATGTTACCGGCTTTTACATAAGTATTCTTGTCCATTACATACAGACCATCATCATTGATGAGGTAGTTGCCATTTTCATCCGTAGCCCTTGGGTTTACATAAATGTTGCCCAGTTTTTCTCCTACTCCGGCAACAATTTTTATCGTATTCTGCTCTGCGGTATAAAACACGAGTTCATCAACACCATCCATAAGAGAATTAACCCTGGATTGGTTTACGGCAAAGTTAAAACGTGTATCCCAGCGGAAATCTCCTGCCAGGGGAGTAGCATTAATGGCCAGTTCAAATCCACGGCTTCCTATTTCCCCGACATTAACGAGCTGGCTGGAGGCTCCTACGGAAGGAGCGGTCTGCAGGGCGAGGATCTGGTTTTTTACCTGATTGTCATAGTAGCTGATATCCAGTCCGATACGGTTGTTTAAGAATTGAGTTTCAAGCCCGACTTCCATCTCGTATTTTTTCTCCGGTTTAAGATCATCGTTACCATATGCACTGTTCAGGCTCAGGGCAGGTACGGAACCATTAATACTTTGCAGGGAAATCTGGTTATAAGATATATTAGATTCATACATGGGAGGAGCGTTACCTACCACACCGTAAGATGCCCGTATTTTACCGTAACTCATAAACTCCGGAACCTGGAGTACATCGTTGAATACAAAACTTGCGTTTGCAGATGGATAGAAGTACGAGTTGTTTTTGGCAGGCAATGTGGATGCGTATTCCTGTCTTGCCGTTCCTTCCACAAAGAGAAAGTCTTTATAGCTTAAGTTCAATATGCCCAGATAGGCATACTTCAACAACTCTTTCCTGTTGTAGCTGGTCTCCAGAATTCCGTAAGAGTTGTTAAGGCTGAACCAGTTTTCTGTTACCAGACCACCGGTAGTGGCGGATTTCTGATCTTTGTATTTTTCGGAGCGGGACTGGAACCCCCCGGAAACGGAGAAATCGAAATCTTCACCGAGCTCTTTAAAGTAGGTGAGCAGAAGGTCTCCGTAAAGTATGGAATATTGTCCCGTGGCAACACTGAAGGCGCCGGTACTGGTGGCGCCGTTAAATCGCAGCGGATATTCGTTGTGTTGTTTGTTTTCGGAGTTCAGACTGGTGTAATCGCTCCCTATTCTTCCCCGGAACTGAAGCCCTTTTGCAAGTTCCCAGTTGAGTGTAGCGCTGGAGATCAGACGGTTTTCCGTCTCTACGTATTTGTTACGCATCTGCTGCCAGAAGAAATCCAGAAGATTTGTTGCGCGGATATCGTAAATAAACGATTCGTCCGAACGTTCCCGGTTGGCATAAGTTACGTATTTATATCCGTCTGAAGTACGGTATTTCTGCTTCATCAGATCCATATCTTCCGTACGGCTGAAATAGCCTCCGAAGGAACCCAACACTTGTCCTAACTGGTACGGACGGTTGGTTGTAATTGTATTGATGTAGTTGGCAACAATGTCCAAACTTATTTTGTCATTGATTTTTAAAGAACTGTTAAGACCGAAGGTGTTTTTCTCCAGTTCGTTTCCTTCCTGGGTTCCCTTGTAGTCCAGACGGCTGTAGGTAAGCCTGTAATTGAGTTTCTCGGTCTTATCGGACACTGCCAGGTTTACATTGGAAGTATACCCTGTTCTGTAGACATCTTTATAGTTGTCCGGACGTGCGGAGTATGAGCGTGTAGATCCGTCCCACCAGCGTACCTGCTGGCCTTCCATTTTAGGACCGAAGTTCCCGTATGCTCGGAAGTAGGGGCGGAAGCCCGAAGGAGACTCGGAATCCGGGATCCAGCCTTCGGCGGTAGCACCGTTAGCGAGGTTGGTTTCCCTGTCATATCCGGGACCGTAGGTGTTCTGGAATTTTGGAAGAAAAGCTACCTGCTCTACGGTACCGTTATAGTTAAGTTCGATACCAAGGCCTTTTTTCTCAGTTCCTTTCTTCGTGGTTATAACTATAACACCGCTGGCTGCATCTGAACCATACAATGCTGTAGCACTGGCACCTTTAAGGACATTCAGGCTTTCGATGTTATTCGGATCGATATCCAGGATACCATTCCCTTGGATACGCTGGTCATCCCAGTAGTTGTTGTTGTTTGCACCATTAGCACCGAACTGTCCGTCATTACGTATTACCACACCGTCTACCACATATAATGGCTGTTGGTTATAATTCAGGGAATTAATTCCCCTTATCTGAACATTCACGGCACTGCTGGCACCTCCGGGAGCAGTAGTGATCTTTACACCGGCGGCTTTTCCGTATAATGCGGAGGCGAAATTGGTGTTCCCGCTTTCCGTAAGGTCTTCAGCACTTACTGTACTTACGGCATATCCCAGAGCCCTGGCTTGTCTTTTAATTCCCAGAGCGGTTACTACCACTCCTTCCAGTTCTTCCATGGCAGGGGATAAAGCAACATTGATTTCGGAATTGTTTCCAACTGCGACTTCCCTGGTAGCATACCCCATATTGGAGAAAACCAGAACAGCATCTGCGGAAACCTGTATGGTAAAATTTCCGTCAAAATCCGTTGAAGCTCCTGTGGTGGTGCCTTTTATAACCACATTTACCCCTGGCAACGGCATGCCGTCTTCGGCGTCCGTAACCACTCCCGTGACTGTTCTGTCCTGAGCAAGCAGTAACTGACTGCAGAGGAGAAGAACAGTAAATACAAAAGTTAATTGTTTTTTACACATTTTAATTTTGAGTTAGTTAAAAATATGGAGCGACCACTCGGGCCACTCCGGAAAATAGTGATTGGTCCCTTCGTTAAAAAAGGGATATAAATGTTATGGTAAAAATGAACATAAGGAAATTTTTTCGACTAATGACAATTCTGAAAAGCCGAAGGAAGTGTTAAGAATGTGTTATTATATTCTTGTAAAAAGGTTGTGTGTAAGTGGTAAGTATAAAATGTATGATTTATCTTAAGTGATATTTAATCTTTTTATTTTTTAAATCAACGTGTTTACCTGTGAAAATAAAGGTTGGCCATACGGGGTGATCGTAATAATTAAGCAACTTAATGTAATAATGGTGGAAATAGTAATGAAAAAAGGGTATTAGTGTGGGATGTCTATGGTTTTAACAATAATTAACGTGAATAATGGATAAGAGATAAAATAATCTTAACGTAAAAAAGGAGTAAAGTC
>NZ_RJTM01000109.1 GCF_003725735.1 Sinomicrobium pectinilyticum | reverse complement strand
AGTCGCTAAAAGGTTATAATCACAACCCCAGAAGAGGGGGCAGCTTGCGCCGGTGTATCCATCTAAATAAATATAGTAATTTTATAGCATGAATGAACCACTTGCAGAACGAATACGCCCCAGGACCCTGGAAGATTATATCAGCCAGTCGCATTTGGTTGGAGAAACGGGGTCCCTGACCAAACAGATAAAGAAAGGTATCATCCCGTCACTGATTTTCTGGGGGCCTCCCGGTACGGGGAAGACTACCCTGGCCAATATCATAGCCAATGAAAGTGACAGGCCTTTTTATACGCTCAGTGCTATAAGCAGCGGGGTAAAGGATGTCCGCGAGGTTATAGATAAGGCAAAGCAGAGCGGCGGTCTCTTTACGACAAAGAACCCCATACTTTTCATAGATGAGATTCACCGTTTCAGTAAGTCACAGCAGGATTCCCTGCTCGGAGCGGTGGAAAAGGGATGGGTAACCCTAATCGGGGCTACGACGGAAAATCCCAGTTTTGAGGTGATCCCCGCCTTGCTTTCCAGGTGCCAGGTATACGTACTTAATGCCTTTAACAAATCGGATATGGAAGCCCTTTTGCACCGGGCCCTGGAAAAAGACACTGTACTTTCGGGCATGAAAATCGATCTGAAAGAGACCGAGGCTCTTTTAAGGCTCTCCGGGGGAGACGGACGGAAGCTACTGAATATCTTTGAGCTGGTCATTAATTCCGAAGGAACAGAAGAAGTTACCATAACCAATGATCTCGTGCTGGAAAAGGTCCAGAAGAACACGGTGCTTTATGACAAGACCGGTGAACAGCACTACGACATTGTTTCCGCCTTTATCAAGTCCATCAGGGGAAGCGACCCTAATGGTGCAGTATACTGGCTGGCCCGCATGATAGAAGGGGGAGAGGACGTAAAATTTATAGCCAGGCGAATGCTTATACTCGCTTCGGAAGATATAGGCATAGCCAACCCTACCGCATTGGTCATAGCCAATAATACCTTCCAGGCGGTTACGACCATCGGGTACCCGGAGTCGCGGATTATCCTAAGTCAATGTGCTATATACCTGGCTACGTCACCCAAGAGCAATACGGCTTATATGGCGATAAACAGGGCGCAGGAGGCCGTAAGGAAAACAGGAGACCTTTCCGTGCCGTTACACCTCAGGAATGCGCCTACCAAGCTGATGAAAGAGCTGGGGTACGGTGAGGATTACAAATATGCACATGATTACAACCAGAATTTTGTGAACCAGGAATTCCTGCCGGATGAAATTAAAGGGACGTCATTTTACGTTCCGGCAAAAAATAGCAGGGAGAACAGCATAAAGGAATTTATGGAGAAGCGGTGGGGAGATAAATACAAGGGATAAAAGAGGTAATATAAAAATAAAAACAAAACCCATCCTTAATCGGGGTCAAGGATGGGAAAAAATTGCTATGAAAAAGAAAAAAATTAACACTAAGATCTCTTAGTGGGTTTTCAAATATACATTTTTTTTATGATATTTTTAGGAATCGGGTAAAAATTGATCAAAAAAAATCGCATAGCATTAGAATTCGGATTTTCAGGGATATAAAAAGCCGGAGCTGTTAACTCCGGCCTTGTATTAATATCGTATCTTCCTTACGAAAACATATCTTTAACTTTTTCAAAGAAAGATTTATCGCTTTTTTCAGGCTTGGGCGTAAAATGCTCGTCCTGTAACATTTGTTCGAAGAAATCCTTTTGTTCCTTGTTCAGGGTCTTAGGTGTCCATACGTTGACATGAACCAGCAGGTCCCCGCTTCCGTAACCATTGATACTGGGAATTCCCTTGCCGCGTAATCGGAGTATTTTTCCGGACTGCATGCCGGCCTCGAGTTTGATCCTTACCTTACCGGTAACAGCATCTATTTCTTTAGAGGTACCCAGCACTGCTTCCGGTATGCTCACATAAAGGTCGTAATGGAGGTTGTCACCTTCCCGTTTAAGGGTTTCGTGTTCTACTTCCCCTATCACCACGAGCAGGTCGCCGGCGATACCATTGCCGGGTGCTTCGTTTCCTTTTCCCGTTACTTTGAGTTGCATGCCATCGGCTACGCCGGCAGGTATTTTAATGGAAACCGTTTCTTCGCTTATTTTTAGTCCCTGTGCATCCGCATCGGAAGGTTTTTTTTCGATGATCTGGCCGGAACCGCCACAGGCATTACAGGGGGCGGAAGTCTGCATTCTCCCCAGAATAGTATTGGTTACACGGGTTACCTGCCCGGTACCGTGGCAGGTAGGACAGGTTTTATAAGAAACCCCGGGAGCCTGTACTTTTCGGCGAACTTTCACCTTTTTCTCCACACCCTGGGCAATTTCTTCTAAAGTCAGTTTTACGTGTATCCTGAGGTTACTTCCCTTTACACGTCGCTGACCGCCGAACCCGCTGCTGAACCCACCGAATCCGCCACCGAAGGCACTTCCGAATATATCCCCGAACTGGCTGAATATATCGTCCATGTTCATGCCGCCACCGCCAAATCCGCCGTTGCCGTCAAAAGCAGCATGCCCGTACTGATCGTACCTGGCCCGTTTATCGGGGTCGCTCAATACCTCGTATGCTTCGGCAGATTTCTTAAACATCTCTTCTGCCTTGGCATCCCCCGGATTTTTATCCGGATGGTATTGTATGGCCTTTTTTCGGTAAGCTTTTTTTATTTCTGCCGCCGAAGCATTTTTATCTACTTCCAGTATTTCGTAATAATCTTCTTTCATCTGTTCCGTTTTTTACCTGAATTTCTGCCTGAGAAACTCAGGAGGTGACCGTCAGTCGTGTTACTTTCCTACAACTACTTTAGGATATCGTATGATCTTGTCTCCAAGACGGTATCCTTTTTCTACCACATCAATGATCTTACCCTTCAACTCTTCGGCGGGTGCAGGGATCTGGGTTATGGCTTCATGCAGTTCGGCATCAAACAGATCTCCCTTGGCAGTTTCTATTTCCGTAAGACCTTTGCTTTTCAGTGCTTCCCTGAATTTGTTACTAATGAGTTCAACACCTGTAAGCAATTCATTCCTGGTGCCTGTTTCTGTCATATCTTCACCACTTTCCTGTTTCTGGATTTCGGTCAGTGCCCTGTCAAAATCATCGAGGACGGGCAACATGGCAGACACGACATCTTGTCCTGCTGTTTTAAATAGTTCTATACGCTCTTTAGCGGTTCTTTTTTTGTAATTTTCGAATTCGGCAAAGAGACGCAGAAACTTGTCTTTTTCTTTGGCAAGTTCTTCTTTCAGCTGGTCTTCAGCAGAAAGTCCCTGATCTTCTTTGTTTTCTTCAGTGACCGGAGCGTTTTGCTCATCGGCCATTATATCTTTGTCAACGGTCTTTTCGTTTTTATCCTTTTTTGCCATATTACGTAACAATTTATACAGGCTTGCATACTGCAAAAGTATTGCCAAACCTTTCAGAGCGGTATTACAGCGGTTTACGGCGTAGGAATCAGCTGTAAAAATGCCATAATGTCATTGAAGGGGTGCGGTCGTAACCATTTTCTTTGCTATACGAGGTAACTCTCCGGTTTAAGCCGGCTGCTTTTCATGGTTTATCATATTGCGTAACCACAAGGCACAGAGGACAGAGGTAAGCCCCAGGCCTCCCATAAAAAGCCAGTTGGCATTATATCCCCAGCGGGCTATGATCTCCATGCCTGTTTTGGCACTCCATATATGTGCCAGGGAAAAACTCATGGTGTACAAAGCCATATACCTGCCCTCCCTGCCTTTACTTGCCCTGCTCATGGCAAAAGCATTGGTATACGGAAAACCGATCATTTCCCCAAGGGTGATAATGGCCATGCTTAGGACAAGTATTCCGGTCCAGCCGGAATACAGAAGGATTAAGAAGCTGGCGGTCATAAGGAGTGTACTGATGTAGATAAGCCTTGGTTTCCCTGTTTTTATTTTTTCTATATAACTTACCAGGGGCATTTCAAATACAAAGATCATCAGTCCGTTTAGTGACATTAAAAGGCCGGTCTGAAACTCCGAAAGTCCGTAAACTTCTTTGTGATAGACAGGCATGGTGGTGAATAGCTGGAAAAACAACATTCCCAGGACAAAGGTAATAAAGAGGAATACCCAATAAGGCCGGTCTTTCAGAACGGGAACTCCCTCTTTCACAAGGACTGACTGTGTCGTTTCTTCCGGGGTTTTTCTCTTTTCTTTTACCAGGATTCGGAAGAGCACGATAGCAATAATGCAGGAAGCCCCGTCAATCCAGAACAGTGCGGAATATCCCATTCTTATGATAATGAGTCCGCCCAGGGCCGGGCCTGCTGCAAATCCGAGGTTGATGGCCAGGCGTACTAGGGTCAGTGCCCTGGTCCTGTTTTCGGGTTTACTATATGCACCGAGAGAGACAAACATGGCAGGGCGAAACATATCGGCTATGGTCATAATAAGAAACATGGCTATGCACAACCCTTGAAACCCGGTTATAAACTGTAGTATGAAAAACGATATTCCACTGGTAAACAGGCTGAACACCATAACCTTGTAAAAACCTATCTTATCGGCGAATTTTCCACCGAGCCAGGAACCCGCCATAGAGCCCAGGCCGAAACAGACCATGATCCACCCGATCTGGCCATAGGAAAAACGAAGATCTTCTTTGAGGTACCTGGACAAAAAGGGAAGTACCATAGTCCCTGCCCGGTTGATAAAAGTAATTAGAGTAAGGAACCAGATTTCCCTGGAAAATCCCCGGAAAGAGGATATGTACTTTTGCAGGAGTAAACGAAACATACGGGGGAAAAATTAAACGTCAAACTTACGCAATATTCGAGTAAACGAAAATGTGGAAAGTGGTTATTTTTGCATGATAAAGTAAATAAAATTATAGCTTTGCAACTGAAGCTATTCACAATACACAAAAACAGATTGAAACTATGAAGACGATGCTGGCTACACTGGTATTTCTTATCGTTTTTACCAGTTGTAAAGGGGACAAGAGATACCATGACAGGAGGGATTCTGTGACAACAGATACTACCAGTACCATATGGGATATAGAACAGTTTCAGCGAGAGCTTAACGAAGAGTTCCGGGACCCTAAAATATCACCTCTGAAAGATAAGGACAGGAAACATTTTCGAGGGCTTGATTTTTTCCCGGTCGACACTACCTGGCTGGTAAAAGCCAGGCTCGAAAGAACGCCCGGTGAATCTCCCTTTTTTATGCCTACCACAACAGAAAGGGTCACTAAAGAAGTGAGGTACGGAATATTGTATTTTGAGATTGACGGAAAGGAGTACAAGCTGAATGTCTACCAGAACCAGGAACTGATTACCCGGGAAGGATACGAAGATTATCTGTTTCTGCCTTTTTCTGACGCTACAAACGGGGAGGAAACCTACGGAGGAGGGCGTTATATAGACCTGCGCATACCCCGGGGAAAGGAAATTATAGTGGATTTTAATAAGGCGTATAATCCGTACTGTGCCTATAATAAAAAATATTCCTGTCCCATTGTGCCGGAAGAGAATATGTTGCCCATTGCCGTACGGGCCGGAGTGAAGGCATTCCAGGATAAATAAACATAGCACGAACGAAAAAAGCAGGCCCGGTTTCTCCTTAGAAACCGGGCCTGCTTGCAGTCAAAGAGTAAGGCTGAAAATTCTCAGGAACTTTAAAACTTATAGATTGCAGCCAGGACAAAGGACCCGAGACTTCCTTCAGTGGGAATACCGGTCTTGTAACTGTCCTTGTCAAAGAACCTGTCTTCGGAAACGGTATCTAAGCGAAGTTCCGGTTTAATGGTAAGATCGCCTACGGTATAGCTTCCGGTAAGGGTAAAGTCCCAGGTATTTATGTCCGGTCCGTAAACAGGGCCTCCGTCTTCCAGTTCTTTGAAGTATTCCGCCCTTAGGCCCAATGCAAAGCTCTCGGATGTTTTTACCTGAGGATACAGGGCCACTCCGTAAAATCCTCCCGCATCTTTGGTTTCGTTATAAGTAGCATTTAATCCCAGGTAGAACATATCCGTCAGATCATAACCTGTGGTAAGGTCAATCTGGAAGGTAGCCTCTTCGCTGATGGCTGTTCCGTCGTATTGCTTTCCGTAAATGGCGTTCAGCCAGGTACCTCCTTTTTCGGTTTCATATCCGAGCTGGGCTCCGAAAGTATATACTCCTGCCGGGTTGTACTCGGTGTAATCCGTAGGGTTCATTACGGCGAGCATGGCAGACCAGTTTTCGGACAGGGAGAAATCGGCTTTCAGACCGGTATGTGAAAACGGGCCGTAAGAAAACATGTATGAGGTGGAATAGTTGAAATTTCCCGTAGGGGATATAACCTCATACCCGAGAAAGGTATTGAAATTACCGAAAGTAAGGGTCACCGCATCGCTTACCGTCCAGTATACGTACAACTGGTTTACGATATTGGAGGAACCTGTGGACAGAAAGACAGCATCCTCTCCCCTGGGGCCGAAGACGAGGTCGGCTACAAAACCTACCTTTTCGCCTTCATAAGAAGCAATTACATTGGCCATGCCGAGAGCGAATCCCGGATCATTTGCGAAAGAGGAGAGAGGGGCCTGTCTTTGTTCATCTGAAAAATTATATCGGTAATAGCCATCTACGCTACCGCTTATCTGGAATTTGGCCTCTTCCTGGGCGAAAACAGTTAAATTCACAAATGCCATGATGGCAAAAAGCACTTTTTTTACGAACTTTGTCATAGTAATCGATTTCATAATAAAAAGATTAATTGTTTTGATATTTACTGGATATGTGTATGTCGAAACGCCGGAATATCTTTTTTGAATGAGGATTATTATGCGGAGCGTTCTGCCAAACGCTCCGCTTCCTTTTTCCAAAAGACTTTCAGAACTTTTACAGGGTAAGTTAGTGTTGGTTCATCCGGAAGTCGGGATAAGCTTCCATTCCTCCGTGCTCGTGAAGGTCGAGCCCCTCGAGCTCTTCTTCTTTGGAAACACGCAATCCCATGGTTTTTTTAATGGTGAATAGTATAATGAATGCCGAAACGATGCAAAATGCACCAATAATAGCCACCCCTGCAAGCTGTATCAGGAACTGGTCCATGCCTGCCATGGCGCCGAAGATACCTACGGCAAGGGTGCCCCATATTCCGCATATGAGATGAACAGCTATGGCCCCTACCGGATCGTCCAGTTTCAGTTTGTCCACTAAAGCAACACCGAAGACTATGATAACGCCGGCTATCAGCCCTATGATAATAGCATCTGTGGGGGTCATCTGATCTGCTCCTGCGGTGATACCGACCAATCCTCCCAGGATCCCGTTAAGGAACATGGTAAGGTCGTAATTCTTATACATTATAGTAGAGGATATGAAAGAGGATATACCTCCTGCAGCGGCTGCAAGACATGTGGTGACCAGGGTAAGAGAGGTAGCTCCGGGATCTGCCGAGAGTACGGAACCGCCGTTAAACCCGAACCATCCGAGCCACAGGATCAGCACCCCCGCAGTTGCCATGGGAATGTTATGCCCCGGAATGGCATTTACTTTTCCGTCTTTACCGAATTTTCCAATACGGGACCCAAGCAGGTAAACGGCTACGATGGCAGCCCATCCGCCTACGGAATGTACTAAGGTAGAACCTGCAAAATCATAGAAACCCCATTCGTCAAGGAATCCGCCTCCCCATTTCCAGGAGCCTGCTATGGGATATACGATACCTACATAAATTACGGAAAAGAGCATAAAACTTGTCAGTTTTACTCTTTCCGCTACTGCTCCGGAAACTATCGTAGCAGCTGTGGCGGCAAACATTCCCTGGAAAAGGAAATCTGTCCAGTACGTATATCCTCCGTCTGCATATGCAGTAGTAAGGCCGTCTTCCGGTAAGGAAAGCCCGAACAGGTCGATGAAATAATCCGGAAGGACACCTCCTATAAAGCTTCCGGGATACATCAGGTTAAAGCCTACAAAACAGTAAATCAGTAGACCTATACATATTATAAATACGTTTTTGAAAAGAATGTTTATTGTATTTTTCTGCCGTGTCAGGCCTATTTCCAAAAAGGAAAAACCCAGGTGCATGAAGAATACCAATCCGGTACATACCATCATCCATATATTATTGGCTGTCAATAAAGTTTCTTCCATAACTTTTTCTTTTTAATTGTTTACTTTGTCGGTTAGTTTTTTATCCGTTTGTTAGTTAAGAGAGGTTTTTCCTTTTTCACGTGTTCGTATACGGTATGTTTCTTCTACGGGAGACACAAATATTTTACCGTCACCCACACTACCTGTTACGGCGGAATCCAGAATGGCCTCTACGGCCTTTTCCGCAAATTCATCGGATACTACTATGGAGAGGTACCTTCTTTGTATATCTGCAGTGCTGTAAGTAACACCCCTGTATACATGTCCCTGTTTCTCGTTACCAAGCCCGGTAACATCCCAATAGCTGAAAAAATTAACTCCAACCTGATGAAGAGCTTCCTTGACATCATCAAATTTTGATTTTCGGATAATTGCTTCTATTTTTTTCATAAGAGAATAAATTTTATGAATGTTAAATTTATATTAAACGAATCACACCCCTTACTAAAATATACTAAATATCTTGATTTTTACGAATAATTGATAAACACCCCCTATTTTTTTAGGGGTTATTTCTAAAAATTGATGCAAAAATGACGTGTTTGTATTTGGAGTAGGTCAAAAACAATAATTTTTAGAGCAGAATGCAGAAAACGAAAACGATTTCGTTGTCTTATAGTATGGTCATTGTGCGAGTTTCTGATACTACAGCTAAAAAAGAGGTTGCCGGTATACTGAAATAGGTGCTTGGAGGAAGAGAGTAGATTGAGGTAAGAATGTTATATTAGTTGTATTAAAGGCCGTTACCTGTTATTTTTTTTGTACAAGGACCGTTCGGTAAATGATCGAAGTATGAGGCTTAAAAGCGGGGTTGTATGCTCCTGTGCCTGACAGAAGTAATATGGCGGAAGGGTGTTCTTCGGAAAGCCCAGATTTCCGTAGTTATGGGCGGAGAAAAACATAGTTGCCGTGTACCTCACGGAATATATATGCAGGCCGGTTCCCTATGGATTTATTCGATTATGGGGGGAATATTGAGTTCGGACACGGGGACATATATTTCTGTTACCCATTTTGCAGGGTTAAGGGTATGAGAAGCATCTACGGGATAAAATTCCAGATAAGGCCCGGTAGAATCCTGGGCTATCTGTCGTTCTGCAAGATAAGCAAAAGCGCTTTCCCAGGCTTCTTCAAGGTTTTCAGTATCTCCTTCCAGTGTTACCTTCAGGGCCCGGAAAGGCGATATCTCACCGGTAAGAATTTCACTCCCCGGCTCGGTAATGATTTTTGAGGAAGTAAAGACCCCGTTAGAAAATATGGTTGCATTGTTTTCTTCATCCCAGGAGTAGTAGTAAGTAAAAGGGGTGCCCGTATTGGAGATATTGTGTTTTGTGACGTATTCCCGGATGGCATTTACGCGTTCGGAAATCTTTTTCCGGCTGTCGGATATTTTACTGGAGGTGGTAGTATAGAGGTAAAAACCTCCGCCTTGTTCGGTGATGCCATCTATGGATATCGCATATTTTTTTACATTTTCCTGTATGGTACTATCCAGTTTTTCAAGGCCCCGTTCCAGTTCCGGTCCCAGTTTGTCTTCCATACTGCCTTTGTAGAGTACATATGCTTTGGATTTGAAGTCCAGCGTTCCGTTGGTTTCCCAGGTTACCCGGGTTGCATCTCCTTGCGAATCGAATTTCCAGGAAACTTCGGCCGGTTCGTGATCGTTATAAGTCAGCTTTTGTTCAAGGTGTGTATAGGGAGTTGCCGAGATAGTCTCCAGTTTTCCGTGTATCTTTTTATCCGTCCAGGTGAAACCTGCTCCGATCCCCCGCGTGGTCCGGCCGTATGTAATAGTCATATCCGGATTCTTTTCCAGCCATGGCATCCAGTCTTTCCAGTTTTTAAGGTCCTCTACATAATTATATATTACAGGTGAGTGGCCCTGAATGGTCCGGCTCCTGCTTACACTATAAGAAGAAGGCTGGATAGCAATATATATGGATATGCCTATAACCAATATTAGAAGAAGGAAAAAAAGATATTTAAGGATTTTCATGATTTCTCTTGATTTGCACCGATGCTAATTTACACAATAACGCAAATATGAGCACAAAAGATACCATAATCATTTTCTGCCGGAACAAAAAAAGACTTTTCTGACAAGGTTAAAGATTAAAGTGAGTTGGTAAACTCCGTTACCAGCCGGCTATACCGCTTCCCTGTAATTCTTGATGTTGAAATGAGGAGTAAGACTCTTTTCCGTCTTTTCCGGATAGAACCGGAAAGGCTTTTTTGTTTTCTTCTCCGTCTTATTAATGCTGAAAGTTAAAAGGAGCACATTAATAATAAGAAGCGAAAACAATACACTACAAAATGTAATCATTGCTTTTATTTTTTAAACCACGGCGCTAATTTATAATTTTTTTTAGAATAAAAGCGGTTTAAAAAAACAAAAAAATCCGTGCTGCGTTAGGGATATGGTATAAAAAGGACCATCTCTTTGAATTTCGGATAATATCTACGACTTCACCCAGCTTTTTAATACGAATAAAATTACAAGGAAGAGGATGAAGCCTATTAAAATCTTAATGCTTCCGCTATAGTGCCTGGCATGCAGCCTTTTATCTTTTCTGTAGCTAAAGAAGATCACCATGACAAAAGCGATGAAGAAAAAAATGGCGAATATGAGTTGTCCCGTTGTGAACATATATTTATTTTTAGGCAAAAATAACCATTTTATCGACAGCAAGGCCTTCGTTTAAGGGTGTCCTTTTCCTGTTAGCAGATGGGGAGGGCAATCTTCGTGCCGGGCGGGTATCCGAGGCGCCCGGGGAAAAGGCAGGTGTCGTGGTAAATCACTATTAAAACTGTAATTTTAATTGATAATGAAGAGAAAACTGGAAGCGGTAGCGGAATTTCATCGCGCATTCGGGTTGGGAATAGCCAATGCCCCCCTTGCCGATATAGGAACAGCTAAAATAGACCTGCGATATAATCTTATGGCGGAGGAAAATGAAGAATATCTGGAAGCCGCAAAGAATAACGACCTGGTGGAAGTGGCCGATGCCTTGGGAGATATGTTATATATTTTATGCGGCACCATTCTGGAACATGGCATGCAACATAAAATCGAAGAAGTATTCGAGGAAATACAACGCAGTAATATGAGTAAACTGGGTCAAAATGGTAAACCGATATACCGGGAAGACGGTAAGGTTATGAAAGGGCCGAATTATTTTAAGCCCGATATCACCAAAGTTTTGGAAAAATAAGAAAGTGCAGGTTGCAGTTTAATCTGTTTCGGGATAACTGCAACCTGCAAATATATATGTCCTGTTATTTTATTTCATAACGCCATCCGAAAGGATCTTCGGATCTGTTATACTGAATATCAATGATGGCTTTTTTGATCATGGAAGCATAAGAGTCATCTGTTTTTGGGAGTTCGAACTTTTCGTCCTTATACCCGAATCCCACTACCGGATTAATAACGGCAGCAGTACCACTTCCGAAAATCTCCTTCAGGGTTCCCTCTTTGGCCGCGGCAACAATTTCTCCGACCTTAACAGGTCTTACCTCTACTTTGATACCTTTGGATTCGGCAACAGCAATAACACTTTTTCGGGTAACCCCGTCCAATATCCTGTCGCTGGTAGGCGCCGTAATAAGCGTATCTCCTATGCGGAAAAATACATTCATGGTGCCGGCTTCTTCCAGATATTCATGGGTATTGGAATCTGTCCATATAACCTGTTGATATCCTTCTTTGTTTGCCAGGGAAGTAGGGTAGAACTGGGCGCCGTAGTTCGCGGCAGCTTTGGCATACCCTATACCGCCCGAAGCAGAACGGCTGTAGTGGTCGGCGATTTTTACACGTACCTCACCACCGTAATAAGATTGTGCCGGAGAGCATATAATTACAAATTTGTACTGTCCGGAAGGAGAAGCCATAACGCTCGGCTCCGTGGCAATTATAAAAGGACGTATGTAAAGCGAATTACCCTCTCCCTTGCGGATCCATTTCTCGTCCAGTTTGAGTAGGGTCTTCAGTCCCTCGAAAAAGTATTCTTCCGGAAATTCCGGCATGGCCATACGTACAGAAGATTTGTTGATCCTTTTAAAATTTTCATCCGGACGGAAAAGCCATACACGGTCATTATCGTCCCGGTAGGCCTTCATTCCTTCGAAAACAGCCTGGGCATAGTGAAATACCCTGGCAGAAGGATCAAGGACAAGTGGTTGGTAAGGAGTGATCTGTGGAGTTCCCCAGCTACCGTTGGCATAGTCGCAAACGAACATGTGGTCCGTAAATACACTTCCGAAAGTGAGATGATTAAAATCTACTTTTTCTATCCTGGAGCTAGCCGTTTTTTCAATTTTAATAGGAGTAACTTCTTCTGTCTTCATGGTCAAATAAATTTTAAAGCTAAAGTAATTAAATAAATACGTATACGGAATTAAAAAATCACATAAAATTCATTTATTTTGTTAGTCTGAAATAGAGAGTGATCAGTTAATTTCCTAAAAAATTGAGATATGAAGTCATTAATATTAAATTTTTTGGCAGTATTGTTTTTATTTGCCACAAGCGGCTGCAAGCAAAATGCTGAAAAAGACGGGGGCACACCTGTAGCTTATAGTTCTTTCGGGGATTCTGTGACGCCGGATAACCGTTGGGGAGCCGTGGAAATGGATAAAAAATTTACCGGGCTTCGGAAAACCGATACCATACCTGTAAAATTTACCTCTACAATCCTGGAAGTCTGCCCGAAAAAGGGATGTTGGATGAAAGTGCAACTGGATGGCGGCCGGGAAGCTATGGTACGCTTTAAGGACTACGGGTTTTTTGTGCCGAAAGACGCTTCCGGAGAAGTGGTTATCGAGGGAAAGGCTTATGTGGAAGAAATGTCGGTCAAAGACCTGAGACACTATGCCAAAGATGCCGGAAAGACCGAAGAAGAAATAGCACAGATTACCGAACCGCGGATTACCTATGCCGTTGAAGCCAACGGGGTACTTATTAAACAGTAGGGGGAGACCCGTTATTTCCGATGATCCGAACAATACATTAACCGAGTATTTTCATACCTTTTGAAAAGAAAAATAATAAAAACAGCGGACGGTTCCACCACCATACACCTGGAGGAATGGGATGAACACTACCATTCCGTTCACGGGGCCATACGGGAAGCCAGGCATGTGTTTATAAAAAACGGGCTGGACAGGCTGGCAAAAGATAAAGTATCCGTCCTTGAAATAGGTTTCGGTACAGGGCTTAATGCTTTTATAACTTTTCTGGAAGCCGAAGAGAGAAAGTTACCTGTGGAATATACCGGGGTGGAAGCCTATCCGGTTTCGTCGGAAGAACTGCAACAACTGAACTATCTTGCAGAACTGGGGGCAGAACAGTGGACTCCTTCTTTTGAAAAGATGCATGAAGTTTCCTGGGAAACACCCCATGAAATATCCGGCAGGTTTGTGCTTACCAAGAGGCAGCAGTCTTTCTCGGATATTACGGACAGAGAGAAATTTGACCTGGTGTATTTTGATGCTTTCGGGCCCAGGGTACAACCGGAGCTATGGACAGAAGATATTTTTGCAAAGATGTATGAGGCAATGAGAGAGAACGGTGTGCTGGTTACTTATTCCGCCAAAGGAAGTGTAAGGAGGGCCATGCAGGCGGTTGGGTTTACGGTAGAACGCCTGCCCGGCCCTCCAGGTAAAAGGGAAATGCTGAGAGCAATTAAATATACGGCAGTTACAGCGTGAAGAACAACGTGGTAATGCCAAAATATATAAGGAGCCCCGTAATGTCCACAATAGTGGTAATAGCCGGACTTGCAGCTACGGCCGGGTCACCTCCGAATCGTTTGACAAGTAAAGGCAGGCCTGCACCGATGATAGTTGCCGTAATCACCTGAATGGAAAGTGCCAGTGCAATGGCAAAAGCAATTCTGCTGAGACTGTAAAGTTCGGGAATAGGGGTTTCCCAGCTGAGGAAAAGTACTTTGAGGAACGCCAGTATACCCAGGCATACCGCCAGGAGCAAAGAAATCCGCGCTTCTTTCCACAATATTTTCAACCAGTCTTTTACGGAAACCTGGCCTAATGCCATAGCCCGGACCACAACAGTTGCTGCCTGGCTCCCCGAATTTCCCCCGGTGTCGGCTACCATGGGCATGTACAGGGCGAGTATAAGGAAGTTTTTCAGGACATTCTCGTAACCATGGATAATAAGGCCGGAGATAATTCCGAAGACAGCCAGGGAAATGATCCATACTGCACGTTTTTTAAAATGTTTCCAGCTGGAAGTGGCTATGTAGTCCAGTTCGTTTTTATCCGGAACGATCCCCATGAATTTTTCCATATCTTCGGTTTGCTCGACCCGGATAATATCTATGGCTTCATCATGGGTGACGATCCCTGCCAACCGGTTTTCCCGGTTTAGCACGGGAATGGCAACAAGGTCGTATTTTTCAATTTTTTGCGCTACTTTTTCACGGTCTTCATCGGCATAGGCAAAGACAAACTCCTGGTGGAGCATATGTCTGACCAGAGAGGAAGGGGCTGCCATGATCAGGTCCTTAAGTGTTACGAAACCTTGCATTTTTTGCTCTTCGTCCACTACATAGATATAATATACCGTCCGTTTGGAAGGCGCATCACTTCTGATTTTAGCCATGGCCTCTGCACAGGTCATAGACTGTTGGATAGTCGCAAAATCGGTGCTCATAATACCTCCGGCGGTTTCGGGAGGATATGCGCTCAACCGGATGACATTTTCCCGGACGGTTTTGGACAAAAAGGGTAAGAGGGCTGTCTGCTCTTCTGGTGTAAGACGGGGGAACATGTCTGCCCTGCTCTCGGAAGGCATGTTTTCGAAAATCAGTGCAAACCTTTTTACACCGGCAGACCTGAAGAGGGCGAGCTGCCGTGCCAGAGGAAAGTCCGAAACTATAGCACCCTGCTGTTTAGGTGTAAATCCGGAGAGTATATGAAGCTGGTGGCCCTCATCTATCCTCAGCAGCAGTTCGCTTACCTCGATAACAGGCATCTTTTTCAGAAGCGGGATCACCGTAGTGATCTGGTCAATGTGCCAGAACTCGTCAAAAAGTTGTTGCAGTTTTGTACGGATCATAATACTTTTTGGTTTGTGTAATGCTTCTTACCTCATCACACATGCCAAAAAATACCGTGTAATTATGGTAGGGAAGAATTACTGATTAAATGTTTGGGACCTGTGTCCATGTGGAATATCATTTATATTTCAGGGCGCAAAAGTAAAACGTTTTTTTAAATAAGAAGAAGGGGGGACTCTTATAAAAAGATTAAAATTATACAGGTCCTGGTTTTAGGGTATAAAAAAGGAGTGTATTTCTGTAAAAATAAGGGGCGAAAGGTAAAACCGGATACCTTCCGTTTGCATTCATTTTCGTAAATTTGATTAAACTCATAAAATATTTCAGCACATCATGGCATCCGCATATGAAAGTAATCCTGTTTTAGAAAAACTTCCTGCACATTTGAGACAGTTTGTAAAACCTCAGAACTATGAGGATTACTCTGCCATAAACCAGGCGGTATGGCGTTATGTAATGCGCAAAAATGTCGACTACCTGAGTAAGGTAGCTCATTCCTCGTACCTGGACGGGTTGCGGCAAACGGGCATATCCATAGACAGTATACCTAATATGTACGGTATGAACCGTATCCTCGAAGAAATAGGCTGGGCTGCCGTTGCGGTAGACGGTTTTATACCCCCGGCCGCATTTATGGAGTTCCAGGCTTATAATGTACTGGTGATTGCCTCCGACATACGTCAGCTGGAACATATCGAATATACCCCTGCTCCCGATATCATTCACGAGGGAGCGGGACATGCACCGATCATTGCCAACCCGGAGTATGCGGAATACCTGAGGAGGTTCGGGGAAATAGGCTGTAAGGCAATATCCAGTGCAAAGGATTATGAAATGTATGAGGCCATCCGCCATTTATCTATTATAAAAGAAGCACCGGGGACGCCGGACGAGGAAATTGAAGAAGCGGAGAAAAGAGTAGACGAACTTCAGAAAAATATGGGAGAGCCCAGCGAAATGGCCCTGATCCGGAACCTGCACTGGTGGACAGTGGAATACGGGCTCATAGGCTCGGTGGAAAATCCTAAAATTTACGGGGCCGGTCTCCTATCTTCCATAGGGGAAAGTGCCTGGTGCATGACAGACAATGTACAGAAGCTTCCGTACAATATCGAAGCAGCTTACCGTGAGTTTGACATTACCAGGCCACAACCACAGCTGTATGTGACTCCGGATTTTGCCCATCTGAGCCTGGTACTGGAGGAATTTGCCAATACCATGGCATTGCGTACCGGCGGACTTAGCGGTATGCGTAAACTGATCGTATCCGGTGCTTTGGGGACTGCCGAACTGAGCACGGGACTACAGATTTCCGGAATATTCACAGATGCCATAGAATATGAGGGTAAGCCGGTTTACCTGCAAACTACCGGAAAAACCGCCCTGTCATACCGGGAAAAAGAGCTCGTAGGTCATGGTACGGCATATCATGCTGAAGGTTTTGGCAGCCCCGTAGGAAAACTGAAGGGCATTAACCTTGCCATAGAAGATATGAGCCCCCGGGATCTTAAAGCGTACAATATCTATGAAGGTGAAAGGGTTACCCTGGAATTTGAAGGCGGTATAGAAGTTACCGGAGATATCATTACCGGAACGAGAAATCTTCAGGGAAAAATCATTCTCATCAGTTTCAGGAACTGCACGGTAACCTACGGGGAGAAAATACTCTTTAAACCGGAGTGGGGTATATACGATATGGCCGTAGGCAAAAAAGTGGTGTCCGCTTTTTCGGGGCCGGCAGATACAAAGAGTTTTGACCTTATTACCCATGTTCCTTCGGAGAAGACCATTAAGGTGAAAAAATCCGTAGAGCAGTCTGCTCTCGAAACACTGTACCAGAATGTGAGAGATATACGCGAAGGCAGGGAAATATCCACTGCCATGCACGGTATTTTCGAAAGCCTGAAAGCGGATCACCCCAAGGATTGGTTGCTCCCTGTAGAATTGTACGAACTTGCCGTGGATCAGGGAGATGACGCTTTTGCCCGGGAGATATTGCTTTACCTGGACAAGATGAAAACAGATTTTCCCGGGATAGCCCACCTCATCGAAGGCGGGATTGGCCTGGTGGATAACAACCTCGTAAGGTAACTGGTCCGTTTAATGGATGGCTCTGGCTTCTGCCTCGCAGGTTTTCCCGTGCCGGTGGTTATAAGGGGATGTTCCCGTGTTTCCGCTTCGGATTGTCGGCCCGTTTGTTTTCCAGCATGGCGAACGCTTTTAAAAGCTTCCTCCTGGTATCCTGTGGTAGTATGACCTCGTCAATAAACCCACGGTTGGCGGCGATATACGGATTGGCAAATAAACGGGAGTACTCGGCTTCCTTTTCCATAAGTTTTGTGTCCGGGTCTTCCGCGTCGGAAATCTCCTTTTTAAAAATGATCTCCGCTGCTCCCTTGGCTCCCATTACGGCGATCTCCGCACATGGCCAGGCAAAGTTAAAGTCCGCTCCTATGTGTTTGGAATTCATGACATCATAAGCTCCTCCGTATGCTTTCCGGGTAATGACCGTGATTCTCGGTACGGTAGCCTCACTAAAAGCATAAAGTAGTTTGGCCCCGTTAGATATAATGCCGTTCCATTCCTGGTCCGTCCCCGGTAAAAAGCCGGGCACATCAACGAGTACCAGTAAAGGAATATTGAAGCTATCGCAGAAACGCACAAAACGCGAAGCTTTTTTGGAACTGTCTACGTCCAGTACCCCGGCCAAAACCATAGGCTGGTTGGCGACAATGCCTATACTGCGCCCTCCCAGCCGGGCAAATCCCGTAATAATATTGGCGGCATAATCCTTATGTATCTCAAAAAAAGAACCGGTATCGATAATGCCCGATATCACTTCATGCATATCATAAGGTTTATTGGTGTGATCGGGAATGACAGAAAGAAGGCTTTCCCGTATTTCATCTTCCGGTTCAAAGGGCAGGGACAGAGGTTTTTCCCTGTTGTTCTGGGGTAGATATCCCAGCAGTTTTTTGATGTCCTCCAGGCATTCTGTATCATTCGGGGCGGTGATATGAGCCACGCCCGATTTGGAGGCATGGGTCCCGGCACCTCCCAGTTCTTCGGAAGTGACATTTTCATTGGTCACCGTTTTTACCACATTGGGCCCGGTGACGAACATGTAACTGGTGTCCTGTACCATGATCGTGAAGTCCGTAATGGCAGGGGAGTATACGGCACCGCCTGCACATGGCCCCATAATAGCGGAAATCTGGGGGACTACCCCCGAAGCCTTTACATTGCGGTAAAAGATATCTGCATACCCTCCCAGGGAACGGACACCTTCCTGTATACGTGCCCCACCGGAATCATTCAGTCCTATGATGGGGATTCCGGAGGTCAGGGCCAGGTCCATTACCTTACATATTTTTTCGGCATGAGTCTCGGAAAGGGCACCCCCGAATACGGTAAAATCCTGTGCAAATACGTATACGGGACGCCGGTTAACAGTACCGTAACCGGTGACCACTCCATCTCCGTAATACTGCTGTTTTTCCATCCCGAAATCTTTGGTACGGTGTATGACCAGGGCACCGATCTCTTCGAAAGAACCATTGTCCAGCAGGTATTCAACCCGTTCCCTGGCGGTCAGTTTCTTTTTCTGATGTTGTTTTTCTATCCGTTCCCGGCCACCGCCAAGATAAGCTTTGGCCAGTTTCTCGTTCAGGTCTTTTATTTCGGAATCCATAGTGTAATTTTGTTTTTGCAATGGTTATACCCCCGGAATTCGTAATTTTTTCAGGTCTTCCGTATATTGTTTTACGGCGATCAGAGCGGCCATCCTGGCGGCCTCTTCCTGTTCCGATCTCAATGTTTCGGGAGTGTAATGCTTCTGGATGAAATGAGTGTCAAAATTCCCCGAGCGGAATGCGTCGTGCGTACAGACGAACTTCCCGAAAGGCAGGGTGGTTTCCACACCTTCCACAATGTAGTTTTCAATGGCAAGGATCATGGTTTGTATGGCTTCTTCCCTGGTCTTGCCATAGGTTATGAGTTTGGCCAGCATGGGGTCGTAAAAAATGGGGACGTCCATACCGGTTTCAAACCCGTTATCCACACGGATGTTTTCCCCGGAAGGGATTTGATAGCGTTCCAGGTGTCCCACGCTCGGCAGAAAATCGTTCAGGGGATCTTCCGCGTATACCCGGAGTTCCAGTGCGTGGCCGCGGATCGTGAGGTCTTCCTGCCGCAGCGAAAGTTTTTCTCCCCGGGCTACCCGTATCTGAAGTTCCACGAGATCCGTTCCGGTAATCCACTCCGTGACCGGATGCTCCACCTGCAGGCGGGTATTCATTTCCAGAAAGTAAAAGTTATGATTTTCATCCAGCAGAAATTCTACGGTTCCGGCACCCCTGTAACCGCATGCTTTGGCAACTTTGACGGCAGCTTCTCCCATGTTTTTACGGAGCTCCGGGCTCAGGACAGCCGAAGGGGCCTCTTCTATGACCTTCTGATGCCTCCTTTGTATGCTGCACTCCCTTTCGAAAAGGTGGATAATATTGCCGTGATTGTCGGCCATGACCTGTATTTCTATATGCCTTGGAGAAGCGACGTACTTTTCGATAAAAACAGAACCGTCCCCGAATGCGGAACTGGCCTCACTGATGGCTCTCTGTATTTGTGAGTCGAGTTCAGTTTTTGTCTTTACCACCCGCATTCCCTTTCCGCCGCCGCCGGCAGAAGCTTTAATGAGTATCGGGTAGCCTATCTCATCTGCTATGCGTTTCGCTTCTTCGGTATTTGTCAGGGCATGATCCGTTCCGGGCACCATGGGGATATCGTAAGCGCTTACGGCTTCTTTGGCTGCCAGCTTGCTTCCCATAGTACGTATGGCAGATGATGGCGGACCTATAAAAATAATATTGTTTTCTTCGGCTTTTTCGGCAAACCCGGCATTCTCACTGAGGAAACCATATCCCGGATGTATGGCATCCGCCCCCGTTTGCAGTGCTGCGTTGATAATGTTGTCTGCCGAGAGATAAGACTTTTCCGGAGAAGCCTGACCTATATAAACGGCTTCGTCAGCATATTTCACATGCGGGGCGTTCCGGTCGGCCTCCGAATATACGGCAACCGTGGATATCCCCATTTTTTTGATGGTTCGCATGACACGCAGGGCAATTTCCCCGCGATTGGCTATCAGTATTTTTCTCACTCCCTAAGGTTTTGGTGGTGTTATTGATGTTTTAAGAATATTCCAAAGTGAATTAAAGGGAAAAACTACTATTCATATTCCAGCAGCAACTCTCCCTTGTCAACCGAATTTCCTTTGTTGACCACGATAGATTTTATAATGCCGTCACGGGGGGAAAGAATAACATTTTCCATTTTCATGGCTTCCAGAATGAGAAGCGTATCGTTTTCCCGGACTTTCTGACCTTCCTCCACCTGAATATCCAGCACCAGCCCCGGCATTGGAGCCTTGATTTCCGATATGTGGCCGGTTTCGCTGCGGGTAAAACCCATATCTTCGATAAGACGGTCAATGTCATCGGATATTTTTACCCTGTGTGTATTGCCATTTATCTGTATAGTATAAGTTTTCCGTAAAAAATCGGCTTCTACGATCTGTACTTTGCCGGAACGGTTATTTTTCAGTACATGGAAAGAATCCTGTCCTGTTTTTACCATGTCAAGGGAAACAGCTTCTGAAGCATCGATTGTAAAACCGAAAGTGTCATTGACGTTTACATTATATGTTTTGTCCATAGATGACCGGATGTTAAGAATATTTTAGTGTTCACGGGCGGAAGACAAGACTCAGATATACTACGTATCGCATGTTAAGGCCGTTCCGCACAGAGATTTAAAAAGATACAGGTATAAATATAGGAATTCTTTGGTGTTAGACCTTAAATTGAGAATTATCCTGATGTCTTTTTATGACCTTTCTCGATAAAAACAGCCCGATGGCGAGGGAGAGGAAAGCGCCGGCCCAGGTTCCGGGAATGAAATTTATGAACAGGAAAAAATCATAGGCGCCGTGAAAAAGTACCGCAAGGAACAGTCCGCAAAGATTGAGCATTTGCCAGTTCCTCGAAAATTTGGCCTTCCCCATAAAATACCCCATAAGTATCCCGAAGGTCGCATGGGCCGGAACAGCTGTAAAAGCCCGGACCAGGGCTACCTGATACCCGCCGCCGAGTACGTACATCAGATTTTCGGTTGCGGCAAAGCCCATGGAGACCATTACCGCATACACAATGCCGTCGAAAGGTTCGTTAAAGGCTTTTTTCGGTTGGGCAAAATAGCGTATTATAACATATTTACTGAATTCTTCCGTAAGTCCTACCACCAGAAAGGCCCTTATGAATTCCTGAAAAATATTGTTGTTGTAATGAAGCGGAATAACCCGTTGGTATACTGCTGAGATAAGCATGGTTATTATTACACTGACTATTGCGCCTAAAACAAAACTGAAAAACAATAGCTGCAAAGGCTCTTTTTCATACCTGTCTTTGAGGTATATATAAAGGATTACCGCTACAATTGGGGCCAGGGCCGAAACAATGAGATAATTCATAGGGGAAAAATAAACAAAATATGCAAATAACCGGATATTTCAGAAATGTATTTTAACATTTTTTACCTGTTCCTGATGGGATTTCACAGACGTAGTTCTCTGAATTAGTTTATGTTATGGTGTCCCTTCTTGTCAATCCGAGCTGGGTAGCCCTGGTGTCGGTATAGGGTATTTTTCATGCCATTTAACTATTTTAAAAGGGGGCGTGACAAAAAAATCCGGTAATTCTATAATTTATAAAGAATTATCTCTTACATTTGCATTATAAACCTATAAATCTATCGATTAAATAGACTAATAGCAATGCAGAGTTTTAGAACAGAAATAGAGAATCCCATAGTAGAGAGAGATATTATTGAACTGGAACGTAAGATCCGTTTGTTCCATGACGGCAAAGTAGATGAGGAGCGTTTCCGGAGTCTGCGTCTGGCCCGTGGAATATACGGTCAGCGGCAGCCGGGAGTGCAGATGATACGTATAAAGTTGCCTTATGGAAAGGTAACCGGCGAACAGTTGCACCGTATAGCCGATGTTTCGGACGAATATTCCACCGGCCGCCTCCATATTACCACCAGGCAGGACATCCAGATACATTACGTAAGCCTGGAAAGAACGCCCGAGCTGTGGGCGCAACTGGAAAAGGATGATGTTACGATCCGCGAGGCGTGTGGCAATACCGTACGGAATATTACCGCAAGCGAAACCGCCGGGGTCGATGTGAATGAACCCTTTGACGTTACGCCCCACGCACATGCGGCTTTTAAATATATGTTGAGAAACCCTATCGGGCAGGAGATGGGACGTAAGTTTAAAATATCTTTTTCCTCCTCCGATGCGGATACCGCGTTGAGTTACATGCACGATCTCGGTTTTATACCGAAAATCAAAGACGGGAAAAGAGGCTTTAAAGTGCTTCTCGGGGGCGGACTTGGTTCCCAGCCGAGACACGCCGATGTTATATATGAATTTTTGGAGGAAGATCGAATCATACCGCTTATAGAAGGTGTGGTGCGTATTTTTGACCGTTACGGGGAAAGGGCCAAAAGAATGAAAGCCCGGATGAAGTTCCTGCTGAAAGATATAGGGGTGGAGGAATTCATCCGCCTGGTACAGGAAGAGCAAAAGGCCCTGCCTTTTCAGACATATCCCATAGATGCCGAAGGGTTTGATGCGCATGCCATCGCTTTGAAGACCCTGGAAGACATAGAAGTACCCCGGGTGGAAATCGAAGATGAAAAGGCCTATAAGCAATGGAGAAGTACAAATGTCATCCCCCAGAAACAGGACGGCTTTGTTTCCATAGGTATCAAAGTACTCCTGGGAGACTTTTATACGGATAAGGCAAGACAACTGGCCGACCTTGTAAAGAATTACGCAGGGAACGAACTGCGTTTGTCACTCCGGCAGAATATCCTGCTTCGCCATGTCCGTGAAGACCTGTTACCGTTCTTTTATACGGAACTTAAGAAACTCGGTTTTACCGCTGCGGGATATAACAGCACGGCAGATATTACTGCCTGCCCCGGTACGGATACCTGTAACCTTGGTATTGCCAACAGTACGGGAATAGCGGAAGTGCTGGAAGACGTGCTGCGGGAAGAATACCCGGAGTACCTGAACAATACGGATATTGCCATTAAGATAAGCGGGTGTATGAATGCCTGTGGTCAGCACATGATGGCACATATCGGTTTTCAGGGCATGTCCATTCGTTCCGGAAAACTGGTAGCTCCCGCATTGCAGGTATTGCTCGGAGGGGGCGTTCTCGGTGACGGTAACGGAAGATTCTCCGATAAGGTGATAAAAATACCCAGCAAACGTGGCCCTCAGGCCCTCCGGACTATCCTGGATGACTACAAAGCCAACGCAACGGCCGGAGAAAGTTTTCTGGATTATTACGACAGGCAGGGTAAAACTTATTTTTACGACATACTGAAACCGCTTTCGGATACGGATAACCTTACGGAAGACGATTTTAAGGACTGGGGACATACCGATACCTACAAGCAGGAAGTAGGTGTAGGAGAATGTGCCGGTGTGGTGATAGACCTCGTGGCTACTTTATTGTTCGAAAGTGATGAGAAAATAGACAGTGCTCAGGAATCCCTGAAAGCAGAGCGATGGGCAGACGGGATTTATCATTCCTATGCCGCCCTGATAAATACGGCAAAAGCCCTGTTGCTGTCCGAGAACAAAAAGACCAATACCCACGCGGGTATTATCAGCCAGTTTCAGGAAGTATTTGTAGATGAAGGAAAGATAAGAGTGGAGACTTCGGCAGGAAATACATTTGCCGACCTGGTATACCAGATCAACAAAAATGAACCGTCCGAAGAATTTGCTAAGAAATATCTCGAAGATTCCCGTACCTTTCTCAAACAGATAAGGATATACAGGGACCAGGAACTGGTAGCGAGTTAAAAGGATAAAAATGAATTTTCGGAATGGCTATGACAGGCATTCCGGAACGCAACTGTGATTAGTACGTGAAGAAACCGAAGTTAATATTAGTAGGCGCCGGCCCCGGAGATGCGGATCTCATTACCCTCAAGGGAATAAAAGCTTTGCAATCGGCAGATGTGGTGTTGTATGATGCCCTTATCAACAGGGATATTCTGGAGCACGCTACCGATGCGAAGAAAATTTTCGTAGGGAAACGCAAGGGGTACCATGTGTATGCTCAGGATGAAATAAACAAACTGATTGTACAGCATGCTTTTGCCTCGGGTACCGTAGTCCGGTTAAAAGGAGGAGATCCTTTTATTTTCGGCCGTGGCACCGAAGAAATCGATTATGCCGAAAGCTTCGGTGTGGAAACCGAGGTAGTTCCTGGAATTACCTCCTCAGTAGCCGTGCCTGCCTACCAGGGGATTTCCCTGACCAAAAGACATATTGCCGAGAGTTTCTGGGTAATAACCGGAACAACATCGGCAGGTAAATTGTCCGAAGATATCCGTCTTGCGGCCCAATCATCGGCAACTGTGGTCATCCTGATGGGAATGAGCAGGATCGATGCTATTATGGAATTGTTCCGCGAGACCGGAAAAGGTGATGTCCCCGTAGCGGTTATTCAGAACGGTACGACCCTTAACGAGCATTTCGGGTGCGGGACGGTAAATACGATAGGAGATGTCGTACGCGATAAAAAACTCGGCTCTCCCGCTATTATTGTAGTTGGTGAAGTCGTACGGGAAAGTGTAAAACTGAAAGGATTGTACGAAGAAGTAAATGCGGTAGCTCCGGAGAATTACGGCGCTCTTCAAAAAGCACAACTGTTTAAAAGATAATACACCTTTCGAAAGAGGGATCACGATTATGGAAAAGAACGAACTGTACCCGGTATTTCTCAAAGTTAACGAACTCAATGTATTGCTTGTCGGGGCAGGCAATGTAGGGTACGAGAAACTGTCTTTTTTACTGAAGTCCAGTCCGAATGCCAGAGTTATTGTGGTGGCAACGGATTTTAGCGATGAAGTGAGGGCTCTGGCTGAAAAACATAACATACCCCTGCTGCACAGGCCGTACTCTACCAATGTACTGCACAAAAAACATATGGTAATTGCGGCGACAAACGATCCGGAAGTAAACAGGCAGATATGCGAGGATGCCCGTGCCAGGAATATACTCGTAAACGTAGCTGATACTCCCGAACTATGTGATTTTTACCTCGGGGGAATAGTTACCAAGGGTAATGTAAAGATAGCCATATCTACCAATGGTAAATCGCCTACCATGGCCAAAAGGCTCCGGCAGCTTTTTGAAGAGATCATACCGGATGACATAAACGAACTGGTGGAAAACCTCAACCGGTACCGGGGCACATTAAAGGAGAACTTTGAAGAGAAAGTGGAAAAGCTGAATCATATCACAAAATCGTTTATCAGCAGATCCTGATGAACAGGTGAACCGAAAAAGAAAAAATTAACACTACGTATATATAAATAACAGAAACAGAAGAAGATGATTAAGACGGATATTTTAATAATCGGTGCCGGACCTACCGGTCTGTTTACGGTCTTTGAAGCCGGGTTGTTAAAGTTAAAAACGCATTTGATAGATGCTTTGCCACAGCCGGGAGGACAATGTTCCGAATTATACCCTAAGAAACCCATATATGATATTCCCGGTTTTCCCGAAATAAAAGCGGGTGACCTGGTAGACAATCTCATGGAGCAGATAAAGCCTTTCAGTCCCGGGTTTACACTGGGAGAAAGAGCGGAAACCATAGAGAAACTGGAAGACGGAAGTTTTATCGTAACTACCAATAAAGGTACGCAACACCATGCCCCGGTTATCGCCATAGCAGGAGGTTTGGGATCTTTCGAGCCCAAAAAACCGCTGATCGATAATATTGCGGACTATGAAGACAACGGCGTTGCCTATATGATAAAAGACCCGGAAGTATACCGGGACAAAAAAGTGGTGATCGCAGGGGGGGGAGACTCTGCTCTCGACTGGTCCATATTCCTGGCCGATGTGGCCTCGGAAGTGACCCTGGTGCACCGAAGGAACGAATTCCGCGGCGCCCTTGATTCCGTAGAAAAAGTAGGAGAACTGGCAAAACTGGGAAAAATCAATCTCGTAACCCGTGCCGAAGTGGTAGGGTTGCTCGGAGAAGGTCACCTGAATTCCGTAGTTATCAATCACGCGGATGAAGGAGAATTTATCCGTGAGACGGATTATTTTATTCCTCTTTTCGGATTGTCACCCAAACTGGGGCCTATAGCCGACTGGGGACTGGAGATAGAGAAGAATGCCATAAAGGTGGACAATTCCTATGACTATTCCACCAATATTCCAGGTATTTACGCTATTGGAGATGTAAATACCTATAAAGGAAAATTAAAGCTCATCCTTTCCGGTTTTCACGAAGCTGCCATCATGTGCCAGAGTGCCTATCAAAGGATATTCCCCGATAAACGTTACGTAATGAAATATACCACCGTAGGCGGAATACAAGGTTTTGACGGTACCAAGAAAGAAGCCAAAAAAGAAGTCATCAAGGCCATCGAGGTATAATAAATTTGACAATCGCAGAGACATACGACCGTATGTCTTCATCCTGGTTGTCAATTGCAATTGCAGAGGCCCACGGCTGTGGGCCTCCCAACAATCCTAAAATGATTGGTATAACAGCCCTGCAGGTCAATTTTCCACAGGGCTGTTGTGCCAATAAAAAACAACAATTCGCTTGCAAAAGAAAAAGGTATTACATTTCTTTGCATTCTGAATTTATTGAAGTTATCAAGAAAGGCAGAGGGAATAGACCCGGTGAAGCCTTAGCAACCCTCCGTGCCTGAACCGGAGAAGGTGCTAAATTCTACCCCTGTGGCGACATGGGGACAGATGACGCAAATACTTCCCGTATTTCTCCCTGTTTTCTGATAACATTTTACAAAACAATCAACGGTTTTTATCCCGGATAGGCATTAGATATTCTGTTGTCCGGCACATAATGCAAAACGATAGATCTTATGAGTGCTATAAAGGCAGAACTTCAGAAAAGAATACTGGTACTGGACGGTGCAATGGGCACCATGCTCCAGAGATACCATTTTACGGAGGAGGATTTCCGCGGGGAGCGTTTTAAAGATTATGCCCATCCGTTGAAAGGTAATAACGACCTGCTTTCCCTTACCCAGCCCAAGGCCATTGCAGAGATACATGCCAGGTATTTTGAAGCGGGGGCGGATATCGTGGAGACTAATACCTTTTCGGGTACTACCATTGCCATGGCAGATTATCACATGGAAAATCTGGTTTACGAACTGAACTATGAATCAGCCAGGATAGCCAGGGAAACAGCAGACGAATTCACGGCTCGAAACCCGGAAAAACCCCGGTTTGTGGCCGGCGCCATAGGGCCAACGAACAGAACGGCAAGCATGTCGCCCGATGTTAATGACCCCGGGTACAGGGCTATAACGTTTGACGAACTTCGGACAGCATACAAACAGCAGGTCGAAGCGCTGGTGGACGGAGGAGTGGATATACTGCTGGTGGAAACCATCTTTGACACCCTAAATGCCAAGGCAGCATTGTTTGCTATTGAAGAGATGAAGGAAGAACGGGGACTGGATATTCCCGTAATGGTCAGCGGAACGATAACCGATGCTTCCGGGAGGACATTGTCCGGCCAGACGGTAGAGGCTTTCCTGATATCCATATCACATATCCCGCTTTTAAGCGTAGGATTTAATTGTGCCCTCGGGGCCGATCAGCTCAAACCTTACCTGAAACGGCTCGGGCAGCATACCGATCTCAATATTTCTGCCCACCCCAATGCAGGCCTGCCCAATGCTTTCGGGGAATACGACCAGACACCGGAAGAAATGCAGGAGCTGATCAGGGAATACCTGGAGGATAACCTCGTAAATATTGTCGGAGGGTGCTGTGGGACTACGCCGGACCATATAAAGCTTATAGCAGAGGTTGCAGCCGGCTATAAACCCAGAAAACTGGGAGTCCTGGCACAATAGAACAAAAAAGTAAAAACAATAATAACCGTGACTGCCCATAGTCCGGAAGGAAAACCGAACAACGGGCAGCCTGACCAAATAATGTCTTACGACGATTAAAACACCAGAGAATTCGTGGCAAAAGGAAATACAGACGAGAAGCAATATGACGACCGGTCATCGGAAGGAGGGAAAAAACGGGAAATCCGGCCGTTAAAACTGTCAGGGCTCGAACCTTTGATCGTGACTCCGGAGAGCAACTTTATCAATATCGGGGAACGTACCAATGTAACCGGTTCCCGGAGATTCCTGCGCCTGATAAAGGAAGAAAAATATCAGGAAGCACTGGATGTGGCCAGGGCACAGGTAGAAGGAGGCGCGCAGATCATCGACGTGAACATGGATGAAGGGATGATAGATGGTGTGCAGGCAATGACCACCTTCCTTAACCTGATCGCATCCGAACCCGATATAGCCCGTGTCCCCATTGTAATCGACAGCTCCAAATGGGAGATCATAGAAGCCGGACTTAAAGTCGTACAGGGAAAGAGTATTGTAAATTCCATCAGCTTAAAAGAAGGCGAAGAAACCTTTGTAAAGCACGCCAGGACCATAAGAAGATATGGTGCGGCGGTTATTGTCATGGCTTTTGACGAAGCAGGACAGGCAGATACCTACGAAAGAAGGATAGAGATCTGCAAACGCTCCTATGACATCCTGGTGAATGAAGTGAAATTTGCACCGGAAGACATCATTTTCGATCCCAATATTTTCCCGGTAGGCACAGGGATGGAAGAACACCGTAAAAATGCGGTGGATTTTTTCAGGGCGACCAAATGGATACGGGAGAACCTTCCTTATGCCAATGTCAGCGGAGGGGTGAGTAATGTATCCTTTTCATTCCGGGGGAACAATGTTGTACGGGAAGCGATGAATGCCGCATTCCTTTACCACGCGGTACAACACGGCATGAATATGGGGATCGTAAACCCTGAAATGCTCGAGGTCTACGACGAAATACCGGAAGAATTGCTCATTCACATAGAAGATGTACTGCTCGACCGGAGAGATGACGCTACCGAACGCCTGCTCGATTATGCGGAACAGGTAAAGGACAGTGGAAAAATTTCGGAGAAAAAACAACAGGAATGGCGTTCCGAAGGTTTGCAGGAACGGATAACCCATGCCTTGGTAAAAGGTATAGATGAGTTTATTGAAACAGATGTGGAAGAAGCCCGCTTACAGGTAGACCGCCCCATTGAGGTCATAGAGATTTACCTGATGAACGGGATGAATGTTGTGGGGGACCTCTTCGGAAGCGGAAAAATGTTCCTGCCGCAGGTGGTGAAATCTGCCCGGGTAATGAAAAAGGCCGTAGCGTACCTGCTGCCCTTTATAGAAGAAGAAAAGAAAAACCTTCCCGAAGGAGAAGGAGGTGCACGGGCCGTAGGTAAGATTCTCATGGCCACCGTTAAAGGAGATGTCCATGATATAGGAAAGAATATAGTGAGCGTGGTCCTCGGATGTAACAATTACGAAGTAGTGGACCTGGGCGTTATGGTCCCTCCGGAAAAAATAATCCAGACCGCTATAGATGAAAATGTGGATATCATAGGGCTTAGCGGCCTTATTACGCCGTCATTGGATGAAATGGTCTATCTTGCCCAGGAACTCGATAAACTGGATATCAATATCCCTGTCCTCATCGGCGGGGCTACCACTTCGAGAGCACATACGGCAGTGAAGATAGCCCCGGCTTACCGTGAAACCGTAGTCCATGTAAACGATGCCTCACGGGCGGTGACCGTGGCCAGTAACCTGCTCAACGAAAAGACAAAAGGCGAATATTGCAGGTCCATAAGAGAAGAATACGATAAACTCAGGGAAGGTTTTCTCAATCGTTCCAAGGTAAAAGAATACCTGTCTATAGCAGATGCGAGAAAAAACAAATTGCAGCTCAACTGGGCAGATTATCAACCGGTAAAGCCGAAAAAAACAGGTATAAACAATGTAGAAGTGGCCCTGGAAGAATTACTGGAGTATATAGACTGGACCCCGTTTTTCCGTACCTGGGAGCTGCATGGCAAATACCCGGAGATATTGACCGATCCGGTAGTGGGGGAACAGGCAACCCTACTTTTTGAGGATGCCCGGAAAATGCTCACCGTCATGATGCGTGAAAAATGGTTACAGGCCAAAGGGGTTTACGGACTGTTCCCGGCCAACCAGGTTAATGACGATGATATTGCCGTTTACGACGCGGACGGTAACAGGATAGAGACCCTGCTTACCCTTCGCCAGCAGTCCAAAAAGAACAAGAGGGCCGCCAATATAGCCCTGGCCGATTTCGTAGCCCCGGAAACTTCAGGTATTCGCGATTATGTAGGTGCTTTTTGCGTGTCCGCAGGCTTTGGTGTGGATGAGAAGGCAGCGGAGTTTGAAAAAGAACACGACGATTATAACTCCATAATGGTAAAAGCCCTGGCTGACAGGTTTGCCGAGGCCTTTGCCGAGTACCTGCACGAAAAAGTGCGAAAGGAATTCTGGGGATATGCCGCAGATGAAACCCTGACAAATGAAGAACTCATAAAAGAATCTTATAAAGGTATCCGTCCGGCTCCCGGTTATCCGGCCTGTCCGGACCACCTGGAAAAGAGAACATTGTGGCGGTTGCTGAAAGCAGAGGAAAATACAGGGGTAAGGCTAACCGAAAGCCTGGCCATGTGGCCGGCATCTTCCGTGTCCGGGTATTATTTCGGGCATCCGGAGAGCAAGTATTTCGGACTCGGGAAAATAAAGGAAGACCAGGTAGAAGACTATGCCGTACGGCGGGGTATACCGGCGGAAGAGGCCCGGAAATGGTTGAGTCCGAATATGGCAGATTAACAAACACAGGTACGGGAAAAGGGTCCGTATAGAAAATAACCCGCAACCGGAATAAAAAAAATTAACCCAAATCCTGGGCATAACCGGGAAATACAACATGAAAGTAACAGAGCATATAGAACAGGCCAGGGGAAAGACCCTGTTTTCATTTGAAGTCGTCCCTCCCCCGAAAGGCGGGAACATACAGGAATTATACAATAACATAGACCCCCTTATGGAGTTCAATCCGCCTTTTATCGACGTGACCACCTCCAGGGAAGAATATATTTATATAGAGCGGGATGGTCTGCTGGACAGGAAGATCGTAAGAATGCGCCCGGGGACCGTGGGTATATGTGCTTCCATAAAGCATAAATATCAGGTGGATACCGTTCCTCACGTACTTTGTGGCGGATTTACCCGTGAAGAGACCGAGTACATGCTGGTGGATTGCCATTACCTCGGTATTGAGAATATTATGGCGCTCCGTGGAGATGCCATGAAGCACCAGCGTTATTTCGAGCCTACAAAAGGCGGGCATACCTATGCCAATGAGCTGGTCAGGCAGATCAAGGACATTACCAGGGGGAAGTACCTGCACGATGTGGTAGAAGCCAGCAACAGACCGGATTTTTGTATCGGGGTTGCGGGATATCCCGAAAAACATCTGGAAGCCCCTTCATTGGATTACGATCTGAAAAAATTGCAGGATAAAATAGATGCCGGTGCCGATTATATCGTTACCCAGATGTTTTTTGATAACAGCAAGTATTTTGAATTTGTTGAAAAAGCGAGGGAAATGGGGATTAACGTACCCATTATACCGGGTATAAAACCTATTGCCGTAAAAAGACACCTGCAGTTACTCCCGCAGGTATTTAAGATAGACCTGCCGGAAGAACTCATTCACGCCGTTGAAAGCTGTAAGGATAACAAGGAAGTGAGGCAGGTAGGCATAGAATGGTGTATACAGCAGTCCAGAGAACTGAAAGATGCCGGTGTTCCGGTTTTACATTATTATTCTATGGGAAAATCTGACAATATCAAGGCAGTAGCTTCGTCGGTATTTTAAAAATAAAACATACTTTTGTGCCGAATCCGGCAGCATGAAGAAAGTCCTTTTTGCTTTTACAGTATTATTTCAGGTGTTTGTTTCCGGCCAGGAGAAGAAGGACGGAAACAAGCACTTTTCCTACATGGATGTCAGTTATTTCTACGGCAATATAGCACTCCATAATACAGATATCCAACACCTTATCACGGGGCATCCGGAAGGCCTTATCCTGAGCTGGAACAGGAAGACCTACGGACAGGAGGCCTGGGAGCAGCGCTTTAACTATCCCGATTACGGCGTTTCATTCGGTTATCAGAACCTGAAAAACGAATACCTGGGGGAAAACTATGCGCTGTACGCACATTATAATTTCTATTTTTTAAAAAGAAACCTCATGCTTCGTATAGGGCAGGGGCTTGCCTATACCACCGATCCGTACGATAAGAAAAGCAATTATCGGAATATAGCCTTCGGGTCCGGGGTCATGAGCAGTACCTACCTGATGCTGAATTATAAAAAGGAAAGGTTACTGGACAGGCTGGGTATTCAGGCAGGTTTTTCCCTTGTTCATTATTCCAATGCCAATATAAAAGCGCCGAACACCAGTATAAACAGTATAGCATTCAATGTTGGCATAAACTATCAACTGGAGAAAGAACAGCCTCGGTTTATACATACGGTTAGCTCCGGAAGGTTTACGGAGCCTGTACGGTACAATGCCGTGTTCCGTACCGGGATAAATGAAAGTGATGTAGTGGACAGCGGGCAGTATGCCTTTTATGTTTTTTCCTTTTATGCCGATAAGAGACTGGGCAGAAAAAGTGCATTACAACTGGGTACGGACATTTTCTATTCCAATTTTCTTAAAGAATATATCCGGTACAGGGGGGTAGCATACCCGGAAGATGATATATCCGGCAATGAGGATTTTAAAAGAGCAGGTGTTTTTCTAGGGCACGAACTGTTTGTAAACCGGTTTTCGCTGGTAACACAACTGGGGTATTATGTGTACTACCCCGTGGATTTCGAAGGGCGTTTTTACCAGAGGATAGGATTGAAGCGCTATTTCGGGGACAAGTTCTTTGTGGCACTAACACTTAAAACACATGCTGCAAAAGCGGAAGCTGTCGAATTCGGAGTAGGTATACGCCTTTGATACCATTTCTAACTTTTATGTAATGAAACCGACATGACTAAAATAATCTTTAGACACATAAGGCAATGATTATTTTAGTAATCAAAGGTTACATGTGACCATTAAAAAACAACAAAAATACGCACATGAAAAAAATAGTGTACATCATAGCCTTTCTCTTTCTGCTGCCCTCTTGCGACAGTGAGAATGCCGGCGACTGTTTGAAAACAGCAGGAGACATGGTAAGAAAGGAAATCGATGTGCCTGCTTTTTCTAGGATACTGGTAAAAGAAGGCGTGCAGATGGTCCTTAAAGAATCTGCCGGGTATAGGGTGACCATAGAAACCGGAAAGAACCTGGTGAACGATGTTCATGCCCGGGTAACAGAAGGGCAGTTGGTACTTACCAACAGTGCTACCTGTAATTTTTTCCGGGATTACGATCAGACCATTGTGTATGTAACAGCACCGGACATTACCGAAATAAGGAGTTCCACCCAGTGGGATATCCGTTCGGATGGCGTACTCACCTATCCGGACCTTCGGATTGTTTCCGAAGATTATCAGAGTGATTACCAGAACACCGGCAATTTTTACCTGCACCTGGAAAACAAGAGTTTCAGCCTGGTGTTCAATAACCTGTCCAATTGTTACCTGGAGGGGAGTACCGGGAAAATGAATATCACTCTGGCAGCGGGAAATTCCCGGGTAGAAGCAGCAGGCTTTGTGGCCGGTGAAGTCACCCTGTATCACCGCAGTTCCAATGATATTACCGTACATCCCGTACAGTGCCTTCAGGGCGATATATACAGTACCGGCGATGTTATAGCCGTCAACCGTCCTCCTCGGGTGGAAGTAACGGAGCATTACCGGGGTAAATTACGGTTTGAAGAGGACTGACCGGGAGATTATTCCCCGAAGGCAGGTATGGCAAACAGGAATATCCCCGAAATAAACAATAAAGTGAGGATATGTACCATGCGGTGGTTTATTCTCAGAAAAATAAACTGCTCCACTGTTCTCCCGGTCCAGAAAAGGGCATTGCCTGCCAGAAAAGATCTTCCCAGGCCGGTTTCACCGAGCTCTTGGGGAAATGCAAAGCATATTACACTCACAAAAACGAAATAGTAGATAATGCGCAGGTTCAGTATTTGCATGATCCCTCGGTTCGGGCGACTTAGTTTTTGGAGATCCTCTTTCCACCGGAACAGTTTCCAGAAGAATACATGAAAGACCGCAAACCCGAAGGAATAGATACCGCATATGTAAATCCAGGTTTCTTTTGTCATGGCGGAAGGTAATTAACGTGAATAATGGATAAGAAAAAAGGCTCCCCTCTTCAGATGAAGAGGGGTGTCCCGCCTGCGGGACGGGGAGTTTGACCAGGCCCAGGCCCAGGATTTATTTCCAAACATTTGTGTTTTTCCTATCACAGTGTGAGTACTTTTAGTCCATAAGGCTTAAACATTATTGATGTTAATTATTCCGGTTTGTTTTCCACAAGATAGCTTATCAGGACATAACCCGGGGAAGAACGGAGGAGTTCTTCCGATCCTTCGTCGCCTTCTTTTAATTTTGCAACGCCGCAAAAACGTTTCACTTTAAATTTTTCATCGTACCAGGAAGAAGCGAAGATCATCAGCGGAATTTTCCTGTTCAGTTCCCAGGAGGGGTTTACATATTCCTTCCACATGAAAAACTGGCTATCTGAAGTTTTTTTCAGTTCCACACTGGTTTTCAGTCCCATACTGTAGGTGCGGATGTCCAGAAAACTTTTGTTGCCATCGGCTTTGGTAAATATTTTCATTTGATCCAGATGGTCATACATGAGGATGTCCCCGGAATAATAATGATATTTGGTATCCATCAGGGCTATAGTGTCCTGCTCCGTTAATTTTCCGTTTTCGTATTTGTCCTTTAAGATGTACAGATGATAGTCCTTGTCAAATTTCCCGGTATGGAATTTGTATATCTGAATGCCTGCAAGATCCAGTGCTTCTACCAGGTCAAGGGTGGTTATGTCACGGCTGTTATATATATTCTGGGGGTCTTCTTTCAGGTATTGCGGACGCTCATTGTCCGTAAGAGGGGGTATATTGACAGAAGTGGTATTTTTATTGTCGTTCAGGTCATTTTGAGAATGAGCGATGAAACCTGGCATCAGTAAGAGAAATAACAGTTTTTTCATGATATGGTCTTTTTGATTGACATATATAGGTCATATAGAAGGTATTAAAGTAAGGCTAAAAATCTGGAATTAGGGGAAGGAGAGTGTTAAAAATTCAGGAGCGTATATGGCGATCCGGTAAACCGGGGCGGGAAAAGAAGAGGAGGGCACCGGTCTTCTGCATAACTTCCGCGGAAAAACCGTTCGCTTCTCTGGTTTTGACAGCAGTAAATTCCTGGCGTAGTAAGATTTTCCGGGAAGGGGTGCTGCCCGGTGCTGTAATGGCCAGTACCCTGCTCTTTTCAGTTATTTTCGAGCAATTCTCCTTAGCAATCTTATGGGATTACCGTAAAATTCTTTCTTTGATTTTACCCCGTTTTACGCCTGGGTCAGTTCGCGGAACAAACTTTCCAGGTTCCGGTTTTTTCGGTGCAGTTGCAGGGTTTTTAACCCGTTGTCGTGAGCAAAATCAAATACCGCCGGTCGCATGTCTACCGAAGTGTGGAAACGCAGTTCGTAAACAAAGTCATAAATATTGGTCACCGACCGGATATGGGGAAGGTTTTCCAGTAAAATGGGTTCCACGCGGTAATCGAATTCCACCTCGATCACCTGTTCCGAAGCTTCCCGCAGGCTTTCCAGTTTTTTATCGGCTACGATCTCTCCGTGATTAATAATAATAACCCTGTCACAAATAGCCTCCACCTCCTGCATAATATGCGTGGAGAGCAGTACGGTCTTTTCCTTCCCCATATTGCGGATAAGCGCCCTTACTTCCACCAGCTGGTTAGGGTCCAGTCCTGTTGTAGGTTCGTCCAGTATAAGTACTTCCGGATCGTGGAGCATGGCAGCGGCCAGCCCCGTACGCTGGCGGTATCCTTTGGATAGCTGTCCTATTTTTTTATGTGCTTCCGGGGCCAGTCCGGTAAGTTGTATAACTTCCGCAATACGTTCCTTATCTGTCTTTTTTCCGGCAGACCGGTATACCGATGCACTGAAATCCAGGTATTCCCTTACATACATGTCCAGGTATAACGGGTTGTGTTCCGGAAGATAACCGATACTTTTCTGTACCTCTTTTTTTCCGGAAACCACATCAAACCCGTTTACCCTGGCCTCGCCGGCATCGGCAGATATGTAAGTGGTGAGTATCTTCATCAGTGTAGATTTTCCGGCGCCGTTGGGGCCGAGAAAACCCACAACTTCCCCTTTTCTTATGGAGAAAGACACTTCGTTAAGGGCCTTTTGGTTTCCGTAATTTTTGGATATGTCGGCAACTTCTATGGACATGGAACAGATATTTTGTAGCTGGTATTGGTCTTCAAAAATACATAAACGCTTATTAAGGATAAATGTTTTGCGGTATTTCTTTATCCGGATATTTCGCATCTCATCCGTGCGGAAAAAAGAAAATATTGTACTTGTGAAGATGTTAATGGGAATGACTTTGATAATAAAGGCGCCGTCAGATTTCCGATTTGTTATTTTTTATCCTTTTTTCGGGAAAAATGAAAAAAATACATCTCCTGTCTTGTCCGTTTCAAATTTATAATTACTTTAGCAGCGTCAAATAGAATAAACAAATGGCTCACACTATTTATAACTGGAACTTTTATTTCTTCTTCTTTTACTTTTTTAAAGGGAGGACGGGACAGTTATAGGTTATTTTGAGCAAAAAATATATGACGAGTCCCGGATTTTCCGGGACTTTTTTTTGGTCTTAAAAATCGTAATAACAAAAAATATGCAGGTAATTGCAGCAACATGAGTAAGATAGTAGCCATACAGGGAATTAAAGGATCTTTTCACCATCAGGTGGCAAGAGAATATTTCAGCAATGATACGGAGATTCTGGAATGCCTTTCTTTCGACAGTTTAGTAGACAGCCTTCTGGACAAGACCGCAAACAGTGCTGTCATGGCCATCGAAAATTCCATTGCAGGTTCTATCATCCCCAATTACGCCTTGATAGATAATAACGAACTGCACATTATAGGGGAGCATTATGTAAACATCCACCATAACCTGATGGCTTTGCCAGGCCAGGGACTGGAAGACATCCGAGAGGTATATTCCCATCCCATGGCTTTGTTGCAGTGTAAAAAGTTTTTTAAGCAACATCCGCATATCAAACTGGTAGAAGATGCCGACACGGCCGAAACGGCAAGGAGGATCCGGCAAAACGGATTGAAGGGAATAGGTGCGATAGCCAGCAGGACTGCCGCCGAACTTTTCGATATGCAGATCCTGGCAGAGAATATCCAGACCATTCAGGACAATTCCACCCGTTTTGTCATCGTACAGACAAAAAATTCCGTATTGCCCGAAGAAGAAATAAACAAGGCATCGATAAAATTCAAGACCGACCACAAACGCGGAAGCCTCGCTACCGTGCTTAACGTAATGAGCGATTGCCGGTTGAACCTGACAAAAATACAATCGCTTCCGGTTATTGAAACCCCCTGGAAATATTCCTTTTTCGTCGATGTTACTTTTGAGAAGTACGACGATTTCAAAAAGGCAAAATCCCTTTTACAGATCATGACAGAAGATTTTAAAATACTCGGTGAGTACAAAAATGTAAAACTATGATTGAGGTAGCCAAAAGGTTAAATACGGTAGAGGAGTATTACTTTTCCAGGAAACTACGGGAAGTGAGACAGCTTATGTCCGAAGGCAAGCCGGTTATCAATATGGGTATTGGAAGCCCCGATCTGCATCCTGCCCCCGAAGTGATAAAGGCGCTCCGTGATTCCGTAGACGATGCCCTGGCACACCAGTACCAAAGCTACCAGGGATTGCCCGAACTGCGCCAAGGTGTAAAGGATTTTTACAAGGAAAAATTCGGGGTTACGCTGGACAGGGATACGGAGATACTGCCGCTTATGGGGTCCAAGGAAGGTATTATGCACATCTCTATGGCCTTTTTAAACGAAGGTGATGAGGCGCTAATCCCCGATCCCGGTTATCCTACCTATACTTCGGTGACCAAACTGATAGGCGCTGTGCCGAGATATTACGACCTGACCGAAAGTAACGGTTGGTTACCCGACCTGGATGTCTTGGAAAAACAAGGACTTTCCAAGGTGAAAATGATGTGGCTCAACTATCCGCATATGCCTACCGGCACCAATGGTACCCGGGAGTTATACGAAGAATTGGTGGCTTTTGCCCGGAGGAACAACATCCTTTTGGTGAATGATAATCCGTACAGCTTTGTCCTCAATGACAGCCCGGCAAGTATCCTGAGGGTAGAAGGTGCAAAAGAAGTGGCCCTGGAACTCAATTCCCTGAGTAAGACCTTTAATATGGCCGGTTGGCGTGTGGGAATGGTGATGGGAAATGACAAGAACATCAATGCCGTACTCAAGGTAAAAAGCAATATGGACAGCGGTATGTTTTACGGGATTCAGAAAGGAGCCATAGCCGCACTCTGCTGTTCGGATGAATGGTATTCCGGTATCAATCAGGTATACGGAGAGAGAAGGGAGCTCATGTACCGGCTTATAGAAAAACTGGGATGTACATATGACAGCAACGCAGTAGGGATGTTTGTCTGGGCCAAATTGCCGGCGGAAGTGACTTCGGCAGAAGCTTTTATAGACCGCATATTGTACGACAAAAGCATATTCATAACCCCGGGAACCATTTTCGGGAAAAATGGCGAAGGCTATATTCGTTTTTCCCTGTGTACCCCAAAAGAGAAAATACAGGAAGCAACAGACCGGATATAGAGAAGGTAAGTGCCTTCGGCAAAGATAAAAAAACGTAAAATGACAAATGTATTTGTAATAGGGCTCGGCCTGATAGGAGGGTCTTTCGCACTCGATATCAGATCGGTATACGAAGAGACGGAGATTTACGGTGTCGATACCAACGATAACCACCTGGCGCAGGCCCTGGAACTGGGACTGATCGATAAGAAAGCCCGGCTGGAAGATGTGGAAAAGGCAGATATCGTTATTGTGGCCGTTCCCGTAAATACCAGTCTCAAACTGCTGCCCGAAGTACTCGACCTCGTCCGGGATGATGCCGTGGTGTTCGATGCCGGATCTACCAAATCGCTGATATGTGAAGCTGTAGCCGGGCATCCCAAACGCCGGAATTTTCTTGCGGCCCACCCCATCGCCGGGACCGAATTTTCAGGGCCTTCCGCAGCCCTGACAGGATTGTACACGAACAAGGTGAATATTATATGCGAAGTGGAAAAAACAGCATTCAAACTACAGGAAAAAGCATTGAAACTGTTTACCGATATAGGGATGCGGATCCGCTATATGGACCCGGCGTCGCATGACAGGCATATAGCCTACGTGTCTCATTTGTCACATATCAGTTCTTTTATGTTGGGAAAGACGGTTATTGAAAAAGAAAAGAATGAACGCGATATTTTTGACATGGCCGGAAGCGGATTTGAGAGTACCGTGCGTCTCGCCAAGAGTTCACCGGCCATGTGGGCACCCATTTTCGAGCAGAACAAAGCGAATGTTGTCGAAACCCTCGAAGAATATATTGCCAATTTACAACAGTTCCTGGACCTGGTGAAAAAAGGGGAATTCGAGGCTATTTACAGCGAAATGGAAAATACCAACAGGATAAAGGAGATCCTGAAAGGGATCAACGTTCCCACCCCGTAACGGGATATCCATATCCCGTAGAGACATACGGCTGTATGTCTCAGTAAAAAAATAAGGAATGTTTATAATAAAAAAATAAAGAACCAAAACTGGAATTTACAAATTAAAAAAGATCATGGAAAATTCGAAAGAGATGAGGGGATGGCTGAACGACCTGCAATTGGACCACCCTCTGGTAATTGCCGGCCCCTGTAGTGCCGAAACAGAAGAACAGGTGTTGAAAATAGCGCATGAGCTGAAAGATACCGATGTTACTTATTTTCGTGCCGGAATATGGAAGCCGCGTACACGTCCCGGCAATTTTGAAGGGGTAGGAGCATTAGGGCTAAAATGGTTACAAAAAGCCAAGGAAGAGACCGGGATGCTCACGGCAACGGAAGTGGCCAATGCAGCCCACGTAAAACTGGCCCTGGAGCACGATATCGACCTGTTGTGGATAGGCGCAAGATCTACCGTAAGTCCTTTTATCGTTCAGGAAATAGCCGACGCCCTTAAAGGGACAGATAAGGTAGTGCTGGTAAAAAACCCCGTAAACCCGGACCTGTCTTTGTGGCTCGGAGGTATAGAGCGCCTGTACTCTTCCGATATTAAGAAACTCGGTGTTATCCACAGGGGGTTCTCTACCTACGAAAAAACCAAGTACAGGAATATTCCCGAGTGGCAGCTGGCTATCGAATTACAAAACAGGTTTCCGGATCTTCCCCTTATCTGCGACCCGTCGCATATCACCGGTAAACGAGACATGATCTTTGATGTGGCACAGACCGCCCTGGACCTGAATTATGACGGGTTGATGATAGAAACCCACAACGATCCGGACAATGCATGGAGTGATGCATCGCAACAGGTTACTCCCCAAAGGCTTGTTCAGATCATGCAGGACCTTAAAATAAGAAAAGAAAGTGATGCGGAAGCCGAGTACAACAACAAACTGGGAATGCTCCGCGCACAAATAGATGTTATAGACAATGGCCTTATCGATACGCTCGGGAAGCGAATGAAAATATCCGATGAGATAGGGGCCCTGAAAAAACAGAAGAACGTTGCCGTTCTGCAAAGCAAACGATGGAACGAAATTCTGGGAAGGATGATACTCGAAGGACAGGAAAGAGGATTGAGCGAGGAATTTATCCTGAAAATGTTCAAGGCTATCCACCAGGAGTCTATTAATCACCAGGAAAAGATATTAAAAGCGTAAATTTGTAAACTGTACAGATTTTTGTGATGTACTAAAACAAATTTTTCGCAATTAATATTCCGGGAGTGTCCGGAAGGGAAAATCCGGTTCGCTGTAACCCGATACGATCGTACGGGCGGCAGAAACGGTAATATTGTTTTTCCGGGCACTTCTTTTTAGCCTATGACAGGAACAGTCTACAAATCTACCGGAAGCTGGTACACGGTCAAGACCGACGACGGACAGGTGTTCGATTGCAGGATCAAAGGGAAATTCCGTATCAAGGGAATAAAAAGTACCAATCCCGTTGCCGTGGGCGATGTGGTGGATTTTGAACCGGAAACAGACGGTTCCGATAGTTATCGGGATGCCGGTACGGGGATCATTGCGCATATTCACGACCGGAGGAATTACATTGTGCGTAAATCTGTCAACCTGTCCAAACAAAAACACATCATAGCCGCAAATATCGACCAGGTATTTTTGCTGGTGACCCTGAAAAACCCACTGACATTAACCACTTTTATCGACCGTTTTCTTGTTACGGCCGAGGCATATGACATCGAAGCCATATTGCTTTTCAATAAAGCCGATCAGTACAATGAGGAAGAACTCCTGGAAGTAAAATATCTTGCGGCCATGTACCGCCAGGTAGGTTACGAATGTATAGGCGTATCTGCCCTGAATGGGAAAAACATAGATAAGGTAAAAGAGCGGATGCAGGGAAAAGTAAGCATGTTTTCCGGGCATTCCGGTGTAGGTAAATCCACCCTGGTCAATGCTATTGAACCAAGGCTGAACCTGAAAACCGCCGAAATTTCCGGACAACATAAGCAAGGACAGCATACCACGACGTTTGCCGAAATGTTCGATCTCGGTTTCGATGCCAGGATTATAGACACCCCGGGAATTAAGGGGTTTGGTATCATAGATATGGAAAAAGAAGAGATAGGCGATTATTTTCCCGAGTTTTTTGCCAGAAAAGGAGAGTGCAGGTTTAACAATTGCCTGCATGTAGACGAGCCGCATTGCGCCGTAAAACAAGCCCTGGAAGACGGTGAAATTCCCTGGAGCAGGTATAAAAGCTACCTTCAGATACTGGAAGGAGAAGATGAAAACTACCGTACCGACATTTACGGAGAAGAGGATAAGACCTAAGCAGTTCCTGATCCGGTACAGAAAGCAGCACATCATGCACAGGATCTGAGAATGTGAGAAAGTGAGAATGCGACCATAGGGTAAAAGAATTTTGGGAATGAGAGGATCGGGATTATAAGGATGACCGGGAGATTTCGTGGCCGGTGGCTTCGATACATTCCGGCGGAGCCGGAACACTCAGCCACCTCCGCTTTATTGCAACCTGTAACCTGTAATTTGAAACTTGTGACCTGCAACCTGTAACTATTTATAATTTTATGACGTGTTTGCCCTGATCCGGCACGTAATGAATAACATTTTTTAAGAATATTAATATGCGTGCAGTAATACAACGTGTAAAAGAAGCAAGCGTTACCATAGAAGACAAAATAAAATCATCGGTAAAAGACGGGCTCCTCATCCTGCTGGGTGTGGAAAATGCGGATACCGCAGAAGATGTTATCTGGTTGTCGCGAAAAATAGCCAACCTTCGCATTTTTAACGATGAAAACGGGGTGATGAACAGGTCTGTTCTGGAAACCGGCGGAGATATCATTGTGGTAAGCCAGTTTACACTTCATGCTTCTACCAGAAAGGGCAACCGTCCTTCCTATATCAAAGCTGCCAGACCTGAGATTTCCATTCCCCTGTACGAGAATTTTATAAAGCAGATGAAAGAAGACACCGGTAAGGACATAGGGACCGGAGAATTTGGTGCTGACATGAAAGTGAGCCTTATCAATGACGGCCCGGTTACCATTATCATAGATACCCGGAACAGGGAATAAATTTTTTCCCTCTTGACCGGAAAATACTGAGCAAGGTTAAGAAAAGCAGATAATTTTTCCGGGTGATGAAGGAGGTTTCTGCTTTTTGCCGGAGAGAACCATGCTTTTACGGAAAAACGTATAAATCTCTCCCCCGATTTTTCTATTTTTAGAAAATATTAACAAAACAGGACACCGGGACAATATGAATATCTCTGCTTTTTTTCTTCTTTGTTTTTTCACTTGTTCACTTACCGTAAAAGCACAGGCCGATAAATACCAGGCCCTGTTACTCGACAAAGGACTTACCGAATATGCAGATGCTGTAGTTCGCCTGGATGAATACCAGGTAGAGATCCGGTCGCAGAAGGATATGGTGATCAGGCAGAAACGGATCGTTACCGTACTCAATAAAAAAGGGAATCGCTATGTACGGGCTTCCGTAGGTTATGACAACGGCAGAAAAGTCAAAAGCCTCGGGGCATTGGTTTTCGATGCTTTTGGTAAAGAAATAGCCAAATTCCGTAAAAAGGACTTCAAAGATGTCAGTGCCGTAATCCGTGGGACGCTCTATTCGGACCATAGGGTCCTTTATCTGGATTATGTGCCCGTCACCTATCCCTATACAATGGAATTTACCTATGAAGTGCAAACGCCTAATACCGGGCTTATCCCTTCCTGGTATTTCCTGGACGGTTATAATGTGAGTACCGAAGAAAGCCGTTATAGCTTGCAGTATGACAAAAACCGGTTCCGTCCCAGGTTTAAAGAAAAACACCTGGAAGAATACGGGATCGAAAGGAAAGAAACACAGCAGGGGATCGAATTTCACGGAAAATCCATAAAGGCGGTAAAAGAGGAAAGCCTGAGTCCTGTTTTCGCGGAACTGGCCCCGAAATTAATGGTTGCCATTGATAAATTTCATCTGAACGGTTATGACGGGGAAGCTGAAAACTGGGAGCAGCTGGGCCGTTGGATGTATGAAGATCTCCTGAAGGGCAGGGACAAAATCCCCGAAACTACGGCAGCAAAAATAAAAGCTCTGGTCGCAGGAGTGGAAGATCCGCTGGAACGGGCTGAGATTGTGTATAAATATGTACAGGACAATACCCGCTATATCAGCGTTCAGGTGGGCATAGGCGGTTTGCAGCCCATTATGGCTGCCGAAGTAGATAAGGTAAAGTACGGCGACTGTAAAGGATTATCCAATTATACTAAAGGGCTTCTGGAAGTTGCCGGGGTGAAATCGTATTACACGCATGTAGAGGCCGGAGATGATAAAATAGGATTTGAACCGGATTTTGCCTCCCTGGCACAGGGAAATCATGCCATCCTGGCCATTCCGGACAATGATAAATTTGTCTGGATCGATTGTACAAGCCAGGTTCACCCTTTTGGTTTTACGGGAGACTTTACCGATGACCGGGAGGTCCTGGTAATGAAGCCCGAAGGAGGTGAAGTCGTGAAGACAGCGGCATATATAAATGAGCAGAATTACCAGCATACCCTTGCCGAATACAGCCTGGATACAGAAGGTATGTTACGCGGAGACCTCAGTATTGTTACCGGGGGCATTCAGTACGACCGGAGGGTATACCTGGACAGGCAAACGGACGAAGACATTATCAAGAGATACAAACAGTACTGGAATACAATAAACAATCTCAAAGTCAATAAGTACGGGTTTAAAAACAATAAGAAGAACGTGGAATTTACCGAGGAGGTACAGGTAGAAGCTTCCGGTTATGCATCCGGAAGCGGAGACAGGCTGCTCTTTGTTATCAATGCATTCAACCGTAATGATTTTGTGCCGGACCGTTACCGGAACAGAAAACTGCCTTTTGAGATCAGCAGGGGGTTTTTGGACGAAGACGAATTTAAGGTGAACCTGCCGGAAGGATATGCGGTAGAAGCCATTCCGGAAAAAGTGTCCCTGCAGAGCCCCTTCGGAGAGTATAGTATGGAAGTAGAACAAACGGGCGATAACGTGCTTATATACAGGAGAAAGTTAATGGTCCGCAAAGGGGTATATCCTAAAGAAGAATACGACGCGTACAGGGATTTCCGGAAGGAAGTGGCACATACGGACCGGTCGAAAGTAGTATTGTTAAAACAGTAACCACCGCACAAACACACAAAACTCACCGATATGAAAAGAATTTTACTCTATCTGATTTTACTGGGGATATTCCCTTTGAACCTTACTTTGGCCCAGAATTATAAGTTTGGGAAAGTATCCGAAGCAGAGCTGGAAGAAAAAGTTTACCCGCAGGATTCATCCGCCAATGCCGCCATATTATATAAAAAAATAAGAGTGTATTACCGTTATGACAGCAATAACGGTTTTGTATTGATTACGGATGTACAGGAACGCATAAAACTCTATAACCAGGAAGGGTTTGACCATGCCACGAAAAAAATCATGTATTACACCCCGGGTGGTGGAAATGAAGAAAAAGTAACTTCGCTGAAAGCCGTTACCTATAACCTGAACAACGGAAAGATAGAAGAAACAAAACTGAAAAAGAGTGACATTTTTGATGAAAAAGAATCCCGCTACTGGAGTAGTACCAAATTCACCATGCCGGATATCCGGCCGGGTTCCGTTGTAGAGTATGATTATACCATAACCTCTCCTTACCTGTCCAATATCGATGAAATAGCCCTGCAATATGAGGTCCCGGTACGGAAAATAGAAGTACAGGTGGAAAGCCCGGAATATTTTGTCTTCAAACCGTTGATGAAAGGATACTATCCCTTTCAGATAGCTTCGGAAACCAAGAGGGGGTCCATTAACTTTACGAATAAAGTACGGTCCGGCGGTGGCGGATTTACCTCGACCCAGACAAAATACGAGAACAATAAAGTGGATTATACCACCAATGTCTCCAAAATAGACCTGGAAAATGTGCCTGCACTCAAAGAAGAGCCCTATGTAAACAATATCAATAATTACAGGTCGGCCATAAAATACGAATTGCAATACGTAAAATTCCCTAATTCCCCCATCGACTATTACTCCACAACCTGGACAGATGTAGCCAAAAGCATTTACGATAACCCCGCCTTCGGAAGTGAAGTGAAGAAGACGGGCTATTTTGAAAATGACATCAATTCGCTTCTTGAAGGAGTTTCCGATCCGTTGCAGAAAACCAGCATTATTTTCCGGTATGTGAAGAACAGGATGAACTGGAACGGCTATTTCGGCTATTATTGCGATGATGGCGTGCGAAAAGCGTACAAGGATAAAACGGGCAATGTGGCGGAAATCAATTTGATGCTTACCGCTATGCTTCGTCATGCCGGGCTGGATGCCAATCCCGTTCTGGTGAGTACCCGGTCGCACGGCATCCCGCTCTTTCCCACCCGCGAAGGGTTTAATTATGTAGTCAGTGCAGTTTCCCTGGACAACGGGACCGTACTGCTCGACGGTACTGCCAAGTTCAGTACCCCCGGTATGCTGCCTCCCAGGGCACATAACTGGATGGGAAGACTGATACAAAAAGACGGCTCCTCCGAAGAGATCGACCTTACCCCGAAAGAGATGTCCAAAGAACTCGTATCCGTAAATTATGATATTACCGAAGATGGCATTGCAGAAGGGAGGATCAGAAAGCAGTTTACCGATCATCACGCATTGTCATTTCGCCAAAAATACTATACTGCAAACGAAGAAGAATATCTCGAGAATCTCGAAAATACGTATAACGGCATGGAAATATCCGGGTACAAACTGGAAAATAAAGACGATATAACCAAACCCATAGTAGAAACTTTTAGCTTTTCCAAAGAAAATGCCTGTGACCGTATAGCAGATAAAGTGTATCTTTCGCCTATGTTATTCTTTGCTACGGAAGAAAATCCGTTTAAGCTGGATAACCGGGAGTACCCCATAGATTTTTCATATCCCTGGGCGGATAAATACATTATCAATATCCGTATCCCTTCCGGGTATAAAACAGAAATACTCCCCGAGCCATCCAGGGTGATGTTACCCGATGATCTCGGTTCCTTTCTGTTTAATATAAACGAGACGGGAGATATCATACAGGTTATGGTACAGACAGAAATGAACTCCGCCATAGTATCGTCGGTATATTACGGAGCCGTCAAAGAATTTTTTAAACAGCTTGTGGAAAAAGAAACAGAAAAAATAGTGTTAACCAAAATATGATCATGGATATAAAGAACGCCCAACAGGAAGTAAATACATGGATAAAAGAGCATGGAGTACGTTATTTTAATGAATTGACCAATATGGCCCAGCTTACCGAAGAAGTGGGAGAAGTGGCCCGCATTATAGCCAGGAGGTACGGAGAGCAGAGCGAGAAAGAAAGCGATAAGGAGAAAGACCTGGGAGAAGAACTCGCCGATGTGGTCTTTGTGGTCCTTTGCCTGGCCAACCAGACCGGTATAGACCTGCAGGCGGCCTTTGACAAAAAGATGGACAAAAAGACCAGACGCGACCACGACCGCCATCACAACAATGAAAAATTAAAATAAATTATAATCCAGGTAAAAACGCACGGCCGTGCGTTTCCGAAAAGATAGTCGAAAAATCTAATGAACATCAAAATTTCCAATCCCCGGACCAGGATCAATGGCGACATACGGATCACCGGGTCCAAAAGCGAATCCAACCGCTTATTACTGTTACAGGCCCTGTATCCGCAGATAAAAATCGAGAACCTTTCCAATTCGGACGACTCCGGTGTCATGCAGAAAGCGCTGGCTTCCGGTGCTGAAGTAGCAGATATACATCATGCCGGTACCGCCATGCGGTTCCTCACCGCTTTTTTTGCAACCCGCGAAGGCCGGGAAGTAACCCTTACCGGGTCTAAGAGAATGACAGAGCGACCGATAAAAATACTCGTAGATGCCCTGAAACAACTCGGTGCGGAAATAACATACGTGGCGGAAGAAGGTTACCCGCCCCTGAAAATAAAGGGAAAGCGGCTGGAAAAAAACAAGGTGTCTTTACAGGCCAATGTGAGCAGCCAGTATATTTCCGCACTTTTACTGATCGCACCTACACTGAAGAACGGACTCGAACTTACCCTGGAAGGAAAAATCACCTCTGTACCTTACATAAAAATGACCCTCGCCCTGCTGGGTGAGATCGGGGTAACATATTCTTTCGAAGGAAACACAATCAGGGTCTTTCCGAAAGAAGAGGTTGCCCCCATTACTCTTACGGTAGAGTCGGACTGGAGTTCGGCATCCTATTTTTACAGTATTGTAGCCATGTGCGAGGAAGGAACGGAAATATCCCTTTCCGCCTACAAGAAAGCCAGTCTCCAGGGCGATAGTGTACTCGCAGAACTCTATAAGAGTTTTGGTGTAGAAACCACCTTTAAGGCAAATACGGTAACCTTGCGGAAAAAGGGGCGCCATACCGCAGGAGATATCCGTTTTGACCTCGCCAATGCCCCCGATATCGCCCAAACCATAGCAGTTACCTGTTTCGGTATGGGACTGGGGTGCCATTTGACAGGGCTGCATACCCTGAAAATCAAAGAAACAGACAGGCTCGAAGCCCTGAAGACCGAGTTGTCCAAACTGGGCGCATCCATAAAAGTAACGGATGCCGAATTGTTCCTTGAACCTTCCGGGGCCATTAACAAAAATGTAGCTATTCCTACATATAACGACCACCGTATGGCTATGGCCTTTGCCCCGCTGGGACTGAAAGTGCCGCTTGTCATTGAAGAGGCTGAAGTGGTGAGTAAATCCTACCCGGACTTCTGGAAAGATCTGGAAAAACTACACTTTCAGGCAGAAACCGTATAAAATTCTGTAAAGGCAGGCTCCCGTCTGCCTTTGCACACATCCTAAAACACCCCGAGTAATGATTACCGATACCGTCAGAAATTCGCTTAACCGGGTTCTTCAGACCGAAATACGCAATACTACCCCGCTTTCCGGGGGAGATATCAATGAAGTATACCTGCTGGATACCGCTTCCGGAAAATTTGTTTTGAAACTCAACAGTGCCTCCCGCTATCCGGGGATGTTCCCTGCCGAGGCGAAAGGACTGGGAACGCTGAGCAGGTCCGGGGCCATGCACACCCCGGCGGTTATAGCACACGGAGAGGAAGGAGATGAAGCCTATCTGATACTCGAACATATGGAAGCCGGGACCCCGGCGCCTGATTTCTGGCATGTGTTCGGGAGACAACTGGCCGCATTGCACGGGAATACCTCAGACAGTTTCGGTTTTGAAAACTCCAATTACATAGGCAGCCTGCCCCAGTATAACGAACGGTGTAAAAACGCCGTGGAGTTCTATATCAGCCAGCGGTTGCAACCCCAGTTCCGTATGGCATACGACCAGGGATACCGTTTTCAGACCGATGCCCTGTATAAAAACATGCAGGAAGTAATTCCGGACGAGCGCCCGGCATTGGTGCACGGAGACCTGTGGAATGGCAATTACCTGGTGTGCAGGGACGGCAATCCCTGCCTGATAGACCCTGCCGTGGCCTACGGTCACCGTGAGACCGATATCGCCATGATGCACCTTTTCGGAGGGTTTCCGCAAACGGTTACGGATGCCTATAACGAGGTTTTTCCGCTCAGTGAAGGATGGGGTGACCGCCTCGATATATGGCAATTGTATTATTTGCTGGTGCATCTCAATCTGTTCGGTTCCGGGTACCAGCTGGGGGTGCGGCGGATCATAGATAAATATTCCTGAAGTTTTCCGGTGTTTTACAGGGGAAGTGCCTGTCTTCCAAATAAATTTGACCATTTCCTTGACAACCCCTGTCCGGGGGTCGTATATTTGCAGCTTCGTAAAAAAATCCAGAACAAACGAATCCCGGGCAAGGCGGGAGGAGAATGCGCCGGCGATACCGGTGTAAAAAAAATCAAGCACATGAAGTTATCTCATTTTAATTTTGATCTTCCGAAAGAATTACTGGCAGAATACCCCTCCGAAAACAGGGACGAAGCCAGGCTGATGGTGGTAAACCGCAAAGACGGCACTATAGAGCACAAGATGTTCAAGGATCTTATCGACTACTTTGATGAAGGCGATGTGATGGTATTGAACAACACCAAGGTGTTCCCGGCCCGTTTGTACGGTAACAAGGAAAAGACCGGGGCCAGGATAGAAGTATTCCTGCTTCGCGAACTCAATGAAGAGCAGCGTTTGTGGGATGTTCTTGTGGACCCCGCAAGGAAGATCCGTATAGGAAATAAACTCTATTTCGGCGATGACGAAAGCCTTGTGGCCGAAGTTATAGATAATACGACATCCCGGGGACGTACACTGCGTTTCCTGTATGACGGTTCATACGAGGATTTCAGGCAGAAACTGAAAGAACTCGGGGAGACCCCGCTTCCGAAATACATCAAAAGAGAAGTAGAGCCCGAGGATGAAGAACGTTACCAGACTATTTATGCCAAGTACGAAGGGGCGGTGGCAGCGCCTACCGCAGGGCTGCATTTTTCCAAGCACCTGTTAAAACGCCTAGAGATCAAAGGAGCCCGGTTTGCCGAAGTTACCCTCCACGTAGGACTCGGAACCTTTAACCCGGTAGAAGTGGAAGACCTTTCCAAGCACAAAATGGACAGTGAGGAATTGCTTATCCCGGAAGAAGCGACCAGAATAGTCAACGAGGCCAAACGGAATAAAAAGAAAGTTTGCGCCATTGGAACAACGGTTATGCGTGCACTGGAAAGTTCCGTGTCTTCCGAAAAACTGCTGAACCCTTACGAAGGGTGGACGAATAAATTTATTTTCCCCCCGTATGATTTCAGTATCGCAGACTGTATGGTAACCAATTTCCACACACCGAAATCCACCTTGCTGATGATGGTTTCTGCCTTTGCAGGTCACGATCTCATCAAGAAGGCCTATGAAGAAGCGGTGAAAGAAAAATATAAATTCTATTCCTACGGGGATGCCATGCTTATACTGTAAGCGTCTTTAGTAGGTACCATATCGGAATCCCGGGTTTCGGAACATATTCAAAATGTACGGAACCCGGGATTTGTGGTTTACAGCCGCCTCCGGTGGCTTCGGTACACTTCGCCGGAAGGGCGAAAGCACTCAGCCACCTCGCCTGCTCAAACCCGCAACCCGCAACCTGTAACCTGCAACCTGTAACCTGTAACCTATAAGTTCACTACCTTTGCACACATATGCAGACAACAAAAAGAGACATACGGGCCCTTAGCAAAGAACAGCTCCGCGATTTTTTTACCAGCCGGGGCGATAAGGCCTTTAGGGGCAACCAGGTCTACGAATGGCTCTGGAACAAGGGCGTACATTCTTTTGAAGGAATGACAAACCTTTCCAAAGACACCAGGCAAATGCTGGAAGACCACTTTGTGATCAATCACATAGAGGTAGACCGTATGCAGCGCAGTAACGACGGGACTATCAAAAATGCCGTACGCCTGCACGACGGCCTCATCGTGGAATCTGTACTGATACCTACGGATACCCGTACTACCGCCTGTGTGTCCAGCCAGGTAGGGTGTAGCCTGGACTGCAAGTTCTGTGCTACGGCACGCCTGAAACGCATGCGTAACCTGAATCCTGATGAGATTTATGACCAGGTGGTGGCCATAGATAACGAAAGCCGTTTGTATTACGGCAGGCCATTGAGCAATATCGTTTTTATGGGGATGGGCGAACCGCTCATGAATTACAATAACGTATTAAAAGCCATTGAAAAGATCACTTCTCCCGAAGGTCTTGGCATGTCCCCGAGACGAATTATCGTTTCCACCTCCGGGGTGCCGAAAATGATCAGGAAACTGGCGGACGATGAGGTGAAATTCAAACTTGCCGTTTCCCTGCACTCGGCCTTAGATGAGGTGCGTACCTCCATCATGCCTTTTAACGAACACTTTCCCTTACAGGAACTCCGGGAAGCCCTGGAATACTGGTATCAGAAAACCAGAAGCAGGATCACCTACGAATACGTGGTATGGAAAGACATTAACGACAAGAGAAAAGATGCCGAAGCACTGGCGCGCTTTTGCCGTTTCGCACCCTCCAAGGTAAATATTATAGAATATAACCCCATTGGTGACGAACATTTCGCCCAGGCAGATCCTGCGGCGCTGGAGCTTTACCGCGAAGTGCTGGAAGAGAACGGTATAACCGTTACCATTCGTCGTTCACGCGGAAAAGATATAGATGCTGCCTGCGGGCAACTGGCCAACAAATCCTGAACGGAATACCCCCGGGTTACATATCCGGATATTTGCGGGCATCCAGGATACACTTCCCCAGGTTAGCGATAAATTCTTTCGTGTACTCTGCAGTAGGATCCAGGTCCGGATCGAGGATAGTAATTTCAATACCGACTGCTTTTTCGCTGGCCAGTAGTTTCTCCAGGATGTGGTTCAGTTCCGCATAAGTGAGGCCGTCCTTGGCCCGGCTGTCTACGGCCGGCATAATAATATCGTCCAGCACATCCGCATCTACATGAATAAAAAAACCGTCAAGATTGTTGTCCTCTACCATTTGTAGGAATTCGTTCGTACACCGTTCCGTTCCCTTGTCCTGTAAATCCTCCAGGTCAAAATAATGTATGTCGGACTCCAGGATTGGGGCTACATAGTCCACCTCGTATTCCCGGTTTCCTACGGACCAGACATTCTCTTCCTTAAAATAAGGCTTCAGTCCGTTTATATCCGTCAGTTTCGGGTGCCCGTGGCCGGTAACCACGGCAAGGTCCATACCGGCAAGCCCGCCGGTCTGAGACAGTTCGGGCAGCATAAAGTCCGTATGCCCGTCCAGGTAAAACAAACCGTAATTCCCTTTTTTCTTCAGTGCCATGGCGCTCCCCATTATAATACTGCAATCCCCGCCCAGGATAACGGGAAAAGGGCCTTCGTCAAAAACCTTATCCAGTAGTTCCGCCTGTTGTTTGGCATAGCCGATAATAGCTTCGCTGTTTCTCACCCCCGCGTCCTCGTCCATTTTCATGGAATACTGCGGAGGTTCCAGTGTATAGATATGCTGAGGTTTTAATAAATCGTAAAAACCGTTTTCCCGAAGCCAGTCCGGTAAGTTCCGTACCCCGGGTTCCACTCCCGGTTCAGGTTCTTTCAATCCCAAATTCGATGGAAATTCTATAATATTGATATTGTGATTCATGGTGAGATAAATATGTTGAATATCGATAAATATACAGAATATATAGAGAACATCCATAGGAAAGCTGTACATATCCCCGTATCCGCTTCCCGGAATTTTGCTATTCCGATGTATGTCAGTTTTTTATCATTTTCGGAAAAACCTGTACTAAAAATAATACACTTTTTGTGGATTTGGAACAAAATATAAGTATCTTTACTTTATAAAACACAAAAACCATTAGTGATGAAAAAGATTGTTTTAGTAATTATGGCCGTTATCGGCGTATCGCTTTACGGTAATGCACAATCCGTTCATTTCGGTGCTAAAGGCGGGGTTAACTTTGCCAATTTAAACGGGGATGATGCCGATGGCTTTGATGGGCGGACTGGTTTCCATATCGGTTTATTAGCAGAATTGGGGCTGACCGATAAATTTTCAATTCAGCCGGAAGTATTGTATTCTGCTCAGGGAGCAAAATTGTCGGATGCCGATCTTAATCTGGATTATGTGAATGTCCCTGTATTAGCAAAATATTATCTTACGGACGGCTTTAGTGTACAAGCGGGACCTCAGTTCGGAATCAATGTAAAGGATGATTTCGAAGGCCTTGAAACGGATGTAAAAAGCTTTGAAATGAGCGGGGCCGTTGGAGTTGAATATAAGATAGGAAGTTTTTTTGCACAAGGAAGGTATAATTTTGGACTTAGCGATGTTTCCGATGAAAATGTAAAAAACTCCGTATTCCAATTGTCGGTAGGATATCTTTTCTTCTAGGGAAGAAACCGAAAAAAGCAGCATAAACGGAAAGCGAAAGTTACACGACTTTCGCTTTTTTTATATCCCGACATTAAAATATCCTTTATATTAGCCCCGTTAATTTTAAAATTCATCAATATGAAAAAATTATTACTCATTGCCGTAATAGCCCTTGGTTTTGTATTCAATGCTGCCGCACAGGATGTTACCTTTGGGGTAAAGGCCGGATTGAACTTCTCGAATATTAAAACAAATATTGATAATTGGGGAAGCAGTTCGCCTGATGGGAGAACTGGGTTTTATATCGGTGGACTTGCGGATTTCGGGATTTCCGAAAAATTTCATATTCAGCCCGAAGCCCTTTTTTCCAGCGAAGGAATTAAGGACGGAGATATTTCTTATATAAACATTCCGGTACTGGCCAAATTCTATGTGGTGGAAGGCTTTAATATACAGGCTGGTCCACAATTAGGAATATTAGTAGATGCGGATGGTGGAACGGAAGGTCTTAAGACAACAAATTTCAGTTTGAGTTTCGGGGCAGGATATGAACTGCCAAGCGGTTTCTTTTTTGACGCCAGATATAATCTGGGGTTAACTGATATATCAGAGATTGATGATTTTTATCTTGGAGATGTAGTTTTCTCGGGTGTAGATATAAAAACAAGAAACTTCCAGGTAGGTTTTGGTTACAGGTTTTAGATAACAACCTTTTTACAAAAAGTAATAACGGGGATCTGAAAGGATTCCCGTTTTTTATTTCCCGGCGGCCACTCTTAAGCAGTCTGCAAATCCTCAATTGTCATAAACCTGACACCTTTACTGTTTGTTAACTAAATGTTAAAAAACAGGTTAAAACCTGCCTTTTTTTCAGGTTTATGCATATATGGCGGTCTTTTTCCACCTGCATTTAAGTCTACAGAAAATTCTTTAAAAATGTTAAAAAAATAAACAAACACAAATAATTGTCTTGTTTTTAGTAACTTATGTGTTTTTGATTTTCCCGTTTTAGAGTGGTTTTCTTTTTTTTGGCAAAATTCAGCACGTTCCTTGCGGGTATAAAAGCAAATATAAATAATAACTATAAAACTTTATCAAATGAAAGTTCTAGTAATTGGCGCCGGAAACATGGGGCTAACGTATGCCCAGGGGATGGCCCAATCAGACTTATTAAAGAAAAAGGACCTATTGATTTTAGACAGTGCACGGGAGAAAACCGATGCACTGCGGAAAAACGACGAGTTTGACGTTTATGAGAAAATTGAGGATTGTCTGCCACAGGCAGACATTGTGTTCATCGCCGTAAAACCCTATAACAGCGATGCACTTTTTGAAGCGATCAGGGAGCACAAAAAGCCGGGGCAGATCTTTATCTCCATTATGGCCGGTGTTACCATTAAAACCATGCAGGAGGCCATGGGTATTAAAAAAGTGGTACGTGCCATGCCTAACCTTGCAGCGAAAGTGGGGCACGGATTTACTTCTTTTACCGCATCAAAACAGGTCTCCAGGCTGGAGTTGCTCACGGTAGAACGTCTTATTGACACTACGGGGAGGTCTATACTTCTGGCCAACGAAATGGAAATAGACAAATCTACAGGGATTTCCGGATCGGGTCCCGCTTACATATTCTATTTCATGCAGTCTATGATGGAGGCTGCCGTAAAAATGGGATTTTCCCAGAAAGATGCCCGTCTTATGGTGGCACAGACTTTCCAGGGAGCTGTGGAACTGTTTAACAGCTCCGACCTCGACCCCACGGCGTGGATGGACAGAGTGGCTTCCAAGGGAGGGACTACCCGTGCAGCCCTGGATTCTATGGAAGAAAACAATGTAAAAGAGCTTATTAAGGACGCGGCACACGCTGCTTTCGAGAGAGCAGTGCAGCTGGGTAAAGAAAACAATAAGGAATATGTATAAGAAAAGGATAGTAGTCAAGGTAGGTACCAATGTAATGATTAACAAAGACAATCGCATTGTACAGCCTATTTTAAAGAAACTGGTAGATCAGGTTGCCGAACTGTACGAACAGGATATTATGACCGTACTGGTCAGTTCCGGTTCGGCCAATGCAGGACGGGAGATACTGGGAGACAGTGAAATTAAGAACAAATCTATTCGGAGACAGGTATATTCCGCTATTGGGCAACCGAGGATGATGCGCTATTACTATAGCCTCTTCCACGATTACGGTATGCGTTGTGCACAGGTGCTGGCCACCAAGAGGGATTTTAATCCCGGAGAGCACCGAAAGAACATGATCAATTGTTACGAAGGACTGATGTCAGAAGGTGTTATACCGATTGCCAATGAGGACGATGCCGTTTCCGTAACACATTCCATGTTCTCAGATAACGATGAACTGGCGAGTCTCATCGCCGAACTTATCCATGCGGATATGCTTATCATTCTTACGGATATAGACGGTTTTTATACCGGTCACCCCGATAAGGATGATTCCGAACTGATCCCCGAAGTCAGGGTAGGTCAGCGAGTGGAGCAGTATATCGAGGAAACGGACAAGGGGGAAACCTCCGGTCGTGGCGGTATGGCGTCTAAACTGAAGATCGCCAAGAATACGGCGGCCAAAAATATTCCTACCTATATTGCCAATGGTAAAAGAAACCGCGTGATAATGGATATAGTAGAAGGAAAAGACGTAGGGACCCGCATCGTGGAATAAAGAACAGTCGGAAGTCCGGAGCCCGAAGTCGGAAGTATTATGTATGCATTAACTCCGCTTCTGACTTCGTACTCCGAGCTTCGGACCCCAAAAAACAAACACAATGAAACTATTAGCAAAAGACATAAAAAACAACGTACTGAAATCCATGGAGCGGATCCTGGATGAAGAACGTGAAGCCATAATAGCGGCGAATAAAAAGGACCTGGATTCCTTTGACAGTTCGGACCGTGCCATGTATGACAGGCTGGTGGTCAACAAGGCCAAAATAGACGGTATGATCCAGGCGGTAAAAGAGGTCAGGGAACAGGACGACCCCGTAGGAAAGCTGAAATCCTCGCGGGAACTGGACAACGGCTTGAAAATACTGAACAAAACAGCGCCGTTCGGTACCATAATGATTATTTATGAATCCCGTCCCGATGTGACCATAGAAGCAGCCGTTCTGGCTTTTAAAGCCAATAATAAGATTTTACTCAAAGGTGGAAAGGAAGCCTGGAACAGTAATAAAAAGCTGGAGGAATGCTGGCACCGCGCATTGAAGGAAAACGGGCTGCAGCCCGCAGCGTGGATTCAGTTGCTGAACATGAACCGCCAGGAAACCCAGGACTTCCTCAAAAATCCGCCCGAAAAGCTGGACCTGATCGTACCCCGCGGGGGAGAAAGGCTTATTAAGTTCGTCAAAGACCATGCGCAATGTGCCGTACTGGTAAGCGGACGGGGAAATAATTTCCTATATATAAACAAAGATGCGGACTGGGATAAAACCCTGCGTGTTATTGTCAATGCCAAGACCCATAAAATATCGGCCTGTAATGCATTGGACAAGATACTGATAGATAAAAATATTCCCGGGTATGAGGATAAGGTAAAAGAACTGGCCGGCGAATTGCACCGGAATTCGGTAGAACTTCTTGCGGATACCGATATAAAGAAGATCCTTCCGGATGCTTCGCCCGTAGAAGAAGAGTCCGTCTGGTATGAAGAGTTCCTGGCCCTTAAAGCGGTAATAGGAGCCGTGGATAATGTAGAAGAAGCCATAGACAGGATCAACAAGTATTCCGGCGGACATTCCGCTTGTGTGCTTACGGAAGATGACGACGTTGCCCTTGCCTTTATGGAACAGGTAGATAGTGCGGCGGTATACCAGAATGCCTCTACCCGTTTTACCGACGGCGGACAGATGGGCGTAGGAGCCGAACTGGCGATAAGTACGGACAAACTACATCACAGGGGACCATTGGGATTAGAACAATTGGTTACAAATAAATATTACGTATACGGCGATGGCCAGGTCCGTATATAGGTGATGTTTTATAGTTGGTGACAGCCCCGGAAGTTTTACAAAAAGCTCCGGGGTTGTTGTTTTAATGGTCCGTATTTTTTTATACTCCCGAAAATGGATATTTTTACGGGGTTCTCATCCAAAGAAATAAAAGACATGAAACTCATTATCATCAACGGGCCTAACCTTAACCTTCTCGGAAAGCGGGAACCCGAAATATACGGCTCCGAAACCTTTGAAGATTTTCTGGGAAAACTTCGCGGCGAATTTCCGGATATTCAACTGGATTATTATCAGTCCAATATAGAAGGGGAGATCATTGATAAACTCCATGAAACAGGGTTTAGTTATGACGGTATTATTCTCAATGCAGGAGCCTATACCCATACTTCCATTGGTATAGGAGATGCCATAAAGGGGATATCCGTCCCTGTCGTGGAAGTACATATATCCAACACCTTCGGCCGGGAATCCTTCCGGCACCAGTCCTATATTTCCCCGAATGCTAAAGGGGTGATACTCGGTTTCGGACTGGAGAGTTATATTCTTGCTATACGCAGTTTTGTCTTGTAACGAAGAGGTAGTTACGAATGATATAAAATAAGAAGCGCCCTTCTTCTGGCGAGGAAAGGCGCTTTTTTCCTATTCGGAAGGTATGATCCAGTAGCCATAGTCATAAGAAGCATATGGCAAACGATATTTTTCTAAAGGCAGGCTGTACCAGCTGTCAATACCGGCCACACCCGATTGCATACCGTCTACATTGACGAATGTCTTTTTCTGCGGAACGAGCTCACCGGAGTGCATCTGCGCTTTCTCCATACCACCGTCCAGGTCTTCCGTACTGTAGTGTAAAGCGGAGAAATACACCGGTGTATCTCCTGCGATGCGTAAAGAAACACCTTGGTTGTTACGGAGTGTAGCATAGCGGACATCTGTTTTGTTCCCGCTGTCCTGCGGACGGACGTACGGGTGGTATTGCCCGGAAACCGTACCTTCATAAAGCCCGATCCTCGCAGCTGTTTTCCGGTCGGCATACGATTCGAAAGGTCCTCTTCCGTACCATTCCACTTCCTCGAAACCTTCCGGAAGTATCATGGTGTTCCCGAATTTGAACATCGGGGGATGTTCGCCTTTTTCGGCTTTAAAGCTATTGCTTACGTGTACCTTACCGTCTCCGTATACCGTATAAGTCTGTATAAATTCCGCATCGCCGTTCAGTAACGGTTTGCTGAAGATTATTTCAAAGGCATTTTCCTTTTTCGATCTGGCTGTTTTATACGTGACCTTTTCTCCTGATTTTCCGGCCTCTTTCCATTCCGCATATTTCCGTTGTGTTCCCGCACCGTAATCGTTGTCTACCGGGGCACGCCAGAAGTTGACCTGTCCGGCTTCTTCCAGTACTATGTCACCGTTGTAGGTGTATCCGGAGATAATTCCTCGTGTCGTATCAAAATCTATAGAAAAAGTGTTTCCTTTTACACGAAGTACACCTTTTCTGTCTTCCGGTACAATGTTTCCTTCGGAGGTTCTCTCTACGGTAAGGCTCCCCGGTTGCAGTATAAACTGGTCATAAGCAATTTCAAACCCGGCAGGTATAAAAGGTTCCTTCTCTTTCAGGTTCACCGAAAAATTCAAAAGATATTCTTTTCCGGCGGCAAAATCGTATGTAACCGGAATGGAGACTTCTTTTTCTTCCTGTGGCTGAAGATTAAAATTATCAAGGCTTCCTTTTTCTACAACAAGCCCGTTTTCCAATAATTCCCAGTCTACCCGGTAATTGGAAATATCCCGGAAGAAATACCAGTTTTTAACCGTAAAAGCCTTTTTTAAAGTGTCCTTAACTGCAAATTTTACATTTTGGTGCACCCTTTTTACTTCGTACATATGTGGGTTGGGTGTCCGGTCGGGCATGACCAGCCCGTTGATGAGAAAGTTTCCGTCACTTGGAGTGCCCTCCGGACCGAAATCGCCCCCGTACGCATAGATTTTTTTACCGTTTTTCTCGGTGAGTATACCCTGGTCTACAAAATCCCAGATAAATCCGCCCTGTAGGATATCATATTTTTCAATGGCGTCCCAGTATTCCTTGAAATTTCCCAGGCTGTTTCCCATGGCATGGGCATATTCGCTCATGATCATGGGGCGGTTATATCCTTTTTCGGCAAAGTCTGCCATAGAGGCCGGAGACGGGTATTGCGGTACAATGAGGTCAGTATTCCACTCTTTCTGGGCGCGTTCGTATTGTACCGGACGGGAGGGGTCCCGCTCTTTGATCCAGTTATAAGCATTGTAAAAATTCCATCCGTTACCCGCTTCGTTGCCTAAAGACCAGGTGATGATACAAGGGTGGTTCTTATCCCGCTCCACCATGCGTTGTATACGTTCCATATGAGCTTTGAGCCACTTCGGGTTATTGCCCAGCGTATGTTCCAGGTTGTAATACATACCGTGTGATTCTATATTGGCCTCGTCAACGACATAAATACCATATAAATCACATAATTCGTAGAAATACGGATCGTTCGGATAGTGCGCCATACGCACGGCATTGATATTGTACTGTTTTAGTATCCGGATATCTTTTTCCATGGTTTCCCCGGAGATCACATGTCCGGTGACAGGATCGTGCTCATGGCGGTTTACCCCTTTGATAAGGATGGGTTTCCCGTTCAGGAAATACTGGTTCCCCTTTATTTCGGTAGTCCGGAAACCTACGCGTTGCGATATGACTTCCCGTTCCTGTCCTTTTTCGGAAAGTGTAATTTCCAGGCGATACAGGTTGGGGAATTCGGCAGACCACTGTTTTACCCCGGGAATCGTTTTAGAAAAGGAAATAACACTGTCTGTGGGTTGCCGGGAATCTTCATATATCGTTTTATCGTCATCGAGGAGCCGGACGGATATGGTGTGTCTGTTTTTTTTGAGGGGCAGGTTGGCCAGAGCAACGCTCAGATTAAAAATACCGTCGGTGTATTTGTTGTCCAGCGAGGCCAGTATATCCACATCTTTAATGTGGGTAACGGGTGTGGTATATAAGTAAACGTCTCTTTCAATACCCGAAATTCTCCAGAAATCCTGACATTCCAGGTAGCTGCCGTCACTCCAGCGATAGACTTCCAGGGCCACCTGGTTTTCACCAGGTTTTATATAAGAGGTGATATCAAATTCGGCAGGAAGTTTGGAGCCCTGGCTGTAACCTACTTTCTGTCCGTTTATCCAGATATAAAAGGCGGATTTCACGGCACCCAGGTGAATGTATACTTTTTGATCCTTCCAGTCTGCCGGAAGTGTAAATGTTCGTTTGTAAGAGCCAACCGGATTATACCCGTCCGGAATATCGGGAGGGGAGGGGTTCTTTACTTTAAACTCATAAGGGTGGTTTACATATATGGGGATACCATATCCTTGTAATTCCCAGTTGCCCGGCACCCGGATGTCATCCCAGCCCGAAATATCGTAATCTTCCTTGTAGAAATTTTCGGGACGGTCCGCAACATCACGTACCCAGTTAAATTTCCACGTACCGTTGAGCGATGCGAACCTTTTGGAGTTTTCTTTTTTGCCTTGTCCTGCAAGAGTGCTATTTTCGTAGGCAAAGAAGGAAGCCCGCGGAGGAAGTTTATCTATTTCCGTGACACTGGGATTTTCCCATACCGGATCTGAAGTTTGTGCTATGGCGGTGACCGAGAGTAAAAAAAGAATAAAGGTAAAAACAGGTGTTTTCATGGAGATTATAGTTGTGTTCGAGCACAAATATATGAAAACGACCGGATTGTAAAGGCATTTTTTGATGACAAATCCTGTGAAAAAAACATATTTTAACTGGAGTAGCGGTAAGGATTCCGCATTGGCACTGTATAAGATACGGGAAGCGGGGATATACGACGTGCAAAGCCTGGTGACTACAGTGAACAAGGACTTCGGCAGGGTGTCCATGCACGGGCTTTCGGAGGAGTTACTGGACCTTCAGGCTGCCAGTATTGGGGTACCGCTACACAAGATCTACTTTCCCGCCGCGGTGGATATGGAAAGCTATAACCTGACGATGAAAGAAGAAACCGGGAAGTTGAGGGAAAGAGGATATCTTTATGCCGGTTTCGGAGATATTTTTCTTGAGGACCTGAGACAGTACCGGGAAACAAAGCTGGCTGAAACCGGGCTAAAAGCAATTTTTCCCTTATGGAAAAAAGATACGCATACACTTCTTGAAGAATTTATTGATCTGGGTTTTAAGGCGGTAACGGTATGTGTAAATGCCAGGTTGCTGGGAAAAGAGTTTTGCGGCAGGGAGATCGACCGCGATTTTATGCGTGATTTACCCGATGGGGTGGATGTTTGCGGGGAGAACGGGGAGTTTCATACTTTTGTGTATGATGGCCCTGTGTTCCGGTATCCCGTAAAGTTCCGGACCGGGGAAAAAGTATTGAAAACATACGGACCGGAAAGTAGTGGTACACCTGCCTGGGACAACGCGTTCTGGTATTGTGACCTGCAGGCAAAATAAGTTGTGTTCTCCAGCTCAGGAACCTGAAACCTGAAACTTGAAACCCTTAAACGCTGCAATTATAATTTTTCTAATGCGTTTGCCCTGTCCGTAAATCAAAGATCACAATACGTTAAACCTTTTCTAAATTGTTATGTCGCTTCTGCAATATGCCGTATCTTTAAGAAGATCAAGAAAGGAGAAAATGCGAGTTTTAATTACCGGGGCGACGGGCCTGATAGGCAGTGAGATCGTTCGTTTATGTGAACGGAGAGGGATTGAGGTATATTATCTCACCACGAACCGTTCGAAAATAAAAAAGACGGATACCTACCGGGGTTATTACTGGAATCCGGATAAGGGAGAAATAGACAGGGAATGCCTGGATGGTGTGGATATTATTATTAACCTGGCGGGCGAAACCATAGCACAACGATGGACCCCGGTAAGAAAAAAACGTATCCTGGAAAGCCGGAGATTATCCCTGCAATTACTGCACCGGACACTGGCATGTGAAGACGGACACCAGGTGAAAATGCTGCTTTCGGCTTCGGCGATCGGTTATTACCCGGATTCTGAAGTTCATTATTATGATGAAGATGAACCGGAAGCAGATGATTCTTTTCCCGGAAAAGTAATCACGGAATGGGAGGCCGCTGCCGATTCTGTAGAGCGTTTGGGAATAAAGGTGGCCAAAATACGTATAGGGCTGGTGCTCTCCGCGAAAGGCGGGGCGTTGCCGCAAATGGCCAGGCCGGTAAAATATTTTGTCGGTGCCCCTCTTGGCGACGGTCAGCAATGGCAGTCATGGATACATATCGAGGACCTGGCAGAGATATTCCTCTTTATAGCGGAAAAAGGTATGCCGGGTATTTTTAATGGTGTTGCACCCAATCCGGTGACTAATGAAAAACTGACCAAAGAAATCGCGCAAGTACTTCATAAACCACTTTTCTTACCCAATATCCCCAGGTTTGCGATGCGGTTCCTGTTGGGGGAAATGTCCTATCTGCTCTTTAGCAGCCAGCGGGTAAGCTCACGAAAAATAACGGATATGGGATTTTTATTTAAGTATTCCAGTATAAAACCCGCATTAGAAGATTTGTTAGGGAAATCCGGGCAGGAGTAATACCTGGAGAGATAACTACCAACTAAAAAACGCCACAACTATACAACCTGCAATAAAAAACGGGAAGCGGCCATGTCGCTTCCCGTTTTTATCAATAGGTATATTGTTATCCCGTTATGCTATTTTATAACGTTTTCTGTCGTTCTCAGTGAGGTATATTTTTCGTAACCGGAGACTTTTCGGCGTTACTTCCACATACTCGTCTTTCTGAATGTATTCCAGTGCTTCTTCCAGCGAGAATTTTATGGCAGGAACAATCCTGGCCTTGTCATCCGCTCCGGAAGAACGGACATTAGAGAGCTTTTTTGTCTTGGTCACATTGACCGTCATATCGTCCCCTCTGGAATTTTCGCCGATAACCTGCCCTTCGTAAATATCCTCGTTCGGATCAACGAAAAACTTGCCCCGGTCCTGTAACTTATCTATGGAATAAGGGATGGCTTTTCCGTTTTCCATGGATATGAGCGAACCGTTGTTCCTTCCGGGGATTTCTCCTTTGTAAGGCTGGTACTCGATAAAACGATGAGACATGATGGCCTCTCCGGCAGTAGCGGTAAGCAACTGGTTACGGAGTCCTATGATACCCCTTGACGGAATGTGGAATACACATATCATGCGCTCTCCCCGCGGCTCCATGCTGAGCATTTCTCCTTTTCGGAGACTGACGAATTCCACGGCCTTTCCGGAAAGGTTTTCCGGCAGGTCGATGGTAAGTTCTTCCACGGGCTCACATTTTACACCGTCTATTTCCTTGATGATCACCTGCGGCTGCCCGATCTGGAGTTCATAACCTTCGCGTCTCATGGTTTCGATCAATACGGAAAGGTGCAGTACCCCACGGCCAAAAACCATGAATTTATCCGCACTGTCCGTTTCATGTACCCTGAGGGCGAGGTTTTTTTCCAATTCCTTGTTCAGGCGGTCCTTAATGTGACGGGAAGTCACATATTTACCCTCCTTGCCGAAAAACGGGGAATCGTTGATTGTAAAGAGCATACTCATAGTAGGCTCGTCTATGGCTATGGAAGCCAGTGCCTCCGGGTTTTCCGCATCGGCAACGGTATCGCCGATCTCAAAACTTTCCAGGCCAACGATGGCACAGATGTCCCCCGCATGTACTTCCGGTACTTTTTTCCGGCCCAGTCCTTCGAAGGTGTGCAGTTCCTTGATCCTGGATTTCAGGACACTTCCATCCCTTTTGACCAGGGCTATCGGCATGTTTTCCGTAAGCGTACCCCTTTGCAGCCTTCCTATGGCGATACGCCCGGTAAAGCTGGAGAAATCGAGAGAGGTAATGAGCATCTGCGGTGTTCCTTCCGAAACCTTAGGCTCGGGGACATGCGCTATGACCATATCCAGGAGAGGCTCGATATTTTCCGTAACGTTCTGCCAGTCTTCGGACATCCAGTTATTCTTGGCCGAACCATATACGGTAGGGAAATCGAGCTGCCATTCTTCCGCACCCAGTTCGAACATCAGGTCGAATACTTTTTCGTGTACCTCTTCCGGTGTACAGTTTTCCTTATCCACCTTGTTGATAACCACACAAGGTTTCAGCTTCAGGTCGATAGCTTTCTGCAATACGAACCGTGTTTGCGGCATAGGTCCTTCAAAAGCATCTACCAGCAGCAGAACCCCGTCCGCCATGTTCAGCACCCGTTCTACCTCACCACCGAAATCGGCGTGCCCGGGCGTGTCGATGATGTTGATCTTGGTACCTTTGTAAATTACCGAAACGTTTTTGGAGGTAATGGTAATTCCCCTTTCCCGTTCCAGGTCGTTATTGTCCAGGATCAGATCGCCCGTATTCTCGTTCTCACGGAATAGCTGACAGTGGTACATTATTTTGTCTACCAGCGTGGTTTTACCGTGGTCTACGTGAGCTATGATCGCTATATTTCTGATGTCCGCCATAAATTTTGACTTGATTTTTAACACTATGTTGTTTTTCCGTGGCCCTTGTGGTATCCGCTACCCGAAACCGACCTCCGAAAATGAGGGCGCAAATATAAATCATATTCTTGGCATATAAACATTAAATTATTGTTTTTTAAGGAGTCCGGCGTCCGGTCCGGGGATTTTCCGGGAATGAAATTATCGTTTTTCGTGCCCAAACGGCCGCCCGGTAAATAAATTTTCCTATTTTTCCCTCTTTAGCAGTGATTTCAATATCTTTGGATGCTACTACGTGAAAAACTAACATATCTAATATGAGTAATCTGCTGGAGGTAAATGATGTCTCCAAGAAATACGGACAGTACACCGCGCTTAACCATGTTTCGCTAAAAGTGCCCGAAGGTAGTATTTTTGGTTTGCTCGGTCCCAACGGGGCGGGAAAGACCACCCTGATACGGATTGTCAACCAGATCACTTACCCGGACACCGGGACCGTTACTTTCGACGGAAAGCCCCTGCAGCCCGGACATGTAGCTCTTATAGGATACTTACCGGAAGAAAGAGGCTTGTACAAAAGCATGAAAGTAGGGGAACAGGCCCTTTACCTGGCCCAGTTAAAAGGATTGTCCAGAAAAGAAGCAAAAGAACGGCTGCACTATTGGTTCGACCGGTTAGGAATAGGGGACTGGTGGAACAAAAAGATACAGGAACTGTCCAAGGGCATGGCCCAGAAAATACAGTTCGTGGTGACGGTACTGCATAACCCCCGGTTGCTTATCTTCGATGAACCTTTCAGTGGTTTTGACCCCATCAATGCCAATATCATCAAAGACGAGATACTGCACCTGAGGGACAAAGGGGCGACCGTTATTTTTTCGACGCACCGTATGGAGTCGGTAGAAGAACTTTGCGATGATATAGCCCTTATTAATAAATCACAAAAAATACTCGACGGAAAACTGGTGGACATAAAACGGCAATACCGAAGTAATACATTTGAAGTAGGGCTGGAAACGGAGAATAAAGAAGCCCTGCGGTCCGAACTGGAAACGCGTTTTACCGTTTCCGGCGCTGTTTTTAAATCCCTGGCGGATGAGCTTAAACTCCGCATACAATTGCAAAACGGGCATTCGCCCAACGATCTTCTGCAATACCTGGTATCGAAATCAACCGTGAGCCATTTTGTCGAGGTCATCCCGAGTGTTAATGATATTTTTATACAAACCGTAAAAGACAGTGACAGTAATGGATAAACTGCCTTTGATTATAAAAAGAGAGTACCTGGCCAAAGTCCGCAACAGGTCCTTTATTGTAATGACCGTTCTCAGTCCGCTACTGGTAGTGGGAATGGCGGCACTGGTCTTTTTCCTGACCAAAGCCAATAACGAAGAGCGCAAAGTCATAGCAGTGCTCGACGAAGGAAACTTTTTCCGGGAACAGTTCAAGGATGACGCTTCCATAGCTTTTGTGCCATTCCGTGATATATCGCTGGAAACCGCCAAAGACTCCGCACAGCACGCCGCATATTACGGACTGCTGTACATTCCGGAAGGCAGGGATATTGAAAATGCAGCAGAAAACATAGAATTCTTCTGTAAGGAATCCCCCGGTCTCGGTACCCTTTCTTCTATGGAAGGAGTGATCCGTAGCCGGGTCCGGGATGTCAAACTCCGGAACTTCGGAGTGCCCGATGAGGTTTTGGGTGAAATGGGCAGGAATTATGAAATCAATGTGGAGAATTTTACCGGCGAGAAAAAACTGAGGGGCATCAATGAAATGAAAGCGGTCATAGGCGGAGCATTCGGCTACCTTATTATGATGTTCATTATTATTTACGGTGCCTTTGTCATGCGGAGCGTTATCGAAGAAAAGACCAGCAGGATCATAGAAGTGATCATTTCCTCGGTAAAACCTTTCCAGCTTATGCTGGGGAAGATCATCGGGACCTCCCTTGCGGGGATCACGCAATTTGTCATATGGATCATTTCCGCAGGTCTGCTGTTGTTTGTGCTTGCCGCTTTTCTGGGGATAAGTATGGGAGAGCTGGGAGGGTCCCGGATTCCCCCCGATGCAGCAGATGCCATGAATAATATGTCCGGGGGTATGCAGGAAAAAATGCAGCTTTATATAGCGGAATTACTCAATATATCCTGGGGTGTATTGTTGTTTTCTTTTGTCGTGTATTTTATCCTGGGATACCTTATTTACAGTTCCATATATGCCGCCATAGGGGCAGCGGTGGATAACGAAACCGATACGCAGCAGTTTATGTTCCCCGTAATATTACCGCTTATGCTGGCCATATACGTCGGTTTCTTTTCCGTATTCAATAACCCGCATGGCCCCATAGCCGTGGCATTTTCACTCTTTCCGTTAACCTCCCCCATTGTAATGCTCATGCGCCTGCCGGGAGGAATAGGTACCGGAGGGGTCCCCGTATGGCAGTTCGTCACGTCCATAGTATTGCTCGTCGTCACCTTTCTGGCTATTGTTTGGCTGGCCGCCAAGATATACCGGGTGGGAATACTGATGTATGGTAAAAAGCCCGGTTATAAAGAATTGTACAAGTGGTTGAAATATAGTTGATATCCCTAAATGAAGGAACCATGAATGAAATAATAGATTCTATAAAAGAGATTCTCGCCGTTAAAATATACTCTCCCAAGGACAGTCCGGTAGATATAACTATCGGTGTGATTGTGGCAGTTGTTATTGCCTTACTGGCTACCAATCTTGTCCTTAAACTGGTCCGTAAGTTAATAACTAGGCGATTCAATAGTGGCGATAAGAATAAGTTTTTCAGTATATTTCAGTTTGTAAAATACATTGCCTATATACTGGTCATTATATTTACGCTCGATACTTCGGGAGTGAATATCACCGTTCTGATTGCGCCTTTTGCCGCTTTAGCCGTAGGTTTGGGATTTGCCTTGCAGCAGTTGTTCCAGGATATCATGTCCGGAATACTCATTATCACCGATAAATCCCTTCATGTCGGGGATATTATCGAGGTAGACGACAAAATAGGCCGGGTGGTAAGCATTAACCTGCGAACAACAAGAGTAGAAACCCGCGGGGGCCGGGTGCTGATCGTGCCTAACCATAAATTTATGTCCGACCCGTTGTTCAACTGGACACAGAACGGAAATACCATAAGAGATGATGTGAAAGTGGGGGTGGCATACGGATCGGACGTGAAACTGGTAGAAAAACTGCTGCTGAAGTGTGTTTATGAACATCCCGGGATACTGGAATTTCCGGAACCTTTTGTACTCTTTGAGAACTTTGGGGATTCTTCGCTGGATTTCGGAGTGTACTTTTATATTCCGGATGGTTTTCCCGCGCCCAGGGTACGAAGTGAGATACGTTTTGAAATAGATAAGAAGTTTCGTGAGAATAATATTTCCATACCGTTCCCGCAGAGAGATGTGCATATTATTCCTCAGGGAGAATAAGCCGTTTGCCGGCATGCCGTGCAGGATGGATATATCGGGCACAGCAAATTCAGGCCGGATGAAAGGTTAAAGAGTTTTAAAGTTGATAAGTTCGGCGTTTTGAAGATGCTCTTTTAATGTTTTCCATGAACCTCAAACTCATCAACTCCGAACTCCATCCCGATATATATCGGGACTAAAAAACAATAAAACAGACCTATGCCCAGAATATTAGTAATAGAAGATGAAGTTGCCATACGAAGAGTACTGGTAAAAATACTTACGGAAGAAAACAAGGAATACGAAGTGGAAGAGGCGGAGGATGGTCTTGCCGGAATAGAAAAGATCAAAAAGGACGATTACGATCTGGTTCTCTGCGATATAAAAATGCCGAAGATGGACGGCGTGGAAGTGCTGGAAGCTTCGGGAAAGGTAAAACCCGATATTCCTTTTGTGATGATCTCCGGACATGGTGATCTGGATACGGCAGTACACACCATGAAACTGGGGGCCTATGATTATATCTCCAAACCTCCCGACCTGAACAGGCTTCTGAATACCGTAAGAAATGCGTTGGACAAAAAGGAACTGGTACGGGAAAACAAACAGCTCAAGAAGAAAGTCAGCAGGAACTTTGAAATGATCGGGGAGAGCGACGCTATTTCCCGGATAAAGGAGATCATAGAAAAAGTTGCCCCCACCGATGCAAGGGTACTGGTCACGGGATCTAACGGTACGGGTAAGGAATTGGTGGCGCACTGGCTCCACGAGAAAAGCGAAAGAGCTGCGGCACCTATGGTAGAGGTCAATTGTGCCGCTATTCCGTCAGAGTTGATAGAAAGCGAACTGTTCGGGCATGTAAAAGGCGCTTTTACTTCAGCGGTTAAAGACAGGGCCGGAAAATTTGAAGCGGCCAATAAAGGAACGATCTTTCTCGATGAGATAGGGGATATGAGCCTTTCCGCACAGGCCAAGGTCCTCCGCGCCTTACAGGAAAACAAAATATCCCGGGTAGGGAGCGATAAAGACATTAAAGTAGATGTACGGGTTATAGCCGCTACGAACAAAGACCTGAAAAAGGAAATAGAAAAAGGGAAATTCCGGGAAGACCTTTACCACAGGCTTGCAGTTATCATCATTCACGTCCCGGCCCTTAACGACCGGAGGGAGGATATCCCGCTGCTCGTTGAGTACTTTGCGGAAAAGGTGGCCGGTGAACAGGGGATGCAACCGAAAAAATTTTCCTCAGACGCGGTAAAACGGTTACAAGAGTACGACTGGACCGGAAACATACGTGAACTTCGCAATGTTGTGGAACGGCTTATTATTCTCGGCGGTAAGGAAGTGAGCGAAAGCGATGTGGAACTTTTTGCCAGTAAGTAAAACGTGGAATCCGGGGCTTCGGTACACCCCGGCGGAGCCGGGGCACTCAGCCACCTCCGTTTAGACCACTGGAAATCTGGAACCTGGAACCTGGAACCTGTAACTTGTAACCTGTAACCTGTAACTTGTAACTTGTACCCCGTAATATAAACAACACCAATACTACTATCAGAAAGAACGTTGAAAATGTCGGAGATACTGTTCGTTTTTCCTTTAAATTTGAAGAAAAATAAGAGAGAATGATTATAAAATGCCCATCGCCGAAAATCCGAATACCTTCTGAAAGTTATTGGGACGGTATGATAATCAGGGCATTCCTCCCGATCCCGATAATTATCGGGACCATCGGGATGACCTTTGAAAAAAACTAAATAAGAACAGATGAAAATCGTTATATCCCCTGCAAAGTCACTGGATTACGAATCCGGTTTGCCTACCAAAAAATATTCCGAACCTTCATTTTTAAAACAGGCAGAACGGCTGAATAAAATACTCAAAAAGAAATCGCCGAGAAGCCTTTCAAAACTGATGGATATATCGGCTAACCTGGCAGAACTCAACTGGAAACGAAATCAGGAGTGGAGCCTGCCGTTTTCTCCCGATAGCGCCCGTCCGGCTATCTATGCGTTTAATGGTGACGTTTATGAAGGGCTGGATTCCTATACCATTCCGGAGGATAAACTGGACGAACTGCAGGATACGCTGCGTATTCTGTCCGGACTTTACGGGGTCTTAAAACCGCTGGACCTTATACAGCCCTATCGCCTGGAAATGGGAACATCTCTTAAGGTAGGCGTTAAGAACAACCTCTATGAATTCTGGAAAGATACGATTACGAAAGCGCTGAATAAAGAACTCAAAAAAGATGAACTTTTTATAAATCTCGCCAGTAACGAATATTTTAAGGCAGTAGATATAAAGGCCCTTAAAGTCCCGGTAGTCACACCACAATTTAAAGACTGGAAAAACGACCAGTTGAAAATGATCAGTTTTTTTGCCAAAAAAGCAAGAGGGCTTATGGTGCGATATATCCTGGATACGGGAGCTGAAACCGTAGAAGACCTGAAAGGATTTAATTATGAAGGGTATTCCTTCAGTGAAGAGCATTCTGTGAAGAAGAATGAACTGGTTTTTGTGCGATAGACAAAATAAAACCGGCACGGTGAGAACAATAGAAATAAACACAGGAGATTTAGGGGAAATCTGAACGAAAACATTCTCTTATCCTTAATGATAAATAAACAGAGGAGAACATCCGGTAATGAATTCTGATATTGTAAACGCGAAAAATAATAAATCGTCCCTGTTTAAACACCGGCATCCTTTTCCGCCTTTTATTCCGGAAGGAGCTACCCGCCTTATCGTAGGTACATTGCCTCCGCCCAGGTTTTCTACCGGAATTTTAAAAGAGGGCGATGTGAATTTTTGTTACGGCAGTATAGACGGCCAGTTATGGACCATACTGGACAGAATATTTGACCTCGGCCTGAAATTCGAAACCACAGCCGAAGCGATAGAACAACGTAAAACCTTTCTGAAAGAACAAAAAATAGGCATCTGTGATATTGTGGAAAGCTGCGAACGCGAAAAAATAGATGCATCCGACCTGGGGATGCAAAATGTCAGGTATCGCGACCTTATAGGGTATCTGCAAAAACATCCTGCGGTGCATACCTTGTTGTTTACCGGGGGAAACAGTAAAAACGGTCCCGAGTATTTCTTCAGGAGGCATCTTAAAGAATACGGGATGAAACTGGAAGTGGTTTCGGATGAAGTTCCGAGAATTCACAACTTTACATTGACAACTGAAGGAAGGTGCCGGGAGATAAGGACCGTTTCCCTCACCGCACCTTCCGGTTCGGCCAACAGGGCTGTGGGGGGCATACCTTTATACAAAGAACGAAAACAACAGAACCCGGCTTTTACCACCGTCGATTTCAGGGTACTACAGTACGCAGAATTCTTTCTGGAATAGCCCGGAGCCGGCACATTTCGTATTTTAGCATAAATTTCATAAAATCCCGGAAACAAGTCATTGAAAAAGATTCTACTCATAGAAGATGATCCCGCTCTCAACAGCAATATCAAGGAGGCTTTAGTTGCAGAAGGACTTGAAGTAGATAGTGTTTTTGACGGTTTACTGGCGGAAAGAATATTGAGAAAGAACACTTTTGACTGCATTGTCCTGGATATCAATCTCCCCGGAAAGAACGGATATGAAGTGTGCAGGAGTTTCCGCGAGTACAATAGCTTTACACCCGTATTAATGCTTACGGCCTTCGGAGAGCTCGAAGATAAGGTACGGGGATACGATTGCGGGGCGGACGATTACCTTACGAAACCCTTCTACATGCGCGAATTGCTTCTCCGGCTGAACGTCTTGATGAAAAGAAGCGAGAACAGCCGGGAGGACCAAAGACAAAAAGAGGTCCTTTCGGCGTCGGACCTGGTGATTCATCCGGCATATAAAAAAGTGACCCGGCAGGGAAAGGAAATTGCCCTTACGCCCCGGGAATACCAGATATTGGTGAAATTGGTAGGGGCAGAAGGAGAAGTCATCTCCAAAAAGGAACTGATAAAAGAAATATGGGGAAGTTCTTTTGACGGTAATACCAACACCATAGAAGTGTATATCAATTTTCTCCGCAATAAGGTAGACAAGCCCTTCGGTAAGGACTCTATTAAGACCAAGGTGGGGTATGGCTATTATTTTGAGGATTAACCGGTAAAAAGATCGGCCGATTTTGACCATTCGAAAAAAAATACTGGTATACTTTACTGCCGCGGTGATCCCGCTTCTGGGGCTGTCCCTTTTTCTTATTTATACGCTCTTCTACGAATACCGGGAGGAAGAATTCCAGCAGAGCCAGAAACAGAAAATCGCGGCGACACTGCAATATCTTGCCGAAGTGCAAAAGGTAGATAACGAAATTCTTCTGTCTTATGACCGGGAGACCATAGATTCCATGTACGACGAAAAGTTGTTTATCTACAACAATAACAAAAAGAGAATATACGCCAGCCTGGACGATACCACCATACCCGATGCGGAAACCATACTGAACAGCCTTTCCCCCAATACCAGGTGGGTTGAAAAAAAGGACGGGGCTTACGATGTGATTGGCATCTATTTTGAGTCCGGCATGAAATCCTATTACGGTATCTGCAAGGCCTACGATGCCGTAGGATATTCGAAACTCGGGTTCCTGAGGAATACCCTGGTACTGATCTTTTTTGTTATTTCCCTGGTCCTTGTGCTCCTGTCCTATTATCTGTCCCGCAAGATTTCCCGGCCCCTTATGGAAATTACCCGGAAGATCACCTGTTACGATCCGGAGAAAGAAGACGATCCAATAGAGGTAAGAGGAAGGGAGAAAGAGATCGTATTGCTTACCAACAGGTTTAACCAGCTTATCCATCGTATACGGGAGGCCTTTGCATTCCAGAAGTATGCAATACACCACATCTCCCATGAACTGAAAACCCCGATCGCCGTACTGGTATCGAATTTTGAAAAGCTGGAAAAGGAAACGGACCCGGAGGTTATGCGGAAACTTATCCTTCGCCAGAAAGAAGATACCAGAAATCTCGGGGAGATCATTAATGTACTGCTGGAAATAGCCAAGACCGAATCTGCCGACAGGAACAGCGGGAAAGAGATTCGTATTGACGAACTTGTTTTTGACCTAGCAGACGAACTTAAACTGCTCTTCCCGGAACACGGGTTCCAGGTGAAGTACACGGAAATTCCGGAAGATGAGAGCCGTCTTATGGTCCTGGGAAACGAGAGATTGCTCCGTGCCGCATTTACCAATCTTATGCTCAACAGCATTCACTACGGCAGTGATAACCTTACCGGGATACATATCACGGTATTTCCCCGTAAATTAAAGCTGGATGTTGTCAACAAGGGAAAAACCATTGCCGAAGAAGAAAGGCAATACCTCTTTCAGCATTTTTTCCGTGGAGATAACAGCAGGGGAAAGCCCGGTTTCGGACTCGGACTGGTCTTTATATACAAAATAATACAACTTCACGAAGGAAGTATATCGTATACTTCCGAAAACGGTGATATGAACATATTTACCGTTACCCTTCCTTTAAGCTGAATTTTATCGGCTTTAAGCTTTTTTTAAGCTGCTTATCGGGTTCTTTACACCTCAAAAAAAGAACAGGACCATATGAGGTGTTTTATACAAGTATTTACTGTGCTGTGTTTCGGGCTTCTGCAAGCGCGGGCACAGGATACACTGGTACTCGGCCGGGAGCAGTGCGAAAGCATATTTCTGGAAAACAATCTGCAACTGCTGGCCGAAAGGTTAAAGATTGACGAGGCCGAAGCCAGGCTCCTTCAGGCCGGATTATGGCCCAATCCCACTTTTTCCGTAGATGAGGTAAACCTTTGGACGACCGGTAAAGGAACCAATAACCTGAATTATTTCGGGGAAGGGTTACCGCCGCTTTCCGGTAGCGACTGGAAAAACCAGCAGATCAACGTGGAACTGGAACAATTGGTCCGTACTGCGGGAAAAAGGAAAAAAATGATGGCATTGGAGCAGGTATCCGTGGATATGGCAGGACAGTACCTGGAGGACCTGCTGCGAAACCTCAAACGTGAGTTCAGGAATAACCTCACGGAACTGCAGTACCTGCAAATGTATAAGGAGGTATATGAAAAGGAAGCATCTTCCGTCAAACAACTTCTGACTGCCTATCAGCGACAGGTGGAGCAGGGAAATATCGGTAAAGGAGAATACATAAGGCTTAAAGCGCTGGACCTGGAGATTTCCGGTGAAATCAACCGCCTGGAACGCGAAACCAATAAAGTTCAGAAAGAGCTGAAAGTACTGATGCGGTTGCCGGTCGGGATAACCCTTGTTCTGGACGAAGAAGGTTTTGTCCCTTCCGTAGAAAAAATAAAAGAAGTGTTGCCGGAATATCTTATCGCCAGGGCATCGGATCATCAGCCCGAATTAAAACTTGCGGAACTGGAGAAAACATATGCCGATAAGTCTTATGCCTATGAAAGAGCCATGAGGGTCCCCGATGTTACTTTTAAGGCGGGGTATGACCGCGGTGGTAATTTTATGCTGGACTTCATAGGCTTCGGATTCTCCCTGGACCTGCCGGTATTTGACCGTAACCAGGGGAATATCAAAGCTGCGAAAATAGAGCAGGAGCAGGCGAGGCTGATGTTCGAGCAAAAGGAACTCGAAGTAAGGTCGGGTATAATGCTGGCCTATAACGACCTGATGGCTTCCGTATCCTTCCTCGAAAGTATTGACCCGTCTTACGGGGACGAACTGGAATCTCTCCTGGACAGCTATACCCGTAATTTCAGGGAAAGGAATATCAGTATGCTCGAATACCTGGATTTCCTGGAAACCTATCTGCAAAACCGGGACATCATCCTGGGATCGGCGAAAAATGCCCGTGAAAAACTCGAAGATCTTCAATTTGAAATAGGAAAAGACATAGACCAAATTAAAGCACAGTAAGCACATGAAACGACTAAGCCACAACGAAAACAATACTTCCGGTAAGAGAAAAATATCCACTTTATTTACCGCAGCCACGGTGTTTGTCATCCTGCCGTTTTTTCTTTCCTGTAAAGAAAAAATGCCGGAAACTTCCAAAGCGGAAAGGTATTGCCTGGATGAATCGTTCCGGGAGGATATCGTACTGGAGCCGGCCCGGCTGCAACCTGTGCAGGAACGTATAGCCCTTACCGGTATTGTACAGAGCAACCCGGACAGGGTAGTACCTTTTACCAGCCTCGTAGGCGGGGTGGTTTCGCGTACTTATTTCTCCCTGGGAGATGTGGTTTCCAAAGGGCAGGTACTGGCGGAAATACAGAGTTCGGAACTGAATAACCTGCAATCCGAAAGGAAAAGCCTGGAGGGGGAAATAGCTGTTGTGGAACGGGAATTGTCTTCTGTTAAATCCATGTATGAAGACGGAATAGCTTCCCATAAAGATTTCCTTACCGCACAGAGCGAACTGAAGACAAAACAGGCCGCCCTTGAAAATGTGACAGCCACATTGGGACTGTATGGGAGTAGTAAAGGAAAAGACGGTTTTCAGGTAAAAGCTCCAATGTCCGGTGTTATTACGGAGAAGAACATTACCTCCGGAATGCAGATATCCGCAGAAGGTAATACACTGTTTACCGTGGCCGACCTGAGCGAAGTATGGGTGATCCTGAATATTTATGCCGGTAATGTCACCAAGCTGCACGTAGGACAGGAAGTGGATATCCGGACGCTATCGTACCAGGATAAGGTCTTTAAAGGGACGATCACGTCCATATCACAGGTATTTGATAACGAAGAAAGGGTACTGAAGGCATGGGTTGTCATCCCCAATGAAAACCAGGAGCTGAAACCCGGCATGTCTGCCGATATTATAGCTCAGAAACAACAGGGGACGGAAGCGGTTACTATCCCTACCGGTTCCCTGATCTTCAATAACAACAGGAACTTCATCGTAGTGTATAAGGACGATTGCGACTTGCAGGTCCGCCAGGCTGAAATCATCAGCAAAAACGGGAATGTCGCTTATATCTCCGGGGGAGTGGAAGCAGGCGAGCAGGTGGTTACCAGGAACCAGTTACTTATTTACGAAAAGATCAAGGATGCCGGAAATAATTAAAAATACTGTTCCTTGTCCGGAACGGCAAGGCAAGCCTGTTTACCTCTGTTTTCCAATTAACAATACCTATCAGAAATGACTAAATTCGTCCAAAGCATCGTAGCATTTTCCCTGAAGAATTCTGTTGTCGTATTTTTTCTTACCACATTATTACTGGTTGCCGGGATTGTGAGTTATATGCATACGCCTATAGAGGCCTTCCCCGATGTAACCAGTACAAGGGCCCGTATTATTACCCAATGGCCCGGCCGGAGTGCCGAAGAAGTAGAAAAGTTTGTCACTCTACCTGTCATGAAGGAAATGAACACGATTCCGGGAAAGACGGAAGTGCGGTCCATATCGCTTTTCGGCCTGTCTGTGGTTACCGTGTTATTTGATGATAAAGCAGATGATTTCTTTGCACAGCAATACGCTTCCAACCGCCTTCAGGGCGTGGAGCTTCCGGATGGGGCCGAAGCCGAGATAGAACCGCCGTCCGGGGCTACCGGAGAGATATTCCGTTATGTGATAAAAAGCGACAGGCCCATAAAGGAAATTACGGCTATCCAGGACTGGGTCATTGAACGCGAACTGGTTGCTGTACCCGGTGTTGCGGACATAGTAAGTTTCGGAGGGGAAGAAAAAATATACGAAATACAGATACACCCTACGGAACTGATAAATTACGACCTGTCGCCCCTGGATGTGTTCGAGGCGGTATCCAAAAGTAACATCAATGTAGGTGGTGATATTATAGAACAGGGAAGCCAGGCTTATGTTGTACGGGGTGTGGGGCTACTGGAGAGTGTGGAAGATATAGAAAATATCCTGATAGAAGTCAAAGGGTCGACCCCAGTAACGGTAAAGCATGTAGCGGAGGTAAAAATAGCCGCAAAACCACGGTTGGGACAGGTGGGGTTGCAGGATGAAGATGACCTGGTAGAAGGGATCGTAATCATGCTCCGGGGAGAGAACCCGGGTGAGGTGATTACCAGTCTCAAGGAGAAAATAAAAGATCTCAATGAAAGAATACTGCCCAAGGATATAAAAATAGAACCTTTTATAGACAGGACCGAACTGGTTGACGTTACAGTGAACACGGTTACCAAAAACCTGATCGAGGGAATTGTACTCGTATCCCTCATTGTCTTTATATTCCTGTACAACTGGCGTATGACCTTTATTGTCGCGTCGGTAATCCCCCTGGCGTTTCTCTTTGCCATTACCATGCTTCGGATCATGGGCATGCCGGCCAACCTTATCTCTATGGGGGCACTCGATTTCGGATTGCTGCTGGAAGGGGCGCTGGTCATTGCAGAACGGGTCTTTGTAGGCCTGGAACACAAGGCAAAGGAACTGGGAATGGAACGGTTCAATAAGATTTCCAAATCGGGTATTATTAAGAAAAGTGCCAGGGAAGTAGCATCCTATATATTTTTCGCCCTGTTTATCCTTATTGTGGCGTTACTGCCTATCTTCTCTTTTCAGAAAGTGGAAGGAAAAATGTTCTCACCCCTGGCTTATACGCTTGGTTTCGCCCTGCTGGGGTCATTGATCCTGAGCCTGACCTATGTGCCGGCGATGTGTAAATTGCTCCTGACCAGGAATATAACGGAGAAAGACAATTTCATTACCAGGTTTTTCAGGGACGGACTGTACAGCTGGTACCTGTGGGCCACGCGGTATAAGAAAGTAACCATAGGTGCTTTCTGCGCATTGTTGCTGGTAACCGTATTCGGTTTTTTCAACCACGGTTCGGAATTTTTGCCGAAGCTGAATGAAGGAGCCGTGTATGTCCGTGCTACTCTGCCAAATAGTGTCAACCTGGAAGAAGCCGTAACACTGACCGGGGAAATGAAGAACAAGATACGGGAATATGAAGAGGTGAAGTTCGTACTGACGCAAACGGGCAGGCCAAACGACGGTACCGATCCTACCGGCTTTTTCAATATTGAGTTCCACATACAGCTATATCCCGAAGACGAATGGAAACGCAATATAGATAAGGCCGGGCTCGTGGAAGAACTGAGGCAGACATTACAGGCTTATCCGGGAATTGTATTCGGTTTTAGCCAGCCTATACAGGATAATGTGGAAGAATATGTGGCAGGGGTAAAAAGTTCACTGGTAGTGAAAATATTCGGGGACGACCTTTTTGAGCTGGAAGACTATGCCGATGAGGTTGCCGGAGCCCTGAAGGGAATAAGGGGTATAGAAGACCTCAATGTATACCGGAACATCGGTTTGCCCGAACTGCGTATACAGCTGCACGATCATAAGATGGCCCGGTATGCCGTAGATATGTCCGATGCACAGGCGGTGGTGGAAATGGCCATTGGAGGACAGGCGGCCACCACGTTTTATGAGAACGAAAGGATGTTTGATGTACGCCTGCGTTTTGCCAAAGATCACAGGAACACGGATGAGAAAATCGGGGAGATTCTTATCCCTACCAAAGACGGTAAGCGTGTTCCTTTAAAAGAGATCGCCACCATAGACTTCCACACCGGTCCTGCTTTTATTTACCGGGAAGGGAGCAGCAGGTATATAGGTGTAGGGTTCAGTATTGAGAACAGGGACCTCGGAAGTACCATTGCCGAAGCCCGGGAGGCGGTAAATAACAAGGTAAAGTTCCCGGAACATATAAAAACGGAGTGGGCCGGGGAGTTCGAATCCAAAGAAAGGGCTACCAAGAGATTGTATACCATAGTCCCGGTCTGTCTTGTACTCATAATCTTTCTGTTGTGGATGAACTTTGAAGGGAACCTCAAAGACACACTTATCTCATGTATCGTTATTCCGTTTGCCTTTATCGGGGGCTATCTGTCCCTTTGGGTAACCGGTACCACTTTTGGTATTTCCGCAGGGATAGGCTTTATAATTCTTTTCGGGGTGGCAACGATTGACGGTATTGTGCTGATAGGGAACATCCGGCAGCAGATGAAAATGCGAAAACCATTGAAAAAAGCAATATCCGACGCCGTATACGGCCGTATACGCCCCGTATTGATGATTGCCATGATGGGGTCCATGGGACTTTTACCAGCGGCCCTTTCCACCGGTATGGGATCGGAAATACAGAAACCGCTTGCCATAATGATCGTGGGAGGGCTCCTTGTTTGCATGATCCTTTCCATTACGGTATTACCGCAGGTATTTTATTTTGCTTACAGGGGAAAAAAGGAGGATGAAAATGAGACAGGGAGATCAGAAGGATAACTCGGGTGAGACTTGTATTGAAAGACAGTGCTTTTCAACAGGAATTTGCAGTATAATAATTTAATCGGATAATGACAGGTTTGGTTTTGTTGAACAGGGTCAGGGAAAATATTCATGTTCAGTTATTTACTTCCTTTCTGAAAATAGGTTTCTTTATGTTCGGGGGAGGTTATGCCATGATCCCTTTGCTGGAACAGGAACTGATCCGTAAAAAGGAATGGATCACGAATGATGAACTGCTGGAGATCATATCCTTTTCCCAGATGACACCCGGCACCATAGCTATTAATGCGGCAACGCATATAGGTAATATCAAGGGAAAAACCCTGGGGGGCGTAGTGGCCTCTCTGGGGATTATCGTTCCTTCCCTTCTCATCATTACTGTTTTGTACCACATCGCGGGGGGATATTTCGAAAGTGAAATCGTTCAAAAGGCTTTTACAGGTATAAGGGCCTGCCTGGTGGTCATGATATGCAGGTCTGTGTATATTCTCATCCGGTCCGGGATAAAGGGTGGTGTGCCCTTTGTGGTCTTTTTACTAGTGTTACTGGGGTTGTTTTGTGGTGTACACCCTATTCTGATCATCGTCGCCGGAGGATTCTCGGGTTTCCTGGTGTGGAAATGGTCTCGTTTAATACATAAAATTTAAAGATCTGTGGTCAGGGATTTATTATTGTTAATAGGCGTGTTTTTTAAGATCGGGTTGTTCAGCTTCGGGGGAGGTCTGACAATGGTCCCGTTATTTATTACGGAGTTTGAAAAACAGGGCTGGATGAGCAGCGACCGGTTCATGGACGTATTGTCACTCGCGCAGATGACACCCGGGGCCATAGCAATGAATTCCGCCACCTATGTCGGAAACAGTGTAGCGGGGATACCGGGAGGTATTGCAGCCACAGGCGCCCTTGCAGCTCCTTCTGTGATTATTATGCTGTTTCTCTCCAGGTTTCTGATGAGGGTGAAGCAACACCCTGTTAAAGATGCCGTTTTCAGAACCCTGAAGCCGGTGACCATTGCCCTTATTTTATTTGCCGGGTTGCAGATTTCGGAAAAAACGTTCTTCGCGGAAAGTTTTACTTCCATTCAGTGGAGAGCTATAGCCATAGGGCTTTTAATAGCCGTTATCCAATACAGGTTTAAAAAGATGAATCCTGTTTTTCTTATTGTGTTATCCTGCATAACGGGGATAATTATCTTGTAGGAAGGGTGTGAAGTTGTAAATGGCTCCTGCCGGGCATTATTAAGAGGTTCTTTCGAATGGCAGGCTGAATATTGTCCCGTTTGTTTCGGGAAGATCAGGGTAAAGGAAGTACATTTGTCGTAATTTTTTTATGGCGATAAGAAGAGTCTGGGATTTTTATTGTTTTTATGGTAAATTTACGGCGGTGAAAATCTATGTTCGAAGGCTGAAGAAGGGACCGGAGGATTTTTTTTGAAAATTAAAACAAAAAAAATGAGTCAGGTATTGCATCGTATAAAAATAGTTGTATTTTTGCATCCGCAATTTGAAATAAAAAATGGTCCGTTCGTCTAGGGGTTAGGACGCCAGGTTTTCATCCTGGTAACAGGGGTTCGATTCCCCTACGGACTACAAGTTCTTTGAAGAGTGAATAATTACAGCGGGAAGCATGGGTGCGGATAGTAGCATTTTATTATCTTTGCGGATGTTTCACTGTTGTGAGCATTCATTTTTTAACTCGGTCCGTTCGTCTAGGGGTTAGGACGCCAGGTTTTCATCCTGGTAACAGGGGTTCGAATCCCCTACGGACTACGAAATTGAAGATGTGCGGTTTCGGGTCGCAATCATTAAACCGGGAGAAGATGTGAAGGTCCGTCCCGTAACAGAAGATTTTAATTATTTTAGATTTAACAGCTAAGGAAAGACAAAATGGCAAATCATAAGTCGGCATTAAAGAGAATAAGAAGGAATGAAGCAGTTCGCCTGAGAAACAGGTATCAGCATAAGACTACGCGTAATGCTATCAAAAAGCTGCGTGGTACCGAAGATAAAAAGGAAGCTGAAACTCTGTTCCCTTCTGTAGTGTCTATGATTGATAAATTGGCCAAGAAGAATATTATTCATGCCAATAAGGCGGCTAATTTAAAATCCAGACTGGCAAAGCATATAGCTACTTTGGCATAAGCTGAAAAGCAAGATATATAAGAATAAGAGGCTGTCTGAAAAGGCGGCCTTTTTTTGTGCTTCCGCGGAGGTAAGTATAACCGGGAAGCCTGTTACATACCCCGGTTATGATTATTACCCAAAAACTCACAAACTAAAAAAGGCCGCCTTAAATAACTTTAAGACGGCCCTGCGTTTGTAGATTTAGCGGTATCTACGGCCTGGACATGACAGGTGTCTTGTACTTCAGGCTTTTCTTTTTCTTATTCCATACCATCTTCCTGATTTTTATCTTGTAATATTCATAACAGATAATGATACCGATAACCAGGGAAGCAATATAAAAAACCATAAAGCCTATTTGCTGGTATACGATACCGGCAAAAATACCTCCGGAAAGATATGAAGTTGCAATAGCGAAAAGGACGCTGGCCCTGGCCCGGAGGCTTTTGTTTTCGCGATACTCTTTTTTGGTGAACATGGAAGTCAGTAATCCCAGGTCGGTGGTAAGGCCGGTAAGGTGTGTTGTTTTGACGGAAAAATTCGAGATACTTGCCGTAAGTCCGTTCTGTATACCCATGGCAAAGAGCATGAGCGCCACAAGGATCTCGGTCTCGTTGAGGGTCTCTTTATAGAAGAACTGTCCGTACGTGCCCACGACCAGTAAACATATGATCTCTATGGTCAGAGGTGCGGCGTGTGCGGCATAAGTGTTTATCCGGTTAAAGTTGATAATAATAAGGTTAGAGCAGAAGTTACCCGCAAAGAACATGAATATCCATGCAAAGACCACAGCTGCCTGGTACCAGTTGCCTTTCGATACTTCTTCGGCCAGTATGGCGTAGTGCCCGGTTACGTTTGAAGTAAACGCAAAAAATATGATAACCGAGGTTACGTTTACCATGCCGGCCGAAAAGGCGGTCAATGAACCTAGTTGAATATTCTCTTTTATGGTCCTGCTGTTATTGAATTTTCTGAGCATAGTCTTTGTGATGGATTTTTTTGAATTTCATCTTTGCAATCCCTTTTGCCTGTAAATCGGTGTTGAAATACAGGATCATTTCATCTTCATTCAATACCTGGAGGTTGTAGTGCTCTGGGGAGGTCTTCTCGTGGTCCAGCTTCAGGATGTTCCCCCTGGACTTCAGTGTCCAGTGCAATGGTGTGGACTTCTCTTCAAGGTGAAGAAGAAGTTTGCCGCCAGGGAGGAATTCCCAGGTTTCTGCCCGGTGGATGACGAGGTCGCGTGTAATCTCATTTTTTACCGTATTACTGATGGCTTTGCTTAGTGAAGCCTCTTTGGCGTCCGGAAGTTTCTCGTATTCCCAGGATACTTCCTGCCATTTGCCCAGGATAACAGTGTCCGGCGCCGGCGACAGTGCTGACATGAGGACGAAAAGGGTCAGGCATCCCCCGAAGGCGAGAAAATAGATAAGCCTTATTTTCGGATTGTATTTTTTCTTCTTCATAGCAATTTTACGGGATTAACAATTTGGCCAGGGTCTCTTCTACGGTGACAGGGGTCCGGTTGCTGTAGGTGACCTCTGTTAATTCCAGGCCGGACTTTTTCAGGTAGGGAAGGAGGTCGAATCCCTTTTTCAGGTAGGGATGCAAAGACTCGGGATCATCCGGAACATAGGCTTTGTCAATACCGTTTCCTTCAAGGAAGTTATCAAAGGCACTTTGGTTCCTTCCGTAAAAAATGTCCGTGCGTAAAGTATTTATTCTGGAGAAATACCGGTTCTTTAAAATCCCTTTCGCCTCTACGAAACTCTTGCTTTCCAGGGAAGTAATGAGTTTGCCTTTGGAGAAAAATACCAGTTCGGATATGGAATTCGGAAGGGATTTTCCGTAAACAAGGATGAGGTTCAGCTTTCCTTCTTCATTTTCAATGGCCTTTTTTAAAAGGATAAGGGAGTCCACGGTGAAGTCGGTAGGTACCAGAATGTTTTTCATAGCAATGCTTTTTTTTCGTTACTGAGCAAAGCTATGTCTGCCGTTTTAGAACGGTCTTAGAACCAAATTAAAATCAGATTAGAATTTGTGTACCGGAAGTTTTATCTCTACGGTTGTTCCCCGGTTTTCGGTAGAGAAGACCGTAAGGACGCCATTGTGCATTTCAACAACATTTCTGGCCAGCGGAAGGCCTATGCCGTAACCGTGATAGTGGCCGGTATTTGAAGCCCTGAAAAACGGGTCGTAGATATATTGCATTTCCTGCTCGGGAATACCTATTCCCTGATCTTTGATAATGATAATAACATGGTCGTTGGAGACGCCGAGGGCGACCTTAACGTCTTTGTTGTCCGAATATTTGCACGCATTCATCAGCACGTTGGAAACGGCCAGGTGCAGTAATTGTTTATTCCCTTTTATATTGAGTTTTTCCGAAGTTTCCGGCAGGAGGTCGAAGTCTATATGGATCTGGCAGTTGGGGTATATTTTATGGATGGTCTGTTCGGCGTCCATAATGAGCTGGTCAATACGCATAAGTTCGAACTTTTGCACTTTGCCGTTATAACCGGTCTGGGCGAGGAGCAGTAACGCCTCGGTCTTTTTACTTAATTTTTCGGCATCTTCCAGGATATTGCCGAGAGCATGGCGGTATTCTTCCGTACTGCGCTCTTTTGCAAGGGTAACATCTGCCTCTCCTATAATAGAGGTCAGCGGCGTGTTTAATTCGTGAGAGGCATTGCTGATAAAATTCTTTTGGGTTTCAAAAGAAGTTTCGAGCCGGTTGAGCATATCGTTAAAGGTAAGGGTGAGGCTTTTGAGCTCTTCGTTGTTGTTAGGGACCTCCAGTCGCAGGTGCATGTTTTCCGTACTTATTTCCCGCATTTTTTCAATAATGTTCTGTACGGGGCGGAATATGAGTTTGGAGAACAGGTAAGCGAAAGACGCAATGATAATTATGGAAATAAGCAAGGCAATGATCAGCAGGTTTTTCAGGTAGGCATTATGGTGGGTGCTGTAGTAGTTTTGTGCGGAGACTATCACCAGGTAATCCTTGCCTCGTGTCTGGTACCGTATACCGGAAAAGTAGGTGTTATTGCGATTGTAAAAGCCTTTGCCGTTACGCAGCACCTCTTCTATGAAATGTAAAGGGACACCGAGCTTTCTGGCTTTGGCCCGGGGCTCAACGCCCGAAATATCCGCTATATTGATTTTTTCATTGGGTAACTTCTCCAGGAACTCCTGGCGTATTTCCCGGAGTACATCACTGTCCTGCTGGTGTTCCAGTTCAATTTTTGCAGCAGTAATAGCCCGTATTTCCAGTCTTTTATAAAAATCGATATAAGAATAATTCTCTATGGAAAAATAGATGAAGCCACTGAAGATCAAGATGTAGCCCAGTGTCAGGACAGTAAGGGACAATATAATTTTATTTCGTGTGTTCATCGTTCTCTTTTAATACATATCCCATGCCTATGATGGTATGAATAACACGTGGTTTGCTGTTTTTTTCCAGTTTTTTCCTCAGGTAATTTACATATACGTCTACCACATTGGTACCGATGTCGAAATTAACGCCCCATACATGTTCCAGGATATCCGTGCGCGACAGGACGCGAAAAGGATTTTTAAGGAACATGAGGAGCAGGCGGTATTCCGTAGAGGTCAGGTTGATGTCTTCTTTATTCCGGGTAACGGTTTTGGTGGTATCGTTTACCAGAATGTCGGCAAACCTGTATATGGCTTCTTCTTTTACAAACCTGCTCTCGTAATTTTCGGAGCGCCTCAGCAAACTCTTTATCCGGGCTATCAACTCGATGAATTTGAAGGGTTTTACGAGGTAGTCATCTGCTCCGCTGTCAAGTCCGAGGGCTATGTTTTCGGCGCTGCCCAGTGCCGTTAAAAACAATATGGGGATGTGCTGGTTGTTCTGTCGCACTTTTTTGCAGATATCAAGACCGTTGAGGTCCGGGAGCATGATATCCAGGATCAACAGGTCGAATGTGGCAGATTGTGCCCATTCCAGTCCCTGTTTACCGGTCATGGCAACGGTCATTTCACACCCTTCTTCGGTCAACCCGCGATTGATGAAGGAGCAGACCTTGCTGTCGTCTTCTACAAGCAATATTTTTTTTCCACGTGGCATTATCTTCTTTTTATATGAGAATGTGTAGGGTGCAGGAGTTTTTGACCTGTACGGGAGCACATACCAAAATGTTTTCCGCCTATAAAAATAGGGGATTCCCGCTTAAATTAAAATCTGTAATGCAATCCTTTGCCCGGAAAGTGGGTTTTTTAGCTGTTCCAGTCCCAGATAACAATGTCCCATTCCGTATTGTCGGGGGCGGAATACCTGTGAAGCCGGTGAAAACCTATTCGTTGATGCGCTTTTATCGATCTCTGGTTCACGGCCAGTATTTCTGTGAGGATATAAGGGTGGACATCTTTGTAGGCATCACGGTATTGTCGATAGAGATTATCAAATATTCCCTGTCCGCGATATGCTTTGTCAACACATACCTGCCCGGAAACGATATAATCCGTTTCTTTGAGGGAGGTATCGTTGTACGACAATTTATCGATAGTGTTGAACATGGGGATGAGCACGGGGATATCTTTCTTGAATTTTTTTGTCATGGCCAAGCAGTAACCGATTACCTTGTTCCCGTCCCGGGCTATTATACTGGGAGCTTCCGTATTCATGCGCCTCAACAGGTCCCGGTCATGGCGTACCGTAACAAAACCCTGGCTTGCAGCTTCTTCAGAAGAAAGAGCTTCTATAAAGTTCTTTTTTTGCAGTTCAAGGATCCCTTCCAGGTCCGCTTCGGATTTTGCAAGGTCAAATTGTATCATGCGAAGATATTTAAAAACGGATGTAAAGATATTTGAAAAATAAAATCCCAAAGGGTAAACAAGTAGATTTTAACCTTTGGGATTTATGTATTTTCCGGCGGAACGGAATTCCTGTTACTGGTTCATCGTGAGCAGGAACTCTTCGTTGTTCGCAGTCCGTTTTATACGGCTGTCCATGAATTCCATGGCTTCTACCGGGTTCATGTCTGCCAGGTATTTTCGCATGATCCACATACGCTGTATGGTGTTTTCGTCCAGTAACAGGTCGTCTCTCCTGGTGCTGGAAGAAATAAGGTCAATAGCAGGGAATATCCTTCTGTTGGCGATGCGCCTGTCGAGCTGGAGTTCCATGTTACCGGTCCCTTTGAATTCTTCGAATATTACCTCGTCCATTTTAGAGCCTGTTTCCGTAAGTGCGGTGGCAATGATGGAAAGAGATCCGCCGCCTTCGATGTTTCGTGCGGCTCCGAAGAAACGCTTGGGCTTGTGCAGGGCATTGGCATCCACACCACCGCTCAGTACTTTTCCGCTGGCAGGTTGTACGGTGTTGTATGCCCTGGCCAGACGGGTGATGGAATCGAGAAGGATGACTACATCATGGCCGCATTCTACCAGTCTTTTGGCTTTTTCGAGGACAATGTTCGCTACTTTTACGTGCCTGTCTGCGGGTTCGTCAAAGGTAGAGGCGACAACTTCACCGTGTACACTTCGCTGCATGTCGGTAACTTCTTCCGGACGTTCGTCAATGAGCAACACCAGCAGGTATACCTCCGGGTGGTTGGCAGCTATGGCATTGGCAATATCTTTAAGCAGCATGGTCTTACCTGTTTTCGGTTGGGAAACGATCATACCCCGTTGTCCTTTTCCTATAGGAGAAAAGAGGTCGACGATCCGGGTGGAAACGGTACTTTGCTTTTCTGCGAGTTTGAATTTCTCATCCGGGAAAAGCGGGGTCAGGTGCTCAAATGATACGCGGTCCCTCACTACCTGGGGCGCCAGACCATTGATTTTGGTCACCCGTATAAGCGGGAAATATTTTTCTCCTTCTTTCGGGGGACGAATGGTACCGAGCACAGTGTCGCCGGTTTTTAACCCGAACAATCGTATTTGAGACTGTGAAACATAAATATCATCCGGAGAAGAAAGGTAGTTGTAATCAGATGAGCGGAGAAAGCCGTAACCGTCCTGCATGATGTCCAGGACACCTTCGCTTTCCACGATACCGTCAAATTCGAAATCGGGATCCTTGTACCGGTTCTTTTTCTCCTTGTCAAAATTCTCTTTGTTATACGAAGGATGACTGGCGGTATTTCCTTTTTTCTGGTGCTGTTGTCCCTTGGGATTGTATTCCTTTTTCTTGTCTTTGGTCTGGATGTTGTCCGGCTCTTCCTGTTTCTCGTCCCGCTGTTTCTCGTCCCGCTGTTTTTCGTCCCGCGGGCTTTTTGTCACGGCCTGGGGCGGATTGTTTTTCTGGGGTGCAGGTTCGGGAGAGGGTTTTTCTTTGCTGTCCGTTTTTTCCTGTATCGCTTTAGCCTTGGGAGTTTCCTGAGAAGTCTTTTTTATTCTTGCTCTGCGTGTTTTTCTCTCTTTGGGGGCGGTTTCCCCGTTATTTGAAGAAGGGGAAGAAGTTTTTTGTTCTGTAACAGTCTTGGGGTTTGCAGCCTGTACATCCAGAATCTGATAGATCAGGTCCATCTTTTTAAGTGTTCTGAATTTAGGAACATTTAAATCTTTAGCAATTTCCTGTAATTCAGTTAATTTCTTTCCTTTTAAATCTGAAATGTCAAACATTGAAATGTTAAATAAGTTAATTAATTCTTTTGAAGTGCTCTGTTAAGTCCGATTTGTATGTTTTGGGATGAGCATCAAAGTGAAAAAAAAATCGAAGTCAAACGAACCTTGTTTTGAGTGGGTTACGAATGGATACCGCAATATTACAAATTTATTTTTATAAACGGAACGTATTTTTTAAAAAGAACTCTTATTTTTGCCCATATTTCAGGTAGAAAGATGTTACAGAGAATACAGAGCATATATTTATTAATTGTGTTTTTGGTGAGTGCGGTTCTGCCTTTTGTAGTATCTTTGTGGAAAGACGGAGAAGGTAATGCCGTATATGCTGCGGGAGAATTGTGGGTGCTGATGGGTTTTATGGTCATAGCATCATTGGCTCTTATATCCGTTTTGATGTTCAGGAACAGAAAAAATCAATTTGTGCTTAACAGATTGAACATGATATTAAACTTAATTTTACTAGGAGTATTTGCGTATCGGTCGCTAAATCTATCCGGAGAAAGTAATATTTCAGAGAAGGGTATTGGGATATTTATTCCTGTAGTTTCTATCGTTTTTTTAGTGTTGGCCAATAAGGCTATAAAAAAGGATGAAGATCTCGTAAAATCAGTAGACCGGTTGCGATAAACCTGAAATCTTAGTAGTATTAGTGCGTAAAAGACCCGTCTGTATATTTGCAGGCGGGTTTTTTTGTGAGTACCTGCGAAGGGTAAAAAAGGATCATTCCCATTTGTTGTGGACTACGCAAAAATCAGGGATTTCCATATCTGTTTATACACGTTTGGCCGTTTTAGTATATAAACCCGCCTGTAACCGGAAAACTCCGCACCTTTTGTGCCTGATGTATTATTTCTTTCCCAGTTCTACAATTTCCAGTTCTTTGATCTGGTCCTTGTCTATTTGAAAGCGGAGCATGGTACGCACCTGGTGGAAACCGTATTTCCCTGCGGCACCCGGATTCATGTGCAGTAGGTCCAGTTTCTTGTCGTAAATAACCTTGAGGATATGAGAATGCCCGCAGATAAACAGTTTAGGCGGATTTTTACGTATTTCTTCGCGGATCCTCTGGTCGTACTTCCCGGGATATCCCCCGATATGGGTAATCCACACATCCACATCTTCACACATAAAACGGTTGTTTTCGGGGAATTCCTTTCTGGCTTCGGCATCGTCAATATTGCCATAGACGGCACGGAGCGGAGCTGTTTTTTTCAGCGTATCGGTAACCGCGAGATTTCCGATGTCGCCGGCATGCCATACCTCGTCAGCTTCCCTGGCGTATTTCAGGATTGTGTTGTCTATATGGCTGTGGCTGTCCGATAAAAGCAGTATCCTGGTCATCTGGTGTATATTAAGAACTAAAAAAACAGGCGTAAGCCTAACTTCATGCTTCCGGCTTCGTACTTCATATCGTTTCTTCCTCGGCCATAAACTGCACTTCGTATAGGTTTTTGTAGTAACCGTCATCTTTTTTGAGAAGTTCACGGTGAGTGCCGGACTCTACCACTTTCCCGGTATCCATGACAAGTATTTTGTCTGCTTTTTTAATCGTGGCCAAACGATGTGCAATTACGATGGATGTCCTTTTTTCAGTAATTTTTTCGGTAGCGTTCTGGATGAGCTTTTCCGAATGGGAATCTACGGATGACGTGGCTTCGTCCAATACGAGGATATCCGGATTGCTCACATAGGCACGCAGAAAGGCAATAAGCTGGCGCTGACCGCTGGATAGCATGGTACCCCTTTCCTTTACGTTGTAGTGATACCCGCCGGGAAGGCTCATGATAAAATCGTGAATCCCTATTTCTTTTGCGGCATTATGTACCTGTTCTTCGGTTATTTCCGGGTTTTTCAGGGTAATGTTGTGCAATATGGTATCGGCAAAGAGGAATACATCCTGCAGGACCACGGCTATACGTCCCCTGAGGGAGTTTAGGGTATAGTCCTTTATGTTGACATCGTCAATGCGGATTTCGCCGGAATTTATTTCGTAGAAACGGTTTAATAAATTTATGATGGTGGATTTTCCTGCCCCGGTAGCGCCCACGATGGCTATGGTCTGGCCGGCGGTTACATCGAATGATATGCCATGGAGGACTTCTTCATCCTGCAGATAACCGAAATGTACATCCCGGAAACGGATATTTCCCCGGAGATTTTCCGCTGTGATATTGCCTTTGTCTTCTATGGAACTATCCGTGTCCAGTATGCCGTATACGCGATTCGCGGCAACCATTCCCATTTGAAGGGTGTTGAATTTGTCCGCTATTTGCCGTAAGGGACGGAAGAGCATTTGTGACATTTCGATAAACATAAAAATGCTTCCGAGTTCCAGGTCATCGCCTGCAATAGTACGCAGGCCGCCGTACCATACGACAAGTCCTATGGTGACCGATGAGGCGAGTTCCGCAACTGGAAAAAAGATGGAGTTGTACCATACGGTCTTAAGCCATGCTTTTTTATGCTTTTGGTTGATCTCCGTAAATTTTTCGTATTCCGTATCTTCACGGGTGTACAACTGTACGATCTTCATTCCTGAAATGCGTTCCTGAACAAAAGAATTGAGGTTCGCCACCTGGGCTCTTACATCGGTAAATGCTACTTTCATGGCCTTCTGGAACAGGCGGGTAGCGTAGAGTATAACGGGCAAAACGGAAAATACAATCAGAGAGAGTTTCCAGCTGGTAAACAGCATAACGGTGGCTACCACAAACATTTGGAGCAGGTCGCTGACGATCATGAAAAGGCCCTGGCTGAAAATTTCCCCTATACGTTGCATGTCACTTACGGCACGTGTGACGAGTATCCCTATGGAGGAGTTGTCGTAATACTTCATTTTAAATTGAAGCATGTGCCGGAAAAGCTGTATCCGGATGTCTTTTATGATAGACTGTCCCAGCCAGTTGGCATAATAAATAAAGGCCAGCTGGCTGATAACCCCGCACAGGAGAACTACCAGCATGAGGATGGTGAACTGCAGGAGTCCCCCGTAATCCTTATGTGTTATGTAGTCGTCTACCGTTATTTTAAGCAGGTAAGGCCTGGCAACGGCAAACAAAGATACCAGGATGGCGGCAAAAGCCACACCGTAAAAGGTGATTTTGTATTGACGGGCATGTTCCATAAGTCTTTTGAAAAGACTTAAGTCGAAAGCTGATCCTTTATTGTTGCTCATTGCTGTTTCACGTTAAGGCAGAAAAAAAGTAACGTTTTTCTATTGCCTGTTTTCACCTGTCCCCGTATATACTGCCGCATACTTCATTTCCGTACGTAATGATATCGGGGTCAGGGAGTTTTAGACTTTGATGTATTGTATGGTTTTTGGTTTTCCCTGTCCGTTATGTAAGGGTATTGAATTTTTGTTAAATATAAACCATGTGCCGGAACTGACACACCGGCTTCACTTCTATTTTTGCTTTCTAAGATTTTTTTAACGTTTTCCTCCTGTAATTTCCCCTGGCCTACTTCGAGCAGGGTGCCTACAACGGCCCTTACCATATTGCGAAGGAACCGGTCTGCTGTTATTGTGAACAGCAGGTTATCTCCCATTCGTTTCCACTCGGCGTTTTCAATGGTACAGAAATAGGTCCTGACATCGGTTTTTGATTTGGAAAAACATTGAAAATCTTTATGGCCGAGTAAGATTTTTGCAGCACTGTTCATCTTTTTTACATCCAGCGGATACCTGTAATAGAAGGATAATCCTGTGAGAAAAGGGTCTTTAAAAGAATTGATCCGGTATTCGTAAGAACGTGAAGTGGCATCAAAACGTGCATGGGCGTTCTCTTCAACCGGAAAAATACGGTATATGGCAATATCCCCCGGCAAAAGAGAATTGAGTTTATGCACCAGTATACCGGCAGAAATTTCCGTTTGCGTATCGAAGTGAGCAAACATTTGCCTGGCATGTACGCCGGTATCTGTTCTGCCCGCCCCGGTAATGCTAACCTGTTCCTGCAATAGTAAGGAAAGAGCCTTTTCTATTGTTTCCTGCACCGTGCCCGCATTGGGTTGCTTCTGCCAGCCGTGATAAGCCTTTCCGTAATATGATAGTTCTATAAAGTAACGCAAAGGAAGTTCTTTTTTGAAGATACAAAGATAGGAAGTTATTCCGTTACGGGCTTAGCGGTTCGTTTCTGAACTGTTTTTATGGGATAAAAAGCATATTTTGTTTAGCTGAGATCCTCTTTGATAATGTTGATAAGCTCTTCCGTATTGTTGTAAAGGGTAAACTGGCCGTCTTTGATATATGAGATCTGCCCGGTTTCTTCGCTGATAACAAGAACAACAGCATCCGTTTTGTCGGTGATTCCGATGGCTGCCCGGTGGCGGAGCCCGAAACGGAGCGGGATGCTTCTTTCGTTGGAGACCGGGAGCACGACGCGGGTGGCCACAATATAATTGCCTTCTATGATCGCTGCCCCGTCGTGGAGAGGGCTGTTTTTGTAAAAGATACTTTCTATGATAGGCCCCGTTATTTTTATGTACATATTGTCCCCCGTGTTCTTAACAAAATCCAGGGGAGTATTGCGTTCAATAACGAGAAGTCCGCCGGTCCTGGTACTTCCGAGTTTTTCGCAGGCAGCGACAAGTACCTCTACATTGGTCTTGACATCAAAATTGTCGTCCCGGAAAAATTTGAAATATTTTTTGAGATTTTTCCGATTGGCGAGATTTGTGGAGCCAATGGTGAGAAGGAACTTTCGTATTTCCTGTTGAAAAAGGACAATAAGAGCAAAAAAACCGACACTCATGAAACTGCCGAAAATATTGCTCATCATATGCATCTGCAGTTCTTTGGTAATCCGCCATATCAGGTAGATAATACCGAAACCGATGAATATATTCACAGCGACGGTGCCTCTTACCAGTTTGTATATGTAGTATAACAAAAAGGCAAAGAGTACAATATCTATGATATCTATGATTTTAAAGTCGAGAAAATCGAATATTTTCAAGGTCCTGCTTTTAGTGTAAATTTAGCAAAAAAATATGCGAAGGAACAAGAGAAAGACGAAAAGAAGTCTCTGCGGATGGGATATCGGGCCGAAAAGCTGTAAACGAGGTAAGGTGCCGGGTCTGTTTGCATAAGAAGAAACGGAATTTGCTACGCTCTGTTTTGGAGATGGTGAGATGATGGTGGGGTATTCTGAGTAAATGCAGACCTTTCAAAAGTTATCCGATGCCGCTCTGGACTGCCGGTTTTAAAACAGGGTTGTCAAAAAAAACTAATATAATTGTATTTAATGTGTTATTTTGAAGGGGATGGTATTGCTTATGGTGGGAAAAGAGAAGTGGTCTTATTTCCGTTGTATTGAAGAGGGGAATTGGAAGTGTATAATGTATATTTATTTAAATATGGTTTTTTATAAATATTAGTTATTTCATTAAATCCCCAGCTTTTAAATCTGTATTTTGTGTTACAAAATTTTCCGGGGTATTTTTGGATGGAGGTATTAGGGCTCATTTCAGCCGGTATTTTTATTTTAATGATATCAGAGGTCTGAAATTCACAAAACGCGCTTATTTCTCATTTAGTGAGTCTGTTTTTTAAGCATGAATAAGTTTTTGTTATAAACGACAAACCTTTTATACTTTTTTTCTATAGACTGAACTGTGAAAAAGTACAGGTTTGCACTTTTTCACAGCAAAATCATATTAAGGAATATGATGACTCCCTGTGGAAAAAACACCGGTCTTTTCAGGTTACGGGAGACTATATTTTTGTTATTGGATAACCGGTTCTTCTATAAAGGAATAACTCAGTTTGGCTTTTACCTCCCAGATTTCCGCAATTTCATCCGTATGGATTTTTATTTCCTGGGGTATCATTTTGTTGTCGTTAATTAGGAGCAACTCGTCGGGAGAATCATAAAGTGTCCGGACCCTGTTTATAAAAATACCTCTTATTTTGCTGATAATCACATAGTTTTTATTGTCTGCTATGGTTTCGGAAGGGTTCAGTTGCTTTGCTATTACAATGGAATTATCCTCAAGGGTAGGATACATCATATTTCCTGTCACCTGAAAGGCTCTCATGTTTTCCCCGCTGATAAAAGGAAAGTTGTATTTAGGGATACTGTTAATGAAAGAATCTTCCCCCAGGTGGTGTACGTACTGATATTGGTACTCTCTTGTTACAACACTTATATTCTTGTTGTAATTGTTTTTTTCTACTTCCATGACCGTATTACCATCGTAAAAAACCTCGTTGAGATCAATGCCGTAAGCTTCACAAACTGAAACTATAAGCTCGTAATCCATGCTGTTTCTTTTCTTCCAGGTGGATATGGTGTTGGGTTTTACATCAAGGATATTCGCAAGATCAATATTTGTCTTAATTTGTAAGTGTTTTTTTAACTTATCTAAAATAAAAGTCGCATTAGGAGATTTTTTTTCTTGCGTATTCGCGTAATGATACCTATATTTGGGAGTGTTTAACATTTGTTTATGATTTTTTGTACTCATATTGAGAAACATCGGCTATACGCTTCTCAATGAGTGGGTTCTACAAAAAAATTAAATACAGGTTGGTTGATATAGTTGTTTGTAGCGGTAAGGTTAAGACAGTTGTTTGGGTGTTCGGGGCATTTTTTATTAAAAAATTCTCTTTTTGTAATAACTATAACTGTTTTTAGGGGGAATTATTGTTCAAACTGGCTGCAAATAACATGTTAAAACAGGAGTGTAAGAAAAAAACTCGTTGAAAGCGACGAAAAAATCGTTCTTCTGTTTCTAAGTGGTTAGTAAAAAGGTGTTTATATGTATTGGTGAATTGAAGTGCTGACGATTTCGTGTTATTTATGGAATCGAATGCAGACAGAACTAAATAATAGCTATGGTGGAAAATTACTTTCGTTATAATTGTCGGTCAATAAATAATAAAGAGGTGCATTCTCCGAATGTGAATGGCTCGGACCTCTTTTATCCCTGTTTGGTTCTTTCCTCAGATTGCAATCTACCCCCGCTTTTAATTAAAAAATATACGAACCGAAACGTTTTGTCCGGTCTGGGACCGGAAGATGTTTTTGCGTCTGACGTGTGGTCGGATACTGCGAATAAAGAAAGCGGTTGTCCTGTTGCACGCTGCGATTTTCGCAAACGTGTGAACGCGTTAGAGAATAGTATTGTTTAACAGTTATTGTGTTCTCGATAGAGGTATTTATTCTAGTTTAACTTGAAACCCTGTTCTATGTACAAGAAAACTACTCAGAAGAGTAAGGTCAATGTGTTGTTTTTTCTTTTTGCCTTCTCTTTGATTGTGTTAAAATCTACCCTTGGTTTTGCGCAGCAAAGTCCTTTCCATGCCGATAATCAGGAATGGAATAAGGATGTTTCGTGTCTTGCATGTCAAGTGGCTAACCCGGAATTTTCCGTGGATACCGACCCTGATAATTATGCGGCGCTTAATGCGTCCTTTGGTATCGCGGGAGGTATCTGGCAGGACCTGGCTTTTCCCTTTGGGGGATTGGAAGGTGATGCTGTGGAAGTAGAGATCGGTATTGGCGGAGGCCTTGCGGATTTCTCCGTACTTGGCGGGCTCACCCTGGAAAGTTTTAACGGTACTGCTGCCAATGGAGATGGGGTATCCCTGTCGGATCTTGTCAATATTAAGTTAGTTCCCGGTACTACGGACCGTTATATGGTGACATTTGTTGCTGGTGCGGATTTTGACCGCGTTCGTGTGAAATTTGCGGCAATAGCTTCTGCACTTACCAACGTCCGTGTTTACGGTGCCAGGCTTCGTTACGGAGCACCGGCGGTATCCGGAAATATTGCAGAACCCGGGGCTTCGGCTAATCTCCAACTGTCACCTGTAGGTGCCGGCGACAGCATTGAGTGGTTTGCAAATAAGGAAGGTGGGACTCCCAT
>NZ_RJTM01000108.1 GCF_003725735.1 Sinomicrobium pectinilyticum | reverse complement strand
CCCTGCGGGGGGTACCCCCCGCAGGGGAGAACAACCAGACAGAGTTTAATTTACAGACCCGAAAAACACAATACCGGCGAATATCTTATTTTCTTATTTCCTTTATCATTTCAGCGGCCTGCTGCTTTTGGCAACAGGCCGCATTTTTTAACGGCGCTGAAAAACTTTTCTTATTTCCTTATCTCCGTCCTTTAAACATACTTTATCCGTCAAAGAATCCAAAAAACTAGAATTCCGTGGGCAGAATGAGGGTTCTGCCAATGAAGTAAAAACAAATGGAAGTTCCCGGTTCGAGAGGAAGACCAACGGAGATCCTGCCTTTCTTCAACAGCTCTCCGCTTCTTTTGGAATATTGAACCCAGCGGTCGTCTACACGGTTGCGACATAGATGAATGCATATAAAATTTTCTTCTCCGGAAAGCGCAAATGCCTGCATGGCCATATCCTTTAACAGGCCATCCGCCTCAAAAAGAGACACCACATACCTTACTCCGTCCGTATAATAAAACGGAAAATCAGGGTGCAAATACAATTTACCCGAGCTTTGGAAAGCCTCTATGCGCCGCCGGACGGTTTTATTTTTAGTTTCAACAGATTGATATTGTAATGCTACTTCCATAAATTTCAAATGAGTTTTACCCTGCAATCAGCAACAATGTTATTCCGGAATTCTATCTCAAGGTATATTTTGTAAGGCAAACTCTTCAGGTCTCGCACAAAATATTTCCACTGATCCACATAATAGTGGTTGTATTCATCTCCGAGAAGTTCCATGATCTCTTCTTTAGATTTAGACAACAAAACCCCTCCGTCCAATATGCTTTTCAGATGGGATATCCGTTGATCCCTGCTATTTTTCCACAACGAACTTTCAAAAGAGCAGTGCCGGACCCGCAATGCGATCATGACATATTTACAAAATAATGACATCTCTCAATTTTTTACTGTCTATCAAAGCCTTATGATTCACGTTTAAAAAATTACCTCAAATCCATACTTTCCGTAATTTTATTCTGTTTCCGATAAAAACATCCAAAATCAGGAAGAACATTTCTATATTTGCAGTCTTAGTAATCTTCAGTAGAGACAGCCCTCCCGGGAGTTGATAAAACGACCCGGGGCGGACTGTTCTAAACACTTGATTATGATATTAGGAAACGCTGTATTAACGTTGACATAAAATTAAAAGGACCTCGTCATATTCCCGTTAAAAAAGTTGTAGAACTAGTACAGGCCGGGTGTAGAATAAATTCGTGTTACATATAGAACAAGTTCTATAGATAACCGGTTATTTATAAGTATTTTTTTTGTATAATTGTACGCCCTAAACGTAATTATCTATAACTTACTTTATTTCAGGAACTTATTACTGTTTTATAGCCTTTAATACCAGTATAAAACGGATGTTTTTCACCCCTGATTAACAATTTTTTAAACCTGCAATTTTCACATAATCTTTTTAGAATTCCCCCTCTGATTCTAATGCGACTTACGTTGACCATTCTTTCCAGTTTACTTTACCTTATCTCTTATAGCAATCAGGTTCGCGATCTTCCGACTAAAGACTATGGCATTAACTGGTATACCGATAGTGACGGACTGCCCCAAAACAGTGTAAAACATATTTTTAAAGACACTTACGGATTTATCTGGCTACTCACCCAAAACGGTCTGGTTCGTTATGACGGAAGAAATTTCCGTGTATTCAACTCCAAAAACACCTCGATACACAACAACCGAATGATGTATGCGCTCGGGGTTCCGGACAAAGACAGTATATTTGTTTATAACGAGTTCGGCGAAACCCTCCTGATATCCCAAAGAAAAGCTGAAACCCTTCAACAAAACATCTTAGACCTCCCCCATCCCCTTATTTCGACGCCGGAAATAAACAGTACCGATAGCACAAATATCCGGGGGAAAAAATATGTAATCCCCGCTTCCGGAAACAACCACTATACTGTCACCAATGATACGGTTTCTCATTACAACAATAACTCCCGGAGGACATCGGAGGTCTATTTCCCGCACAATGCCTCCGGTTATTTTTTCACCGTGGGCGACAGCCTGTATCATCTCGAAAAGGATGGAGAATATACCAGGATATATGGCGGAAGAACTGTTCACGAAAAAACGGAAGTCCCGGCCGGGGACGAAAATATTACCGGAATTATCTATAATAATATTACCCGGCAAACATTTTTACATACCCGGAAAAGCCTGTATCTCCTGCAGGTAAAAAATTCAAAACTACGTCTGGAACGCATACTTCCGGATTTCGATTTCGGCCCTGAAAACAGTATAATCTCCGCCTATTATGATTCTTTCCTGAAAATCATCTATCTGGGCAGTAAAACCAAGGGATTGGGGATTATTAAAAAGCACAATTTCAAAAACATAAACACCTGGGATACAGACAGGGTACAACATGCCCTTACCAACTATACCTCCAATAAAATACTGACTGCTACAGGTGCTGTTATTAATGTAGACAATATTGCCGGAGAGAAACTGAATGGTACGTGGGACAGCGATAAGTACAGTCTGATAACGGATAAACAGGGTGACATCTGGACCAAAAACCAAAACCACCTGTACCGTTTCAGTAAGGACACCGATTATCGGGAATTCCGCCAATGGGTACTGCCATATTCCATAGAACAACTCTACAAAGGAGCTCACGACAGGATATGGATTGCTATGCACCTCAGTAACGATGAACACAAAGCATCGGAAAGCGCAGTCTATTATCTGGATTCCGCAGATCCGGAGTGCGCCCCGAAATCTTACAGAAAATTCAATTTCAGTGTCCAGTACATCTTGCAAACCACAGACACTACCCTCTGGCTAGGGAGTTTAAGAGGCCTGCATAAACTAAACCTCGCCACAGGGAGATGCAGTACTATAGACGGACTGAACAACAAACAGGTAACCAGCCTTTATGCTTCGGCTCCCGCGGAAATATGGGTTACCACTTCCACAAAAGGTATATTCCTTTACCAGAACGGAAAACTTACGGGTTTTCCATCGGACAGGAAAGGGTATATGCTTTCTTCGCATTGTATCGTCGAAGACAATGAAGGATATTTATGGATCACAACCGGTAAGGGACTCTTTCAGGCGGCAAAGAAAAAGATGCTGGACTATGCTTCCGGGAAAATGGAACAGGTATATTATCACTATTACGATAAGAGTTCTGGGTTTCTTTCCAACGAATTTACGGGCGGGTGCGAACCCTGCGGTATCAGATTACAGAATGGCCATGTGGCACTTCCGTCTCTGAACGGGATTGTCATTTTCGATCCGAAAAAGGTAAAACCCGAACTTCCCAACGGAACCATGTATATAGACGAAGTAAGGACAGCGGAGGGTATACTCCCGGTAGATCAGGACACACTAAGGCTCAGCCGCAATTTCGGCAGGATATACATCCATCTGGCCACGCCATATTATGACAATCCTTACAACCTGAACATGGAATTTCAACTGGAAGATGAAGATACCAAAAACTGGGAGGACATAGAAGATGGTCAAACCATAACCTTCTCTCAATTACCTCCGGGGCAACACACCCTGGTGATACGAAAAATGAACAGTTTTTACTCGTATTATATCCATAAGAGAATCACACTGATAGTACCTCCTTATGTCTGGGAAACGGACTGGTTTTATATATTGCTATACCTGGCCATCCCGGTAGTCATTTTTTACAGCATCAAACTACGCATTAAATATGTCCGTTATAAAAACGCCCTCCTTAAAAAGAAAATAATAGAAAGCACACGACACCTTCGAAACACGATACGGACTTTAAGAATAACAAAAGATAAGCTGAAGCAACAAACCGCCATACAGGAAAAGCTTATCGCTTCGATCAGCCATGATATCCGAAGCCCTCTCCGTTTTATGGTAGATACCGGAGAATACCTGTATGCCAATTATGATACGGGGAATAAAAAAATGATAAGAGAAGGTATCCGTTCTATGTATACCGCCTCCGTAAAAATACATGAATTCATCAGCGAGATTCTCGATTACAGTAAGGCCCGTATGTATGAGGGCATAGGAAACACACCACGCGAAAGTTATGATCTCCAGCATCTCATCGGAGAAAAAATTTCACTTTTTACGGAAATAGCAAATTCGCAACGGACCAGAATATACAACTACATTCCCTATAATTTTACCACATGGGTAAACAAGCATTTGCTCTCCATAATCATCCATAACCTTCTGGACAATGCCGTTAAAAACACACACAACGGCAAAATAACCCTCTATGCTTTTATCCGTGAAAAAAAATTGCGTATTGTCATAGAAGATACCGGGAAAGGCATTTCCCAAAAACAGCTGCAATACTACCAATCGCTCATGAACCCGCATGAAGAACAGCAGATTTCCCTGGACACTCCAAATAAAAGCCTGGGAATTAAAATCATACTGGACCTTCTTATCATTCTAAATGGAAAGATAGACATTAAAAGTACCGTGAACAAAGGAACACGGATCACCTTGCTCTTTCCCGTAGAAGCCGAATAAAACCGACATTTGAAAAGTATCTGTTATTTCGCCAAAACCCGGAGAACAACACTTCTCTTACCATAGCTTAATTACAGAATGTACTCTCTTCCATATTATATAAGTCCCTCAGAAGCAAAAAAACAGTGCCTCTCCGAAGGGAAAGGCACTGTTACAAAATATCACACGTGAATATAAAAAGACATCAGTTCGTCCATATATCTTCTTCGAACCCTCTGATTTTTTCCTTTATCCGTTCACCTTCCAATAACTGGAACAAAGAATTCTCCACTATATAATCTTTTATAGGCCTGTCTCCATGCACATTATCTTCTTTATAGACGGTGGCATTAAACCTCCTGGTGTTCAATATCGTATCGAATGAAAGAGGGGCTGCCGAATTCCGGTTGTTGAAAGTCTTCGCCTCATGGAGGATTTGTCTTGCACTCGGATACCATACCCAGAACAGTTCTACAAGGTTAGACCCGTCGTCCGTGTCCGAATCTATGAAGTTTACATCCGGCGCTACAGGTGCTATGGCCAAAAGACGGTATTTCAGCTCGCCCTGGCGCTTATCAAAATACCAGACTCCTTTGATATGATATTCGACGATATCGGCAGCGGTGATATCCCTTTTATCGATATATTCCGGGGATACCTGTTCTCCTGCGTTCAACTGCTCATATCCCATATCGGTCGTATCGATCTTGGAAAGTGTGGATTCCAGGTCCTTAAATTCCCTTTTTTCCGTGAAATAGGAATCGACATAAATGTCTTCGAGCTTTCCTTCCTTTATGGCATCTACCAGTACGTCATAAAGTGATTTCCTGTTAGATTCCCTTATCGGTTCAATGGGATAGTAGAGAGAAAAATTTACTCTTTCGTTCAGGTCAATAACTTCCCAGGTTGTTTTAGTCCACATAACGTCCCTGTCATCTACATAACCGTAGTCCATAGGTGCGTCGTTGTCCGCTTCCTTTTGCCTGTCTGTCTTCACCCCGATCTCTTCGGGTTTCTTGGCATTGAGAAGGTTAGCCTGCCCAGGGGAGACATGAGACCATATAGCAAAAACCAAGGAAAGTGGGATAGTAACTCTCCAATTCATATATTTCTGTTTTTATGTTAGTTCAGATGAGTAACCACACAGAACCGGGAGTAATATGCTGCCCTCCCGGAGAGCAGCATAAAAAACTCCGGATGTGGATTATATGATTAATGCTTATACTAGTTGGTAAGCTGGATCACTACCGGTGATACTTTCTTCAATTTGTATCCGGTGTTTCCAGTAATATAAGCTTCTATGTCAAATACCTGAACAGCATCGCCTCTCCTTGCCCTTTTCAGCGCATTTCTGGCTGCACCGTCCAGCTTATTCCCTCGCACGGAAATCGTAGGCTGTCCCGGAACCTTGAATTTAAACCCGCGGATTCCCAGACTGAGATCAAAATCAAAGTCCTCCAGTACCGCCCCTACGGTAGATACTTCCAGGCTTGATCTCGGCATACTGACCTCACCCGATTCCCCGCGTATGGTTCCGGAAGGCCTCGGCACGTCTTTGATCCGGAATTCGGAAGTCGTACTGATGCGTTGTCCGTCCGGCAGTGTACCGCTGGCTGTTATGTTTACAGTTCTTCCCGAGCCGGGATTCATGGTATATTTACTACCTGAAATCCTGGATAATCCCGTAGCAGACGCAGACACTTTATTGTCCGGTATTCCGGGTATGGATATGGTAATGGGATTCGAAACCCCACGATATACCACATTCATTTTATCTGCGGAAATAACAGCGGCGTTCGGTTTGGTTATCGTAGCAAAAGTAGAAGATACCGGCACCTCAACAGGTTCGTCATTCTGCATGAACACTAATTTCCCTTCCAGTTTATGGTCTCCCGGGCTGCCCGCACTTACTTTGAGCTTTACTTTTCCCCCGTCCAGTTCATAATCATTCTCAGATAATTTTTTCCCATCCAGGAAAAGTTCCACTTCATGTGGTTTCGTTGTAGCATCCGTTCTACCCAGCACAATAGACCCGTCAAAAGTCTCTCCCTGGTAATAGGCCGACTTAGGTTGTTCGAGCAATGTGGTATAATTGGTCATCGATACCTCACTGCTCAACTCTTCTCCGAGCATTGCCCCGAAAATATCGCTTTCCGTGTTTTTAATGTCCGACTGTATTTGGGTGATCTTAGTCAGGGAAGCCACTAACGGAAAACCTTCGAAGTTGTAATTCAGCCAATCTATTTTAACGCCATCCCTGTTTTCTGCCTTGCCGTTTTCCCCGGTGGAAAACCGTTCTGCTACAGAACTCTTTATCTCGTTAAAATTTTCACCCAGGGCTTCCAGTACGGCTCCCCTGTACTCCTCCATTTTGTCTACGAACTCCTGCCCTTCTTCGGTGTACTTACCTCCTCCTTTAAAGAACTTTTTATCCAGGAACTTGGACTGGTCCATCTTTTCATAGTCCCTTTTATCGTTAAGCCTTTCGGTCATTTCTGTCTTCAGTTCCTCGAGATAAGCATAATATTCTGTAGAAGCTTCCTTTACACGATTTGCTTTTTCCAGTACAGGCTGGTACCGGTCCGGTTTTTCACTTGCCAGCCTCGAGAGGCCCTCAAGTGCAGCCGCATTATCGGTAGTTGCCTTAATATTGGAAGCTTCGAGTTTCTCATTCAACAGGCCAAATGCAGATAATACCTCTTTCCCCATATTTATGGCCAACATGGCAATAAACACGAGATACATGAGGTTTATCATCTTTTGACGTGGTGATAAATTATTTCCTGCCATGTCTAATTAGTTTTGATTTTTGGTTCTGAGGTTACTAATTAGCGTTTGATCATAGCAGATAACATACCTCCGTAAACATTGTTCAGGGAAGACAGGTTAGTGGTAAGAGACTCCATTTGTTCTTTCAGCCTTCCTGCGTTGTTAGCTACTTCTTCATTAATGGCAGCCTGTCTTCCGGCACTTTCCAACTGTACCTTGTACAAGCTATTGAGAGATTCCATCTGCGCTGCTGCCAGAGAAAGCTCTTCACTATATCTTTTTGTAGAAGAGATAGCATCTACAGTAGGTGCCATATTTTTTGCGGCTCCTTCAAAGTTGCGTATACTGTGCCCGAGGCTGCTCATCAATTCCGCATCGATTTTCGCGTCTTTTAACAGGTTGTCCAGTTTCTTGGAAAGCATCCCTTCCGCTTCGACTGCTTCTTCCTGGCTTTTCTTTTCTTTTTTTCTGGCTTCTCCCCCGTCAAGTTCAGGATATACCAAGCTCCAGTCCAGGTCTTCTTCCACCGGTTCAAATGCTGAAATAGCGAATATAATAGCTTCCGAAACAAGCCCTATGGCCAGAAGTACCGTTCCGTCCAGAAAACCGAGTTCCCAGTGGTTCAGCTTAAACAGTGCCCCTAAGATTACAATGGAAGCACCAAGGCCGTAAGCCATATTAAACAGCTTTTTACTAGATTTAGAATTTGCCATAATGGTAATAGTTGATTTGTAATATATTTAATTAAAAGTTCAGATAAACTTTGGATCTAGCGACCTATTTCGCTGGTCCCCATGTAGTCCTGTACCGTACGGAAGCCTATATAACTCCTGGCGGAATCCTGGTATTCGAAATCGCGGGTACTGACCTGTAAAAAATAAGCGACATCTTTCCAGGAACCTCCGCGGATCACTTTTCTCTTATTCCGCTCGTCATACGCATTGGGGTTCATTGTAGAAGCATAATCATAAGAATTGGGATCATAAGCAGAGTTTGTCCACTCCGAAACGTTACCGGCCATATTGTACAATCCGTAATCATTGGGCTGATAGGATTTGGCCTCTACGGTATACAAGGCATCATCGGAAGCGTAGTCTCCCCTGTTCGGTTTGAAGTTCGCCAGGAAGCAACCTCTCTCGTCTATAAGATAAGGACCTCCCCACGGATAGGTTCCCGATTCCAGACCTCCCCGGGCGGCATATTCCCATTCTGCCTCAATCGGGAGACGGAACTGGTTTACAAAGCCTTTTCCTCTGGATTTCTGAAAATCATTCTTGTACTTGGTCCTCCAGTTACAAAAAGCTTTTGCCTGTTTCCAGGACACTCCCACTACCGGGTATTCACTATACGCATCATGCCAGAAATAATCGTTGTGCATGGGTTCGTTATAGGAATAATAAAAATCCTTGATCCATACGGTAGTATCCGGATAAATCATTAACTCTTCGGTCTTCAGGAAATCTTTCCGGTTCCCTTTTTTCATTTTGGCAGCAGCCTGAATATCCATCCAGGTATATTTGTATTTTAGCTGAGTGACATCTATGGTACGGTACCCATTATAAGACTCTTCCATAGAGAGGTACATAGAGTCCATAACTTCGGTGTAGTACTCGTCCGGATATTTGGATGTATCCCAGATAAGCCGGGGCTTTTTATTCAGCATCCGTCCTTCATAACCGGTCTCTCCCATACCACCATAGTTTTCCAGCATGTACTTGTCATAAGCAGAAAGCTTGGAAGTGTCCGCATCGTCGAAGGCATATTCCCCTATACCACCATCATCCGGGGTAAGTCCTTCATAATCGGCAAGAATAGCAAGTTTTGTGCGGATTATGGAATCTTTCACCCATTCTACGAACTGTCTGTATTCGCTATTGGTAATTTCGGTTTCGTCCATATAAAACGACCTTACCGTCACGGTTTTGGTAGGGGCATTCATTCCACCAGCCACATCCGATTCGGATTTACCCATAATGAAAGAACCTCCGGGAACCAGAGTCATGCCATAAGGTTTCTCCGGATGCCATCGTTTTCCGCCTACTCCAACCAGTTCTCCCCTGTCCTTTTTGCCACAACTATAAAGAAATAATCCCAGGGTTATAACAAACAATAGTCTTTTCATTCGTTTTTTCGGTTATTTATAGTTTAAAAAATTCGAGCATACCTACTTCAATTACCCGGAACAAGTTTTTTTTGCCAGATGTTTATCCTCTGTTTCAAAAAGCACCCCTGTACCGGAAATTACCCCAGGGCCGTTTTCTTATATGCCTTCCACCAACGTTCGGGAACGACTTCGTTACAGGCGTCTAAATAATCTTTGTGGGTGCATGGTAATAACGTATGTCTTTTCAATTTATTATTCATCTCTCCAAGAATCGGTACTTCTATCCACCACCTTCCGGAGATATCACTTTTATAAAAACACAGTTCCTGATCTTCCATCGGCACTATGTATTTCTCGTAACTCTCTGTCCCGATAAACGGATAATCTTTTTTTCTGAAGTTGTATCCTTCCATAAAATACCAGAGCACCTGTGCGGCGAGCTGGGCATTCATACGGGTATTTCTGTTCTCGTAAATACCAAATACGGAAACCTTATCACTGATCCCCGCATACCTGGCTATGGCACAAATCTCACGACCGTCAAAACCATTAGGATAAGTGTCGGGGGCATTCCCCAGATCGGCTGCCCTTACAGCCGTCATATCCACACTTACCACATCGGCATCGCGAAAAACAGGTTCTGCCAGGGTAATGTCCCCGGTCACGGCGCCAAGTCTGTAAGCATCAAAGAACAACTTTTCCATCAAATCAATTTCTTCCTGAGCATTAAAGTAGGTCTGGTACCCCAGGTTGCAGAAATTAAACAGGTTATTCGGTTGTTCCACGATGATCTTGCTCATGTACGAATTGGAAGAAATAAGCTCTTCGGACGAACCGAAATCGAATTTGCTGTCTACCGCTACCACGTTAACCATTTGTTCGAGTTTGTCAAAAGCGCGATAGGTGGCGTAGGTAATATCCTGGCTTCCTCCTATGATTATAGGGACCGTATGATTTTTCACCAGGTGCTCCACTACGGTTTTTACGGCAAAATAGGTATCTTCCACCGTTTCTCCGGGCTCTATATTTCCCAGGTCCGCAATGTTGCTTCCCCAGTTTCCGGTAAAAAGCTGGTACAGCTGTATTCTTATTTCATTCAGGTCCGGCCGGTCCATGGTCTGGATCGACGCATTCCTGGTTTCATTGACCCCTATTATTGCCAGTTGCACATCATCCAGTTCCGGGAATCCGTCTTTTTCGGTATGAATGCTCATGTACTTCCCTATGGTTTGCCGGGATAGCAGTTGACTATGTGCCAAAACCACCGTACTTACCGGGGACAAAAACTCAAAATCCATACAGTCTGTATCTTTCGAAGATTGGGTTTATCCAGCCGAAGCTGTTTTTTCTCAATATTGTTTTTTATATCTTTGGCCAATTACCACTGCAAACATCACCCCTGCACATCAGTGGAAAAAGAAAGCCGGAATATACGAAAATGTTCCTGTAAAAATCCAACATACGGAATTAATAACTCCGGAAAATCAATACAATCTATTTCTTCGCTTTTGTGGACTTTTTCTTTTTCGGGGCTTTTTTATCCAGCATCCCTTTCGCGTCCTCCAGGCTCAACTGATTCACATCTACATCCTTGGAGAGCTCTACCTTGGCCCTGCCTTTTATGATATTATGCCTTCCCCAGCGGGCCTTTTCTATTCTAATTCCTTCATCCGGCCATTCCTGTACGACTTTCTCCGCTTCTTTTTTCAATTTGTCCTCTATCAGCTCCCGGATATCGGAATCCGAAAGGTTGTCAAAATCGTACTTTTTATTCACGTTCACGAACATGCCGTCCCATTTGATGAAGGGACCGAAACGGCCTTTCCCCTTGGTTACTTCTTTCCCTTTATAACTTGCAATGGGTGCATCTGCCTTTTGTTTGGCTTTTATCAGTTCCACAGCCCGATCCAGGGTAACATCAAAAACATCTTCTCCTTTATCCAGGGATATAAACGTATTATCGTAACGAACATACGGACCGTACCTGCCGACATTGACCTCCACGGTTTTTCCTTCATACTCTCCCAGGTTCCGTGGCAGTGCGAACAATTCCAATGCTTCCCCGAGGGTGATACTTTCAATGGTCTGTTCCGGCAAAAGACTTGCAAATTTCGGTTTTTCCTCTTCATCCGCAACGCCTATCTGAACCATGGGACCGAAGCGCCCGAGACGTACACTGACCTGCCGTCCGGTTTCCGGATCTGTTCCCAGTATCCTTTCCCCGGTTTCCCTGTCCGCATTCTCTTCCACATCTTTTACCTGAGGATGAAAATCCTCGTAAAAATCTTTCATCATCAGTGTCCAGTCTTCCTGCCCGGAAGCAATATCATCGAAATTCTGTTCTACCCTGGCGGTAAAGTTATAGTCCAGTATATTTTCAAAATGGTTAACGAGAAAATCGTTCACGATCATACCGATATCCGTAGGTACCAGTTTTCCTTTATCCGATCCGGTAATTTCGGACAGGGTCTTTTCCTGCACCTTTTCTTTTTCGAGAGTGAACTGAATATAGTTTCGCTCCGTCCCTTCGATGCTTCCCTTTTCGATATATCCCCTGTTCTGAATCGTGGAGATCGTCGGGGCATATGTAGACGGACGGCCTATGCCGAGCTCTTCCAGCTTTTTCACCAGGGAAGCTTCCGTATAGCGATACGGCGCCCTGGAAAACCGCTGTGTAGCCGTCATATAATTATTGATAAGGTTTTCCCCTACGGCCAGGGCAGGCAGCAGATCGGCCTGTTCTTCGTCTTCATCGTCCGTTCCTTCGATATACACTTTCAGGAAGCCGTCAAATTTGAGGACCTCACCGTTAGCCGTAAATTGCTCCTTATGTGTATCGGCTTCTATTTTCACCAGGGTCCGTTCCAGTTCGGCATCGCTCATCTGCGAGGCTATGGTACGCTTCCATATCAGGTCGTACAACCTGGCCTGGTCCCTTTCCACAGATACGGAATGCCTGGAAATATCCGTAGGCCTTATCGCTTCGTGAGCTTCCTGCGCCCCTTTTGCCTTTTGCGAAAAGTTACGCGGCTTACTGTATTTCTGTCCGTATTCACGTTGAATTTCCTCTTTTGCAGCTTCTACCGCTTCAGGAGAAAGGTTCACACTATCCGTTCTCATATAGGTAATAAGTCCCGCTTCATATAACCTCTGGGCCATATTCATGGTCTTGCTCACCGAAAAATAAAGTTTCCTTGAGGCTTCCTGCTGTAACGTAGAAGTGGTAAAGGGTGGTGCCGGGGTCTTTTTTGCCGGTTTGGTCTCTAGGTTTGCCACCTGAAATTCCGCACCTATATTGTTTTCCAGGAATTTTCTGGCTTCTTCTTTAGTCGCAAAGGTTTTGGGCAGTTTTGCCTTGAACGATTTGCCGGCTTCCGTTTTAAACTCCGCTACAATGCGGAAAGAGGCCTCCGGTGTAAAAGCGGTTATTTCCCGTTCGCGTTCCACGATAAGCCGTACCGCCACGGACTGTACCCGCCCGGCGGAAAGACCGCTTTTTATCTTTTTCCAGAGGATGGGCGACAATTCATAACCTACCAGGCGGTCCAGTACACGCCGGGCCTGCTGTGCATTTACCAGGTTATAGTCGATCCCCCTGGGGTTCTCAATAGCTTTTAGAATGGAATTTTGGGTAATGGCATTAAATACGATCCTCTTTACTTTAGACCGGTCCAGTTTTAATTGTTCTGCCAGGTGCCAGGCAATAGCTTCTCCCTCCCGGTCCTCATCACTCGCCAGCCAGACCGTATCGGCTTTTGCAGCAAGACTTTTGAGGTTCTTAACAACTTCCTTCTTGTCTTTTGAAACAATATATTTAGGTTTGAAGTCTTTTTCCACATCCACACCGAGTTCCTTGGAAGGCAGATCCGAAATATGCCCGTAACTGGATGCTACCTTATAATCCTTACCCAGGAATTTCTCTATGGTCTTCGCCTTGGCAGGCGACTCTACAATCACTAAATTCTTTGCCATAAACCCATTTTTAAGATTACAAAAGTATATTAAAAAATATTTATAAGGATACCCTTCCGTTTTTTTGCCTAAAAAACCACCGGCATTTCCCTGTCAAATTGTCACTAGGTTTATAAATAATCCTATCTTTGCACCATATAATTACGAATTGATTTTTTAAACGGTTCCCGGCATGGACCTGCCAGATAAATGCTGGCACAATGTTCCGGGAAGCAAATGAACCGCCCGTTACGGGCCTGAGTCCTTATGGAAAAAATAATTGACGAAAAGAAACAGGGAGAAAGCCTTGTCCTGGACCCGCAAAAAAATGCGGAACAGGCAATACGGAATGAAAAGGACGGCAGAAAGCTTTACATAGAAAGCTACGGCTGCCAAATGAATTTTTCCGACAGTGAGATTGTGGCCTCCATCCTGGCCAATGAAGGTTTTAATACCACCAGGCAAGTGGAAGAGGCAGACCTCGTCCTTATAAATACCTGCTCTATACGGGAAAAGGCCGAGCAAACCGTACGCAAAAGACTCGAAAAATTCAATGCCGTCAAAAAAATAAACCCGGGAATGAAGGTCGGGGTACTGGGCTGTATGGCCGAACGCCTTAAAAACAAATTCCTGGAAGAAGAAAAAATTGTGGACATGGTCGTCGGCCCTGACGCCTATAAAGACCTTCCCAACCTGGTACAGGAAATAGACGAAGGCCGGAATGCCGTAAATGTGATCCTCTCCAAAGAAGAGACCTACGGCGATGTAGCCCCCGTCCGCCTGAACAGCAACGGGGTGACCGCCTTTGTGTCTATTACCAGGGGGTGTGACAATATGTGCACGTTCTGTGTCGTACCTTTTACACGGGGACGGGAAAGAAGCCGGGACCCGCAATCCATACTGGAGGAGGTAAATGAACTGTGGGAAAAAGGATATAAAGAAATAACGCTTCTGGGGCAAAACGTGGACAGCTACCTGTGGTACGGAGGCGGCCTGAAAAAGGATTATGACAATGCATCAGAAATACAGAAAGCCACTGCTGTGAATTTTGCAGGGCTGCTGGCCATGGTTGCGGAGGCCCAACCCGGTATGCGTATCCGCTTCTCTACTTCTAACCCGCAGGATATGACACTGGATGTTATTGAAGTCATGGCCCAATACCGGAATATCTGTAAATATATCCACCTGCCCGTACAAAGCGGCAGCAACCGGATACTGAAGGCCATGAACCGCCTGCACACCCGTGAAGAGTATTTTGAACTTATAGAAAATATCCGCAAGATCATTCCCGATTGTGCTATTTCACACGATATGATTACAGGATTCCCCACAGAGACCGAAGAAGATCATCGGGACACCCTTTCCCTGATGGAATACGTAAAATATGACTTCGGTTTCATGTTTGCTTATTCCGAAAGGCCCGGAACCCTTGCTGCCAGGAAAATGGAAGATGATGTCCCCGAAGAGGTAAAAAAGCGAAGGCTAACGGAGATCATTAACCTGCAACAGCAACACGGACTGTACAGGACCCGGCAGCATCTCGGCAAAACGGAAGAAGTACTTATTGAAGGCCTTTCCAAAAAGAGTGATGCACACTGGATGGGGCGAAATACACAAAACACCGTAGTGGTTTTCCCAAAAGAAAATTACAAAATAGGTGAGTTTGTAAATGTTAAGATCACAGACTGTACTCCTGCCACCCTGATCGGGGAAGCAGTAGATCTTTCCGTCTGACAGCCGGTCCGGAGGGTTATCTTCCCGGAAATAACAATGAAGTGTAACCAATAAGCTATTCCCTTTCCAATAAATTATGCGACAAGGGGATCGGACAAAACTATGGAAAACGTACAAGCCATAAAGCAGCGATTCGGTATTATAGGTAATGATGTAAAACTTAACCGCGCCATAGAGAAAGCCATACAGGTGGCTCCTACGGACATTTCCGTGCTGGTTACCGGGGAAAGCGGTGTGGGAAAAGAAAGCATTCCTAAGATCATCCATTCACTGTCTCACCGGAAACACGGCAAATTTATTGCGGTTAACTGCGGGGCCATTCCCGAAGGGACCATAGACAGTGAGCTTTTCGGACACGAAAAAGGATCGTTTACTGGAGCCACCCAGACCAGGAGCGGTTATTTTGAAGAAGCTGACGGGGGAACGATATTTCTCGACGAAGTCGGGGAGCTACCGCTTACCACGCAGGTACGCCTTCTGCGGGTACTGGAAAACGGGGAATTTATAAAAGTAGGATCTTCCAAGGTACAAAAAACCAACGTGCGTATCGTTGCGGCTACCAATGTAAACATGTTTGAGGCCATAGAAAAAGAAAAGTTCCGCGAAGACCTTTACTACCGTCTCAGCACCGTGGAAATTCACCTGCCGCCCCTGCGTGACAGAAAAGACGATATTCATCTCCTCTTCCGGAAATTTGCTGCCGATTTTGCCCAGAAATACAAAATGCCCGCCATTCGACTCGAAGATGATGCCGTACAATTATTGCTGAAATACCGCTGGGCGGGAAATATACGACAGCTGCGAAACGTAGCCGAACAGATATCCGTACTGGAACAGGAACGGAGTATATCGGGAGACACCCTGACGGGATACCTGCCAGGTGCCGGGAAAAATCTTCCTGCTGTTATTAATGAGAAAAAAAGCCAGGCCGATTTTGGCAGTGAACGGGAGATCCTCTACAAAATACTGTTTGACATGAAGAGCGATCTCAACGATCTCAAAAAACTGACACTGGAATTAATGCAGTCCGGCAGCAGTCAGAAAGTACAAGAAGAGAACCAGAACCTTATACAGAAAATCTATGGCAAATCAGGTGACGAATCCGATTTTGATCCCGATAGCAAAAATCCCGGCCCCCGTACAGAAGATTACAGCGACATTGAAGATTACGAGGACAGCGATGCCCTGGAAGTAGTGCCCGTTACACAACATCCTGCCATACGGGGGAGAAACGAAGACAAATATCACTTTGCCGAGGAGATCGAGGAAGAAGAAACGCTTTCGTTACAGGATAAAGAACTGGAACTCATAAAAAAAGCACTGGACCGCAACCACGGAAAACGAAAAGCAGCAGCGGCAGAACTCGGCATTTCCGAAAGGACATTGTACCGGAAAATAAAGCAGTACGATCTCTGAATAAAAAAGACGGAATTAATAAGTCATTTTAAATAATACCTTTGCCGGGAACGTTACATAACATATAGTATCATAACACCCAATCCAATGAGAATACCAAACCCCGTTAAGGGAGGATATATTTTCGCATTCCTCGCATTAATCACCGTACACGGCTGCGGAGTCTATAATTTCACCGGAGGTGATGTCGGTAGTGCACAGACCTTTCAGGTCAATAGCTTTCGTAATGAAGCTCCTCTGGTAGAGCCGGGACTGGACAGGGATTTCACCCTTGCCCTGCAGGACCTGATAATGAACCAGACCAGCCTGGACCTCGTACCTTCCGGCGGCGACCTTCTTTACGAAGGAGAAATCACCGAATACCGTGTAGCCCCTATGACTGCTACGGCCCAGCAAACAGCGGCCCAAAACAGGCTTACTATAGGAGTGCGGGTACGTTTTGTCAACAACACCAAGGAAGATGCCGATTTCGAAAGAACTTTTTCTTTCTTTTATGATTTCGGGGCAAACGAACAGCTGAGTGCCGTGCAAAGTGCAGCACACCAGGAAATTTTTGAAAGGATAACCCAGGATATATTTAATGCATCTCTTGCCGATTGGTAAGGAAAACGCACATTATTATTTGTCAAATCCCGAAAACAGAGTGTTTATAATAGTTTATGACCGTTTCAAATTTCATACATCTCTTGCGAAATCCGAAAAATATCCGTCTGGGAGAAACCACTTCCCTGGAACAGGTCATTGAACAATATCCCTTTTTCCAATGTGCCAGGGCATTGCACCTCAAAGGGCTGAAAAACCTCAACAGTTTCAAATATAACGATACCTTAAAAAAAACAGCGGCTTATACCACCGACAGGGCCGTACTGTTCGACCTTATCACGTCCAGGGATTTCATACAAAACCGCATTGCCCGGACCATTGCCGGAAATCATCCTGACATAGCGGGCATCGAGGTGAACGCACAGGAGATCCGCCTGGAAAACCGGAAGCTGATAGAGCAAACCCACATAGGCAGTGAAAAGGAAGCCGAACAAATCCTGGACCCTTCCGTTTTTATGCCGGTGGAAAAAGAGCTACCTTCCGAAGAAGAACAGCAGCTCCATATAGGAGAGCCTCTTGAGTTCAGCCGGAATGAAAAACACTCTTTTACCGAATGGCTAAAACTCTCCGCTGCACGGCCGGTGCAGAGAGAAGAGAAAAAGTCCGCCTCCGGTCCGGGGGAAAAAGAGACTGCTTCCGATCAAAGCAGGAAGTTCAAACTCATTGACAAGTTTATAAAGGCCAATCCGAAAATAGTTCCGAAAGCAGCTGACCGCAACAAAGAAACACCTGTCGTAAACCTCGCAAAAAGTACCCAGATGGAAAAGGCCGAACTTATGACAGAAACCCTGGCCAAAGTATACCTGGAACAGAAGCGATATAAAAATGCCATTCAGGCCTATAAAATATTAAGTTTGAAATATCCGGAAAAAAGTGGTTTCTTTGCAGACCAAATCAGGGCCATCCGGAAATTACAACAAAGTAACTAACTGGTTCCCTGACAGCTAATGACCGGGCAAAACAATTCCCGGAACCGAAAGAACAAAATTATATTAACAAATTATAACATCAACAATGAGTACGTTTTCTATCTTTTTAGTGCTGATTATCATAGTATCGCTTTTATTGATCCTGGTTATTATGGTACAGAATCCGAAAGGCGGCGGACTTTCTTCGTCTTTTGGCGGCGGAGGCGGCCAGATAGTGGGCGGGGTTAAAAAGACAGGGGATTTCCTGGACAAAAGTACATGGACCCTGGCCACGATCCTCATCGCCCTTATACTCCTTTCCAACCTGTCACTCAAAAGCGGAAATTCTTCACAGGATTCCAAATTGCTGGACGGACAAAGGACAGAAAGAGAAACCACCGCACCACAACAGACAGACACTCCGGCACCTGCAACGGACACTACCGGAACAGCGCAGTAATCTGCTAAATACATACATCAAAAAATGCCAGCTTGTCATAAGTTGGCATTTTTGTTTACAAAATTGTCAGTTTACCTTTCTTTTTAGCAGGTACGATCATGTTGGCATAATTTCTGTCTGATTCTGCATAGTTCAAAAATTAATCTAAATCCTATAAAAATAATAAGATGGCTAAAGTAAACATTAAACCGCTTGCAGACAGAGTTCTGGTAGAACCTGTTGCCGCAGAAACAACAACCGCTTCAGGAATCATTATCCCCGATTCTGCAAAAGAAAAACCACAAAAAGGTGTTGTTGTTGCAGTTGGTCCCGGCACTAAGGACGAACCGTTAACTGTAAAAGTTGGTGATACTGTTCTTTACGGAAAATATTCGGGTACGGAACTCAAACTGGAAGGCACCGATTATCTGATGATGCGCGAAAGTGACATCCTTGCTATTGTATAGCTCCTCATTACTTTATTTAATACCCATTAACTAAAAGACATTAAATTAAAAATCAAAAACACATGGCAAAAGATATAAAATTCGATATTGAAGCCCGTGACGGATTAAAGCGCGGAGTGGATGCACTGGCAAATGCAGTAAAAGTGACTTTAGGACCAAAAGGTAGAAACGTTATTATCAGCAAATCCTTTGGTGCCCCTACCGTTACCAAAGACGGTGTTACCGTAGCTAAAGAAATAGAACTCGAAGACGCCCTCGAAAATATGGGTGCCCAAATGGTGAAGGAAGTTGCTTCCAAAACCAACGATCTCGCCGGGGACGGAACGACTACTGCAACTGTTCTGGCACAGGCTATCGTAAAAGAAGGTTTGAAAAACGTAGCGGCAGGAGCAAACCCTATGGACCTCAAAAGAGGTATAGACAAGGCTGTTGAAGCACTGGTAGCTGACCTGGCCAAACAAACCAAAGAAGTAGGCGACACTTCTGAAAAAATTAAACAAGTTGCTGCTATCTCTGCCAATAATGACGAAACCATCGGTGAACTCATCGCCAAGGCATTCAACAAAGTAGGAAAAGAAGGTGTCATTACCGTAGAAGAGTCTAAAGGAACAGATACTTATGTAGATGTTGTAGAAGGAATGCAGTTTGACAGGGGATATCTTTCTGCATATTTCGTGACTGATTCCGAAAAAATGGTTGCCGAACTGGAAAACCCCTATATCCTGCTTTACGACAAGAAGATCTCCAATATGAAAGATCTGCTTCCCGTACTCGAGCCTGTAGCACAACAAGGGAAACCCCTGTTGATCATTGCCGAGGATGTAGATGGTGAAGCTCTTGCTACCCTCGTCGTAAACAAACTGAGAGGTTCTCTCAAAATAGCCGCTGTAAAAGCTCCCGGATTCGGTGACCGAAGAAAAGCAATGCTCGAAGACATCGCTATCCTTACAGGTGGTACCGTAATTTCCGAAGAAAGAGGATTTACCCTGGAAAATGCGACCATAGACATGCTTGGATCTGCAGAGAAAGTAGCTATCGACAAAGACAATACTACCGTAGTAAACGGTGCCGGTGATGCAGAAGCTATCAAAGGACGTGTTAACCAGATCAAGGCACAGATAGAAACCACTACTTCCGATTACGACAGGGAAAAACTTCAGGAACGTCTTGCCAAACTGGCAGGTGGTGTAGCCGTACTTTACGTAGGTGCTGCTTCCGAAGTGGAAATGAAAGAGAAAAAAGACCGTGTAGACGATGCTCTTCACGCTACGAGAGCTGCCGTTGAAGAAGGTATTGTTGCCGGTGGTGGTGTTGCCCTCGTAAGAGCTAAAGCCGTTCTGGACCAAGTTAAACCTATCAACGCAGACGAAGAGACCGGGGTTCAGATCGTAGCCCGTGCTATCGAAGCACCGTTGCGTACTATTGTGGAAAACGCCGGCGGAGAAGGTTCCGTAGTAGTTTCCAAAGTACTGGAAGGCAAAGACAGCTTCGGATACGATGCCAAGTCCGAGAGTTATGTGGACATGTTCAAAGCAGGTATCATCGATCCTAAGAAGGTGACACGTATTGCTCTGGAAAATGCCGCATCCGTTTCCGGAATGATTCTGACTACGGAATGTGCTCTTACAGACATTAAAGAAGACGCTCCCGCAGCTCCTCCGATGGGAGGCGGAATGCCGGGAATGATGTAATTCCTTCTCTCTCCTGAGAAAGAGAATTTATAACTTTTAAAAAGTCCGGGGTTTGCTTTAAAATCCCGGACTTTTTTGTTAATATTTTTTTAATCCGTTTTCGTTTTTTAAAAATTTTCTATTATTTAGTTGTCCATCAATCAATTAAATTATGACAACTGATACACTACAAGCCGTACGCTGGAACACGGCTCAAAAAGTATTGTTCCGGTTTATCTTTCTTTATACCCTATTCTATATTTTTCCGTTTCCTGTTAATTATATTCCTTACGGGCAATATCTCTCCCATTGGATCGGTCAGTTCTGGCAATGGTTATCGCTATGGACGGCTGATCATATATTTCATATTACAGAGGAACTGCCATTAAACGGAAGAGGCAGCGGGGATATAACTTTAGCTTATCTTCAGGTGTTTGTTCAACTGCTCATTGCAACAGCAGGAACTATTATCTGGTCTGTGTCGGATAGAAAAAGAGAACACTACAACAATTTGTTCCGCTATCAGATCGTCTTTCTACGATACTATACCGCATTTCTACTATTGACATACGGTATCATCAAAATTATTCCGACACAATTTTCCAATTTGAGTTTGTTCGACCTCATAAAAACGTATGGCGACTCCTCCCCCATGGGACTCATGTGGAATTTTATGGAGTACTCCGACACCTATACCAGGTTCTCCGGAATTGCAGAAGCCCTGGGAGGTGTTTTACTGCTTTTCAGACAAACAGAACGATTGGGAGCTCTTATAGGCTTCGGGGTTATGCTGAATGTTTTTTTAATGAATATGAGTTATGATATCCCGGTGAAACTTCTCTCTTTCCATCTCATGTTTATCTGTGCCATTATTCTCAGTGCTCATATCAAAGCTTTTTTGAATTTCTTCCTCTTTAACAAGACCGCACCTCCGGAACAGATACTTCCGTACTCTTCACGTAAAAAGATCCGCATTGCCGGGTATATATTCAAAGGGATTTTCATACTTCATTTTGTTATTCCCCGGGTCATCAATACTCACGAATACTATACAGAACGCAGAGACAAAGCATCACTTCCGGCGCTCTATGGGATTTATGATGTGAAAGATTTTATATATAACGGCGATACCATACCGCCCTTGCTTACCGATACGCTCCGGTGGAAACGAATAGTAATAGACCGCCGGAGTACCGGCATTGTAAAAATGAATGACAAGATCACTCCCCTCAAAAATGATACGGATACCCTAAAACATACCCTTATGCTGGCATCGTGGCAAGATACGACCAAGGTACATTCCTTCACTTATGAAGTCCGGGACAGTTTGTTTTATGCCACTGGTACTTACGGAAGGGACAGCATAAGTATAACCATGAAGAAAAAGGACCTCAATGATTTTCTCCTTATCAACAGGGGTTTTCACTGGATCAATGAGTACCCGTTTAACCGCTAAACTTATCAACCCTTTCGGATAACCTCCAGGAAATCCTCCCTCGCCGGGCTGAAGACATCGATAAGCATACCGTCTTCCAGGCACTCGGCCCCATGGGGTACATCGGACGGGATAAAGAAACCATCACCCTCCTTCAGGGTCTTCTTTTTCCCGTCTATGGTTATTTCGAATACTCCCGAAGCTACATAGGTCGCCTGGGAATGATAGTGATGGTGCAGATACCCTACGGCTCCCTTTTCAAACTTTACTTTTACCATCATTATGCGAGCGTCATATCCTATAAACTGGCGCTCAATACCCTTATCCACTTTTTCCCATGATATTCCGGAACAGGTAAAGGATACTTCGCTTTTATTTTCTGATGTCTTCATAGCCATTATATTTTTATCCATCTGTGTTTTTCAAAACTAAGGAATAAACAGTGGAACGGGAGACAATGCGCCTGAAAAAACATTTCTACCCGATTTTCGCCTTTCTCAGGCGAAGTGAATTGGCAATAACGGACACCGAACTGAAGCTCATGGCCAGGGCAGCGATCATAGGAGAAAGCAGGAGCCCGAATACAGGGTACAGTACGCCGGCAGCAATGGGTATTCCCAATATGTTATACCCCAGGGCAAACCACAGGTTCTCTTTTATATTCCGCATTACCTTATGGCTCAGCATACGTGCCTTGGCTATATCTTTCAGGTCCCCTTTCACCAGGGTTATCTCTGCGCTCTCTATCGCTACATCAGTCCCTGTTCCCATAGCTATACCTATGTCGGCCTGTGCCAGGGCCGGGGCATCGTTTATCCCGTCTCCCGCCATGGCTACTTTTCTCCCTTCATTCTGCAACCGCTTTACCTCTTTCTGCTTATCTTCCGGTAACATCTGTGCTTTAAATCCATCCAGGTTCAGGGTTTTACTGACGGCTCTGGCAGTGTCTTCGTTATCACCGGTAAGCATAATAACTTCCAATCCCTCTGCATGCAATTTTTTGATAGCGTCTTTGCTGGTCCCCTTTATTTTATCGGAAATCACCACAAAACCGAGGACCTTGCCGGCTTCGGACAGGTAGGATACGGTTTTTCCCTGTTCCTGTTCCGTTTTTACTTTTCTGCGCAAATCCGCCGGTATTTCTGCTTTTACCTGCTCCATCAGTTTCTCATTGCCCAAAGCTAATAAAGCCCCTTTCCCCTCTGACTCATGGCCATGGGTTTCCGCATGGTAGGCGATGACCCCTTTCCCGGTAACAGCCTCAAAATCGGTTACCCGGCGAGGTTCTACCTCTTTCTCTTCGGCATATCGCATGGTAGCCCGTGCCAAAGGATGTTCACTATGACTGTTCAGGGATATTATTTTTTGCAGCAATTCCGTTTCATCCGAATCTCCGGAAGCAACGACCTTTTCCACAGAAGGTTTTCCTTCGGTGACTGTTCCGGTCTTGTCAATAATAACCACATCTATTTTATTCATGCGCTCCAGGGCTTCTGCGTTCTTGATCAATACGCCGGATTGAGCGCCTTTCCCTACTCCTACCATGACCGACATGGGAGTAGCCAATCCCAGGGCACACGGACAGGCAATGATAAGTACCGCTATGGCATTTACAAAAGCGTATACATACGCCGGCTGCGGACCGAAAAAGGCCCAGACAATGCCTGTAATTACAGCCACCACTACCACAATAGGCACAAAATACCCGGAGATCCGGTCGGCCAGTTTTTGTATAGGTGCCCTCGATCTGCTGGCTGAATTTACCATTTCGATAATCTGCGAAAGCAGGGTTTCCGACCCTACTTTTTCCGCTTCCATGACAAAACTCCTGTTCCCGTTAATGGTACCCGAACTGACTTTATCCCCGGCTTTCTTATCTACCGGGATAGGTTCCCCGGATATCATGGATTCGTCAATAGCACTTTCTCCCTCTTTTATAACACCGTCCACAGGTATTTTCTCTCCCGGTTTCACCTTTAAAAGATCACCTTCATTTACATCATCCAGGCTCACTACCTTTTCTTTTCCGTCTACTATTTTAGTGGCATTATTAGGAGCCAGTTTCAATAATTCCTTTATAGCGGAATTGGTTTTGCCATGCGCCCTGGCTTCGAGTAATTGTCCGAGCAATACCAGCGTTAATATCACTGTGGCCGCTTCAAAATATACATACACCGTTCCTCCATGCGACTTGAATTGTTCCGGGAAAATCCCCGGGAACAACAAGGCTCCCACGCTGAATAACCAGGCAACACCGGCTCCGATACCAATAAGGGTAAACATATTGAGATTCCAGCTCACCACCGACCTATATGCCCTTTCGAAAAACATCCATGTGGCGTAGAAAACGACGGGAAGCGATAATCCGAACTGGATCCAGTTCCAGTATTTCCAGGGCATCCATGTCCCCAACGGATCTCCCGGTAACATTTCGGACATGGCGATCAAAAATACCGGGACGGTAAAAGCAACCGCTACTTTAAATTTTCGGAGCAGTTTTTTATAGGTCTGGCCCTCCTCTTCCTCATCGGCCTCCATCGGCACCAGGTCCATACCGCATATAGGGCAGGAACCGGGCTCGTCCTTCACTACTTCAGGATGCATGGGGCAGGTATATTTTGTCTTTTTCTTTGCAAGGGAAGGTGCTTCCACCAGGTCCATGCCGCAAACAGGACAACTTCCGGGCTTATCGTAGGTTTTATCTCCTTCACAATGCATCGGGCAGTAATAAACGCCGCTACCGCTACCGGAAACTTTCTTGTCTGCTTTTTTATGATCAGGAGCATGGTGATCATCCCCATGGGAACCACAACAACTACCGCCCTTCTCTTTCTTGTCATGTCCGGGAGCCTGTATCCCGTAATGCCCTCCATCATCTTCGAGTGCCTGTTGCAGTTTTTTCAGCGGAACATGATTTTCCATTTCTACTTCGGCTTCGGCCTTTTGCAGATCTACGGTAACTCCGGTAATGCCTTCCACTTTCTGCAAAATGCCTTCTACATGATTTTTACAGCCAGTGCACGACATCCCTGTTATTTTATAGGTATGTTTCATAATTCTCCTATTTTACCTGACAAAGTTCCGGTTTAAAGTATGAGGATGTGTTATACAATTTTGGAAAAGGATTGTATAATTTACTGTTCCTTTTTTATATAGATTGTTAGAAGATTGAATGGAGATTGAATAGAGATTGGGGAAGATTAACATCTCTTATTAATTAAATCTTTTTTCAATCTAACTTAATCTCTTACGCATAGAAGATAACATTTTTAAAAGCTCTTCATTCTCCCTAAGCAACTCCATTACAAATTCTTCTTTTAAAATACCGGATTCTATTAATAAGCCAAGCCATGCTCCATTCAACGCATCACAACTCCTCCAACGGTTTCCGCTTTTGTTCCCCAAGCTTTTTAAAATGAGACGGGGTAAGTCCCGTAACTTTCTTAAACTGCCGGCTCAGGTGTGCCACACTGGAATAGTGCAACTGAAAAGCAATCTCACTCAACGACAATTCGTCATAAACCAGGAGCTCCTTTACCCGCTCGATCTTCTGGGCAATAAAATATTTTTCGATGGTAGTCCCTTCGGTCTGGGTAAACAGATTGCTGATATAAGTATAATCATGGTGAAGTTCCCTGCTCAGGTAGTCGGACATGTTTGTTTTCGGGAATTCTTTTTCCTGACCGCGTATGAGTTCTATGATCTTGTTTTTTACTTTTTCGATGAGCCTGCTCTTTTTATCATCTATAAGTGCAAAACCATATTTTTCCAGGGCTCTTTCCACCTCGGTTTTACGCTCTGCGGAGATCTCTCCGGACACTTCTACCTCCCCGAGTTCTACGGACAAAGGCCGTAACCCCAGTTTCTCCAGTTCGGCCCGTACAATCATCTTGCAACGACTGCAAACCATATTTTTAATATGAAGTTTCATGCTACGGATATCGGGATGTGAGGTTTCCGGATCTACCGAACCAACCTCACATCTCCTTTTCCTTCCGGTTTTAGTTCAGCCTCGCTTTAACTTCTCCGCATTTCAGCATTTTATCCCCGAAATAAGGGTTGCGTATTTCTTCTTCGGAAGATAACCAATACGCTCCTTCAAAATCAAATGCCATGGGACAAAATTGTTTATACACCGTGCCCGAAGCTATCTGCCCGTCTATCAAGGAAGTAAAGACTTCCGAAAGCCCGTAAAAAGCCTTACGCTGCTTTTCCACATCGTCCGTACCCTCGATTTCTTTGGCAAAATCAGTTGCCTTTCCGGCATTCTCCACTTTCGAAAGGGCTTTGACCAGCATTCCGGCACCGTTCTTCGCTTCTTTGGCATCGGTATGCACCAAAGCGGTTTTTACGTGGATGTAATGGCTATAGGCATTAGCTATCTTATTGTCCTTAAAAGAAAGGTCACCCACCATTTCCTCATGGTGCGTATTTTCTTTGTGCCCCGAATGATCTTCGTGTTTTTCCTCTACGGTCTTTACGGTTTCCTTTTTTTCCTGTTTGCAGGAATACATCCCTGTTACGGTAGCCAGGGCCAGCATTGCTATTACTAATCTGTTTTTCATTGGTATGTAATTTAACGTTATTCTGTTTTTATTTGATCTCACTTGTTACTTCCCCGCATTTCAGCATCTTATCTCCGAAATACGGATTGCGTATTTCTTTCGACAAACTTAACCAGTCTGCCCCTTTATCCGAATCTGCCATAGGGCAGTGTTGTACGTATAAAGTTACGGAAAACGGCCCGAACATATTCGCCATCCGAATCATGTTGTCGGATAGCGGTTTAAAATACGTCCGCATCCCTTCTATATCCGCCGCTCCTATCATACGTTCCACATATCCGTCCAATCCCTTCTGAAGATCCATCCAGCGTTCATGCGATGTTCCTTTAAAAAGTGACATATCCACGGATGCAATCGAAAATTCCAGCGATTCCAGGGCCTGTTTTGTTGCTGCCCGGTCTCCACCGACCAATGCATCTTTGAGCACCAGGTAAGCCTCTGTCACTTTTTCCAAAGCGGCTTTGGCTTCTTCGGAAATCTTCGCTTTTACCGGGGCATTCCGGCTTTCCATAGTGCCGGGAACAGCCGTTCCGGAATTTCCGTGATGGTGCCCGGCACTGTTATTTCCTCCTTCCGGATTCATCATACTTGGCTTCCCGGCCAGTTGTGCTGCTGCGTCTACGGTAAAAGTACCGTTAACCACAATTTCATCGCCTTCCTGCAATCCCGCTTTTACGGTATAGGTATTTCCGAGGGACGGCCCCAGGGTGACTTCACGCAGTCTGAACCCCGGCCTGTTACCTGCCCCTTCCCGGGTATAAACGACAGAACGCTCCCCGGTCCATAACACTGCGGTCTTCGGTATGGTGATCTCTTCTTCCGATGCCGAACCGGGCATCACCCGTATTTCCCCGGAAGCAAACATTTCGGGTTTCAGTCTCCCGTCCTTGTTCGATACCTCCACCCGGGCAGTAGCTACCCTGGTCTGTGCATCGATCAACGGGTCTATAAAAGATACGACGCCTTCAAAGACCTCTCCGGGCAAAGAAGCAATGGTATAGTTTACTTTGCTCCCTTCTTTTATCCATACCATTTCGCTTTCGTAAACATCGAAAAGCACCCATACCGCAGAAAGGTCGGCTATTTCATAAAGAGGCGTTCCCCGCTCTACATAGTCTCCCAGCTCCACTTTCTTTTCGGTAACAATACCGTTTACATCAGCTCTTATGGGAAAGCGCTGTACCGGGCTCTGATCAGTCAGCACCCTGTCTATCTGTGCCTCTCCTATCTTCCAGTTGCGTAGTTTCTGTTTTGCTGCTTCGAACAGTTCGGGCTGGGCATTCCGGATAGTATAGGCCTGCAGCAATTCTTCCTGGGCAGTCACCAGGTCGGGCGAATACACTACGGCCAGGGATTGCCCCTTTTTTACGCTTTCCCCGGTAAAATTAACGGTAAGCTGTTCTATCCTTCCGGGTATATGTGTGGTTTGCGCATATACTTTACGTTCGTCAGGCACGACCTTTCCATTGAGACGGATCACTTTCTCCGCGGCCTGTCTGCCAACGGTCATTGTACGGATATTGGCCAGCTTCACCGCGTTTTCGCTCATCTCCACCACAGCAGGGTCCCCGCTTGAAACACCATCTTCCAGTGGCACCAGGTCCATGCCGCATATCGGACATTTCCCGGGTTCGTTCTGTCTTATCTGGGGATGCATGGAGCAGGTCCATGTTTGGGCAACGCTGCTTTCTTTTCCGTGCACATGATTATCCTTCGTTTCCCTGCTTCCGCCAAACACCAGCCAGCCCAGCAGAAAGCCGAAAAGAAGGATTCCCGCCATAATCCAGATATTTTTATTTTTTGTTTTCATAGTTCTATTTATTTGGGGGAGGGTCATGCCCTCCCGTTGGAGCCGCACGGCCGTGCGGCATTACCGGTTATTTTGTTAATAAGTAATCTTTCTTTGCTTTAGCCGTAAACCTGTCTTTCTCGGCCGTGGCCTTTGCGGTCTGGTACAGCAGTTTTTCCTGCTGCACCCGGAGTATCTCTTCAAAATCGCTGCCTGAATTACTGTAAGCCGATAACAATAGCTTTATGACCTGCCCGCTGCTTTCCAGTTGTTTGTCATACAATGTTATACGTTGCTCTGCTTTTTTCAAATCGTATTTTGCCATTTCATACCCGGCCCGCAGTTGGTTTTTCACCGCGACTTTCTGATGTTGGGCAGATTCGGCGAGGAATTCTGCTTCCTTTACCTTTGCTTTATACTTCTTTCTGAAGATCGGCAGGCTTACGGAAAGCATAGGCATAATAACATCCTGCCCGTTATTCTTCGGGTTCATTTCCGTCTGTTTGCTGATTATAGAATAATCCACCCCCAGGCCCAGCATGGGCAATCCCTGTTTTACGGCGGCCCTTTTCTGTGCCCCGAGCGAAGCGGTACGTTTATCCAGTTGCAACATTTTCGGATGCGAAGCAAACAGGCTGTCTCCTTCTATGTATTCCTCCTGCACATTATCTTCGCCGTAAGGAAGTGCCTCCGGAAAGACCACTTCATTATCATAACCGACGTTCAGGAGGGCATTGAAGCGGTATTTCACGGATTCTTTTTTATCCTTTAACAGGGATATTTCTGTTTCTGTTTCGTTGCGCTTCATATCCACACGGACCACGTCCACCATAGCGGCCTTACCATTCCTGAATTTAGACAGGGCCAGTTCCCTGAAGGTATTGAGTACTTCCATATTTTCTTCCTGGAACCGGATGGTCTTTTCCAGCTCGTACATTTCGGCATATACCGTTTTCACTTCCAGGAAAAGTTCTTCCCTGACATCCAGGTATTGCTGAAAGTTCGCTTCCGCCATCAGTGTTGTCGCATCTTTCTGTGCTTTCAGTGTTCCGAACCACGGGAACATCTGCATCAATGAGAACTTGGCCTCCTGCTTGCCCAGGCGGGTCTCTATCATTTTTCCGAAAGCGCTCATCGTCAATGTAGGGTCCGGCAGACTGCTCACCTGCGGGGCCTTCTGCATGGCAGCCTCAAATTCAGCATAAGAGGCCTTGATCTTCGGATTATTTTCCGCGGCCGTCTGCAGGTAATCCTCAAGAGTCTGTGCTGTCATTTTTACGGGCAGTAATACACAGCATAATATCCAGATCATCTTTCCCATTTCTATAATTTTTTAGTGTTTGTTTCCGGTGTTTCTTTTTTCACTACGGTTTCCCGCCAGTACGCCTGTAATACAGGGACCACGAACATGGTCATTATCTGTATGAACATTCCTCCCACTGTAGGTATAGCCATGGGCACCATAATATCCGCGCCTTTCCCCGTGGAGGTCAGTACCGGTAACAGGGCAATAATGGTCACCGCCGTGGTCATCATGGCGGGACGCACCCGTTTCAGCCCGGCTTCAAGTACAGCTGCTCTTACTTCGGGGACGGTTTTCGGTTGTTTTTCTTCAAAGACCTGGTGAATATAGGTCCCCATAATCACCCCGTCATCGGTAGCGATCCCGAACAAGGCTATAAACCCTACCCAAACAGCTACACTGAGATTTATCGTGTGCATCTGGAAAAGGTCGCGCATGTTCACCCCGGCTATGGCAAAATCCATAAACCAGCCCTGTCCGTAGAGCCAGAGCATGATAAATCCTCCTGCAAAGGCTACAAAGACACCGGAAAAGTGAATGGTAGAGGCGATGACGGTACGGAATTGAAAGTACAGCAGTAAAAAGATGAGCACAAGGCTCAGGGGAATTACGATAGCTAATCTCTTTACGGCACGTACCTGGTTTTCGTAATTCCCGGAAAACTTATAGCTAACGCCTTTGGGGACCTGTAATTCCCCGGCCGCTATTTTTTCTTCGATAAACTGTCTGGCATCGTTCACTACATCCACTTCCGCATAATTTTCTTTCTTATCGAAAAGCACATAACCGGTAAGGAAGGTCTCTTCGCTTTTTATCATCTGGGGCCCACGGAGGTATTCTGTTTTCGTCAGTTCTCCCAGGGGAATCTGTGCCCCGGAAGGAGTTGGTACCAGTATCTTTTTTATCTTTTCGGGTGTGTCGCGAAGTTCCCTCGGGTACCTTACCCTCACCGGGAAGCGCTCCCTTCCTTCTACCGTACTGGTAACCTGCATACCTCCTATGGCAGTTTCTATGACCTGTTGCAGCTGCTCTACACTAAGTCCGTACCGTGCTATGGCATTGCGGTCTATATGCAATTGCAAATAGGGTTTCCCCACGATACGATCGGCAAAAACGGCTTCCTGTTTTACGGAAGGTACCTGTTTAAGGAGATTTTCCAGTTGAATACCGAAATCCTGGATGGTTTCCAGGTCCGGTCCGTATACCTTGATCCCCATAGGAGCCCGCATACCGGTCTGCAACATCACCAGGCGGGTTTCTATAGGTTGTAGTCTGGGTGCGGAAGTCACCCCGGGAATGCCGGTAACCTTTATAATTTCATTCCAGATATCATCCGGAGATCTGACCGAACTTCTCCAGTTCCGGAAAAACGATCCGTCACTGTCTTTTACCAGGTCCTTATCCGAATAACCTCTCTCCAGTACCTCATCATTGGTAAGGGTATCTCCCGATTTTAGAACAAACTTCCCTTCATTATCCGTTTTATAGGTCTGTCGCCTTCCTTTTTCACCCGTACTGTATTCCGGTTTGTAATTAATTATATTTTCATACATGGAAATGGGCGCCGGGTCCAGGGCACTTTCTGCCCTCCCCAGTTTTCCTACGGCCATATCCACTTCCGGTATCCGCGCAACGGCCATATCCAGTTGCTGTACCACACGCTTGTTCTCTTCTATTCCCGCATGGGGCATGGAAGTGGGCATCAACAGAAAGCTGCCTTCGTCCAGTGAAGGCATAAACTCTTTTCCCGTTCCCGGAAACGTATGGGCCAGTCCGCTCCATATGGTTGTAGTACGGACATTCCACCCCAGATTATCCAGTCCGCGGGCCACAAAACCGAACATCTTCGGAAAACCTATCCATATCATCAGCCCGAAAAATACGGTGAACAGGGGAACCAGCAGGAACTTGCCTTTATGTACCAGGCACCATTTCAGAATAGGCTCGTAATAACGTACCACTGCCAGTAATACGGCCAGGATAAGTGCCAGCAGTACGATAACAAAAAGATAATTGGTGAGCAGACTGTTCTGGGGTCCCAGGGGTACCCATTCTTCCGCAAGGAAAAACAGGGTCACTGCCAGTACGATGAAGAGCGTGACCTCCGAAGAATATTTTCCCAAAAAACCGGGACTGCGGTATTCCAGCAGTTTTATGAGCCCGATAACTACCAGTGCAAGCGGAAGCCACATTTTAAAGATAAGGGCGAGCAATATTCCTCCCGTTACCAGGGAAATATTCCATATCGTTGTCATTTTCTTTTTCCCCGATCCGGGTGAGAACACAAAATACGACAGGGTTGGCAGCACAATAATTCCCAGTACAAAGGAAGCTGCTAGGGCAAAGGTTTTCGTAAAAGCCAGCGGCCGGAATAATTTGCCTTCGGCATGTTCCATAAAGAACACGGGGAGGAAACTCACCACGGTTGTGGCCAATGCCGTAGTTATTGCGGGGGCTACCTCTACGGTTGCCTTATAAATGACTTTTGAGAGGGCCTTTCCCCTGGCTCCTTTATTTTCTTTAAATTCCAGGTGCCGGATCATATTCTCCACAAACACGATCCCCACATCCACCATAACGCCTATGGCTATGGCAATACCCGAAAGGGCAACTACATTGGCATCGACCCCTGCGTAACGCATCACCACAAAAGTCATCAGTACCGCTACCGGGAGCAGGCTGGAAATGAGTACCGAAGCCCTCAGGTTCAGTACCAGTACGATAACTACGATAATACTGATAAGTATTTCATGAGAAAGTGCTCTTTCCAGGGTACCGATAGTCTCATTTATAAGTTGTGTACGGTCGTAAAAAGGTACGACAGTGAGTTGGCTTTCGGTGCCGTCGGCCAGTGTCTTTTTAGGCAGACCGGGAGCGATTTCGCTAATCCTGTCTTTTACATTATCAATAACTTCCAGCGGATTGGAGCCATAACGGGCCACGACAACGCCACCCACCACTTCGGCCCCTTCCTTATCCAGCAGGCCTCTCCGCGTGGCAGGGCCCAGGGTGACTTTCCCTATGTCCTTAATAAGTATGGGTTTATTGGCATTGACGGCAACTACGGTTTCTTCCAGGTCCTCTACGGATTTGATATATCCCAGGCCGCGGACAAGGTATTCCACCTGGTTGACTTCTATGGTCTTGGCCCCTGCATCGCGATTGGAATTCTTCACGGCCATCATGACCTGGTCTATCCCGATATTATAGGCCTTGAGGGCATCGGGATTGACATCTACCTGGTATTCCTGTACATAACCTCCTATGGACGCTACTTCAGAAACCCCTGCCACGGCGTTCAGGCCGTATTTTACGTAAAAATCCTGTACTGTGCGCAGTTCATGGAGATCCCATCCTCCGGTAACATTGCCGTCCGGATCACGTCCTTCCAGGGTGTACCAGAACACCTGTCCCAGTCCGGTAGCATCGGGGCCAAGGGTCGGTTGCACATCTTCCGGAAGGAGACCGGCCGGCAGGGAATTCAGTTTTTCCAGTATCCTGGAACGCGACCAGTAAAATTCCACATCTTCATCAAAGATGATGTATATACTGGAAAAACCGAACATGGAAGTACTCCGTACCGATTTAACTCCCGGTACTCCCAGCAAAGAAGTAGTAAGCGGGTAGGTGATCTGGTCTTCCACATCCTGTGGTGACCGGCCGGGCCAGTTGGTAAAGACGATCTGCTGGTTCTCTCCTATATCCGGAATGGCATCTACAGGAACGGGATCTTTCGGTAAAAACCCGGTGTCCCAGTCGAAAGGCGCAGTTACCAGTCCCCAACCCGTAAAGAGAAGCAGCAAAAGGATCGTTACCAGCCGGTTATGCAAAAAATAGTGTATGATCTTATTTAACATAGATTCTGTTTTAATGCTGTAACTGTAAACAAAGACGATATATCGAAGCATCGGGACGGGATAACGGTATCCTGTCCATGCGACAATATCGCCGGAAAACGGTTATAACATTAAAACTAAATCAGGAAAGTGTCGTTCAGCACCTGAATATCCCGGACGACCAAAGGGGGGGCGTAATCCCGGAAAGGGACGACATTTTCTTCCAGCCCTTCGAAAAGATTGAGGTAAGTATAGACAAAGGCTTTCAGGAATATCACTTGTTGATGTAATTCCTTGTCCACGGCTTTCTGAAGGGTATCCTGTCCCTGGATCAATATGGTCTCGTCGGAACAACAGGAAGTTTTGGTAACAGTACACAAATAACCATCATCCTGCTTCACCTCCATTCCACAGCTGTCGGCTCCGGAAAAAATCGCGGTATCCACCAGGAAACTACCACAAAAGTGTTTTTCCACGGTGAAAGACAACGTGGAAAGCAACACCAGAAAGGCGAGCAGAAAAGATGATATTTTCAGAAAAAACTTTTTCATCCGGACACAAAGGTAGAAAATATTTTGTTTTAACAATTTATTTTTGAAATTGTTAACACGCTTGTCCGGTTTCGGGCGACCGTACTGACTGTTTTTTAGGTTTCGGACCCAAAGATTTAGGTTTGAGACCTAAAATTTTGAGTATTAATATTAAATATTCAGGTCGGTTAATATCCTGTTTGGATAAAATAATCTCCCTTTGGAACAAAACAAAGATATTTTTAGCAAAAAAAGCTAAAATTTTAACTGGAAAACCTAAAAATTTAGCTTCCAAAGCTAAATTTTCGGGTGTAGGAACCAAAACTTTCATTATTCCTTTCAAAAACTTCTATTTTTCAGCTAAAAACATCCTTATTTTATCCTAACACATCTTCATTTCACCTAAAAGGAACTACTATACTTTTTTTGAAAAAGTTCCCGTATAAATGTCTTTAAAGGTTAGGCTTTAGTATATGACAAAAATTAATTTCGTCATACGAGTATGTCTGTGGTCGAGTGTACGAGTTATCAATATCCATCCATATACCCGTATACCCGAATACCCGAATACCAAACATCAAGATGCGTTTTGCCTTGTGGTAATACATTCAATGTTAATTGAAATAAAAAAATGTCATGTACTGAAAGGTTAGGCAGAAAATCTTCAAATATGAAGTAACTTTGCGGCAAAATCGTATTTCCATGACTTTTGAAGAACTGAGACCACAGGTAGAAACTATTTTACAACGGGACACCGCTATAGATGCCCGGCTTACCGGGGTATGTGAACTCTTAAAGAAAAATATCCCCTATTATGACTGGGTGGGTTTTTATTTTAAGAATGGCGACAAAGATGAATTAAAACTCCGCGCTTTCGCCGGGGAGCCTACAGATCATGTTATTATTCCTTTCGGAAAGGGAATATGCGGCCAGGTAGCGGTTTCTGACCAGAATTTTGTGGTCGCCGATGTCAAGGCTCAGGATAATTACATCGCGTGCAGCATTTATGTAAAGGCTGAGATCGTAATTCCGCTGTTTGTCAACGGTAAAAATATCGGGCAGATCGATATCGACTCACATATGGCCGATCCGTTTACTGAAGAAGACGAAAGGTTCCTGGAATTTGTAAATGCAAGGGTTGCAGAAGTGCTTGTATAAGGACTTAAGTCAGTCACATGGCCCTTTGTTTATGGGAAAATCGGCGGGCGCAGGCTAAGGTGGTATTACAAATGCCCGGAAAACAGGTACTCGTTTCCGCCAGGCTCAAACGAGCACCAGTAAAGTAAAAGCACCGAATCCAAAATAAAAGCCCCCGAAAAACGAGGGCATTTACCAGGTATATCCTTTTTAGTTCCTTATTCGGTATCCCACCACACACGGGTATTCCAGGTATTTCCACCCATATTGGAGATGGCAGTACTTAGATTATCCGGGTTTGTCGTACTTTCTGAACTCGGGTAAATCTGCCTTACCGGGATCATTCCGTTAGCAAAATTTCCGCTGTAATTTACCGGGGTTAGTTCAGGGTACCCTGTTCTCTTCCAGTTGTTCCAGGCTTCGGTATAGTTATTCAAAAGCCCGGTTGTAGCCCAGATTTGCTCGTTAATCATTCTCAGGGCATTCTCTTCGCTGCCGGTATCGAGTGGATTATTAGCTGCGTAATCGGCCATATCGCCGGAAGAAATTTGTGTTCCTCCAAATTTATTGATAGCTACCATAGCTCCCGTTACCCCGTTTTCATAGTATTCCGCTGCTGTTTGCGCGGTATTATAGCCACCTCGTATGGCCGCCTCGGCCAGTAAAAGCTGGATTTCGGCATAGGTCAGCACAAATACAGGCGCATCCCTGTCCCTGTATATGGCCGTAGGGCGGGAGTAATTTCCTATAGGGGTAGCATCATCTCCGGAACCTGTTCCCCCGGGGTAATCAGGTTCCGTAGAAATATCGGTACTTCCCCCGTTCAGGTCATAGCCATTGGGCATGCCTAATTGAGAATCCGGGTCGTTGTCTCCCACAACACTACCGTTTTGGTTAGCCAATAAACCTGCAGGCGGTACTTCGGCAACAACAGCCAATCTCGGATCGTCCGTAGCCTGCATATAATCTATCAAGACTTTAGACCATCTCACCTGGTATATATCTGCCGCGGTGAGAAGGGCATTGGCATTGCTGTTGGCAAAACCATTGGTATTATCGGAAGGGAGGACAGCTTCGTCGTCAGCAGATTCAAACACGCCTCCTGCTATGGCCCTGTTGGCGTATTCTACAGATAATTCCGGATTGACGTCCACCATTCTCATCGCCAGTTTGAGCATAAGGGAATAACCGAATTTCCGCCATTGGTCCAGGTCTCCTCCGTAAAGCACATCGCTGGTAATCTCATCCCGGGAATCATCCAGTGCCAGAATAGCAGCATCGAGATCTTCCAACATGGCGGGGTACAGATCTTCCTGCCTGTCGTAAACCGGCCTGGTATTTCCTTCTTCTGCCTGTCCAGCTTCGGAATACGGGATATCTCCGTATACATCGGAAACGTATGACAGGCTTAAGACTTTCACAATATCGCCGAGAGCGTACAAATTGGGCATCTCTTTTTCTTCGGCCAGCTTCTGCATTTCAAAAACACGCGATGTCACCTCATAACCGGCATTCCACGCACTTTGTATATAGGTTGTAGTACTTCCGGAGATTGCGTATTTATCGCCATTAGTATAATAATTAGCCCCACCGGTAGAAGTAGAAGCCATAATCTGCATCCACATACTTTGAAAGAGTATGGGGCCCGAGTAACCGGTAGTCATATTCCCGTAATCGTATAACTCTCTCGGAAGTAACAGATTCGGATCAAACAATTCTTCATCGGCATTATTCGGATCGGTATTCAACTCTGCAAAATCGCTGTCGCAGGCCGTTGAAACCAGGAGAAATGCCGCGGACAGTATGCTTATATACTTCTTCATGATTAATTCAATTTAAAATTAACATTCACGCCGAATGATCTTGTCGACGGCAAACTTGTTCCTTCAATCCCGCTATAATCGATCGTAGAGCCGAAATTGGCCTCAGGGTCTATATTATCCGCTTTCCGCATCAGGAAAAAGAGGTTTCTTGCTACCAATGAAATATCTACTCCTTTTAAAACCGGCATTTTTTCAAATAATTCATCCGGGAGCGTATATCCTATGGACAACTGCCGGAATTTGATAAAATCACCATCCACTATGCTGGTCCTGGTCACATTCTGCGCCAGCGCCTGATAATAGTTCTCGGCCGATGCCGTGATGCCATTGGTCGTAATCCCGTTTTCCCTTCCTGTTAAGGTATTTTTATGTAAACCCCTGTAATGGGAGTAGTATTCCGTAGCGGATAATACTTTATTTCCGTAGTTAAAGTCAATGAGGAAAGACAGTGTAAAGTTCTTATACCGGAATTCGTTGTTCCAGCCTCCGTAGAATGTGGGCAGTACGGTGCCCCAGGTTTTGAGATCTCCTCTTACCGGCAAACCGGACTCATCTACCACTATATTTCCGTTATCGTCATAAGCATAATCGTAAGCCATGATCTGCGGTCCGGCTTTACCTACTACATAAGCGGTTACCGCATCTCCCAAAGTGGCGCGGTTTTGTCCCAGGTTGATAGGGTTATTATCTTCATCGGTTTGCAACACCTCATTCTTAACAGAGGTGAAGTTGAACGAGCTCCTCCATGAAAAATTATCGTTCATGATCGGCGTTCCGGACACGAGGAATTCCAGCCCCCTGTTTTGCGTAGACCCCGTTCCCACCCAGCCACGGTTAAAACCTGAAGCAATACTGGTATTCGTGGCAATAATCTCGTTCTTTGTCTTCTTGTCGAAATAAGCGACGTCGAACGATAGTCTGTTGTTGAAGAAACCAAGTTCCAGCCCGAATTCCACTTCGCTTGTGCTGAAGGGTTTTAAATCGGTATTAGGCAATTCTAACGGCGACTCTCCGGTGGGTACTCCGCTGTACGTATTTCCGGAAGTGTAATAGAACCGGTTTTGATAAGCCTCGGTGGGCTCACCGCTGGTCACTGCATAAGAAGCCCTGAGTTTACCGAATGTAAGGCTTTCCGTATTTAAAAGATCACTAAAAATAAAAGCCCCTGTTACCGATGGGGAAAACAGGTTATTGTCGGACCTGCCCGGCGAGGATAAAGTAGAATACACATCATAGCGCCCCGTGGTAGTTAAGGTAAGAAAGTCTTTATAACCCAGGCCTACAGAGTAGTAAGCAGAGTGTACTTCTCTTTCGTTAAAGATGTATTCTCTATTGTACGTCCTGAGGTTTGTAGGCGAGTAAAGGAAAGGTATAACAAACTGTGACCCGTTTAAGTTCACTGACTCGTACTTGTTCTTTCTCAAACTGGCACCTGCAAGGGCATCCAACTCTATATCCTCGGTAAGGTCTACCGTAGCACCAAACATACCGTCTACGTTTAATTCTGATCTTTCCGATTGTCCCCTGGCAATCAAAGCGCCTTCCAGGTCCCGGGTATATGCCAGCCCCGTAGGTTCTACGTTAAAGACTTTATCATTCGATACATCGTTCCCCACCCGCAGCATGGCGTAGATGCGGGATGTAAAATTATATTTTGCGCTCAACATGGATATGAGGCGCCTCCTGTTTATGTCGTTTATCCCCCGCTCTGTTATAAAATAGGGGTTAGTCACGTAGTTATCGTCGCTAAATACGGTTTCTGCCCCGGTTTCAGGATCATAACCGGGAGCAAATATCGTCTGGTCTACATTAGGTGCGAGAAATATAAAATTATTGGGGTTTCTCGGCCCATCGCTCAGATAAGGGGCATTGTCCGTCTGCTGATCTATATAATTCATCATAGCCGATACATTGAGCTTGTCGGTTATGTTCTGATCGACATTGAGCGTAATTGTATTCCTTTTCAAATCGCTGTTGGGGACAATGGCTTTCGAGGTCAGGTTAGACATGGACAAGCGAAAAGTCCCCGATTCTGTTCCTTTGGAGACCGATACGCTATTGGTGATATTGGATCCGGTCCTGTAAAAGTCCAGATAGCTGTTCTTAGCAGGAGAATAAGCGTACTGTTGCCCGTCATAACCGATAACGTCACCACCATCCATACGCTCTCCCCAGGCAAACCTGTTTGTTCCCTGTGCATTAGATGCTGTGGTTGGTCTTACCCCTCCGGTACCCTGACCGTATATGCTCTGAAAATCGGTAAGGTCTACAGCTTCCTCTACCATAGCGTTCATTGTATAATTGAGTGCCCAGTCATCTCCTTTTTTCCCTTTTTTGGTGGTGATCAGAATAACGCCATTAGAAGCTCTGGAACCGTACAGAGCCGACGCCGACTGTCCTTTGAGCACGGTCATTTTCTCTATGTCGTCCGGGTTTAGGTTCCCAATACCATCTCCCATATCGGCACCTCCCCATTGGCCTGAGGCTCCTCGCTGGGTATTGTCCATCGGAATACCGTCAATTACATACAACGGAGACCCCGTTCCGCTGACGCTGGGCAACCCCCTTAAGGTAATATTAGCCGTTCCGCCCGGACCGCTGTTCGTCCCTTTGACTACCAAACCCGCAACACGACCGCTTAAGGAGTTGGCCACATTGGTCTCTCTGGCTACTGCAAGGTCTTCGCTCTCCACTTCTGTAACCGAATAGGCAAGTTTCCGCTTCTCCTTATTAATACCCAGGGCCGTTACTACCACTTCGCCTAATTGTTCTGCACTTTCCTCGAGCTTCACATCTATTGTAGTCTGTCCCGCAACAGGTATTTCCTGGCTGGCATACCCCATAACAGAGAATACCAGCACGCCGTCTTCCGGTACGTTATCCAAGGCATAATTACCGTCAAAATCGGTAGAAGTTCCATTATCCGTTCCCTTCAGAACCACGTTGGCTCCTGGCAACGGTAAGCCGTCTTGTGCACTGATGACAGTACCCGTCACTGTAATGCCCTGTGCTCCGGCAACCTGCACCGAAAACAAGAACAAAAACAGTACAACTGTTAACAAATTCTTTCTCATACAATAAATATTAGGATTAATTCACGTTAACTAAAGACACTATTAACGTTAGCCTTTATAAAAGTTATATTTAAGTTAATGTTTATCAAAAAAATTCGACCAACAACTACTGTGAATAGCTGAAAAACAAAAGTGCCGCAAATAAGACTAAAACATCTTTTGTTTCAGTTGATTGGCACCTTTTTCTTCATTTCCTTCGCAGTTCGGAATATAGCCGGCGAGCTCGTTGTATTCTTTACGAGCTTCAGATCTTAAATCCTAGATGGAACAAAGGTTATCGGCACCGGGAAATATCCAAAGAAAAAATATGGAGCGGCCTGATATCGGTGCGCATACGGCCGCATCCGTTTACAGAAGAAGATAGACGGTTCCTGGAATTTGTGAACGAAAGGGTTACGGAAATGCCTGGATAAGTACTGTTTCTACTACGTTCAAACGAGCACCGGTAGGGGGCAACTCAGATCCAAACTAACAACTAAAGGACTAAAACACTATTTCAAATCCTTCTTTTTTTCATTTCCTCTACGATATTGTAAGCTGCGGGACAAATAGATGTGTTTTTTAAGGTGAGGTTGGTAATCTGGTGGAATTTTTTCCGGTCGGTATGTGGGTATTCACGGCATGCTTTGGGACGTATGTCATAAATAGCACAATAATTGTCCGGGCCGAGAAAAGTGCAGGGCACACTTTGTAATACGTAATCGTTGTCTTCATCGATACGGAGATAAGTGTCCGTGAACTGCTGCGGTTTCATTTTCAAATATTTTGCTATGCGCTCTATATCGGCATTGGTAAACAGCGGCCCGGTAGTTTTACAGCAGTTCGCGCATTTCAGGCAGTCGGTCCGTTCAAATTCGGCATGATGCAGTTCCTGCATCACATAATCCAGATTCTTCGGCGGTTTCTTTTTGAGCCCGGCGAAGTATTTCTTGTTCTCCTTATGTTTATCTTTGGCGAGTTGCGGCAGTCGTTTCAGAAAATCGTCCATGATGCAAAATTAATGTTTCATATCGGGTTTTGGAGTGCAAATGATTTTTTTTGGGAATTGTAAGGGGGCACTCGTTGCAAACGAGCGCCAGTGATTTAATAAACATAGACTGTTTAACATCTTATGAAGGAGGAAAAACATAAAGCAGAAGGCCCGGATATTATCGGAACGGCCTTACGGGATTACCAGCAGGGAAATTACACGGAAGATATTATTACTGAGACTTCCATTTCGGAAGAAGACGAATTACCGCTTCCCTACCTATTCCGTAATTATGAGGAAATGCCAAAAACAGAACAGAAGGCCCTTCAACTGGCATACGGAAAAGTCCTGGACATAGGATGTGGTGCGGGAAGTCATGCTTTATATCTCGAAAAAGAGAAAAAGTTTGATGTCACTGCCATAGACACCTCTCCGGGAGCAGTGGACGTCTGTAAGTCAAGAGGACTTACCCGTGTTTTTGTTCAGGATATCATGCAGTATCACGGTGCAAAATTCGATACTGTACTCTTACTGATGAACGGGCTGGGTATATGCGGAAAACTGGCATATATAGATAACTTTCTATCACACCTCAAAAGCCTGCTGAATGAGGGCGGGCAGATATTGCTGGATTCTTCCGATATTATTTATATGTTCGACGAGGATGAGGACGGCGGGCACTGGATACCCTCTTCCCCGGAGTATTACGGTGAAGTTGAATTCCGCATGAAATATAAAGGTATGCAAAGCCCCGGATTCCCCTGGCTTTATGCCGATTATAATACCCTACAGAATGCCGCCGTTTCCAACGGGCTAAACTGTGAACTCGTATGCCAGGGAGAACATTATGATTATCTGGCGAGGCTTTGTAACGCTTCTTTACTGTAAGCCCGGTTAACATACTTCGCGCTCTTATCGCGGTTAACGATAAATTACAGGGCTGCTTTAATGCTTCTTACTTGAATGAAAAAGTATCTCGCCGGCACTTAATAATTTCTTATCAGAAATAAAATATCCCTGGTGCTCTTTCCCGTTAACTATTATTTTATCGATATATCTTCCTTCTCCGGGATTGTCACTGGTAATGATCAGTTTGTCCTTCGCATAGTAATCGGTATCCAGGTGAATGGTTACTTTGCTAAACCTGGGGGCAACAAAGGTATATTCCGGGTTGGCCGGGGTTACCGGGTATATTCCCATCATGGCATAAATGGCCCAGGCCGACATGGTCCCCGTATCATCGTTGCCGGGAAGACCGTCGGGAGCATTTTTATAATACGTATCCAACAACTCGCGAACCCGTTTCTGCGCCTTCCATTCGCTTCCCTTTACATAGTTGTAAAGAAAAGGATACGCGATATCAGGTTCGTTGGCCATGTCGTAGTGGCCGTTATCAAAAATATAGTCGAGCCGGGTCTCGAAATTTTTACGTCCTCCCATCAGTTTTATCATTCCTTCTATATCCTGGGGCACCATAAAGACATACTGCCAAGCGTTCCCTTCTATAAATCCCATGTTCTTCTCAAAATTAGCTCCTTTAACCGGATCGAAAGGTTCGTACCAGCTCCCATCAGGGTTCCTGGGCCGCAGGAGTTTTAATTTCTTGTCGAAGAGTTTACGGTAAGACAGCGAACGTTTACTGAACAATTGATAATCCTCTTTTTTGCCGAGGGCCTTGGCCAGTCGGGCAATGGCATAATCGGCAATATTATATTCCTGAGTGGTAGACACCACACCGTCGGGCAAACTCTCCGAATTGACATAGCCATCGCGAATATAATCGTCCAATGCGGGACGGATCGGGTTGTCTTCCAGTTGTGTTGCCCCTTTTTTCATGGCTTCATAAGCCTTTTCTATATCAAAACCGGTAAGGCCCCACAGATAGGTATCTGCAAGAACTACAGAAGCCGGATCGCCTACCATGGTAAAGGTCTCCGTGGAGTTGAGCTCCCATTTGGGCAGCCAGCCGTTTTCGTCGTACATATCGAGCATGCTTTTTACCATTTCCAACTGTTGGTCGGGATAAAGAAGGCTCATAAACTGGTGATAATTTCGATAGGTATCCCAGAGAGAGAACACCGTAAAACGGCGTTTGTCAGTCTTCCCGATCTTTCCCGTAGCGATCTCCGGGTATTCCCCGTTAATATCATTGAATATGTTCGGATGGATGAGCGTATGGTACAAGGCCGTGTAAAAAATAGTTTTATCGTCTTCGGTCCCGCCTTCTACTTCTATCCTGGAAAGCTGTTCGTTCCAGGCATTCTTCGTTTTTTCGTAAACCACGTCAAATGAGAGTCCGCCTGTTTCTTTTTCCAGATTTTTCCTGGCATTGTCTATACTCACGTAAGATACCCCTATCTGAACTTCTACCTGGGTCGGTTTTTTAAAATCGTACCGGAAATAGGCGCCTATACTGTCTCCCACCACCTCACGGGTAAAGTCTTTCATCATACGGGTTTTACCATTGTAGGTCATCCATTGAGCTTCCACACCTTCGTAAGTGGCCGGCTTTTTCCAGATACCGAATTCTTCGGCAGGGATGGAAAATTTCGCCACAAAATATACGGGATACGCATGTTCCGGGCTATTGTAACAGAAAGACCCTACGGTCCGCATTCCTTCTATTTCGGTAGGGGAAACCACTTTTACCATGGCTCCCTGCTCATTAGTCAACCCCAGGCCAAGATTGAGTAGTATATTGGACTTTCCCGCAGGGAATGAATAGCGGGTTACTCCCGTCCTTGTACTGGCCGTGGCTTCCGCACGAACATTATATTCAGACAAATTCACACTATAATATCCCGCTTTGGCCACCTCATCGGTGTAGGTTGTTCCGTATTTCAGGTGATCGGTTTCCAGATCACCCGTGGTAGGCATAGTGATGATGACTCCCAGGTCCGGGCATCCTACACCACTTAGATTGACATGGGTAAACCCCGTGAGAAAACTATTTTCATGTACATAGGGGTTGGAAAGCCATCTGCTGTCTTTCTCCAGTACATTCTGCTTTCCGGCCACGTTAAAGGGTGATACACTAGCCATTCCCCTGGGAGCAATAGCCCCCGGATTGGTTGCCCCGAAATTGGAGGTGCCTATAAAAGGATTCACGTAATCCACAGGTTTCTCCTGGGCAGTCCCGGTGTAAAGGGACATTAAAAGGCTTACGGATAATATTTTGAGCGTTTTCATGGTGTTGTAATTGCGTTTGTTTTTGGGGTGTCACTCCACTACAATCTCATCGACAAAAAGCCAGGTGTTCCCACCGTTTGGGGTTTTTCCCAGGTTGGTTGCCTTTACTTTTATGTAACGCGCGGATTGTGGAGGAAAGGTCACCGGAAAATCCTTTAGATCGGCGTTACCGTTTTTGGCATAATCCCGTTGTATTTCATTTGCTTTTTTAAAATTTTTTCCGTCGTCAGAGAGCAATACCTCTACCCGGATCGGATAGTATATTCCCGCTCCCTGGTTTTCCATAGATCCGACGGTGACTTTTGTAAGTTCCGCAGGTTCTTCCAGGTCTATGACCACTTCCATATCATTACCTATCCAGGCCTGCCATTGCCCGTCGTGAAAATCCTTACCGCCGCGCAATACATTGACCATATTGTATGTACCCGAGCCGGGATAGTTTTTGTTCCACTCGTTCGCATAGGTCACTTTTTTACCGACTGCCTTGTGCCAGGTAAATGTTTTTTCAAAAACCTTACCCACCGGTTTATCATTTTCAAACCGGGAAGCCCTTACCGTTGTTGTTCCGGTAATTTCTATGGGGGTAGTATATTTGTCGGCGGAAGCGAGATTTTCTTCATTAAGCACATAACGGATATCCGTATCCGGAAATTCGGTTGTCAGGGCTATTGTCACTTTCTGGTCTTTGTCCACTTTGGCATCTGCCATTATGGTATAGGCACTTCTGGCATAATTGATCCCGAGTTCGTCATATCTCTTGAACATATGTTCCAGCCTGGCCGTAAAATCATTCCAATCCCGGCCTTCTTTCGGGCTCCATACAGTCTCTGCCAGAGCAGTCAGCCTCGGGTAGATCATATATTCGGAATGTGAAGTTGTGGGAATATATTCGGACCACAGATTGGCCTGCCCCCCCAGTACGTGTCGTGCCTGGTTAACACTCATGGAATCTACCACCGGGTCGAATCCGTATACTTTACTCAGGGGAGTATACGCATTGAATGCCAGGGGTTCGGAATCCTGCGGCCCCTGATAATAATCGAAATAGCAGTGGGATACAGGCGTCATCACCACATCGTGCCCTTGTGCAGATGCTTCCCATCCGCCTTGTATACCTCTCCAGCTCATCACAGTGGCCCCGGGCGCAAGTCCGCCTTCGAGTATTTCATCCCAACCGAGCATCACCCTTCCTTTGGAACTGACAAATTTCTCGATGCGCTTCATAAAATAGCTTTGCAGTTCTTCCACGCCTGCAAGCCCTTCTTCTTTTATCCGTTTCTGACAATGCGGACAGGTTTTCCAGTTGGTTTTGGTCGCTTCGTCTCCACCTACATGAATATACCTGGAAGGAAATAGCTCCATCACTTCGGTCAGTACATTTTCGAGGAATTCGAAAGTTGATTCTTTTCCTGCACAGTAGATATCGGTAATAGGCCACACTCCCCCGGAAGGTATCATGATGGGTTCTCTCTTACAGGATAATTCAGGATAAGAAGCAATAGCACTCATCACATGCGCAGGCATCTCTATCTCAGGTACTACTTCTATTCCATTTTCTTTGGCATAAGCCACAATTTCCTTAATATCCTCCCGGGTATAAAACCCGCCGTAAGTAGCTTTTTCCGAAGGATCGGGTACAGGACGGGCATTCCAGTGCATATCTTCTTTATCTACACGGTAGCCTCCGATTTCGGTAAGCTTCGGGTATTTTTCAATTTCTATCCGCCATCCCTGGTCGTCCACTAGGTGAAAGTGCAATATATTCATTTTGTGGAATGCCAGTCCGTCTATGACTTTCAACACATATTCTTTCGGAAAAAAATGCCTGGAAACGTCGAGCATAAGGCCACGCCATGGAAATCTCGGGCTATCCTGAATTTCCACTGTGGGAACAGCCCAGGTGAGATTACCCTGCAAAGCCGCACTTTCTATTTCTACCGGCAATAATTGACGTAAAGTTTCCAGACCATACAGGAAACCGGAATACCCGGCAGCGGATATGGTTACACTGTTTTCAGTGACACTAAGCGCATAGGCTTCATCTTCCAGGGTTTCATCTTTGCGGAAGGCTACATAATTCCCGGAAGGTTGGGAGTTTACTATTTCCGGTTCCCATCCGGCTGCTTTGCGGAATTTTCCAGTCAATATTTCTGCGATCTTCCGGTATTCTTCTCCGGTTACAAAAACGGTTTCCCTGTCAAACACAAAAGCTCCTTCCCGGAACTTCAGTTCTTTCGGTCGGGGGATGATGGAAATGTCACTTTCCTTAAACGTTATTTTTTCCGGGCGGTCACATCCGGAGAGCAGTATGACCAAAGTCAGAATATAAGGATATATCGGGTTTACTTTCATTTTTCCTGAATTAGGTCCGGATCATTGAGATTTGAAGAAATACACAGAAGTACGGAACATGTGAAAAATCCGGGTTATTAAAAAATTCCCGCAGGGCCGGTAAAGGCCCCACAGGAAAATCATAGGGGGATTATGAAATCTTATATTCGCCGTCTATCAGGCGGTTTCCGTCCTTTTCATCGTAAACAGCATAATTAAATCCGGGGCGCAGGCAATAGGCCCCGTATTCGCCTTGTTTATTCAGCGCGATAAAGCCTATCTGCAAATATTCCAGATCGGGACGGTTTTTGTATATTTTATAGATGCGTTCCACGATTTCCTTACACGCCTCCATGGGACTTTTCCCCTGGCGCATGAGTTCCACTACCATAGCGCTTCCGGAGGTCCGCATTACAGCTTCTCCAAGCCCTGTGGCGGCAGCACTTCCCACTTCGTTGTCCAGGAACAGCCCTGCGCCGATAATGGGAGAATCCCCTACCCTGCCGTGTACCTTCCAAGCAGCCCCACTGGTAGTGCAGGCTCCGTAAAGGTCACCGTTTTCATCTATGGCAAGCATGCTTATGGTATCGTGGTTTTCTATGTTAATAACCGGTTTGTACTCGGATTTTTCCAGCCATTCCCTGTATGCTTTCTCGGCATCTTCGGTAAGCAGGTTTTCTTCTTTGAATCCTTCTTCCAGGGCAAACTGTTTCGCTCCTTCCCCTACAAGCATAATATGCGGGGTTTTTTCCATCACTTTTCTCGCTACGGATATTGGGTGTTTTATATCCTGTAAAAAAGCTACGGAACCGCAATTGCTCTGGTGATCCATGATACAGGCATCCAGGGTAACTTTTCCTTCCCTGTCGGGCCATCCGCCATAGCCTACGCTGGAAACCTTCGGATCGGCTTCGGCAGTCATTACCCCGGCTTCCACGGCATCCAGACCGGACCCGCCGTTTTTAAGTGTTTTCCAGGCTTCTTCGTTGGCCGGTAGCCCGTGATTCCACGTAGATATCAATACAGGTTTCTTAACCGGTTTATCGTCACCGGCAGCAACTCCGGATTTTTTCTGGGGGTCATGGGGTTTTATACCATTGTCCACGCAGCTGTAGAGTGTTCCCACCGCTACCGTTCCAAGGGCAGTTTTTGTGATAAATTTACGTCTGTCTATCATAGCAGGTATATTTTCTGTTATCTCTCCGTCGATGTCACGGGCAACTATTAATACATTCAAAAACCGGCACTATCGCCCTTCTTTGGTTTCTTTGATCGCTTTCAGCATACCATCGGTAAGCGCGGGGCCGTCAAAGAATGAGACGCCTTTAGCCCCGTTCTCTTTTGCGAGTTTTACGGCTTCTTTTATTTCTCCAGGAGACATTTCGGGAACATAGACTCCGGTGTGGAGTTCAGTTTTTTTGTCTTTCAGGTCCTGTACCCCCTGTTTTGTTGCAAAACCTATCCAGTCGGTCTCTTCATTATAGAAATTGTGATAGATCATGGGCAGCACTACATCAATATTCCATTTATCCCAACGCTGGCGTACCATATGGTCTGCCATTTCCGGATAAGGGAATACAGCCGCTGTGAGTATTTTGTCGTTTTCATGAGCTATTTCATAAGCATCGTTTACTACTGCCCTTATTTTGTTCAGGCGGAATTGCTTCCACTCCATATCCAGGGCAGGGTCTTTGAATTCCCTCGGGTTCTTATGATGTATTTTTTCAAATTCGGCCACACAGACATCGCAATAGCAGAAATCAAATTCCGGAAGTTCTTCTTTTTGCTCGAGGTCATATTTCGGCAGTAACCCGATAGGAAGAAAAATATCGGGAAAACGGATATAATCGAGATGTACACTGGCCACTCCTTTTACTTTGGCCAGGCCTTCCACCAGGCCCAGTACGTGATTCCGGGACTCTTCTCTCGTAGGACAGAGCCACTGGTAATAATCTACATAAGGCCTGTGATCGAAACAGGATTTTCCTTCACGGCTCACGGCATACCAATCCGGATGTTGCAGGGCCACGGAGTCGCCTGGGCGGTTCATGGCCATAATCCAGGCATGTACTTCCAGGCCGGCTTCATCGGCAAGGGGAGTTAATCTTCCCAACAGTTCGGGATCGGTATTGGTATTAATGAGTACTGCATCCAGGCCATTATTCTTGTACTTGGCAAATTCTTCCCGGTACGAATCGTCTGTCCTTTTAGCATCGGCAGTGATCCATGTCCAGTATTTAAAGGCTTTTTCGGCAGTGTTGCCGGAGATGTCTTTTTCTTCTTTTTCCCCTGTAGCTTTTTCCTGTTTTCCACAGGAAACAAGGCATATGAGGGCATAAAACACAGTGAGTTTTAAGATTTTCATAAGATTATTTGTTAGTCGTTTTACTGGTGAATTTTCCATCTTCCTTCATAACAAGAAGGTTACCGGTAAAAGGGCTTACCGCCGTTATATTCCAGCCTTCGCTATGCACTTCGAGGGCTGTTTTTACCGGTTTTCCGTCAACGACAACGGGCTTATCTACCAATTGCCGTATGGAAGTTATCCATGTACCTTTTTCCTGAAAATACTGTTTCTGTTTACGGTACAGGGCATAGAGTTTCCACTTTATCTTTTCATCTTCAGGAATGCGGAACTCTTCGGTCTCTCCCGGTTTTTTACCGGAAAAATAGACATAGCCCCACCATTCCGGTTCGTGCATGTTTATCACCCATTGGGGTGACCAAACCCAATTGTATTCCGGCAGGTATTTTCCGTTTTCGTCTTTTTTCCGTTGATATTTATCATTTACCAGGTCAAAATCCCAGTTGACCCTGGAAAAATTTATCCGCCAGAATTCGTTTTCGGGAGTATTTGGAGACGCACTGCCGTGCGCCTCAACTAGCACTTGCCAGGGCATGGCTATTTCTACACTCCAGCCCTTGTCGGTATCATTCGGGTCATTTAGCGTCCCGTCAATATGAACGGCAGTCTTTATACCCTGTATATCCCAGCTGTCTATGACCGGGGCACTTTCCCTGTACGGTTTTACAAGATATAGATCCCATATGGTATTCAGGGCGTTCATCTCAAATTCCATATAGTTGTGTGTATCCCCGTCCGGGTCTATAAAGATCTCGAAATCGTTATTATAAAAAATTACGGTATCGCGCTGTTTCAGGGTTGCCCATACATGGGGTTCTTCCATTTCGGCATAAAAATACAGGTATTCTTCATCCCACAGCATCTTGACGTTGGTTTTATAGGCAGGGGTTTTATCTCCTTCGATATCTATAAAATCCTCACTCCATGCTGTTTTTTTCCAGGAATCTTCTTCTCCCTTTCCGTCTACCGTAATGGTTTCGGACGTTTTATGAGCTACATATTTCCTGGGCGGTGTGATTTCTTCCTGGGCAAATGTATTCAGGCATAAAAAAAATGTGATTGCCAGCGAGGCGATCATTTTTCTCAGATCGTGACAGCAGATGGAGACACACGGCCGTGTGTCTGTACGGGAGCAGGATTTTGCGGGGATGGTCTGGTGTATTTTTGCCATTGGTTTTCGTTTGGGCCGGGTTACAGGCTATTTTCCTTTATAAAACGGACAATTTCGCTTATCCTTCCGAATGCCATTGCCGTTACGGTGTCAGCTGCGCCGTAATACAGGGCCAGCTTGTCTTCTTCGTGCGAATGTAATGCTGCACACGGGAATACTACATTAGGGACATCGCCTACCATTTCATAGGTCTCGGCCGGCCCCAGGAGATAGGGTTGTGTTCTGTATTTTACCTTGTCCGGCTCGTTCTTATCCAGCAGGGCGGCGCCTACGGAATAGCGGAAACCATTACAGGTATTAATAACCCCGTGATAGAACAGCAACCAACCTTCATCGGTAAGGATCGGGATAGGTCCGGCTCCTATTTTGGTACATTGCCATGCACTGTCCACAAAAGGGGTTACCTTCATAACGCAGCGATGCTCTCCCCAGTATTTCATATCGGGACTATAGCTGATATAAATATCCCCGAATGGCGTATGGCCGTTATCGCTCGGTCTGCTCAGCATGGCATATTTACCGTTGATCTTCTCCGGAAATAACACGCCGTTACGGTTAAAAGGCAGGAAAGCGTTCTCACACTGGTAAAATTCTTTAAAATCGAAAGTATAGCCGATACCGATAGTCGGACCGTGATAGCCATTACACCAGGTGATCCAGTAACGGTCTTCGATAAACGTCACCCTCGGATCGTATTTGTAATCGGAATCGATCATTTGGGTATTGCCCGCCATAAATGATATGGGTTCGTGTTCGATGTCCCAGTTTATGCCATCTTTACTGAATCCGGCAAAAATATTCATCTGTACCGCCTTGTTATCGCAACGGAAAACACCTGCAAATCCATCTTCAAAAGGAACTACGGCACTGTTGAAAATACTGTTGGACGAGGGAATGGCATACCTGTCTATAATTGGATTTGCGCTGTAACGCCACATGACGTCTTTACAATTTTCCGGTCGGTCCTGCCAGGGTATAGTATTCATAGAGGTTAGATATTAGACGTTTAGACTTTAGATATTCAGATTTTTATAATGTGCTACATAACAACATTCGATTCAGGTGGATTTTCCTCAATTTTTCACCCCATCCTAAATGGTAAATCAAGAAGAATCGGGCCTCCTTTAGCGTCTGGGTCAAACTGATTTACCGATAAATCCGCATAGAACAAACTTTGTCATGTACTAAACTTTTTAATCTTTGTATTTCCTTACTTTATCGAGCCAGGTAAATTTGAGTATTGCCGAAGTTACGGCAAATACGGTGAACCATAACAGGGCCCGGGGGTAGTCCCGGACCATGAAAAATACGGGCAAGAGGATCATACTGGACTGCCATACGATACCTATGGTACAATTCAGCATATCCATACCGAACCCTTTGTTTTCCTCCACGGGACTTCCTCCTTCCTTCAACTGCCGGTATACGGGTTTCCACCAGCCCCACGGCCTTACATTGGCATAAAATTTCTTCAATACCTCATCATTGGTTGCCGGGGTCAAAAGCGTCCCCAGGAGACATCCTAGTATGGAGAAGCTAAATATCACCGGGAACAGGTAAATTGCCGGGGCATTTGCTATTTCATACGGAAATGATCCTTCTGTAAAATTGTGCTTGTTGTGATCGAGCAAAAACTGTAAGGTAGCAACGATCAGCCCGGCGAGCATGCCCCAGAAATATCCCCATCCGTTAAAGCGCCACCACACCCATTTCAAAAAATTTGCCGCTACATATCCGCCATAAAGCGCACTGGTGATCCACAAAGTTATGGAATTGATGGATTCGGCAAAAAAGCCCATGATCACTCCCAATGTTACTACAAAGAAAGATGCGATGTGGCTGGCCTTTATGTAATGTTTGTCAGAAGCTCTGGGTTTGAAATATTTCTTGTAGATATCATTTACGATATAAGCCGGGCCGGAGTTCACAAAAGCTGAGAATGTAGACATAAAAGCCGCAAGGAGCCCGGCGAGAAGCAATCCTTTGATCCCTACGGGAACGTGATTATTGATAACCCTGGGCAACACCATTTCCAGGTCATTGGACGTTACCGAGCCGGTCGCTGCCATAGATGGCGCCAGGTATACCAGTCCTATTACTACAATGCCGGCAATGAGCAGATAGCGCGGTATGAACAACACCAGGTTGGTAAACCCGCTCATATATGCGGCATCTTTTACCGTTCTTGTAGATAATATACGCTGCATATCATAGCTCGGGGTCGGCCCTGCTACACTGGCAAAGAAACCTTTCAGCAGGGTCATCCCTATAAATGCCCCGAACATCTTATAGCCCTGGGTATCGATAAGTTCATTAAACGTAGCGAATTTACCATCCCAGAAACCTTCCAGTTCATTGCCGAAAAAGATATTTTTCCATTCGGCAGGGATCAGGGCTGATATTTCCGCATCACTGACGGTAATGAAGGCATACACCGCAATCAATATTCCCGCAAGTACCATAATGAGGTACTGCAATACTTCCGTTGCCACTACAGAATACATTCCTCCTTTTATGGTATAAATGGTAGTCAGTAATATAATAAGAAGTGCATAGGTCTGTTCCGAAGTCAGCAAAAGTGTACTTCCTGCAGTCCAGGACAAGTCCCAGGGCAGTATGATGGTCATAAACTTGCCTACCCCTTCAAAAAAATAGGCGATAAAACCTACGGCAGCCACTACGGCAAAAACAGCTACGATGAGGTGCGAAGCCCTTCCGGCGCGGTCGTCCCCGAAACGGGTGAGTATCCATTCGGAGCCGGTCATAATATTCGACCTTCGTATCCATGCGGCGAGGAATACCATGACAAATATCTGGTTCCATATAGGCCACATCCACATGAACATAAAACTCTTTACACCGTAGAGGAACAATATACCTACCATCCAGGCCGTCCCGGAAACGTCGAACATTCCGGAACCGTTGCTCAGTCCCAGGTAATACCACTTAATACTGTTGCCCCCGAGAAAATAACCGTCCAGTCCCCTGGAGGCTTTTCTGGATACCCAGACCCCGATAGAGAGGGTTAAGATGATATACAGGGCAATAATAAGAACATCAATACTATTCATTCACCTGTTTTTCGGCTCGAACACCCCAGTTCTTATTCGGTTCAGGCCCCATTTCGAATTCCAGTTCGCCTCCGGCGGTTATTTCGTCATGGGTGATGTAGGTCCGGTTGAATTCTTCTCCGTTCAACGTAGCAGACTGTATGTATATGTTCTTATCTGATACGTTATTTGCTTTAATGGTAAACAATTCCTCTTCCGATACTTTGATCACCGACTTTTCAAAAATCGGGCTGCCTATCTGGTAGGTACCCGAAGAAGGGTTGTACGGGTAAATCCCCATGGCACTGAATACGTACCAGGCAGACATCTGGCCACAATCTTCATTTCCGCTAAGCCCCGCCGGGGTGGTATCGTACTGGGTATTTAATATCTCCCTCACCCAATATTGTGTACGCCACGGCTCTCCCGCAAAATTGAACATGTAGGCGATATGATGGCTCGGTTCGTTACCATGAGCATACTGGCCTATCAGCCCCGAAATGTCAGGGGAAGCATCTCCTCCCGTAATTTCGGAACTTTCCGTAAACAATTGTTCCAGCATATCGGTAAAGGGTTCTTTTCCTCCGTGCAATGTTATCAGCCCATCTACATCATGAAGGACAAACCAGCTGTGCTGCCATGCATTTCCTTCGGTATAGTCGGTCCCTTTTCTGTGAATGGAGAGTTTGGGGTCGAATGGTTCGTGCCATTGTCCCTTATCCGATTTTCCCCGCATAAACCCGCTTTCCGGATCATAGAGGTGCTTAAAGGCATTCGCCCTGTCCGAAAAATACTTGTAGTCTTCCTCTTTCCCGAGTTTTTTCGCCACCTGTGCAATACACCAATCGTCATAGGCAAACTCCAGTGTTATGGTTACGGACTCATCCAGGAGATTATAGGGCACATAGCCATATTCCTTATAAAATTTCACACCACGGCTTTCCTCATCCTTCATCATCGTTACTTTCATGGCCTCATAGGCTTCATTGATATCAAAGCCCTTGATCCCTTTCATAATAGCTTCGGTAATTACCGGAATGGCATGATTGCCGGTCATGGTATAGGTTTCATTACCGTACAATGTCCATACGGGGAGGGTCTTGTTTTCTGCGTAGTAGACCAGCATGGAGTTGATAATATCCGAGACTTTATCCGTATCCAGCAGCGTCATTAACGGTTGTGCAGCACGGAATGTATCCCAGAGGGAAAGCGTAGAATATGCCGTATAATCCCCGGCGGTAACGATACTGTCGTTCTGCAGGCGGAACTGACCATTGGCATCACTGAAAGTAACGGGAGCCAGGCGGGTATGGTACAGCGCGGTATAAAAAATGGTTTTCAATGAATCTACCGGTGTCTCCACTTCTATTTTGTCGAGGGTACTGTTCCATGCCTGTTCTGCATCTTCCCTTACGGCATTGAAGTCAAACCCTTTGCGCTCTTTCATGTTTTCCCTGGCGTTGTCTATGCTCACGGAAGAAAGACTGAGCTTTACTTCCAGGGTTTTTCCGCTCTTTTCATCGAAAAACAACTGCGCCGATGTTTTGGCGCCGGTGACCTCTTCCGCCCCTTCCGCTTCTTTGGCATCGGCATAAAGGTTATGTGCTGTTAACGGTTTGGAAAATTTAGCAACAAAAAACAGTTTCTGGTTCTTCGCCCAGCCGGTACTGTGCCTGTAACCGCTTATGGTTGTTTCGTCTTCTACGGTTATCCTGGTATCCAGCGCCTTGTCCCAGTTGATGGCAAACCCGAGATCGATCACCACGGATTGCGGATCATTCTCTTTAAAAGTATAACGATGGAAACCGGTCCGCTTTGATGTGGTAAGTTCGGCATTCACCTCATGATCTTCCAGATATACCTGGTAATAACCGGGAGTTGCCGTTTCATTTTCGTGCGAATATTTTGATTTATACGGGTAATCTTCTCTTGAAGAAACAGGAACAGACAGGTCTACCTCCTTATTTACGGGCATAAAAAGCAGGTCGGCCAGGTCTCCGATCCCCGTACCGCTTAGATGCAGGTGACCGAACCCTACGGCAACGGAATCGGTATAATGGTATCCGGAACACCAGTCCCATCCGGCAATACCGTTATCGGGACTGAGCTGGATCATCCCGTAAGGGACCGTAGCCCCGGGATATGTATGTCCGTGGTCGCCGGTCCCGATAAAGGGATCAGCATATTGTGTCAGTACAGGATTTTTCTCTTCCGGTTCACTTTTTTCCTTTTTCTCAACCCTGCCACAGGAGGCCAGGGCGCATAACATTCCGAGCAATGCGTAGGAAGTACATTTTTTTTTCATACAACAGTTTGTCAAGTCCGTCTTTATTTGTTAATTGCATCCCTCTAATCTACTTACCATTAACCCGATACCTCTTTATTCTGCCGGTTTCAGGATTAACCCTTTGTAAATTAAACCCGCAGGGATGTTACCAAATATTTATATTTTTGAGAACTTAACGAATAAATTTAGACCAACAACATTTTTTAAGAGCCAAACGTCATAAAAGTCGCCCGGAATATAAGGCATGGGTACGAAAGCAGGAAAGCATTGACAGGATCAGACAAAATCGAGGTTGGGGATGATTAAAAAGCATATCCTGGAGGGATGTGAAAGGTTATGATGCAAAACAAACAAACAGGCAGCTTTTTTAATTTCAATCCCTCTTCCAATTACCGGATTGAAATTAAACACCACATTATTTTTTGGTCGGTTTATTTTCTTTTTAACACCATACGATGGGGGAGTTATTACCATGACTATTGGTATTCTCTCAAAGCTAACCTCTTAGGGTTCCCCATTCATATGACCCTCTGCTATTTTAATATTTATTACCTCATGCCCAGGCTCATCTACAGGAAAAAGTTTATACTTTATACCGCATGTATCATCCTTGCCATTTATGTGATGGTCCTGATCAAGTTTTACCTGACCTATTTCCTGATAAGTACCAATGTATGGCCGGAAGGCCCCGAAGAGACTACCACCCTGTCCTTTAACTACATAATACAAATGATGCTGGGAGAGCTCTACGTAGTGTCTTTTGTTACCGCAATTAAAATTACGGCCGACTGGCTCCGGGAACACAAAAGGGCGGCAGACCTGGAAAAGGTACAGCTGGAAACCGAACTGCGTTTCCTCCGCACCCAGGTGTCCCCGCATTTCTTTTTCAATACGCTAAACAATATTTATTCCCTGTCCATAGAACAGTCCAAAAAAACCCCGGAAACCATACTGAAACTATCGGAGCTGATGCGATACCTGCTATACGAGACCAAGCAGCGCAAGCAAAGCCTTTCCAAAGAAATATTATGCCTTCAGAACTATCTGGACCTGGAACGGATACGCTACGGGGATTCCCTGAAAATAAAAATGAATATTTCAGGTGACATAGAAGGAAAAAAGATCCCCCCCATGCTGTTGCTGTCTTTTATAGAAAATTGTTTTAAACACGGGGCCAATAAAAATATTGACGGGGTCCGGATAGATATGGATTTTGATGTGCAGGGAGATTTCCTGTACTTTAAAGTGGCCAATACCATGCCCAAAGAATGCCATAGGGAACATTCCGGAGACCAGGCCGGGGGCATAGGCATTAAAAATGTAAAGAAAAGACTGGCCCTCGGATACAAAAAACACGAATACGATCTGAACATCTATGAAAAAGACAACAGATTTATAGTAGAATTAAAAATCAAGGTTGGCTGATGTCGTTCAGGATATAAGAAAAAACAATCGGCCTAAAATAAAAAAGTCACACAACATGGTTATACGATGTATTGTAATTGACGATGAACCTCTAGCTATCAACGTATTAAAAAATTACATTGGCCAGACCAGAGGACTGGAACTGATAAGTACTTTCAGCAACGCTCTGGACAGTATTGATTTTATGCGGGTGAATGAAGTTGACCTCATATTCCTGGATATTAACATGCCGGTACTGGACGGTCTTAACTTCCTGAAGAGTGTGCACATTAAACCCATGGTTGTCATTACTACGGCATATGAAGAACATGCCGTGGAAAGTTATGAACTCGAGGTACTGGATTACCTGGTCAAACCTATACCGTTCCACAGGTTTGTAATGGCTGTTAATAAAGTTTTCCGTATGCACTCCGTCCGGCAAAAAAATGATTTCGGAGATCCGGGAGAAAGAAAGTTTATCTTCATTAAAATAGACAAAAAGAAAATGAAGAAGATATTCCTGGATGAGATTACGGTTATCGAAAGCCTGAAAGATTACATAAAAATAAACACCTACTCCGGCAAATATATTGTACACCAGACCCTGAGCAGTTTTACCGATGAGCTCCCTGCGGATAAATTCATCCGCATACACCGCTCTTATACGATTTCTTTGGACAAGATTGAGGCCCTGGAAGGGAATAGTATTGAAATAGGCGGTCAAAGATATACGATAGGGAGAAGCTATTTTAACGAAGTGCGGAACAAAATACTGAACAAACCGCCTGAGGAAGATGAACTATAAAAAAGCCGGGAATGAACTCCCGGCTTTTTGTTTGTGATATAAAGATATACTTCTGTTATTAATCGTAATATCCGATCCGGATACTTCCATTACGCAAAATTACTTCACCGTCTATGGCGATGCCGGAACTTCTCCGGTAGGGCGATTCCATGTAATACGTGTTCCTGTAGTAAACCGGATAGCCTTTCCCTTTTTTCATCCGTTTGGCATAATGCTTCCGCATTTTTCTTTCTCTCTTCAGATAATCCTTATAGGCTTCTTTTTCCCGTTTTTCCTGTTCGCGGTAGTACTCTTCCCGGTTTTTTCGTATTTCCCGGTGGTATTCTTCCATGTCTTTACGGTATTCTTTTCCATGGGGTTGTGCCATCAGCCCGGTAAACGACATCACAGCGATTCCAAATAATAAGATTCCTTTCGTTTTCATCTGTTCCGTTTTTTTAAATCATAACAGAGCAGAACCAACTATTATGCCAAAACGAGGGACTTTAAAGCAACACCTTAGATAACAACACATTAACACATCCGACAGAACAACGACTTTGATCCGCGGAAGTCCATCACCTGGATAATTTATTTAAAACCCCGAATACGCCGCGTATAAAAGTTGCACTGGTAAGCACTTTTACCAGCGGGTTCATCCTTGTACTTGTACGCCCTGAAGTTCTTTTTTCCACTTTTTCGCGTTCCTTCTTCGCCTGCTCCTGTGCTTCTTCGCTTTCGGCATGTTCTATTTTCCTGTTCAGCATTTCATAAGCACTCTCCCTGTCAACAGTTTCATTATATTTTTTAATCAATCCGGATTTGTCCGTAATTTCCTTGATTTCCGCATCCGTGAGTACGTCCATCCTGCTCATGGGTGCACGGAGCATTGTTGCCGCCAGGGGCGTTGGCCTGCCTTTTTCATTCAGTACTGTAATAAGGGCTTCTCCCGTCCCAAGGGAGGTGAGTACGGCAGCCGTATCGTAATATTCACTCACGGGATAATTCTCCGCCGTGAGCTTGATAGCCTTCCTGTCCTTGGCAGTAAAGGCCCGGAGCGCGTGCTGGACCTTTAATCCCAGCTGTGACAGAACGGCATCCGGGACATCGGTGGGAAGCTGTGTACAGAAATACAGCCCGACACCTTTGGAACGTATCAGTTTCACTATACTCTCTATCTGGTCCAGTAGTGCCTTGCTGGCTTCATCGAATATAAGATGTGCCTCATCGATGAAAACTACCAGTTCCGGTCTTCCGGTATCTCCCTGTTCGGGCATGGTGTTGTATATTTCCGCCAGCAGGCTGAGCATAAAAGTGGAAAAGAGTTTCGGCCTGTCCTGTATATCCGTCAGGCGGATGATATTTATATATCCCCTGCCCTTATCATCCACCCGCATCAGGTCTTCGATCTCAAATGAACGTTCTCCGAAGAACAAGTCGGCACCCTGTTGCTCCAGTTCCACCAGTTTTCTCAGGATAGAGCCGGTTGAAGCCGTGGATATCCTTCCGTATTCTTTCTCTATTTCCTTTTTGCCCTCATCCGTGATGTACTGTAATGCTTTCCGGAGGTCTTTCAGGTCAAGTAACGGAAAATGATTATCATCACAATATTTGAATACTACCGACATTACTCCCGATTGGATATCATTAAGGTCCAGAATACGAGATAAAAGTACTGGCCCGAATTCCGAAACCGTAGCCCTGAGACGAACCCCTTCCTGGTCTGAAATGGTCATTAATTCCACCGGGGAACCCTGTGATTCGTATGGCAGCCCGATTTTTTCGTGTCTTTCCCGTATAAAATCGGCTTCCTCTCCCGGCCTGGCAATGCCGCTCAGGTCTCCTTTGATATCCATCTGCAATACCGGGATCCCCTGTTGTGACAGGTGTTCGGATAAGATCTGCAAAGTCTTGGTTTTTCCGGTCCCCGTTGCCCCGGCAATCAGTCCGTGACGGTTAAATGTTTTCAGCGGAACTTTTACATAGGCGTTGGTTACGGGTTCGCCATCCAGCATGGCTGCCCCAAGAATGACAGCATCTCCCTTGGTAGCATATCCGTCCGTAATGTATTTGAAAAAGGTCTCTCTCCGGCTCATGTACTATTTTTTTTGTATAAAAATAAGTTAATTTTTAAGAAACCGAAATATAGTTTTAATTCCCGTATATCACATTTGTATTTGTTCATCAGAAATATTCCCCGGGTGGGGCTTTCACATATCCGGGGAAAGGAGTATTCGCTTTTCCGACTTCTTATCGTATCTTTGTGCCATGATAAAAGAAGAGGTTTCAGGATTGGTGGCGAAAGGAGAAATGCTTCCCTTAATGGAAGAATTCTACACCATACAGGGAGAAGGATATCACAAAGGTACTGCTGCGTATTTTATACGGGTAGGCGGATGCGATGTAGGATGCCACTGGTGTGACGTAAAGGAGAGCTGGAACGCAGAAACCCATCCGCCCACGGCAGTAGAACATATTATAGAAAACGCGGCAAAACATTCGGACACTATTGTGATTACCGGAGGAGAGCCCCTCACCTGGGATATGGGGCCCCTGACTGCCGGATTAAAAGCCAGGGGACTTAAAACACACATAGAAACCTCGGGGGCATATCCGCTTACGGGTACGTGGGACTGGATTTGTCTTTCCCCGAAGAAAATAAAACTTCCCCTGAATGATATTTACGAAAAGGCAGACGAATTAAAAGTCATTATTTACAACCAGCACGATTTTGCTTTTGCCGAAGAACAGGCCGCAAAAGTGAATACAGACTGTATTCTGTACCTGCAACCGGAATGGAGCCGCCGGGAGAAGATGATCCCCGACATCGTGAATTTCGTCATGAAGAATCCCCGGTGGAAAGTCTCCCTGCAAACACATAAATATCTGAATATTCCCTGAGGGGTTGCCGGTTTTCCTGTTACCAGTCCAGTTATCGGTTATAACCTCCAGTGTGAAGTTACATATTCTTTAAAGTTATCTATTTTTCCTCCTGATGCATGATATTGCTCTGCTAATTCGGAAATATCATCACCTAAGCCGGGATATAGGACCTTTAGTTTTTCCAGATGATTAACGGTTTCGTCATTACCGGAATGGGAATATATCAAAAACTTCACAAAATCGTTTTTGTATTTTTTTCGACCATAACCTTCCACAATATTAGAATTAACCGAATCCGATGACCTTTACAACTGACTCCCCAACTCGAACAGTTCATATTTTGGTAAGCGTAAAGGTAATTTGTGCGTCCTGCTAAACAATTCGAATGAAACCTTATAGATCTCAAGATCTCTGTAAGAAGTAGTCATAATTATTGATTTTTATGGGTTTGGTTCAAATAATAATAACAAACACCCCCATAACAACTGGCAACCGACAACCGGAAAACCGCCCCCCCCTAAGCCCTGCTGTACTTCCTTCGGTAATCCTGTGGTGTGAGTCCGGTAACCCGTTTGAAAATTTTCCGGAAGGTCTTCAGGTCGTTATACCCTACATCGTATACTACGGAATGAATACTTTCCGTGGTTCGTTCCAGTGCTTTTTTAGCGGCTTCTATTTTTACACGCTGCAGGTATTCCAGGGGAGTGTTTTGTGTGGCATTCTTAAACCTGCGGACAAAATTCCTCTTGCTCATATTGGCCTTTTCCGCGATATCCTCCACGGATACCTGTGCATTATAATTTTCTTCTATGTATTTCTGGATCCTCAGGATCTCTTTGTCCTCGTGTTGATGCTGTCCCTGAAAAACACTGAAATGGGCCTGGTTAACCCTGTCCATATCTATAGAGAACATTTTGCTGACCTGTATGCCCACTTCCCTGCCACAAAATTTTTCTACCAGGTAAAGGATCAGGTTTAAAGACGAAAATGCCCCTCCGCTGGTGTAGATCCCTTCCCGGTCCGTAATCACCATATCGGGCATCAGGTCAATGTCCTGGTAACGCATTTTCATATCGGGAATGGCAAGCCAGTGCGATGTGCAGGGTTTTCCGGATAATAGTCCGGCTTCCGCAAGAAAATAGCTCCCAAAACAAAGACTGGCAACTTCCGATCCTTTTTCATTCATCTGCCGTATCCATTCTACCAGTGCCCTGTTCTTTTCCAGCACTTCTGTAGCATCTCCGTTAAACGCGGGCACAATGATAAGGTCGGTATTCTCTGCTTCACCCAGGGTTTTCCGGCAAATGAAACTCGCCGGGGCGAACAGGCGGATATCCCCGGCCCTTTCACTTATCAGCTCCAGTTCAAAAGGCATGGTACTGCCCATACCTTCCACGAACCTGTTTGTTCCTATAAAGATGTCTACCGCACCGGAAACTGCCGATAATACGGCTTCTTCATACACGAGCAGGGATATTCTTTTCATATACTCTGTTAATATTGAGTTGTTTTTCCGTGGCCCGGAGAAAACCGAAGGTTAGCTGCGCCGAATCTCTCCATCATAAATGCAGCTATGAAGATGTACCGGTTTCTGCCTGTCACTCTTTGCCACAGACCGGAAAACATTCAAATTCCGGCACTTAAAAGCCCGAACCTAATCAAAAATAAACAATTTTTGTCACAAACACCCCCTCAATATGGCAATTATGCACTTTACAAGCGGCCGTTTTCTTTCCGAGATTTGTATTATCACTAAAACACATCACCATGAAAAGTCAGTTATTAATGCAGTTTGACCTCCATCACAGAATTTTTAACAATGTTCTGGAAGACCTTTCGGATAAAGAGACCAATATAAGGGTTAACGGCAATACAAACATGAATCATATTAAGTATATAGCCGGGCATCTGATGAGCACCCAGTACGGTTTTGCCTACCTGGCAGGACTACGACCGGAGGAAAAATGGAACGAACTTTTCTCCCCTGCAAGCGGGTCCAGGGCTATGGACAATATCGCCTATCCGGATATCGGTGAGATCGCCGGCGAATGGAACCATATGTATGAGGGCATCCGCGAAGGACTGGTACAACTGCCCGCAGATACCCTTCACAGCCGCCCCCCCTCCCCGATGGACGGGATTATCGGTAACACGACGCTCGGGACAGTCTTTGACAATACCATAGCCGGGTTATGGGCTTTCTTTAATCATCATCAGGCATACCACATAGGGCAGATAGGAGTTCTTCGCAGGGGCCTGGGGAAAAAGGCCATGCGTTATGACGGGCCGGAGGTTTACAGTAATGAAAACAAATAATAAATCTATAAAGTTTCAATCATGAAAGCAGTAAACATTTATCTGAATTTTGAAGGCAAGACAGAAGCGGCCTTTAACTTTTACCAATCCGTATTTGGCGGCGAATTTATGGGCGGGATCATGCGCTATAAGGATTTCCCACCATCTGAAGAATTCCCGCCCCTTTCCGAAGCAGAGAAAAATCTCGTGGGGCATGTTTCCCTCCCGTTGGGCGACCATTCCATACTCATGGGAACGGATGTCGTGGAATCCCTGTGCAAAGGCCATAAAACAGTAATGGGAAATAACGTTCATATTACCCTGGAAACCGACAGCGTGGAAGAAGCCGAAACTTTTTTTGGTAAACTTTCCGAAGGAGGCCATACGGTAATGCCCCTGGAAAAGACATTCTGGGCAGAAAAATACGGTGCATGTACCGATAAGTTTGGCGTACACTGGCAGCTCAATTACACCAGAAACAAAGCACAGTAACGGCTTAGGGGTGCAGGTTTCAACTTCGGAACCTGCAACTTTTTCACCTGGTGTACGGGATGTCTGTCTCCGGTTGAGCGGAAACCTAAACTGACATATCCAAATTAATTATTATCTTATACATATTTTCAATCATGGAAAAATTTCAGATCACCATTAATGCATCCCGGGAAAAAGTGTGGGATATTCTTTGGGACGAAGACACTTACCCGGTATGGACTGCTCCTTTCAGTGAAAGTTCACAGGTAGAAACGGATCAGTGGAAAGAAGGCAGTAAGGTACTTTTTATCGACGGAGATTCCGGGGAAGGCATGGTCTCGACAATCGCAAAAAATATTCCGGGAGAGTTTATGTCCTTCCGCCACATCGGTATCTACAAAAACGGCGTGGAGGACACCGAAAGTGCTCAGGCCAGGGAATGGAGCGGGGAAGAGAACTATACGCTGAAAACCGTTAACGGAAAAACCGAACTGGTTGTAGAGATGGACATCGACGAACAGCATAAAAGCATGTTTGAGGACCTGTGGCCAAAGGCACTTCGGACAGTAAAGGAACTGGCCGAAGAAAAATAGGCGGCACCCCGGCATATGTGGAATACCGATTTATATAAAAATTCCTCAAAACCTTAAACCCAAAAAACAATGGACCCCATAGAGGAACAAAACAACCACTCCAAAGAAAAGCATTCCGCATCTTCGATCTTCAAAGCGCTCAAAAATGCTGTTTTGGGTACTGAGGCGGATTATACAAAAGTAGGCCTTAAGAAAGCCATCTTTCTCCTGGCAGTCCCCATGATACTGGAACTGGTCATGGAATCTGCCTTTGCCGTAGTGGATATCTATTTCGTAGGCAAACTCGGCCCCTCTGCCGTTGCTACCGTAGGGCTTACGGAGACTTACCTGTTCCTCCTTTATTCCATAGCCATGGGGCTTTCCATGGCCGTTACCGCGATTATTGCCAGAAGGATAGGTGAAAAGAAAAAGGAAAGTGCCGGGGCCTCGGCCATCCAATCTATCTTTCTGGGCCTGCTGGCCTCTGTTCCCTTTGCTCTCGGTGGCATATTCTTCGCAAAGGAACTGCTCACACTTATGGGTGGCGACACGTGGAGCCTGGAACACGGCTACAGGTATACACAGTGGATGCTGGGCGGCAATGCCGTGATCATGCTGTTGTTTGTTATAAATGCCATTTTCCGCGGCGCGGGCGATGCGGCCATTGCCATGCGTATCCTCTGGATATCCAACGGGATCAATATGGTGCTGGACCCCCTGCTGATCTTCGGTTGGGGCCCTGTACCCGCAATGGGCATAGAGGGTGCGGCCATCGCCACCAATATCGGACGGGGCATAGGAGTACTGACCCAATTGTGGATCCTTTTCAAAGGCGGAAAACACATCCGTGCCAGGCTTTCCCAACTGTACTGGGATGCAGGGATGATGCGGCACATCCTCCGTACTTCACTGGGCGGTATCGGGCAAATGATCGTAGCCATGACCTCCTGGATCTTTCTCATGCGCATCCTTGCCGATGTAGGCAGTGAAGCTGTTGCAGGTTCTACCATAGCCCTCCGCATTATGATGTTTACCCTGATGCCCGCCTGGGGGCTCTCCAACGCCGCAGCAACACTGGTAGGGCAAAACCTGGGCGCCGGAGACCCGGAACGTGCGGAGTCTGCCGTATGGAAAATAGGATTTTACAATATGATCTTTCTTGTCTGTGTCTCTCTTGTTTACTTCTTCTTTAACCAACCGCTGATGAGCCTGTTCACAGACAATCCCCGGGTTATTGCTATCGGGGGCGAATGGTTACGTATATTGTCATACTCCTACTTTGTATACGGATGGTGGATGGTTTCGGTACAGGCATTTAACGGGGCCGGGGATACAAGAACCCCTACCAGGATAAACTTTGTCTTTTTCTGGCTTGTCCAGATACCCTTATCCTATTTGCTGGCCATTACGCTCGGCTGGGAACATTCCGGGGTATTCTGGGCAGTGTTTGTCTCTGAGACCGCAGTCGGGCTGTATACCTTATGGCTCTTTAAAAAAGGCCGTTGGAAAACAGTAGAAATCTAGAAAGATAACCGGAGCTACTCCCGAACCTTTAACTCTAAAATCAGAACCCATGACCGAAAAAGAAAAATTTCTCCGAACGTTCCACCGGGCATTTGCAGAAAACGATACCGGTTACATTATGGACAATATTACCCAGGACATTAGCTGGGATATTCCGGGTGACAGGTATGTACAAGGCAAAGAAGCTTTTGCCTCGGCCCTTAAGGAAATGAAAAACGAAGGAAAAACCAAGACGGAGATCGAACATGTCATTACCCACGGAAAGACTGCGGCCGTCAACGGGACAGTATTATACGAAAACGGGATGTCCCATGCTTTTTGTGACATATATGTCTTCAGTGGTTTTAAGGACCCCAAGGTTAAGGAGATCACTTCGTATGTGGTCCGAATAAACAATCGTTCCAGATAAAAACCTTTGGCATGGGAAAGACGAGAATCGAAGACAGCCCTTTTAACAAGCTTATCGGACAATGGGAAACCGAGGGGCGAATACTGGAAACCCCGGAAAACCCGGAAACGGAAATAAAGGGAAAGGATATTTACAGCCCCATACTGGACGGATTTTTCATTCTTCATAAAGCCGATGTGGAAATCGGGAAAGAAAAAAGTCAAACCTACGAGATCATCGGACCTGACCAATCCGGTAATCAGGCTAAGATGCAGCATTACAACAATAGTGGTGCTTCGGGAATAATGCTGGGCCGCTTAAAAGGGGACAGCTATAGTATTAACGGGGAAAAACTGCGTTTTAAGGGAAGGTTCGACCATAATAACAACACTCTCAATGGTATGTGGCAGCAATTGACCGACAAAAAAGAATGGAGGGATTTTATAGAAATAAAACTGATTAAAATCAAAAGTTAAAACAAAGACAAATGGAAACACCAAAGAAGGTATCAAAAAAAATGTTCTGGACAGGAAAGATCATCAGTGTGTTGCTCGTTCTCTTCCTGCTCATGGACGCCGTTATGAAGGTTGTTAAGGCCACCCCTTCCGTTGAAGGTACAATAGCTCTGGGCTATCCGGAAAGCACCGTTGTTCCCATAGGTATAATCCTGTTGTTATGCACTGTGCTTTACATTATACCACGTACTGCTGTACTCGGAGCCATATTGCTTACCGGTTATCTCGGCGGGGCAACGGCAACACATTTTCGTGTGGAGCAGCCGGTTTATTTCGCTGTGATTTTCGGAATACTGGTATGGCTTGGTGTATATCTTTATGACGAACGCCTGCGCACTCTCATCCCTTTCCGGAAAAAGGATGTTACGGGTGAAAACCGGCCTCAAAAACAGGAAGACCATTAGTCCCCGGAATTTAAGATTCTATTGCTTTATTTTACTCATATCAAAAAACTAAAATCAGAAACCATGAAAAAAGTAAGTATCATTATTGCAGCCTTTGTCATACTGACCGCTTTCGGTACAAAGGATACCATCAGCACAAGTAATCACACAAAATCTTCGGTAATTGCCAAAGATGACAAGCAAGTTCTGCTGGACTATTTCAAAGAGACCAACAAAAACCTGTTGCAGAACGTAAAAGGGCTGAGCAGCGAACAATTGGAATTCAAGGCTGCCCCGGATAAATGGTCGGTAGCCCAGTGCCTGGAACATATTGTACTCACGGAAGGATATATTTTCGATATGGTGGAAAAACTGATGGGGGAGCCTGCCAATCCGGAACGAAGGGAGGAAATAAAAATAACCGATGAAGACCTCATCAAAGGGATGACCGACCGCAGCCAGAAAGCCCAGGCTCCGGAAGAAATACAACCTTCCGACAAATACACCAATGCAAAAGAAGCCCTCCAGGCTTTAGAGGAACAAAGGGCAAAGATCAAAAAATACATCAAAAGCAATGCCGTGGAAGATATGCGTAACCACGTTACCGATTCTCCTTTCGGCCCTATCGATGCCTATCAGTTTACCCTGTTCATCGCGGCACATAGTGCCAGGCATACGCTACAGATAGAAGAAATAAAAGCAGATCCCGGCTTTCCGGCCAAATAATACTATTATACCGTAACGGCCTTACTCAGGTAATTACGGAACGGCAGTAATTCCCTGTACACAGCGATCACCTCTTCCTTAAAACCGGGAGAAGTGATCGCTGTTTCCTTCAGATTATGCACCACAACATAACTCTTATTCCGCAAAAGATCTATGTGCGGGTGTTCTTTATCATATCCTTTGGGAGTGGTTTTCAGGCGATCATCATATAAACCCTCCGTAAATAATTTCCGGAAAGCAGGTTTATTCAGAATCTTCTGCAACTCTTCCCCGTCGTAGTCTATAGCATCGCGGATACTGGCAAGTATCTCTTTATCCGGCCGGTAAAAACCTCCTGCTATGAAACTCTCCGAAATACCAAGATGGATATAAAATTCGCTCTTATGCGGCGCCTTGTCCAGGACCGCTCCGAAATTGTCTTTATACACAGGCCTGTTCGGGTGATACAACAGGTTATTGTTTATCCTGTTCAGTGCTTTTCCGGGTGGGGTATGTTCATAGTCGGTATCTATTGCTGTAAGCTCGGCATCGAGGGCTTCCAGCCATTTTTTATAAGAATCCCTGACTGCATGGTATTCTTTCCGGTTGGCATCCATCCATTCTTTGTGGTTGTTTTTGTTCAGGTCCCGAAGAAAACGGAACAACCGCTTAAAGTCCATAGTATAAAATTTAAGGTTAAAAACAGCTGCAGGCCGCTAACCGTATTTTAGTCACGGAAGATAATAAAAAAAAGAAACGTATCAGAATTTGTACTTCAAGGCAATCGAAAAATAGGGGGCAGCAGAGAAATGGGGATTACGCTCATCATCATCACTTTTAAAAATGGACTTTAAATTCCTTTCCTGATAATATGCGTCCCTTCCGGCAGAGATACCTGCGGTAACAGGGATAGAAAATGATTTGCCAAGAATGAACTCGGGCTGAAGACCTGCTACAAAATACTGATGTGTGAACATCATCTTTTTACCGTTAATTTTTTCCAATGCGAGTGTCCCATTCAGTTCTGCTATTAGTTTTAACTTGAAATTTTCGTGTAGCTGCATCCCTGCCGAAACGGCAAGTCCGTCCACTGCGGAAGCCTTGAGTTCATAACGCCCGTTTAATTCCCAATTGAAGTAAAACCCGGGGAAGACCATGGGGTATCCTACTATATTATTTATAACAGGGCCCAACCCTATATCCAGGTTATCCCTTAAATGCCATATAAATATCACACCGCCATTGCCCAGGACATTATTTAATTGCACATCCGACACGTCGGTATGACTGGTATAAACCCCTGCGCCCAGCATAGCCAGGATAGACCATTTTTCGCCAATCGGCCTCATATGGAACAGGCCTACCTGTGCATTTACTATTTTATCCGGGCCAAGCGCTCTATCCATATTTTTATTATTAAAGAAAGTATAGCTTCCTCCTACGCCCAGGCCCCATATTGTAGGTTTGTTGTTTCCATTCGTCTTTACGGAAAAGGGAATCCTGGCATTCACCGAAAATATTTTCGCGTCCCCCTTGCCATCCGTTTTATTGTTGTCTTCACCCTTAAAACCGGAAGAACCTATATATTCTGTTTTCAGCTCAACCTGGGCATTTAATCCGGCCGACAGCAAGGTCAATAAAATCATGCAAAACAGTCTCATAATTGTTATCATAGTCATTGTTTTTAACAGTTAAGATCATCTCCGTATGGATTTGACCCTGCAAATATTAGCTGCAACGTCCCCCTGTTAAAATACATTTGACGAATGGCAATACTCCTTTGACGAATAGTAACGGTCCAATGGTATTATCTGTTAATTTTGCAACAGTGAAGTTCTTAGCAGAGATTCAACAGGCAAAGGCCAATATCTTCCGGTGATTACCGGCGCGATATACATCATTACAAATCAACAACCTGAGATTTTCAGAGAGATGAAAAATTATTTTTTCAGAAGTTATAACCGTGTCATTATCCTTATCTGGGCGATCATTGTTTTCCTGGTCTGGGTACAGTTCAAGGATCATTACCCACCTCTGCCGGCCCTTTCATTGATCGCATGTATTTTTATACCGACCATCCTGATTTCCTATTTTTTGAGCAATCGCCTGTTACAAAAGGCGATGTACCATAAAAAAATGAATGTTTTTATCGGTTGGTTCATAGGTTTGTCCGTACTTCTTTCATTTATGTATGCACTGACTTACCAAGGGTTTATGCTATTGGAAAAAAAAGGTTTTTTCACCTCTTCGCAGTGGATATATAAAGATTCCCTGCTATTGGAATTTGTAAGTGAATTACCAACTCCCTTCGTCATTAATCTCGGTTTTTGCGGACTGCGGTTTTATTACGAATATTCCAAGCTGGAGAAGATACATTTAAGGAGCCAGTTACAAATCCTTCAGGAACAGATCAACCCGCATTTTATGTTCAACGTGTTGAACCATATTCACATCCTGATGCAAAAAGATGTGGAACTGGCCTCTGCCCTGCTCGTTAAATATTCCGATATACTCCGCTACCAGCTTTATAACGGCAAAAAGGAATCGGTATCCTTAAACCAGGAAATACAATTTCTCCGGGATGTGATTGAAGTGGAAAAAATAAGGTGGGGAGATGCGTTAAAAGTGCATTGTACCTGGAAGATCAAAGACGGGGAAAAAGAAATACAGCCTTTGTTATTTATTACTTTTATAGAAAATGCCTTTAAACATGTTTCCCGCTCCCTGTCGGAAAAAGGATATATTAATGTATTTGCCGAACAAAAAAGGAATTCCTTTTATCTCGAAGTCGAAAATTCAAAATCGACACAGCAGTTACAAAAAAAGAATGCTTTGGCCTCGGGATTGGGCCTGAAGAATATCAAAGAACGCCTGGAAATCCTCTACCCCGGAAATCATAAGTTACATATCCATGAAACAGAGCTTTCCTATACCATTCAGTTAAACATCACATTGTAGATTATGGAAGAACAGCCTGCAAAACCTACGGACCATACCGTTTTGAAATGCCTGGTAACGGATGATGAACCCATTGCTAGGGAAGGGATCATTTCTTATATAGACAAACTGGATTTCCTGGAGGTTGCCGGGGTGTGTTCTTCCGCATTGGAAGCCGCTGAATATATCAAAAAATCTACCGTAGACCTGATGTTCCTCGATATTCAGATGCCACATCTCTCGGGAATGGAATTCCTCGAATCCCTGGATACCCCTCCCCTGACCATTTTAACTACAGCTCATTCAGAGTATGCCCTGGAAAGTTACAGGCTGCAGGTGGTGGACTACCTGTTGAAACCGATTACATTTAAACGTTTTTTCCAGGCGGCATTAAAAGCACGGGAAGCGTTCAATCTCCGAAATAAAGGCGAAGACCCCGATGCCCCGATGTATATCCGCCAGGGAGATTCTTTCGTGAAGATCATATGGAGGGACATACTCTATGTGGAAAGTATGCAGAATTATCTGAAACTGCACTTCAGGGATAAAATCCTCGTCATACACCAGACCATGACTTTCCTGGAGAATATCCTCCCGAAGGATTCTTTTTTCAGAATACACAAATCCTATCTGGTGCACCTCTCGCATATAGACCTGATAAAAGGGAACCGCGTTTACATTAATCATAAGGCACTTCCCGTTTCCAGGCAGAGAAAAGATGAATTTCTGAATACTGTGGTCTACAAGAACCTGGTGAGTAAATAATAGTACCCACGGGAACATTTTTATTTCCGATGTTCACGCAAAAGCCACAAGATCACGGCACAGGATATTTGCACTTTACCGGGATTTCCTTTCGTAAGGCCCGATTGTAAATCTGTCCTTTTCTTCCTTCCATTCCCCAATAATCACTATTTTGCATACGAAAACCGGGTATAAACACACTTTGTAAAAATGACATTTCATACCGTAAAAGCGGTTGTCTGTATATTGTTTAGGGGTCTTCGTACTTATTTTATTCTGATCACGAAGCTTAATTTGTAATCTTGTATAAGCAAAGAATATATGCTCTCTTTCGAAAAAGAATATAAAGGCTGGCCACCGGAACGGATTGCCAGGCACATCATTTACTGGAGTTGCTGGCTGACTTTCTATTGCGTGATCAACGCTTCTTATTATGAGACGGACTACCTGCAATGGTTTCTGCTGGAACTGATCTTCATGACCGTAAAAGTGCCTTATGCCTATTTCGTGGCTTATTACCTGTTTCCAAAATTTCTCTCTCAAAAAAAGTACGGCACCCTTTTTTTCCTGATGCTGTTCTTCGCCTTTCTGGGGGTGGGCTTCCTCGTGATCCTCCTGTCCAATTTTCCTCAGATCGCCTGGGGGCAACCTACCGAATTCTGGTCGGTCAAAACCTTTTTCAGGGCTATTGACCTGGTATACGTAGCCTCCCTGGTCGTGATTATAAAAATGATACAGCGGTATCTCCGGCAGGAACGGATGAATGCACAGTTAAAAGAAGATAAAATGGACGCCGAACTCCAGATACTGAAAAACCAGTTACAGCCCCATTTCCTTTTCAATACGCTGAACAATATATACAGCATAGTCCTTTCGGGGGATAAAAACGGGGCAGGGGCCATTTTAAAACTATCGGACATGCTGAGCTATATGTTGTATGAGTGTAATGTGGACCTGGTAGCACTGAAAAAGGAAGTAGCACTTATCCGGAATTATATCGAACTGGAAAAAATACGGTATGGCGACAGGACGGACCTTTCTTTTGAGGTAGACGGTGATGTCGGGGGAAAGACCATCGCCCCGCTGCTACTGATCCCCTTTGTAGAAAATGCCTTCAAGCACGGCGTGTTCAAGGATGAAAAACACTCGTGGATACGTATCCATTTACAAACGGATGAAAACCAACTGACCTTTATTGTGGAAAACAGTCTGCCGGAAAACAATAACGGGAGCCCCGGGGTGAAAAGCGGTATAGGGCTGAACAATGTAAAAAAGCGACTGGAACTGCTTTACCCGGAAAGACATTTTCTCAGTATGACCCAAACCGAAACTTTTTTGATTAACTTAAAGATAAGCTTATGAAGTGTATGATCGTAGAAGACGAACAGCCGGCGGTAAAGGTACTGGAAAGCTATATCGGGCATTTCAGTGACCTGGAGATCACGGGTGTTCACCATAATGCCATGGATGCCTTTACCAGTCTGCAGAAAAGCCCCGTAGACATTTTGTTCCTGGACATACAATTGCCAAAAATATCGGGAATCCAGTTCCTGCATTCGTTACACGACCATCCGGCCGTCATCCTCACCACCGCCCACCGGGAATTCGCTCTCGACGGCTATGAACTTGAGATTACTGATTACCTGCTGAAACCCATTTCTTTCGGAAGGTTTACCAAGGCCATTGCCAAGGTGTACAAGCAGCACCAAAAACCACTGAACATCCCGAGGGAAACTCCTGCGGACAATCGTGTCCTTTTTTCAGAACCGTTCATCTATATCAAGTCGGACCGGGAATTCATCAAGATTTATCTGAAGAATATACTGTACATAGAAAGTATCAAAAACCACGTTAAACTGGCTACGTTGTGCGGTAATTATTTTACGCTGATGAGCCTTTCCCAGGCCGAGGAAAAGCTGCCCGGAGGACATTTTATGCGGATACACCGTTCTTTTATCGTCTCTTTGGAACATATTTCAAAATTCACCCCTGCCGGTATACAGATCGGTAATAAATATATTCCCGTGGGCCGGCATTATAAAAAAGGATTCCTGCACTGGGTAGAAAAGAACATCGTATAATATAACCTTGAACTTACCGGGCGAAACGCCTCAAGCTTTTCCATATAAATTTGTATTCCTTTTAGCCGACCTGCACATATCTGCCGATATTAAAAACCGCTACGTGAGAGAGAAATACCACTTTCAAAAATAAGTTCCGTAAACCCTGCTTTCTATTTTCCGGACCGGAAGAGGTTCTTAAATATAATATCGAAGGCCACATAATGTGCATCCTGAGAGAAATCATTCCCCAGAAGGTTGTTCATATAACCGAAATTCAAGGTCACATCCTGCTTTGGCAGGTTCAGGGAATAATAGACAGAAAACCTGCTTTCGCCGTATTCCCAGGTATCCCAGTGTTCCTTTTTATCGGCAGCGTAAAGAACTTCCGCGGCAGTTATCAGTTTCTGGGTTTTATCCGGATTGAGGTTTATGGTCATTTTTCCGCTTAACCTGCCCCGAAACTGTGCCTTTTTCTTATAGGGTTCGAAACCGGGGGTATAGAACAACCTCAATTCCGGGCGGAACGTAAACGAAAAGCTGATGAACTCTCCCGGGTGCAGATAAGAATAACGGCCGTAAACCCTTACTTCCTGACGGGCATCATAAGGAGGCTCTTCGTTAAACTGGTTCTGCCACCTGTAACTCAATGCCCCGGAATATTTCCAGTGTTTGGCAAACCGATGTTCGATCTCCTGGTTGAATACATAAATGGTCCCCCTGCCGAAAGGATTATCACTTCCCGGGCTATTGGTACTCCCTATTCCTATAAAAGTGGTGGATGTAAGGTGCTTTTCTGCATTAAGGTCTTCCTTTACCCCGACGGCAAACCACCCGGAACTGTTTACTTCCCCCAGGCCGGGAGGTGTTATCTGGGCGGATACGGGTATATAGAGTAACCCGAGGAACAACATACTCAGCAATAGTCTCATAGGTGTCTTTATCAGATTATACGGCAAAGTAAAAACCGGAATTAGGAAAGAATCTGGAATTCCGGGCGGTTTCGGGAAAGTAATCCGGACTATAATTTTTTCACACTGCTAAAGTGCCGCAATAAAACAATATACCAGATTTACTTAAGGTAAAATTTGAAAAATCGGGAAGCCTTCATTATCCTTACCCCTTCTTACAGACCAAGGCGTCTTTATATCAGGCTTATATTAAATTATTGTCAACGAAAGGAAATCCCGGATTTCTGGTATACTGTTTTTTAAGCTAAACTGCTAAGTTTGTCTTCTATACAAACATATATACAAATGATTACCCAGGAACAGGCCCGTGAATATATTGGCACGCAACAAAAGATACAGGTAACCGAAAAGGATCTGTCCGCCTTTTCCAGACCCTACCAGGTACTCGGGAGAATTATTACGAACCAAACCCGGAAGACCTTCGGTAGTGTTGCTCATATCACCATTTATGTAAACCACGTCAGTAAAGACCCTGCCTTTAATCCGTGGAGATCAGCCGAGGGCAGGCGCCTGGCCGAATTGCTTTTTGGCAGTATCAGGGCTCCCTACATAGAGGGTATATGGGATTTGGTCTTCTCTTTGCCCTATCAGACAGGCTATTACAGGAGACCTTTCCGCAACAAGCCTTCTGTCACCTATAACCAGGTACAATTGCAGCAACTGCAATCCCTGTATTCTTCCGGAATTGCAGGTTTTGCTTTCATCCCTTTTGAAGAGCAAATACGATATGGCAGCCTGTTCCATCATCAGTACGAAAGTCATGCCTTATTGTTCTCGCTATTATTGAAAACAGCTCCGCAAACCTATTTCCCGGTTTTCGAAGATATCATTAACGGTGAGGACGAAACAGGATCGGTAAGTGCGCAAATTATCAAAGCCCTACTGCTTTCCGAAAACCCGGAACACTGGAAGCCCGTAGGCAACCTCCTTTTGGCGGCACAGCGACAGGAAGGACTGCGTCAAACTATTCTGGAAGTACTGGATTTTACCTCTATAGGGGCACTTGAATACATGACAAAACTTATTCTGGATGAAGATCTGTACCGCTTCAGCAGCGTGGTCCGGGCAGTGGATTCATGGTTCGGTTTTGGCTGGGAAGCCCCTAAAAAAGCCACTATACAACGTATATTAACCATTGTATTGAAACTATTACAGGACCCGGGATCTGTTTCCGAAGCCGCCGGAAGCCGGGATCATCTGGAAGCTTATACGGCATTCTGGGTAAAAGGACTGACCAATGTCGATGAAGCCAATAAAATGGCATTCGATACGGTTTTCAGTGATACTGCCGGTAAAAATGAAAAACTGGTAGCCCTGTTTTTCATTCATGAGACACAGCGTACCCGTAATGAACTGGTTGGTTATGCAGAAAACCATTTCGGAAAAGACGAAGAATACGATTACTGGATGCTCCTGAACATGCCGGAATTTAACCTCAGTGATCCCTTTTTTGCAAAAATAAGACAACGCGCGGAAAGCCTTCCAAAAGAGGGAAAAACATTTTCCGGAAACGGATTCTCATGGAAGAGCTACAAAATCACTCCGGATTATTTTTACAGGTTCCTCATCAATAAAGCCTCGGAAAAACAACTGGAAATATTAGGCTCCGGCCTGGCTGCATTACCTTCCGAAATAAGGGAATTTTACATGCGTACGGTTTTCCCGGGGTTCTATACCTATTCTGCCCGGTACAACAACAATAAGACAGAAGCTGCATTTAATCCTCCCAGGGGTTCCTGGCAGCGTACCGTAGTGCTTCAGGCCATACAGGACAGAAACGAATCGGTTTCCGCCACAGGGATGAACCTGTTCCGCAAAATGGAACTGTTTCCGGAAGAACTGGATGTTCTGGAACAATTGCTGGCACGAAAAAGCAAACACATCCGCTCCGGCAGTATAGACGTATTGCTGAAACAACCCGAAGAACCCTTAAAACAACGCATCCATAACCTCCTCTCCTCCGCCAGACTACCGCAACGCCTGGCAGGGCTGGAAATACTCACGATACTGTATGACAAACAGCAATATCCGGATTTTGTAAAAGCGCAGGCAACGCAATACAAAAACAGGGCCCTCAGTAAAAACGAGTCTGTTTTTATTGATAAACTCCAGGACCGCACCAGCGAGTATTCGTTCGAAAACGGATTTGGCATCATCGATTATGACAACCTGAGCCCTTTATTTAATCCCGAACAAAAATTCGAGCGTAAGACCGGGATCTCCTTCCTCAAAAAGAAAAACAGTTTCCTCTTTAAGAGCTTTATGGATACCGGTAAAATCGTTTCCCAGTTAAACAGGCTTATTTCGCTTTTTGAAAAACACAAGGATTATGAGTACCGGGCCAGAGGATACCAGGATGAAATTGTAACTACATTACTTTCCCAACGGCTGGATTATGTGTACTCCGGAGAAAATGTACGCAATCTTCCCGTAAATCAACGTTTCCGGCATCTGGTACTGGCGGAAACATGGGAAAAATGGTATGAAGAAAGTACTTTAAACGATCTGGAACTCATGGTATGCCTGTACTGGTGCAGACAACTGGAATACCCATACCGCCAGGCCGGGCTCACCCCGGAAGCCGGGAAGTTCAGGGACATTTATATCCCGAAAATCGAAGGTCTGCACCTTAAACCACGGCCTCATGCCTACCAGACAGACCCCGTACTCAGCAAAATGTGTGTTCTGCTCTCCCTCTTGACAGAGACTTTTGCAGACGTCACGACCATCACAACATTCAAACTTGATGTCATGGAAGATATGCTGGCCGGTATACCGCCGGAGCTTAAAGAGGTTTCGATGACCGTTGGCGATAGCTATAATCACAGGGACTGGTATCAAATCATCCCGGAACTGGCCTTTGATATCCGGGAACATGAAGTAATGTCACTGGTACCGGAACAGCAATTGCGGTTCTGGAACATGCAGCAATACCTTATGGCGCATGAATTGAATTTCCCGGCAAAGGTAACCGACATCAAAGAAATAATTCCGGCCATTCCCAAACTGAATGCGGACAGCAGGTACAGAAACCATGAAAACACTTCATTAAAACTTACGCTGGACCTTTACAAAGACGGGTATATTACGAAAGAGGACGTACAGTTACTCGCACTTATGAATCCCCCCTTTTTCTACTACCTGGACGGGGGTAATAACTATTTGAAAAACCGCTTCAAGGACATGGAGCGCCCCCCGGTGATGGAAACGGTAAAATATAACATGCTGGCCGTGGAACTGGAACGGGGCGATCTGGAAACCGAAGTATCTCCTTATGTAAAAAGCTTTAATGTAGTGGAGGGCACGCGCTATTTTCACAGCATCATGCAACGCATGAAAAACGAGAAGTTTGACCGGGGCAATGGTTATTACGACACAAATACCAGGTCTAGAAGTTTCAGTCACCTGCTGAAACACACCATTCCGGCAGAAGACGAACCACTCTCTGATTTTTCCCAGATGATGGATTCCTTAAAACTTACCAGAAAACGGAACATAGAAATTGCATGTTTCGCTACACAATGGGCAGACTGGCTGGGCGATTATCTGAAAATAGATAACCTGAAAGAAGCGGTATGGTGGTTCCTGGCACATACGACCGATTACATGACTGCCGAAAAAGAAACGGTTATTTCCAGATATTCCGGTATACCAAAGAACGATTTCAGCAGGGGTGCCATAGATATTAACTGGTTTAAAAAGGTATATGAAAGCCTGGGAAAGACCAATTGGAAATTACTGCATGAATCGGCCAAATACCTCTCGGACGGAATGGGCTACAGAAGAGTGAAAATTTACTCTTCCGTACTATTGGGAGAGACCAAAATACGGGAAACTCTCAAAAAAATCACCGAGAAAAGGGACAAGGATTATGTCATGGCCCTCGGGCTGATCCCCATCAGCAAGGCAAATCCGGAAAATGACCTTCTCAAACGCTATGACCTGTTACAAACCTTCCTTAAGGAAAGCAAACAGTTCGGTGCCCAGCGCCAGGCCAGTGAAGCCAATGCGGTGGAGATAGGGCTGGACAACCTTGCCCGGAATGCCGGGTACGAAGACCGTATCCGGTTCAGTTGGGCAATGGAGGCCAAAGCCGCACAAAAGATCATGGAGAACCCGGGAGTGGTTAAAGATGATACGGAAATAGCACTGGTAGTCACCCCGGATGGGAAAGCCGATATACGGGTGACCAAAAACGGAAAGCCACAAAAATCCATTCCCGCCAAATACAAAAAAGATAAAGACATATTACAGCTCAAAGCGCATAAAGAATATCTCAAAAAACAATACACCCGTACCCGGGAATCCCTGGAAAATGCAATGATAAGGGAAGACAGCTTCTCCTCCGGGGAAATCGCGGGTATTATGGAGCACCCGGTAGTTAAAGCAATGCTTGGCAAGCTTGTACTGTTTAACAGGGAAAAACAATTTTCCGGCTTTTGGAATAACAGTACATTAACAGATCCTGCGGGGAATTCGGTTACACCGGACAAAGAGGACAAACTGGTTATTGCGCATCCCGTACATCTCTATCATGCCGTACAGTGGGACCTGTACCAGAAATATCTTTTCGATCACGCCATTGTACAGCCCTTCAAACAAGTATTCCGGGAATTATATCTGCCTACTGAAAATGAAATGGAATTGAGCAACCGTTCCGAGAGGTATCAGGGACATCAGGTTCAGCCCAGGAAAACGATCGCCCTGTTACGATCGCGGGGATGGACGGTAAATTACGAAGAAGGTCTTCAGAAAGTATTCCATCAGCATGGTGTAATGGCTACGCTTTATGCCATGGCAGACTGGTATTCACCGGCAGAAACAGAAGCCCCTACACTCGAAGAAGTATGTTTCCACTATCTGAAAGATTACCACAAGGTACCCTTAAAGGAAATAAACCCGGTAATCTTCAGCGAAGTAATGCGCGATGTGGACCTGGTTGTAAGTGTGGCACATGTAGGGGAAGTAGATCCGGAAGCCAGTCACAGTACTATGGAAATGCGTGCGCTTCTTGCCACGGAATCGGCCCGGTTGTTTAAATTGGATAATGTGGAGGTAAAAGAACGTCATTTACTCATTACAGGGAAGCTGGCGAACTATAGTGTCCACCTGGGAAGCGGTATTGTATTTAAGGACGGATTACAGTTGTCCATCATCCCGGTTCACAGCCAGCACCGCGGACGGGTATTCCTTCCTTTTATGGATGATGATCCGAAATCGGCAGAGATCATTTCGAAAATGAAATTACTGGCCGAAGATTCCGGGATCAAAGACCCGACTATTCTCGCACAAATCCAAAAATAATAAATACCAGACTGTTATGAACGGAAAAACCTTAGGTTTGCAACAGGCTGCCACGGATACGCAAAATAATTTAAGAGAACGATTGATTTCCCTCATGAAAAGACGGGACAATCCGTGGCCGGGATTTGCAGGAATTAAAATAACGGCAATGAATCCCATCTCCGTCGGGAGCAGGGTTCCGAACCGAAACTCATACTAATAACATGCAGGATATCCGGCTTCAATTAAAAAGACTAGGGAAAAAGAAAGTAAAAACGGTAGTATTTCCGGTGGAAAAATATCCGGAAACACTTTCCGGCCTCATAGAGCAATGCGTAATAAGCGAAGTAAAACGTTACAATAACGAACGTACGGAAATACTATTGAGCCCGTTCCTGGCCCCTTCGGAAATCCAGGAAAGATCCGGAGAGGGAAAAATCGGGTTCGGGAATATTTACAATACAACACCGGCAGATACGGACAAGGCCATAGAAAGTGCCATGCTTGCTTTCAAAGATGGGCTTTTCCTGGTATTTGTCGATGACGAGGAAATAATCGCTCCCGATCAGCCCCTGCAACTTTCACACAACAGCACCATTACCTTTATAAGGATGACTTTTCTGGCGGGGACGTACTGGTAATATTCTTGTTTTTCCCGGAAATAACCTCATCCCCTTACAAAAACTGACATTTCGTTGCCGCCATAACAAGTTCGGCAACATTTCTGACCTGGAACTTATAGTGCAGGTTCCTGCGGTGTGTTTCTATCGTAAGCGGACTTACGTGGAGTATATCTGCAATTTCCGTGGTGGTCTTTCCTTCTGCTACGAGTGCGAGCACCTGCTTTTCTCTCTTTGTCAGGCGGGGCACCTCCTTTAATTCAAATCGGGAAGGGTTCCCTATAATTTCGTTAATCTCCCGGCTGAAATAAATTTCCCCGTTCTGCACTGCGGCAATTCCGTTAAGGAGCCCCTGCCCGGATATGTTTTTCAACATATAGCCATTGGCACCGCTTTGCAGCATCTGCATAATGATATTGCGTTCCGTATAGTTGCTGAGCGCCAGTATTTTTGTTTCGGGAACGGCTTCTTTTATCTGCCGGCACAGGTCTATTCCGTTAATATCTGGCAGGTTAATATCCAAAAGTATAACATCAGGTCGTTCTTTCCCGATAAACTCAAAAGCCGGTTTGCCCATTGTAAAATGTGCTGTAATATCCAGGTTATGGCCATGCTCCAATAAAGATTTCAGGCCTTCTATTACAATGGAATGGTCGTCAACAATGACAACAGATATTTTACTGATCGACATAAAGTTCAATATTTACGGTAGTTCCCTCATTTTTACCGGAGATTATTTCCCATGTACCTCCCATGGTATTCACACGATGTTCGAGATTGGTAAGCCCCAGTCCCTTGCCGCTTTCGGAGTGCTCCGGATCAAAGCCTTTTCCGTTATCTTCCACGGTAATGTAAAACCTGTCCCCGTTCTGGCTGCACTGTACGATGACCTCGGAAGCTTCACTGTGACGCATGGCATTGTTCAGCAGTTCCTGAACAATCCTGTAAATGGTAAGTTGCTGGGTGTTACTAAGGCCGGAACTTATCTCATAAGGTTGGTAATCTACCTTAAAAAAGGCCGTTTCATATGACTTGCACAGGTCTTCCAGAGCACCTTTCAGGCCTACCTGTAATAAGGATTCCGGCATGAGATTCCGCGCAATCCTGCGAAGTTCCTGCAGCGATTTGTCCACATTGGTGATAATACGGTCCATTTCGGACTGAAGGGTATCGGTAAACCTGGATTCTACCTCGGAGAGGTTCATCCGCACCCCGGCCAGTATACCTCCCAGTCCGTCGTGAAGGTCCCGGGCTACCCGCTTTCTCTCCTGTTCCTCTCCTTTCAGCATGGCCCTGGCAGAAAGAAGTTGTTGTTCCTGTTTCAGTTTGCCCAACCGGCTCTGATAGTTCCGTTCTTTTTCCATTGCCAGCTTCCTGTCCTTTCGGTAATAGAAATACGAAAAAGCAATAGCTATCATAAAAAACAGGCAGACAATACCCAGTAACCAATTAATCAGGCGATTGTTCTTTGCCGAAAGCACGGCCAGTTTATTACTGGCCTCCAGGCTGGCTATTTTTCGCTCTTTTTCTGCATTTTTATATTTTATCTCCAGGGCATTAATGTCGTCTTCCAGCGTACTGGTGTGCAGGCTGTCACTTAAAGTACTGTATTGTTTCTGCCAGTGATATGCCTGTTCCATATTCCCCATGCCCGCATATGTTTCTGCCAGGGAGGCATATATTTCTACGCGGTTGCCGTAAAAATCCATCATTTCCTCTTCCTGTAAAAACCGGTTCAGCAAAGCATTCGCTTCTCCGTACCTCTTCGCTGCTATAAGGGTTTTCACTTTGTAGAATTCGAGTTCCTGAATTTTATAGGCCTTTCCTACACCACTCGCAGAACGTATACCCTGGTCATAATACTGCAATGCCCTATCATAATATCCTGTTTGCTGGTAGTACATTCCTTCCGCCATATAATAAAGGGAATTATGTTCCGTATCCGGATAAGGGGCGAGAAGAAGCTGCAAACTATCCAGTACGGCCCTGGCTTCGGGAAACCTTTTCAACAAAATGTAGTTTTCGGCAGCACGTCCGTAGGCCGAGGCCAGCCGGAATGATTGGGAACGGTTCCTGCTGAGGATACCAATAGACCTCTCCAGGTATTCCGACGCCTTATTATACTGTTCCAGGTTCATAAAAGAAAGGCCGACTGCCAGGTATTCCGATCCCATTACGGCACTGTCCGCGGCCTTTTCGGCCAGGGGAATGGCTTTGTTGAGCAGAATATCGATATGTGCCCGGTCATCATCGTTGCGCTGGCGGTGTACGGCTATATTATTCCACACATTCGACCGGCTGACATAAGCTTCCTTCGTATCCAACCCGCACAACAGGCTATCTGCAATGAGATAGGCCTTCTCACTTTTTTGCTCGTCAGAATTGAAATAAAGGAGTCCCTCTGCATAATAAGACATTGCGTAGATATAGGGATAACCTTTCCCCAGTTCCCGTCCCCGTTCCAGGTACTGCCTTGCCCTGACCGTATCTTTATAAAGCCAGTAATTGATAAGCCCTAACGATGCCCCTGCTTTTACACTATCGTTGCTCCCGCTTTTCAAAATGTGCTCCAGGCTGTCCGCATAAGACTCCATGTCCAAAGATGCCGACTGGGCAAAACCGTCATATACACTGAGAAAAAAGAATAGCAGGAAATAAAAATTCCGGATCATAAACGCAATTTAAACATTAGTTCGATCACTTTTTATCCTTTTCGAAAAAATACCCGAAAACCAGTAGAAAAAAAGACTCGTTTCCGGGGATTGCCTTGCTTAAGACCTTCCGGTACATTTGCGAAAATCCGGTTAAAAGACAGACCATAAACCGTATGACAACCTATTTCAGAAACCTTCAAAAGAATATATCATGAAATCGCTTTGCATTGACTTCAGCAAGAAAAGACGGGTTTTCGCCTCCCTTTTTACGGTCTTTTACATTTTATTGTCAGCCTCGTGTAATCCGCTGAAAGAAGCGGACCGAAAAGCAGAAAAAAATAAAGTAACCACTATTTATCCCACCGTTGCATTCGATTCTCTTAAAGCTATCCATGCACTTCAGCCCGGGAATTCCACGATTCGGGGAATTCTTTTTACCAAAGAAAAGACCAGCCTCGGAATTAAGCCTCCTTTGGGGCAAAAAGTATATGCGCAGAACACCCTGGTAACCCTGTTCCCCGTTACCGATTATTTCAATGCCTGGTACGAACTCCGTAAAAAAAGGGAAAATAAAAGGACTATAGTATATATGAGCAACGAGGCTTTTCACTATCGTCTGGAGACCAAGACAGACGAATACGGGCGTTTTGCCTTTGAAAACCTGAAACCCGGGACATACTTCCTGCAAAGTATATTCAATACTTCCTTTGCCCATACGGGACAGTATTATACGGGGCGTAGCGTATACGGCAATTACGGGACCGCTGCCCATGAATATGAATACAAAACTTTTTACAACCAACAGAATGAACGCATTGAAAAATTTGTGGAAATAGATCAGGATGGGGAGATTCAGGAAATCAAACTAAAATAGGTGAAACGAGCAATATCGTCCGACAGTACAAACCGGAAAACCTTTTCCGGAAAGAGAGGCCCTGTTTGTACAGGGCCTTGTTTTTGATATCTGTAAGAGACAGAGAATAAGAGATATATAAAAATCAATATTTTCCGAATTCCCGAACATTCAAAATTCGTATCTTGTCGTCCTTTAATACCTTGCCCGGAACCGGGAACAGGAAAATGCGAATCAAAAAAACATGTCATACTGCTTTTATATCGATACCATGCCGGAACCACGGCGGAGCCTGCATAAAAATTATCACGACAATCATTACGGTTTTCCCATTCACAATGATAATGAACTCTTTGGACGGCTTATCATGGAGATCAACCAGGCGGGGTTAAGCTGGGAAACCATCTTGAAAAAAGAAGAAAATTTCCGGAAAGCCTATGATAATTTCAACATTAAAAAAATAGCCGCCTATACGGAAAAAGACCGGGAAAGGTTACTGGGCGATGCCGGTATTATACGCAACCGGTTAAAGGTAAATGCTGCCATTGAAAATGCCCGAAGCGTACTTGTCTTACAGAAAGAATTCGGGTCTTTTGAAAAGTGGCTGGAACACCACCATCCCAAAACCCTGGAAGAGTGGATGAAACTATTTAAAAAGACCTTTAAATTTACCGGCGGGGAGATCGTCAATGAGTTTTTAATGAGTACAGGTTATCTTCCGGGAGCCCATGCAGAAAACTGTCCGGTCTACGAGGATGTGCTGAAAGGCAACCCTATGTGGAAACAATAGACCGTGAACGGGAAAGCCCTGTTCTTCTCACCCTACAAAAATACCGCACTACCCCCTCTCATCATCGGGAGCCGGGCCTAAAACCCGGAACAGGGACTGATCAGATCATTTCGTGCCCTATGAGGAATTGCAGCAAGGCTGCCCCCGAGGGGACAAGGATTAGCGACAGTCCCGTTGAAAACAAAATGAGCAGCGCAGCCTCTTCTTCCCAGGATTTCAGGAAAGAGGCAAAAACCGCAAGATTAACTGCTATCGGAAAAAGTGAAATGAGTGCCATGACCTGCCTGTCTTCACTACACAACCCGTCTACCAGCCAGAATTCCAGCGATAACAAAAGTACCACGATAAGAACGGCGGCCAGTACACGGATGCTCAATATTCTGGCATAATACCCCCAGGACACCGTGCCGAATTTTATATTGGTCAGGCTCATGCCAATAATTGTCATCCCCGCAACTGAAACAACCACTCCTAAAACGCTACTGACAGAGCCCATCACTTCCGGCAACTCTACATTGAAGATCTTGAGAATAACACCCAGGCTAATGGCATAGATAAAAGGCACCTTAAATACTTCCTTTACAGCTTTCCGGGTACTGTACCTCGATTTGGCTACCTGGATATACCCCAAGATATTCCCGTACAGTGCAGACCCTATATAAATGCAGATCAGGATAGTTATACCTTCTTCGCCAAAAAGGGCAGTCACTACCGGTATTCCGAAAAAGGCCACGTTAAAATAAGCATAGCTGCTTTTCAGAATATTTATATTCATGGGAACGTCCATCTTATGCTTAACCATAACGGCAGGTAGCTGCATCAGAAAGGACAGTGAAAAAGAAATAACGGCCAGAATGGCAATATTGGAAATACTGGCTTCCAGAACCTTGTCAACAACCAGGATGGGCAACAGTACGAACAGCAAAGGCTTGTTGATATACGCCTTGGGGACCATATTCCTTTTACTCAGAATATAGCCGACAGGGATAAAGCACAGATAGGGAAGCAAATTAAAGTAAAGTGCCTTAAATGCGCCCATCCCCGGTGATTTTAAAAATAATCTCCGCGGCCAGTCTTGCTATGGTCTTTACATTAAACCACATGGCATTTACATCTATCAGCATCCCGTTCACCAAATGGCCTACGCCATAAATATGTTCCCCGCCCTTTTTCGAAATGCACTGCATAGTATGCGGATTGATCACGGCTCCACCCAGCGGATACGATTGAAGATATTTTTTAATTAACAGATTTTCCAGTAAAATATTGTCCATTTCTTCCAGCTTACCTGCACTCCCGGTAGCATTCACCAACCTGTCCACATAATGGGTACCGTTTTTCGAAGTCTCTACCCGGAACTGCCGTTTTTTGTCATTGAATTCTACCTTCTCATTTTCGGCTATGACCCCCAGTTTTCCCTCCCGTATCAATGCTGCAATCCGTTTGGCATTGTGCAGGGGCATGGCATGCCTGTTTATCATCCAGTGCGACCCGAGCCACTTCGTAAACATCATCTGCTGCTCCATATCCATCCAGCTCCATATATCAGCCGTGTCATAGCGCAGGGCATATGCCATATTCAGAATAGCATCTCCTCCCTTTTCCGCAACCTCGATATCTTTTTCCAACAGCGGTAACGGATCTCTTGCATGGCGGTTCATCGCCTTCCATTCCAATTTTTTGCCTTCGGAAGATTCCACATCTTTAATAAAAAGACGGAAAAGCTCTTTTACCGTGGGGGAATGTCCCTTTTGCCGCTTTAGTTTATGTAAATTCTCCAGCGTGAGATAACCTCTCTCCAAATTATTATTTTCATCGGGCTGTACCCTCGGCAGCATACCATCCGGCGAAAACATGGTAATCTTTCCTGTATGTCCGTTATCTATCAGTGTCATTACCGTGTCTATAGCACTGAGACTGGTACCCAGTATGCCCACGTGGTCTTCTTTCCCGGTCCTTTTCAGGAGCCGTTCCGTAGGCCACGGAAAATCTATGTATTGCCTGTACTCCCTTAACCTCTTAAAAGAATTCGGTTTAGGAGTGCCGGGAGCCAGAAGTACCTCATCGGCTACAACCCCAGAGCCGTTTGCCAGTATTACGGAAAGCTGCTCATTTTCCAGGCGGTCTATCGTAATGGCCTCACTGTGGATAACCGTTACGGATATCCCGTGCTGCCGTGCTTTGTCGATTGTTTTTTCCAGTTCTTCCGACACATAATGCCCATACAGTATTCTGCTGGTATAGGCATTCTCCTCATCGCTTCCTCCTTTAACATCACTCCTCTTTTTCCCTCCGTTCTCCCTGAGCCATACTGCAAAATGACCGGGTTCGTGGGCATATATTCCCATAAGATCGGCCTGTGTATTCAATAAATGTGATTTTTGCTCGGTCCCGAAGGCCAACCCGTATCCGACCCGGTCGTTACGCTCTATCAGTGTATAGCTGATCTGTTGTTCGAGTTTTTTGGCAATACTCCGGATAAGAAGTTCTATAAGAGCAGCCGAACCACAGGCCCCGCCTCCGATAATCACCACATTTTTCATTGTTTTCCGTTCGCTTTGCACCTAATTTAAAGAGATAATAGCAAACATTAAAGAAAATTTGATTATTTACCGTTTTTTAGTTCCGGGAATTCTCCCTCAAAGGGTTTTAAACCCACCGATATGGAGCAGCTGAACCGCTAGGCATAGATCATTGCAGAGTGACCGCAATAAGATGGCAGGCTTTTAAACTCCAAACCGGGCCACTCAAAAAGCTTTTGTAAGGGTAAGGCATGCCAGGCCCAGTATCAGGTGAATATCATATCTTTATAAAAAACCCGCAATACCGGGGAATAAAAAACACAACACAAGCAGCTATGGCATTATTCGGAAATCCGGAAAGAACACTTAGAGAAGGAGATACCATTCCGTCATTCACCTTGAAAGATCAGGATGGGAAACCGGTAAATCTTCCGGAAGAACTGGGGGAGAACGGAGCCGTAATCTTTTTTTATCCGAAAGATGACAGTCCGGTCTGCACCAAAGAAGCCTGTGCATTCCGGGACCATTATGAAGAATTCACGACCGCCGGCGTTCATATTATTGGTATCAATTCCGGGAGCGTGGAAAGCCATAAGAAATTCCGGCAGAAGTATCATTTACCATTTACGCTCTTAAGCGATCCGGACAATAAGGTGCTGAAGCGGTTCGGGATCAAAAATATGCTGTTCCTGACGGGGAGGGAGACTTTTGTAGTCGATAAACGAGGAGAGGTAGTATATAGGTTCCGGGACCTATTCCGTGCGGGGAACCATATCAGGGAAGCTTTGAAAGCGTTGAAATTACTGGATTAAATCTTTTATCCTTTCATCATGTTCGGATAAAGCCTGCTACCCTCTCTTTTAAGCGGGTTTCGTATAAAGATAAGGCAATTGCAATGAATTTGCAGGTTTTGAATCTTTAACTCAACCCTCTGCTTTTCACTAAAAATAAAGAGGACATGAAAACAACCATGGAAGAATCCAAAGAATATACAGGTATATGGGATTACCGGTTACGGATACATCCGGCATCCACAGACCGGGAAATACAACTATTCCGGGCTATAGGAGTATTGTTTGGTAAAGTCTTCTTCGGCAATGAGTTCCAGGGCACTCACATCCTGTAAAACTTCTCCCTCTATTTCTGCTTTATAGCTGACTTTTAACGGCGCGCCGAAATTAAGGACCTGCACCCCGACACTTATGGCCTGTAGCGGTACGGCATTCTCTACAACATAAGTAGTGGTCCCTCCGGAAAATTCATTGTCCCCGAGGGAAACTCCCATTTCATTGGTTTGCTCTACCCCGTTTATTTTCCATAAGGTATTTTCTTTAATATCGGCACTGGCAAAGACAAAGGATATAAAATCCGAAGATTCGACTTCCCCTTCAATTTTAACCGTAAACTTTGCTTTATGAATAACCTTTTCTTCATTTTTTATATCTCCGGAATCATCATCGCTACCGGAACAGGCGGTTACAAAAATACCCATGACCATTGCCGCGAATAATAAAAAGCTTTTTCTCATTTTGAACATTGTTTGATTACAGTCCAAAATTAAATGGCCCGGATTTTTCCTGAAATACCACCGTATCAGTAATTTTTTCTACTTGTTTTCCGGTAGTTCCTGCGTGATAAGCCAGTGGGGGCACTGGGAGCTGGGTTGCGACGAACCATACAGATATGGGAGAAAAAAACGAACTTATTCCGATAACCGCAATTTCACGTAGCTTATCTTTTCCCTATCGTATGTATAGGTAATATAGACCGTACCATCGGCAGTTTGTATAATGGCCGGATAACTGAATTCGCCTTTATCCTGATCTTCGAGGATATAAATATCTTTCCAGTTTTTGCCATCGGCAGAAAATGCCAGGTTCAGTTTGTTCCTGCCTTCCCACCAGTCCTTACCACCGGTCATGGGATTATAAACCAGAAGATGGTTCCCGTTGTCCAGGGTCACAGCATCTATCCCGGAATTGGGATTGGCCACTCCCGTCTTTTTTAAAGAAGTCCAGGTCTTTCCCTCGTCGGAACTCTCACTCTCCAGGATAACATTCTGGTTACTCCGGACCAGCGCTTTAATTGTGCCGTCCCTGAGCCTGATAAGAGTTGGCTGGATGGCCTTATAATCCGAATCCGGGTCAACCGGTATTTTTTGCCAGGTGTATCCGCCGTCCTCCGAAATTTCCATGTGTACCTTCCATATATCCCCGTTCTCCGTACTGGACGGACTTATCATTTTTCCGTCGACCAGCATAAGAGGTTTGTTTTTTATGGGACCTAATATCGTCTCCGGAAGTTGTTTCCCGCCCGACCAGGTTTTGCCGTTATCTTCCGATGTTTTGTACATTCCCCACCACTCACTGGGGGAAGGCCCTGCTTTATAATATAAAAACAGGGTACCAGCTTTGTTTTTAAACAAGACAGGGTTCCATGTCGGGTACCGTACAGCGCCGCCGACAATCCCGTCTGCTATTCTTTCGGGTACCGACCAGGTCTTACCATCATACACCGCCGAATAGATACAAACATCGGGATGGCGTTCGTGTGTACCACCAAACCATGCGGCCATTATATCGCCATTGTCCAATGATAACAATGTAGAGGAATGGCATTGCGGAAAAGGCGCTTCTTCGTAAATAAAGCCTTGTTCCAGTATTTCTATTCCGGGGGTATTACCGGTCTGTTGAGAATTTCCGTTTTGTAAACCGACAATAAGCAGTGCCGCAATCCATATCTTTTTCATGCGGTCAATATAGTTCATTCCGGAAAGATGTCGGATATCCTTTTTCATTTCTAACAGAATATATGCAAATAATGAAATTATTCCTGCCGTTATATTTATTTATGCAAAAACGGTTTGTACTAAAAACTACTTACGAAAAAAATCAGTTCAGGCCTCTGTTATACCATAACTGTTCTTTCCCGTTGCTTTTCAACATATTTTGTAACGTGTATTTTTTGACGTCCTGTTTGCTTAGCTGATGGCTCCAGGAAACCCTGCCGGATATTTCTGCTCCTTCACCTGTATTTTCATATTCGGCATAAAAGGCCGTCTTTTCCTTTTCCGGAAACATTTTATCTCCTTTCCAGGGGTTCCACCCTTCGGCAACTATGTGCGGCCCCAGGTTGCAGGAAATCAATACTGTTTGTGCATATGGGCGCCAGGGTCTTCCCAGGAAGACTTTGGTTACATCCTCGCCTGCAACGAGACGGCATTTCATAAATACAAATCCGAAATCCTGGTGCTCGGGTGTCGCCGCTGCGGTAATATAGGAATCGCGTATGCTCTTTATAGTGCAGTTATTGAAAACCGCTGTAGCCTCTCCGAAGATAAAATCAGTGGTCCCTTCTATATAACATCCGTCATAATATTGTTTGCTTCCTTCCGTAGCCGCATAAATGGTATCCTGGCAGCCGACTATATTACAATTCCTGAAAACGGCCCTGTCCCCTTCCACATGTAATGCCACGGCCTGCCCTTCTCCGCAGGACGCATTTTTAACAGTCAGGTTCTCCGCCATAAAATCATTGCCCTCAACCAGCAACGTATAGGAATTAAAGGTGGAAAATTTAACCCCGGTAGCGGGATTTATTTTACCCGAAAAGTCATTGTTTACAATGATGGTTTCGTCCCTGTCCTCGCCTTTCAGGATAATTTTGGTCTTCCAGCTCGGAACAACTAATTTTTCATTGTAGACTCCTTTTTTTATCGTAATCAGAACAAAACCGGGCCCGAGGTCCCGGGTAGCATTTATCGCTTCCTGAATGGTTTTAAAATCGGAAGTTTCGTCCTTTGATACTACTATTTCCCGATAGGGTTTTACCACCTCCTGGCCGGAAGTACGGACAAAAGATAGGGACAGTAATAACAGAAAAAGCAATTTTTTCATGTGTTGGGTTTTATTATTTTGACTTCGCTCAATTCAAGTATTTATGGTCACATGCAACTTTTGATGACTTAAATTATCATTGAGGAGTTTAATGATCGGGTAAGTCATGCCGGTTCCATCTGATTTTTATTTTTTAAACACTTTATTCAGAAATGCTATGCTGTAATTAAGTGTGGTTTCGAACCACGGATGTAAAAGCCAGAAAGAATGCGGCGAATCCGGAATGGTATGGGCCTCGTTGTATATACCATGTTTTTCCAGTATCCGCATCATGTCGTCCCTTCCGGCATGAAACCTGGGTTGGGCACTGTTTATAAAAAGCGTAGGAGGTGTGGTTTCATTCACATATTCCAATGGGGAGGCTTCTTGCCATATCCCCGGTTTTTCCGTTTTCGTACCGCCCAACCAGTAAGCTGCATATTTCCCTTCTTCTGCTTCCGGGTGGATAAAAGAAACGATACCATCTGTATTGATAATGGCCTGTACCGCGTCGGAATAGCGGGATTTACCTTCTTGATATAAGGGGCTATCCGGAGTGACACCTACCAGTGTGGCCAATTGTGCCCCGGCGGAAGCTCCCGAAATTGCAATCCTGTCCGGATCTATACCGTATGTCCCGGCTTTTTCACGGAGCCACCGTATGGCAGCTTTAATATCAAGCACAGCGGCCGGATAAGGTGCCTGTGAACTCAGCCGGTAGGATACCGTAGCCGCAACAAAGCCGTTTTTTGCCAGATATTGCGCCATGGCCCTCTGGTTCTCTTTGGTCCCGGATATCCAACCTCCCCCGTGCACCAACAAAATGGCAGGAGTGTTTTCCTTTTCTTTACCGGTAGGGACATAAATATCCATATCTAACCGGATACCGTCAACTTTGCGATAGGTTATATTTTCTCTTGCAATGACTCTGTCATCATGCAGTTCTGCCACGGGGATAACCGTAGGATAATATTTGCGGAGTTTCTCATAAGTCGTCTGTACCGTGTATGGTTGTGCTTCAATCTTCTCCTGTGCAAACATACCTGTCCAATTCGAAAAAATCAGACAAAGCCATATGTACACCGGTATTTTCATAGACGATTTATAAACTCTTATTTTTTATCTGCACTCCATTCCTGCATGCCTTCGAATACCAGCCGAGCCACTTCCGTAGCTCCTTCGGGCTGAAAATGAGTATTATCTTTCTGCCCGTCGGGATAGGCTTGATACACCCCGGCAGGAAGGTTCATAAAATAATTTCGGGAAATGTATTCTTCTCCTTTTTCAGCAAAAAAATCCATAGACTTTTTATTCAGGTCGATCATCGTGGCCTGTAATTCTCGGGCCACATCTTTTACTGCTTTGTCGTATTCACCATGTACATTCCGAAGTTTCCCGTCTTTCCACGGATAGTTTCGGGCTACCGGGGTAAGGAGAATAGGATATGCACCCTTTTCCCTGGTTTGGGTAACGAAAAGTCTCAGGTATTCCTTGTACCCTTCGACATCCACATATCTTTCGGGCTTATTCGTTGCGGCATCGTTATGACCGAACTGTATGATGACTATATCATTTTTCTTTAAGCTTTCATAAACGGAACGCCACCTACCTTCCTGGAAAAAGGTACGTGTACTTCGTCCTCCCCGTGCCCTGTCATCAACAAATACACTGTCACCCTTAATAAGCTTCTCCACCTTGTGTAAACTGTCAACGCTCATAAAGGGCTGAAATACCTGTCCCCACCCGGTAATAGGATATCTCGTTTTCTTATAATCTTTTCCCGGTTCGTAATCATTACTATAATCTGCCATAGTAGAATCTCCTACGAGGTAAACCACAACAGGGTCTTTTTTACCCGTACAACCGGTAAGGAACAGACATACAAAATATACGGTCAACAGCAGAAAAACCTGTTTCGTTTTCATTCCTTGTTATTTTAATGTGAATTAGGATCAGATTTTGTTTTAGTTAAAGATCAGTCAATACTGCTTTTCCATAAAAAAACAGTCGGGTTAGGTTATAAATAGTGAATTTCAACCCTTAATTCCCATTTTTAACATACCGGCGGAAAAGTTATGCATCTATTTCTCTCCCGGTTTTTCACCGTTGATCGTAGTATTTACAAATTTTACCGGTTCCGAATCTTCTACGGACATTATGGTTTCGGCTTTGTCAATAGTAACATTTTCCAGGGTCACATTCTGTATTTTGGCCTCTTTCCTTCCCCGGATCAGCACACCGAATTTACCGCTGTTCTTTACAGTCACGTCTTTCAGGTGAATATTTTTGATAACGGGAATGTATTCTCCTTCCTGGGCTTCATAAATGGCATAATGGGTATTGATCTTTAATGTGGCTTCCTTTACCTGGCCCACTTCTACGTTATTTACAAAGACATTTTCCACAAACCCGCCCCTGAGGGTATTGGTTTTTATCCGGATGGCCCTGTCCAGGTTCGGGCTATCCATGATACAGTTGCGGACATATACGTTTCTAACCCCGGCAGAAATCTCACTTCCCATGACAACGCCTCCGTGTCCGTCCTTCATTTCACATCCTTCCACGACGATATTTTCACTCGGAATGTTAACGCGCCTGCCATCGTTATTCCTTCCGGATTTTATGGCGATACAATCGTCCCCGGTATCAAAAACACAATTTTTAATATGTACGTTTCGCGCATATTCCGGGTCACACCCGTCATTATTAGGCCCGTGACTGCTTACGGTTACCCCGTCTACCGTAACATTGTTTGATTTAATGGGATGCATCACCCAAAAAGGTGCATTGGTAAAGGTTACTCCCTGCACCAATACATTCTCACATTCGAAAGGTTCAAAGAAAGTAGGTCTCAGATGGTGTCCTTCACCGAAGATCCGTTCGGCAACGGGAGTACCTTCTTCATTCATTTTACGCAAGCGTGGCAAATTCTGTTCGTTCCTTTGATGCGGACCTCCTTCGGTATAACCATACCTGGTACTTCCGCACCACGGCCACCAGTTGGTTTTATCGGCTTGTCCGTCAAAGGTTCCTTTTCCGGTAACCGCTATGTTTTTTTGCTCGTATGCATAGATAAGCGGGGAATAGTTCATTAATTCCACCCCTTCGTAGGACGTGTGAACAACAGGTAGATAATCTTCGGTATTTTTGCTGAACAAGATAACCGCCCCCGCTTCGGTATGCAGATTTACATTACTCTTCAAATGGATTGGCCCGGTAAGAAATTTCCCCGAAGGTACAATAACCTTTCCTCCACCCTCTTCATGGCAGGCGGCAATAGCTTTTTCGAAGGCATCCGTACTCAGGGTGGTGCCATCTGCGACCGCTCCGAAATCGGTGATATTAAAGGTTTTATCCGGAAAAACGGGTATAGTGATACTTTGAATAATTTTATCCGCCGGGTCAACGGCCTCTACGATATCCTTTTTATCTTCTTTATTATTTGTTTTACAGGATTGAATACCAAGAGAAGTCAGTACTAACGAAGCACATACTACTTTCAGGAAACCGGGAGTTTTGATTTTCATAGGTTCGGTTTTAGTTAATCTTTTATTCTGTTATTTAAGAAACATTCCTGTTTCCGGGATTATAATAAATAATGCAATCGATTACACGAAACTACACAATAATTGTGAAACAGAAAATTTTTAACCTTAAAAATGTCAGGTGTACAATTAAAAACACCTGAAATTAACACTATCGCATCTTTTCCGGAGACAGTAATGTTCAATGTTGATCTTTTATTTTTAAACACAATAACATTTCGGGATAAAATTGTGAAAGCGTAAGAAATAATTTACCACAGGAAATATTGAACTCATTTAAACCTTCCTGTGATTTATGGTTTCCCGTTATTTAAACAGGCTTTATTTTTCAAAGATAAAGGTATAGCTCCCGGACCCTAGGTGAAGAACTGTTCCGGTTTTGCCGGGCCCTGCTCTGATTTCCCCGATATCGGGTACGGGAATACCACCTTCCTTCAGCTTATTGATATCTGTTAAGGGAAGATGCAATTCCGCTACTGTATTTACCGGAATCCGGACATTATAGATTATTTCCTTTCCTTTTACCTTCCAGTGCGAAACAATTTCCCCGTAATATGTGTTCAGGCTCCCCTTTACTTCGGTCAGCGCCTCACTATTATTTTGCTCCTTAACCTTATCCGAAACAAATGTATTGGTGAAGTGCGGGGTCAGCACGATTTTCTTGTATCCGGCTTCATCGGGGTTCTCTGCATTATTTATCCCGGCAAGTTCCCTGTACATCCAATCACCGATCGCGCCATAGGCGTAATGATTAAAGGAATTCATGGAAGGCGTCTGGAACGTTCCGTCCGGTTTTCTCCCGTCCCACCGTTCCCATATCGTTGTGGCCCCCACGGTGACAGGGTACAGCCAGGAAGGATAGGTTTGCTGCATTAACAGGGTATAGGCCAGATCGTGATAGCCGAATTCGGATAGTACAAAACACAAATAAGGAGTCCCTAAAAAACCTGTAGTCAGGTGGTAATCGTAGCTTTTAATATTTTCTACCAGACGCCGGGCTGCCTGTGCCCTGAGAACTTCCGGAAGCATTTCAAATTTCAGGGCCAGCACATAAGCAGTCTGGGACCCGGAAACCAACCTGCCGTTCGGAGTTACATATTCCCTGAGAAACGCGGCTTTTATGTTCTTTAATAAAGTGGTATATATGGTTACGTCATCTTCTTTTCCCAACACTCTTGCGGCACGGATAAGCAGTTGTGTGGAGTTTGCGAAAAAGCACTGGGCGATCAGGTATTTATCGGTTATTGCGGCCCTGCCATCGTTGTCGTCATCGGGTCTGTAAAATAACCAGTCCCCGAAATGAAACCCTGTGTTCCACAAGTAATCATTGCTGTGGTTTTTCATATAATCTACCCAGGACTTCATGCTGTCATACTGATTTTTCAGTATTTCTTTATTTCCATACAACATATACGCATTCCACGGAATAATTGTAGATACATCCGCCCAGCCTGCGGATGCCCCGTCATTCGGCCCCAATACGTTGGGGATCACATGGGGTACGCTCCCGTCATCTGACTGATCTGCGGCGACGTCTTTCATCCATTTTACAAAAAAGTTATCTACATGCATGTTAAATGCAGCCGTACGGAAGAACACCTGGGCATCTCCCGTCCACCCCAGGCGTTCATCGCGTTGCGGACAATCCGTCGGAACATCCAGGAAATTACCTTTCTGTCCCCATTCGATATTGTGTTGTAACCGGTTCAATAATTCGTTGGAAGTGGTAAAGCTCCCGGTTTTCCGCATGTCGGAATACAGCGTTACAGCCTTGAAATTGTCGGCTGAAATATCCTTTACATTTCCCCTGATCCTCATATACCGGAAACCCTGCCATGTAAAGTGCGGTTCAAAATTTTCCGGGCCCTTTCCGCTGAGGATGTAAATATTCCGTTGGGCTGCAGCCCGCAGATTTTCGGTATAAAAATTCCCGTCTTTGTCCAGTACCTCGGCATGGTCTATAATCAAACTATCTCCTGCATTTCCCGTTACATTTACCTGTACCCAACCCACCAGGTTTTGCCCGAAATCTATTACTTTTTCTCCCTTTGGGGTTATAATCATTTCTACCGGGGTAAATGTCTCGTGCCTGGTTACCGGTTCGTTATAGGTAGCCATCAGGTTATCATAACCAAAATTCTCCACTACTGCTGGAGACCATTTATTATCATTATAGCTCACGTTTTTCCAGTCCCCCGGGGATTTTCGTGCATCTGTGATTTCGCCATCGTAAATCTCCGAAAATATTATCGAACTCTTATGCGTTTTCCAATCATCGCCCGTCCCCACAGTTTCGGAAGTTCCGTCGGCATAAGTAATGTTTATCTGTAGTAAGAGCGCCAGATCACTTCCGTATATATTTTTATTATCTCCCCAGGCCAGGGCACCTCTGTACCATCCATTGCCCAACAGTGCTCCGATGGCATTTTGCCCTTCTTTCAACATATGGGTAATATCGTATACCTGGTATTGTAACCTCTTGTTATAACTGGTCCATCCGGGTGTCAGACAGGCATTGCCTATTTTGTTACCATTTATAAACGCTTCGTATAAGCCATGGGAAGTTATGCTCGCCGTGGCTTTTTTTACTTTCTTCTGAATAGAAAATTCCTTTCGGAAAGCCGGACTTTCCCGAAGCGTATCTTCTTCGTATCCCATAGTGATCCACTTTGCTTTCCAGTCGGACGGGTTCAAAATTCCCATCTGCCAGTATGCGGCCGAACTCCAGGGAGAAGATTTTCCTTTATCATTCCACACTTTCACCCTCCAGTAGTATGTTTTAAGCGAACTTACTTCAGGTCCCGCATAAGCCACTCTTACAGATTGGCCCGATTCTACTTTTTCACTGTCCCAGATCAATTTGGAAGTGAAGTCATCACTTTCGCTCACCTGGATCTGGTATGCAGCCTGTTTCTCATTTCGTTTCTGAGAGGAAAGTATCCAGGTGAATTTCGGGTTGACATTGTCTATTCCAATCGGATTTTCCCTGTTTTCACAATAGAGTTGCTCCGGTTGTACCTGGGCATGGGATAAAAAATGTATGCCCAACAGGATTATTGTTTTTGTAATTACCTTTAAATAATATTTTTTCATGTGGCTGGTTATTGAGGATGTGCGGTTCAGGGAAAAAACAGTTATAAATTTATCAATAAATCTGTTTTTTTCCGCATATGGTATATTGATTTCGCATTTAACAAAATAATACGGACTGGGCAATATTCAAAAAGGCAGACGGATAGCCGGAAAATCTATCCCCTGCCCCCGATATTTCATTATTTTTTTTCCTGTAAGTCCATTGCAACATCGAACAGACTTTTCTATTTCTGTTGTCAACAGTCATTTATTATTCTGTCATGGCCAATTGCGACAGCATTTCCACTATAGCTCCCTGGTGGAGGATCTCCCACTTATCCTGTGTTGTGGTTCCTGTGAAATTCTCATTGATGAGATTCGTATCCCTGTTCCTGGCATCGGACAGCCAGGCATGGAGCAGGGTTTTCTTATAGTCATCAATATACTCACTGTTGTGATCTACATTGTAGAGTTCCACATAGCCTCTTAGCATAATGCCCTGGAACCATACATGGCCGGGTTCCAATATATTGAAGGATTCATTCAGAATATCGGACTCAAACGGTATAAACCATCTTTGATGGGCTGCTTCGGCTATATTTTGTGCATCTTCCAGGTACTGTACCTCATTGGTAATATTATATAAGAGCACTGCCGCCTGCATGGGTTGTCCGGAGTTATAGGAGTATTTGGCCGTGGATATTTGTATCTCGGAATCCGGATCATTTTCATCCGATAACCGGGCATTGTCCCAGTACAAATAATCCGAAGGGTCCTGAAGCACTTCTTTAACCCAGGAATAATATGCTTTGGCACTTGTTAAATAGTGTTCTTCCCCGGTGGCCTCATATAACCGGGCCGCCAGCACAGCTGCAGGAGCCGTAGAACATGTGTGTTTGGAGTTCAATCCTTCTTTCCAGTACACTCCGCCTCCCATAATGTCGTCTGTTCCTGCCTGAACAAAATTCCAGACGATCTCGGCCCTTTCAAGATATCTCATATCATTTGTCAGCAAATAAAGGTTCACCATATCGGTCCCTACCCATATATTATCATCGTAATACCGTTCATCCCCTTCCCCGGGATACACTGCATATGCTTCCGGCCCTCCGTTCCTCCGGTTCCGGAATTTATCAATAGCGGTCAGTAATCTTTCGTCATATTTTTCTTCTACTTCCGCCCTGAGTCCTGGAATATCCCAGGTGCTGTGTTTAAAAGCGGTATACCCTGAAAATGCCGAGCCATGTCCCCATATTACGGCGGCCCCGTCCCAATAGCCGCCTCCCTGCGGATACTGTGAACTCCAGATATCGCGCGGTTTTCCGTCGAGATACAGTTCAACGATGGCTTTCATAAGCGTATCCGCTTTCGCTACCCAGTCATTTTCTTCTTCTTCTTCTTCTTCTTCTTCTGCAATACGGCCGGCAACGTTTTCTCCGGAAATGGTAGCATCCGGTTCCGATGTCACTTTATCATCACAGGAGTACATTGTTAACAATGTTATCGATCCTAAAATGACATAATACATAAAACTTCTTTTCATAATATAAGCAGGTTTAAGGTTATAGTTGTAACAGAACTTATATAAACATCACACTTAAACATAGGAAAAGTCCCAATGTAAATTTGTTTTCTTACAGAATACCTCAAAACTTTATTGATGCATACTATTCAAGAACTCCTTTAAAGGCCAGAGATATGGCCTATTATTTTTCTGGTTATTTTGATTGTTTCATTTATTTCCTTTTATAAAACAGATGGCGGAAGAAGGTATACTGAAACAAAGAATGTGTCATAAGCCAACAACCCCGGAGCAAACACGAAAAGTTTGTGTCGGAGAATCCAATAAAAATATGTTCGAGTATTTTAAATCTCACCCTCGTAAGTAAAAATTTCTTTTTATTCACTCAGGATCTAAGGGAAGTGGTTTTTAGGGGCGCCGGACTACATAGTATGGAATAATTTAAGCTTTCCCAACCTGCCTAACAACAGGCAGGTTGGTTGTAAAGTCATATCTTCATCCCCTATGTAAATTATGCTGTTTTGATGGTGCACTTCTGCAGGGCCTCGAATAATCTTCTCCTAAAACATGAACTGACTATCAACTTGTTTAACCTCATATTATTGGCTAAAAAGCCAATAGTCAACAGACAGACCTCCGCTTCCTTTCAGGATCACTACCAGGAGTAACGCCAGCAGCATAATAAAATATTCTATCCCTTCACCCTGTTTTTTACCGGTCCAGTTCATACTCCAGCCTTCGGAAAAATGCACCGCAAGGGCCCCGCTAAAAATAAGGAAATTAAAAAATGCAGCTACCCTCCCGGCAAGACCGATAAGCAACATTATACTGCCTATCGATTGCCCCAGAATTACCAGCCACGCTATAAACAAAGGTATTTTCTTCTCCTGAAAACTACGCAGGGAAGCTTTAATCCCTACGCCCCCTCCCAGGTCATCGAACCACCCAAATAATTTTTGCATTCCGTACGGGAAGATAATTACACCTGCGATGATCCGGATAAATGTGATGATCAGATCACCGCTGGTTTGCATTATGTGTATCATTTGTTTAAGATTACCGCAAGCAAGGATCACTACTGACCGGAAACTCACAGGATTACTGCATGCCGACAATCTGTCTGCTATTTAATAGACGATTGTTTTCAAAGATAGTGTTTTAATGCTGCATCAGAACGTTTTCTTTGATCGTATGATACCAAAAAAACGGGATCTTTTACAAGAATCCCGTTTTGTGCGGATGAAAGAACTTTCAATTGATATTACAAATACTTATACCGTGATATTCGTTTATTTACGGATTTCAACAATTATAAATTCACTTCGTCTGTTTAACTGGTGTTTTTCCCTGGAACAAGGCACTCCGTTAGCACATTCGTTTACCAATTGTGTTTCACCATAACCCTTTCCGCTAACCCGGTCCGGGGATATTTCACCTTTTTCGACAATATACTTGACTGTAGACTTCGCTCTCCTGTCAGATAATGCAAGGTTATAGCGGTCACTGCCCCTGCTGTCCGTATGCGATCTTACTTCTATGACCATACCGGGGTATTGTTGCATGACCTGTATGACCTTAGCCAGCTCCTCGGCGGCATCTTTCCGGATATTATGTTTGTCGAAATCAAAGTAAATGGGGTTCAGGTTGAGTTTTTGCGCTAGGTCGTCCCCGGGGAACATACCCCCGCGTTCCAATTCGATAAGCAATTCTCTCTTTTCTCCTGCTTCGAGTTTTGTTACAAATTCTTCATGTGGCTGGTATTCCTCCTTATCATAACGGGTATTATAATTTCTTCCGGCAAGTACTTTTATACAAAAATCACCCTCATTATCTGTTTCAAATTCTTTTTTCTTTTCTCCGTTTTCATCATATAGTGTAACTTTTGTCCGGGCAAGAGGTTCTTTGGTATGCATATCCCTCACGTGTCCGCATAATTCCGCCTCTATAACAAGAGGTGTATTTTCGAGGAAAGTATATATATTATCAAATCCGGTTTCTTCGTTACGGTTGGATGAAAAATATCCTTTCCGGGTATTAACATCAACGATATACCCGAAATCATCATCTTTCGAGTTTACGGGTTCCCCTACATTGATCGCCTGTTCTTCTCCGAAGGGCCCGGTGATAACCGCAAAAACATCCAATCCGCCGATCCCGGCATGTCCGTCGGACGCAAGATAGAGTGTTCCGTCTTCAGCTATAAAAGGAAAAGTTTCCCTACCCACGGTATTTACAATTTCTCCCAGATTCTCCACAGGTCCGAAGCCGCCGTCGGTCATGATCTCCACCCGGAAAATATCCGACATTCCCCTACTTCCTGGCCTGTCCGAAGCAAAATACAAGTATTTATCATCCGGACTAAGAGCAGGATGTGCAGTGGAAAACTCTTCTCCATTAATGGGCAGGTCTTCAATCCCTGTCCATTTTCCCTTGTCATGTTTCGCCCTGTATATTTTCAGGTGATTGGTCCCTTCTTCATCTTTGCCATAATTCCCCGGGGTAAAGTTATTCCTGGTGAAATACATGGTTTCCCCGTCTTTGGTGATTACCGGGGAGCTTTGATGGTATTTGGTATTTACATCGCCTTTGAGTAGTTCGGGATCGTACAGGGTCCCGTCATCGTTTGCCGCCGCCGTGTAAAGTTTTAAAAAGGGCTTTTTGTTCCACTTATGCGTACGGTCCACAAAAATACCGGTATCCCTGGCGGAAGCAAACAAGATTTGTCCTTCCCTACCAAAAGCAGGTCCGAAATCAGCATATTCACTATTAATTTCCACATCCGCGATTTCGTATCGTCCGGAGTTTTCCCGGATCCTTAACAAGGCTTCTGACAGGGAATTACCTGGTGCCCCGGGCTGACCGATCAATCCGTAAAATTTTTCCAGGACTTCCTGGGCTTCATCATAATTTCCTTCGGCCTGTAAACACTTGGCATATCTGTAATAGTACACCGGGTCCGTTTCTTCTTCATAGGAAAACACTTTTTCGTAATGCTGCAAGGCTTCTGCATATAGGGCATTATAATAGTAAGTATCTCCCAGTTTACTGTACAGGTCTTTGGATTCATACCCCTTTTTCAGCAGATTTTCATAGAGCTCCCTGGATTTTATGTACCCGAAATTTTCATAACTCTTGTCTGCCCTTGTTTTTTTAGCTTCCTGTGGAAAGGCCATATTTCCAATAATCAGGCATAACCCGATGAGTATATATTTTTTCATCCTGATATTTTTGTTTTTCATATTCAATTAATCTAAAAGAATCTTGGAGAGTGTAACCTGTTGCGCGACGAGAAAATAAACTCATACCTTAAAAATACTTCATGGCTGCCCGAGTTATAATTACCAATACGGCGGGTATCCCAATCATAGCCATATCCTACAAACAGGCTTGGGGTTATATTAAATCCGGCCATTGCACTCACTGCCGCATCCCAGCGATAAGCCGCACCCAGTGTCAGGTTTTCATTAAACATAAAATTGGCTGAAAGATCCACGGAAAGGGGAGCGCCGTTTACGGCTTTTAATAAGGTTGCAGGTTTGAATTTCACTGAAGGCCCCAGATCAAAAACATAACCTCCGATCAGGTAAAAATGCATCTTTTCCCTGGCTACCGATTGTTGTACATCATCATAAAAACTGGTTTCGAGCAATGCCGGTACCGACAGACCCACATACCAGCTATCGGAATGCAGATAGGCCCCTACCCCGACATTCGGGGAGAATTTGCTTAATTTCCCGGTAAGGTTAGGGTCCTGATTGTTTTCCAGGTTAAGTTTATTATAATCCACTTCCAGGAAACTCCCTCCTCCCATAAGCCCCAGATTCAACCTGGTCCTGTCGGATAATTGTAACAAATAAGAAAAACTGGCATTGATATAGGTATCCCGGGAAGGGCCTATGTTATCACTCATCACAGATAGTCCTAATCCATGCCCCCTGCGACTTACCGGGGAATGAATGGAAAACTGGGTGGTCCTCGGGGCACCGTCAAGACCAATCCATTGAGAACGGTGTAATCCGAATAAACTGGTTACACCCCGTGTACCTGCATATCCCGGGTTCACCGTTACAGTATTGTACATATACTGCGTGTATTGCGGTTCCTGCTGTCCGAAAACCGACAATGACCAAAATATGATGAGCACCGATACTGCTTTTTTCATAATATACGTTGTATTTTTAGTTCTCACTTTAAATCTGATCTTTAAAATCCGGTGCCGGAATACCATCCGAAATACGTTGGAAACAATATTTTGATTATGATCGTAAGCCCAAATTACCGACACCGGAATATTTCACATTTTTTTAAGCATTAGTTGATAAAGAGATAACCCGATTTATCCTGAACACTCCCGTTTTCTGTCCTGTATTTCAGTACATAGAAATACGTTCCCGTCGGTAATCGTTTTCCCTGGTTCAGGGTTGCCCGTCCGTCCGAATAACCGCGGAATACCCTGCTGTTATTGTCATATCCGCGTGTATCGTAGACCTTAACTCCCCAGCGGTTATATATTTCCACGGTGTTATCCGGATAACATTCGATCCCCTGTATTTTGAAGGTATCGTTCAATCCGTCTCCGTTGGGTGACACGCCATTGAACACTTCTATTGTACAGCCTTCCAGTTCTATGAAAGTAGGAGCATCGCCCAAACCATCTTCACTATCGGAAATGTTACTTACGCGGGAACCATCGGTAGCATTGGCATAAACCGTAGCCTGGTTGGTAACCCCTCTGTCAATAATATCATCCTGGGTTATCGTATAAGTTCCGGAAAAAGTGGTATTGTCGGATTCGCCCGGTGCCAGGGAAACAGGTCCGCCCGTTATGGTTACTCCCGGCAATGGATCTTCAATTTCTATATTGTCCAGGTATACGTTCCCTGTATTGGTCACTTCAAACCTATAGGTTATGGTCTCCCCGGCCTGGGCCTGGCCGTCACCGTTTTCATCATTAAACTCTCCGGTTTTAAGTAAGGTAATCGCAGGGTCCCGTTTGAGTTTAACAATCGTACAATCTGGGCACTCATCCATATAGAACGGATCTGACGGATCAAGGGGTTCCGAAGGTTGTGATTCTTCATATACCTCTTCCCCACCGGGTGTTTCCGCACTTGCCTCTGCGATATTGTATACTGCACCTATATTAATATCTTCCTGGGTGATCGTATATATCGCAGAAGCGGTTCCTGTTTCGCCAGGGGCCAGAACAGACGGGCTTACTTCCGAAACTTCCAGGGCCGGCACCATAGTTTCATCGGAAATGCTCACATTACTCAAGGTTACGTTACCCGTATTTTCCACGGTAAAGCTATATTGAATAATATCCCCGGGAGTTACACTTCCGTCACCGTTTTCATCAATATACATCCCTGTCTTAATAAGTGTCATATCAGGATTTTGTTCTATAGGAGTGTCCGTAGGGTCATCGTTGTCAGCATCCGTTCCGGATTCATCTTCTACAGGATCACCGTTCGGGTCTTCGCCACTGGCTAAAGCCTGGTTGCTGACACCGCCGTTGTCCATATCTTCCTGGGTGATGGTATAGGTTGCCGTTGCCGTACCTGATTCTCCGGGGGCCAATATCACCGGAGTGATCGGCAGGCCTGTCGTACCGGTCAGATCATCGTTAATACTGATATTATCGATAGTAACGTTACCTGTATTGGTTACCGTAAAGGTGTAAGTAATCTCATCTCCGGCATCAGCCATTTCATTGCCGTTGGTATCCGTATACTCCCCGGTTTTCACTAATACTATGGACGGAACCTGGTCTATGGGAGTCTCTGTCGGATCATCATTATCAGGATCTGTTCCGGATTCATCTTCTACGGGATCGCCATTGGGGTCTTCACCACTAGCTAAAGCCTGATTACTGACACCACCGTTA
>NZ_RJTM01000107.1 GCF_003725735.1 Sinomicrobium pectinilyticum | reverse complement strand
GTTTGGTCCAAAATAATCATTCCCCTGTGTGTTTAAAATTTAATCATGGATGTTTCATTATCTTTATTTTCATTCTCAGAACCTCATTTTCATAACATACCACACATGAAAAACCATATTACAAAGCTTTTGTCTTTCATATGTATTTGCATTCTCCCCGTTTCCTGTATTCCGGGTGCAAAAGAAACCGAGGATGTGAAGAGGCAGGACTATTTTATAAAAGGAGAGGATAATATAGTATTGCATCTCCGGAAAGTATCGGCAACGAACTCTAATTCTACCGACAGCTATCCTTTACTTATGGTACACGGGGGAGGCCCGGGGGTCATAGCTTCGTTTGATCTCGATGTGCCCGGCGGATCACTGGCTGCGGATATTGCCCGCAAAGATATCAAGGTGTACCTGCTGAATATACGAGGATGGGAGAAATCTACACTTCCGGATTATGATTTTTCCGATTCCACGCTTGTAACCGGCAGCTATAAAGAAGCCGCAAAAGACATCAACACGGCCATTGATTTTATCCGAACACAGGAAAATACCGAAAAGGTTTCATATTTCGGATGGGCAACCGGGGGACACTGGGGTGGTTATTACGCTACCAAGTATCCCGAAAAACTAGCCCACTTCATTTCCCTGAATTCCTTATATGGCGTAGATGCACCTTGGGAATTAAAGAAGTATTTCCAATCGGAGGAAGACTCTTTAAGGTACAACAAACAGGGGTTTTTCCGGAAATCGACAAAAGACGCGTTGACCAGGAAATGGACCGCCACCATCCCGCTTACCGATAAAGAAAAATGGCGGGACCCTCGTATAGCAGATGCATACGCCCAAACAGCCATTAAGCTTTCGGCCTTACAAGATACTATGATCGTACCCGGAGGATACAGGGAGGAAAGTTTTTATATGTCTGAAGGCAAAAAATACTGGAACGCCCGGGATATTGCCACACCTTCCCTCATTATACGCAGCGAGCTGGATTTCTGGTCACGGCCAGAAGATATCGCAGCTATAGACAAGGACCTGGACATTGCAGAAAAACGCATCGTAACTATTCCCGGGACCCATTATCTCTTTCTTGACCGAGCCGGAAACGGCAGAGACAGGTTAATTAAAGAAATTGTGGAGTTTGTAAATAATTATTGAAAAGATCAAAATCATTATTATTATTCCCGACCGCAGTACATGACAAAATCCTGAAGTATATTTTGTCATGTACTAACTGCCGCCGCCAACAGGACTTACATTTTTTCGTACATCTCCCTTAATTTCTTCGGGGTAATAACCTGTTTCCAGTTTTTACCTATGGCATTTTCCCATAGCGGGGCCATTCCCAGGGAAACCCTGATCATGGTATCGAATTCGGTGTCCGTAAGATCGGCACATAAACCTTGGGGAATCTCTACGCCGTGCCTGTCCACCATTTTCTTGAATTGTTTTACACCTTCCGGGTAAAATTCTTCCAGATGATTAAAAACAATACAATTCCCCACACCATGCCGGGTGCCGAGCAGGTAAGACAGACCATAACTCATGGCATGTGCCACACCTACCTGCGAATAGGCAATGCTCATACCACCATGCCAGGAAGCCATCATCAGTTTATCACGCGATGTTTCTTCGGGCAACACACCATTGAGGAAAACCTCATTACACAGCTCCAGGGATTTTTCACCGTAACTCTGACTGAAAGCATTCAGATAGGTTCCGGTTAACGATTCTATACAGTGAATGTAACAGTCCATCCCGGTATAAAACCACTGATTTAAAGGTACGCCCGCACACAGGTCCGGGTCCAGCACAACCTGGTCAAAAGGCGTATAGTCCGAATTAATACCTAATTTTTTCTCCGGGCCTGTCAGCACGGTAGTTCTGGAAACTTCCGCCCCCGTACCACTAATGGTAGGAACTCCCACATGGTATAATGCCGGTACTTTTACTAAGTCCCATCCCTGATAATCCACAGCAGAACCGGGATTGGTCAACATAATGGCAACCGCTTTGGCAAGATCCATCAAAGTCCCTCCACCGATGCCTATCACGCCCGAGGGTAACCGGTCAAATTCGTTTGTTATCTGATCTCTTAAGGTATCTACCTGAGAGGTCTTGGGCTCTGTTCCGGCACTGACAAAAATAATTTTGTCATTATAATTTAGCGGAATTCTTTTTTCCAGGTCGGTATTTTCAAATATATCATCTACTAAAAAGATAAACGGGGCACTGGTATCCACTCGTTTCGAAGTTATTATTTCTTCCAGCTGGTCAAAGCTGCCGCGGCCAAAGATAACCCGGGGCACCATCGGAAAATTTCTAAAATTCATAACTTTGCTTTTTGCGTTCTGTTTATTTAATTTCTTCCTATTCCCCTTATTCGAATATCTTTTTCCACACGATATTCCGGGGACGGAACCCTAAACCTAAAATTTCCTGTATGGAATGAAGAAGTTGGCTATCGCCAAAGCTCTGTAGAACATTATTATTCCCACAGACACTAGCAGCACCATTTACCTTATCGAAAACAGGCATTTCTTCATTCTTTATCTTATAACCGGACCCGGCAGTATGGTCAACAATTTTCGGGGAAGCACACAGATAAGAAGTGAAAAGTGCAACTCCTTTATCCTTACAACAGGTAAGTTCACCATTGATATCCGTGTTAGGGGTGATACCGAAAAAAAGTTCCTTAAAGCCTTTAAAGAACCGGAAGTATTCTTCCCGGTCCTTGTTATCCATGCCCGGTTTTCTGACCACTACAAAAAATTTAGTATTTCCCTGATGTTGTTAATAGTCCTGTACCCGCCATTGTTTTCATCTTCCTTTACCATTTCATGTATCCATGTAGTGTGAAAAGGTACATGAACCGCATGTGCCCCTATATTCACTATGGGCAACACATCGGATTTCAGAGAATTTCCGACCATGAGGAATTCTTCGGGTTTTATTTCCAGGTGCTCCAGCAAATTCCGGTAGTTATCTTCCTTTTTATCACTGAGTACTTCTATGTGATGGAAATATTCCGTAAGTCCGGACCGTTCCATTTTTCGCTCCTGATCCAGAAGATCACCTTTTGTAAGCACTATAAGCCGGTATTTGTCGCTGAGCGTATGAAGTACTTCTTCCACACCATCGAGTAATTCCACGGGTTTTGAGATCATCTCTTTACCAAGATGCAGAATTTCCGATATGGTTGCGGTGGTTATTTTTCCGTTGGAAAGATCTATGGCACTCTCTATCATAGACAGCACGAATCCTTTAATACCATAACCGTACAGATCGAGATTTTTTATCTCCATTTTAAACAGTTCCTGGTCTATTTTATTCTCCGTTTCGTAATGCGACAACAGCCGGGCAAACTTCTGCTCGGCTTCCCGGAAATAGGTTTCGTTTACCCAAAGGGTATCATCCGCATCAAATCCTATTACTTTAATCTCCCCGTATTTTACTTCCATACTTTTTTTGCTCGCTCCAGGTCTTCAGGAGTATCTATTTCTATTCCCTCCATCCCGGTTTCTACCATTTTTATCTTTTTTCCGTATTCCAGGTAACGTATTGCTTCTATCTTTTCAGAAGCTTCGAGTGGCAGCATGGGCAGGTGATAAAAGTCCATTATAGCGCTTTTCCTGAAAGCATATACCCCTTTATGCTTAAAATACCTGGCGCCTACTTCTTTTGCCCGGGGATAAGGTATCGGGGAACGTGAGAAGTAGAGTGCAAAGTTGCGGTTATCTACTATAACCTTTACGATATTGGGATTGTTTATCTCATCCCAGTCTTTAATCTCCGTCATAAGAGAGGCCAGGTCTATTTCTTTCTCCGGATCTTCCCGGAAGACTTCCACTACCTTACTAAGGCTCTCCCTCTCGGTAAAGGGTTCATCTCCCTGTACATTGACCACAATATCCACATTGAGGTTTTCGACCGCTTCCGCTATCCTGTCACTTCCGCATTCGTGCTCCCGCACACTCATTATAGCCTTGCCTCCGTTGCCGGTAATTTCCCTGTAAATAATATCACTGTCCGTAACTACAAAAACATCATCAAAAAGCGCGGTTTTCACCGTTGCCTCATAAGTTCGCAGAATCACGGGTTTGCCTTTGAGATCCTGCATCAGCTTTCCCGGAAAACGGGTAGCAGCATAACGGGCCGGTATCATTGCTATGATCTTCATACACTATTTGTCGAATAACACGGAGTTCTATGCCTTTGGCGGGGAAATCCGGGGTTTTTATACCCTATTAATTATCTGCTCGTTTTGCCCTGTTTTTTCTTTTCATGAAGAAGGAATAAAACCTCTATCCCGGGCTTTTAAATCAAAAGATCAAAAATAATTATTTCCGGTCAGCCGGGAAAATTATACTGTGCGTTTTTCGAAACAAGAAATTTCCGGGGATTTAAAAACAGGAGTTCACATAATACAAATTACTACTTTGGGCGTATTCTCCGGTAAAAACGAAATACTACAAGCAGAATAACGATAACCAGAACAATACCCAGTACGGGAAGAAATATGGATATGGCGGACATAATCAAGGAAATAACCGTTTCTATGGTAGAAATAATGGGATTACCCAATCCGGCGGTAGTGACGGAGGATGTAAGGCGGGTAGCCGAGGACGCTCCTTTAATCGCTGTGGCCGTCCCTCCCCCGGCAATCAGCGCTATGGTCCAGGTCATAGCCGGGTCCAGACCGGCCATGGTGGACACTACCGCCAAAGTACCGGCAATCCCGGCCAAAGGGAGTGCTATGCTGTCCAGCAAATTATCCACCCAGGGAATATAGTATGCAAAAATTTCGGCAATAACGGCTACAGCCAGAATAATAAGAGCGGGAAGCCCCCCAAGCCAATGCCAGCTTTCATTGAGTTCCCACATACCGAAATAGGAGGCCAGGCTCAATACCAGCAAAGGCAAAAAAACACGGAACCCGACACTAGCCGCAAGCCCTATGCCCAGGAATATACTAATAATCGTTTCGGTTGTAAACATATTGTATCTGCCTTTAGCTTCTTCCAAAAATAAGAAATCATCCTTCTACAAAAAAATCGTCCTTAAAACCTATGAGGTACAGTTTGTTCTTTGCACGGGTCACGGCCGTATACAGCCATCGAAGGTAATCGCGATTAATACCATCGGGGAGATACGGCTGTTCTATAAAGACAGTATCCCATTGTCCTCCCTGGCTTTTGTGACATGTAATGGCATAGGAAAACTTAACCTGAAGGGCATTGAAATATTTATTGTTCTTTACTTTAAGGAATTTCTTGTATTTGGATGTTTCCTCTTCATAATCGCGCATAACTTCCTGGTATAGCCTGTTGGCATCTTCATAAGATAATGACGGGGTTTCCGCGTGAATGGTGTCGAGCAGTAATACGGTTTCCAGTGGGGGCATGTCCGGATAATCGACCATACGGACCTTTACTTCGGCAAATTTAAACCCGTAAAGTTCTTTAATACCGAAAATTTCCAGTATTTCTATGATATCCCCGTTGGCAATAAACCCGGCTTCACTTGTCGCTTTTACCCAGAAATAGTTGTTTTTGACCACCATGAGATAATCTCCCGTGGCAAGTTCGTTATCAAGAAAAAGTATTCTGTTCCTGATTTGCTGGTTATACAGGTTAGCCCTTTTATTGGACCGTACGATGATGGCCATTTCTTCCTTACCGTTATTACCGTATGCTTCATCTATAGCATTCTGTATCTCATAACCGTCGGTTAGCCTCACGATATCCTTAAAACCCTCCAGTTCAAACCTGAAATCAAAAACACTGTCTCCGTCAAGACATTCCCGTATGTTGGTGGCATTGTACAATATTCCGGAATGCAGTTGTTGCCGGACCACTTCGTCCAGTTCCACTTTGTTCACTTCTTTATTATAATGCAAGGAAAGGGTATTTTCGTCAAGAGCAGGACTTATGTCGAGATTAACGGGAGGCAGCTGTGCCGTATCTCCTATAAGCATCAGTTTACAGTTATGTCCCGAATATACATAATACACAAGGTCGTCCAGAAGAGAACCATTTTCGAACAACTTGGAATCTCCCGGCAAATCAGGTATCATGGAGGCTTCGTCTACAATAAATAAGGTATCCCGGTGCTTATTGGGCTGCAGGACAAATTTGACGCCGCCCCCCTTTTCCTTTTTGGGGAAATATATTTTTTTATGGATAGTAAAAGCACTGGCACCGGCATAAGAAGTGATTACCTTCGCGGCACGACCGGTAGGTGCCAGGAGAACGGTTTTTTTAAAATTACCCCGCATGTTTTCCACCAGTGTTCCTATAATGGTTGTCTTACCCGTTCCGGCATACCCTTTCAACAGAAAGATTTTATCGTCCGAAACAGAAAAAATATACTCCGATAACTCCTGGAGTACCTTTTCCTGCTTCAGGGTAGGCGTATGAGGAAACGTCTTTATTAAAGTTCTGTAAAACAATGGTGCATTCATACAAAATCACTTCTTTCGCCAAAAGTACAAATTGATTTGCGATTAACCAGACCACTGTACAAACAGGTTATCCTTATCTGTTTTCAATCCTCTCCCCCATGTTGTGCAAACCAAGAACAGGATGCCCGGTTTTCTTCCCGGCACCTTTAAAAAGAAATGAGAGGGTAATCATCTCCCCGAAAAAGGTATAAAAGCCGGAATGTTTTACCGCATATTGACCTCTTTTTAAGAAAACCTGAAAAAAGGGAATAATTTTTGCAGGTTCTCTAATAATATCGGAGTTTGGGAAGTCAAACTCATTTTTAATGGGAAAAACTTTTCTGAATAAAAAAAAATTGTAGTTTTGCGTAAAACCTCTTTAAACTAAAATCAAAAAGATTAAAATGAAAACAGCGATACAAATTGCTTTATGGCTCCTGAGTATTTTCTTCGCCTACAAAATTTACAGGTCCGTTAACGACCCTATTGAATTTGACAAAGTGAAAAAAGAACGTTATGCCAAGGTTATTGATAAACTGAAAGATATCAGGGATGCCCAGGAAGCATACAGGACCGTTACAGGTAAATTCGCCAAAGATTTTAACAGCCTGATTAAATTTGTAGACACTGCTGAGTTCGCCATTACACAGCAAAGGGATACCAGCTGGGTAGAGTACGATCCCGTATACAGGATCGATATGCCAAAAGAGGGAAAAATCATCGATACCTTAGGTTTTGTATCAATAAAAGATTCGCTGTTCAAGGGTTCCGACAATTACAAGAACCTGATGAAAGTTCCTTATGCTCCCAACAACGAGCAGTTTACCATGAAAGCAGGGACTATCAGCAGAAGTGGATTCCAGGCTTCGGTTTTCGAAGCAAAAGTAGATAAAAGTGTTATACTCCACGACCAGCCTAAAGACCTCGTAGCCAAAGAAAAGCAAATTATTTCCGTAGATGATGTAAACGGACCGGAAATAATTGTTGGTTCTATGAACGAAGTGAAAACAACAGGTAACTGGCCAATGATATATGACTCAAAAAAGAGAAACTAGTACATATACTACAACTAATTATAACGAATTGTCCATTCAGGTAAGCTTGAGTGGACTTTCTTTTTGTATACTGGACGGTCTCAGCAAAACCATCTTTTCACTGGAACATCATTATTTTCCGGAAGCAGTAACTCCACAGACAATGCTTCAGGAAACCGAAAAGTTATTCGAAACACTGGAGATACTGGACCAACCTTTTAAAAAAGTGCATGTAACGCATAATAACAACCTGTCGGCATTTGTCCCGAAACCGCTTTTCAGTGATAAAGATCTCTCCGAATACCTGAAATTCAATGTAAAGATATTCGAAACGGATTTTATCACCTATGATGACATCGGTTCCCTGGGACTTATCAATGTTTACATTCCGTTTGTCAACATAAACAATTATATTTTTGACCGCTTCGGAGAATTCGAGTACAGGCATTTTTCCAGCATCCTTGCAGAAACCCTGTTACAGCACAATTCCGGGGAAGAGGGCACAAAGATGTTCGTTCATGTGGAAAAAGAGCATTTTGAAATTGTGGTGCTTCAGAACGGAAAATTGCTGTTATACAATACATTTACATACGGCAACAAGGAAGATTTTATTTATTACATTCTGTTTACTGCCGAACAACTGGAGCTTGATCCGAATGAATTCCCGCTCTATTTTCTCGGCGAAATCCATGAAGGCGATGCTTTATACACTATGGCATATACCTATATCAGAAATATCCATTTCGGGGAAAACCACTGTCGTTATCAACTGGCGGGGGGAATAGAACTATTGGAACCGCACAAGGAGTTCATCTCCGTAAATTCTTTTTAAACAATGCGCATTATTTCAGGAAAATACAGGGGTAAGAGATTAATGGCCCCAAAAAAACTGCCTGTACGCCCAACAACCGATTTTGCAAAAGAAGCACTTTTCAACATCCTTGAAAACCATTTTTACCTGCAGGAAATCACTGTTCTTGATCTTTTTGCAGGAACGGGCAATATCAGTTACGAATTTGCCAGCCGCGGATGCCAGGCCGTAACTTCCGTAGATGCACACCCCGCTTGCGTACAATTTATCCAGAAAACAGCCGGGGAACTTGATTTTCCCATCCGGGCCATTAGAAGTGATGTGTTCCGTTTCCTGGACAAGGCCCGTACCAGAACAGATGTTGTTTTTGCCGACCCTCCTTATGAAATGGCCCCGGAAGAATTCGCCCGGATACCGGAACTTGTATTTACCAACGATCTGCTCGAAAAAGATGGTCTCCTCATAGTAGAACATTCCAAATTCACCAATATGGAGCACCTGCCCTATTTCAGCTTTGAAAAAAAATACGGGAATTGTGTATTCAGCTTTTTCGAATGGCCGGATGGGAAGGAAGAGGAAGACCGGGATACAAAAAAATAGTATAAAAAAACGCGGGACATGTAAAATCCCGCGTTTTTTATATACCGGTCAGCCGTTGTTTTAAAATTCGGATGGCCAGTTATTATTGGAGATATTTACATCCGGAAGCTCTTTATCCGGGTCTATCTCTATTTTCTTGATTTCCTTATCTGCATTCAGCAGGTGTGTCCATGCTGCTCCACGCTGCCATACTTCTACGGGAAGCGTCTTCTTTTCTTTGCTTCCGTCCGCATAAGTAACTTCAAAAACTACCGGCATGGGGAGCCCTCCCCTGTTACCAAAACTAATGAGATATCCTCCGTCTACAGGACGAACCCCGTCTAGCGACAAGTCTATGTTCTCATTGCCGTAGAACCAGCCCTTCCAGAACCAGTTCAGGTTCTCTCCGGCAACATTCTCCATAATATTAAAAAAGTCTGACGGTTGTGGGTGTTTATAAGCCCAGGCTTTGATATAAGCCCGGAAAGCATTGTCAAAACGCTCATGTCCCAGGATATATTCCCTGAGCATCTTTAACCCTATGGCAGGCTTATAATAAGCAACCATACCGAGATTGTGGCTCTGTACAACATCCGGATAGGTAGAAATGCTCTCACGACCTTTGTCGGTAAGCCAGCCAACCAGTCTTCGGGCTTCTAATCTGGAGGGATATTCGCCGTTGTTAAAAGCTTCCGTACTGTAGTGGTTGATGAAGGTATTGAACCCTTCATCCATCCAGGCATAGCGTCTTTCATTACTACCGACGATCATAGGGAACCAGATATGACCGAATTCATGATCGGTAACACCCCATAACCCGGCGGTCTTTGCCTTATAGCCACAGAAAACAATTCCGGGATATTCCATACCACCGACATTTGAAGCGACGTTTACAGCTACCGGATAAGGGTATTCATGCCACATTCTGGAATAGTGTTCAATGGAAGCTTTAGTGTATTCCGTAGAACGTGACCAGGCCATTTCGCCATCACTTTCTTCAGTATACACGGATTGTGCCATAGCTTTCTTTCCGCTCGGTAAATTAATACGGGCTGCATCCCATATAAATGCCTTCGAACTGGCAAAAGCGATATCTCTCGCATTTTTCATTTTAAAATGCCAGGTGATTTTTCCTTCCTGTTTAGGCCGGGTAACCGAAGTATTTCCTACTTCATCCGGGGTAATGATATAAACGGTCTCATCGCTTTCGGAAGCTTTTTTCATCCGGTTCTGCTGTTCTTTGGTCAGCACATCTCCGGCGTTTACCAATGCTCCCGATCCTACTACAATATGATCGTAAGGCACAGTGATCGCGTAATCGAAATCGCCGTATTCCAGGTAAAATTCCCCGGCACCGAGATAAGGTTCTACATTCCACCCCTTGATATCGTCAAATACAGCTACTCTGGGGTACCATTGTGCCATAGAATATACAACACCATTCTTCATATTAAGACGCCCCATTCTGTCCATACCTTTTTCCGGTATCTTGAACTCAAAATTCATAGATACGGTAGCTTCCCCCCCTTTTGCAGGAACCGGTTCGTTAAAGAATACCTGCATACGGGTATCCGTAATAATGTATTCGGAAGATGCTTTCCCCCTTCTTCCTGCTTTGGCAGTTACATCAGATACTTTATATCCGCCATCCACATCGCCGGAATACCTGTTCCCTTCGATAGGAGTGGTTAAAGTTCCCCTGGAATCCTCCGTAAAACGGTTCTGGTCCATCTGAAGCCAGATGAAGTCCAAAGGTTGAGGACTGTTATTGTGATAGGTGATGGTGATCTTTCCTTTCAGGTAATTGGTCTCATCATCGAGTTCCGCCTCAATTTTATAATCGGCACCATTTTGCCAATATTCCGGCCCGGGGACACCAGAAGCGGAGCGGTAAGCATTCCCCCGGTTATACATAAATTCGTCAAACAGCCCCTGGTTATTGTCATCAGCTTCCTGTGCATATGCACTGATAGAGAAGAAAGCAATAACCACCAGGACTTTTTCCATTAAATGTTTCATCATTTCGTTTGTGGTTTAAGTGATTATTTTAGTCAATTAGAAACTTTCGTGCTAAAATACACAAACATTCGGAGTGTCCATAAAAGATTTAACAAAGGGTTAACTTAGCCGTGATAATTTTCCGAAAGCCTTTTTCCGCCCCCTATTCTTATCATAAAACCGATGTGTTAATTCCTGCTGTTGTTAGTTACAGACACACAACTCTTTATTCCCGTTTTTGTCTTTCCGGATCTCCCGCTTCCTGATTATTTCCTCTTCCTGTCCTAATTGCACGCATTACATAATTTATCTTACTTTTGAAGTATGATTCGAACCTTTACCATTACTGTGCTGTTATCCCTGTGCCTGTTTTCCTGCAAAAGGGAAAAACGGCAGGTTTCCGACAAAGAGGGTACGGAGATCCGGATAACTTATGCCATAGGGTTTAAGATTACCCGTTTTGATACTTATACCCGGATAAAGGTAACCGCTCCCTGGCCGGATTCAGACGAAAGTTTCACCTATATCCTTACGGAGAAAGGCAACCCTGTTCCCGATGGGGTAAATTATGATGTGCAGGTGGAAGTACCCGTGCAACGTATCGTCGTAACTTCCACGACGCATATTCCTGCCCTGGAAGCACTTGGAACAGAAGACCTGCTTAGGGGATTTCCCGCTACCCGGTACATATCTTCAAAAAAGACCAGGAACAACGTGGATAAAGGCCGTATAAAAGAGTTAGGGAATAACGAAAGTATCAATACGGAAGTGCTCATAGACCTGCAACCCGATGTGGTTGTGGGATTTGCCCTCAACGGCAGTAATAAGGCTTACGAAACTATAAAAAAATCGGGCATCCCGGTAGTTTTTAACGGTGATTGGGTGGAAGAATCCCCACTGGGGAAAGCCGAATGGATCAAATTCTTCGCTCCTTTCTTCGGTAAAGAATCCCGCGCAGACAGTATTTTCACCCATATTGAAAACGAATATCTCCAGGCCAAAAAACTGGTCGGAAACGTTGAGGAAAAACCCACCGTACTAAGCGGTGCCATGCATAAGGACGTGTGGATACTTCCCGGGGGAAAAAGCTGGGCCGCACAATTCATAAAGGATGCCGGAGGAGATTATCTCTGGGAAGACACCGAAGATACGGGAAGCCTGTTCCTGAATTTTGAAAGTGTACTGGACCAAGCTGCCGAAGCCGATTTCTGGATATCCCCTACCATGTTCAGAGGATATGAAGAACTCAGGGCAGCCAATCCGCATTACCAGGAATTCAGGCCTTTCCGGGAAAAAACAATATACACCTACAGCAAGACCACAGGGGCCGGAGGGGGTATGCTGTACTTTGAGTTGGGCCCTAACCGTCCGGATATTGTCCTGAAAGACCTCATTCACATCTTTCACCCGGAAAAGCTTCCGGAATACGAACCTTTCTTTTTTAAACCTCTGGACGAATAAAACAGCTAGACATTTTGACCCCGGTAAAATCATATAAAATCCCATTTATACTGTTCAGTTTTCTCCTTATCCTGTGCTTCCTTGTAAATATCAGCCTGGGATCGGTACGTATTCCTTTCGGACAGATCGTGTCTGTACTTTTTAACGGAGAAACAGATAAACAGGCATGGGATTATATTATTCTGAATTACAGGGTACCAAAAGCCATCATGGCCGTCCTTACAGGATCGGGCCTTGCGGTAAGCGGGCTTCTTATGCAAACGCTGTTCCGCAATCCCCTTGCAGGCCCCTTTGTGCTGGGTATCAGTTCCGGTGCCAGCCTGGGCGTGGCACTTCTTATCATGGGTGCTTCTACCTTGGGGATCTCCTTTTTTCTGAGCAGCGTATCTTTTGCCATAGCTGCTACCGCAGGAAGTTTTCTCGTCCTTCTTGCCGTAATCTCTGTATCTTTAAAAGTAAGGGACACTATGGCCATACTCATTATAGGCCTTATGTTTGGCAGCATAACCTCTGCAGTGGTAAGCGTACTGTCTTATTTCAGCAGTGCGGAAAAACTGCAGCAATACATATTCTGGTCTTTCGGGAGCCTCGGAAATACCGGGTGGACCGAGCTTTTATTACTGTCCGTCCTGGTATTATGCGGCATTGTGATGAGCATCCTGTCCCTTAAAAGCCTGAATTCTCTTTTACTCGGGGAGAATTATGCCAGAAGTATGGGGACCGACATCCGGCAAAGCAGGCTCCTGATTATAGCGGCTACCAGTATACTCGCCGGAGGTATTACCGCCTTTGCGGGGCCCATAGCATTTATAGGCCTTGCCGTACCACACCTTACGCGGCAGGTTTTCAATACCACCAATCACCGTATACTTTTGCCGGCCGTTATTCTTTACGGGGCGGTTTTAATGCTGGTTTGTGATGCCATAGCACAATGGCCCGCCAACGAACATACCCTACCGATCAACGCGATCACCTCTATAGTAGGGGCACCGGTAGTTGTATGGCTCCTGGTACGCAAAAGAAAAATGATCTTTTAACGGAAGAAACAAGGAAGGTTATTATGACAAAAAGCGCTACATCCGAAACAAAAAGTGTGGTTCTCCGGGCAGAAGAACTGTCCATCGGTTATAAATCGGGAAAACAGGTTTCCGAAATAGCGCGGAATATTTCCTTTAACCTTAACCGGGGAGAACTTACGGGGATTATAGGCGCTAACGGTATAGGAAAATCCACCCTGCTGCGGACACTCTCCGGTATACAGCCGGTCCTTTCCGGAACAGTAACCCTGGAACAAAAATCCCTGAACAAATATACCCATACGGAACTCGCAAGGGAAATAAGCCTGGTGCTTACAGAACAACCGCCTTCCAAAAACCTTACGGTTGCGGAAACCATTGCTCTCGGACGACAGCCATATACCAACTGGATAGGGAATCTTACCGAAAATGATATGCTTAAAATACAGGAAGCCATAACCCTTCTCGACCTGGAGAACATCCGGCACCGGAAATGTTACACCCTGAGTGACGGACAACTGCAAAAAGTCATGATCGCCAGGGCCATAGCACAGGACACCGCGGTAATTATTCTGGATGAACCCACCACCCATCTCGATGTCTATCATAAAACCTATATCCTCAAACTTCTTAAAGACCTGGCACACCGGACCCGGAAGAGCATCCTCTATTCTTCACATGAAATAGATCTTTCCATACAGTTATGTGATAAGATGCTGGTGATGACAGAAAAACGGGCCGATTTCGGTACTCCGTTCCACCTCATAGAGAAAGGTAGTTTTCAACACCTCTTCCCTCCCGGCCTCATAGAATTCGACTGCAATACCGGGACCTTCCGTATAAAATAACGGGCATATTGTTTTTTAAATAAGCCATAACCGGCTTAACGGTGTAAATTAAAAAATTCTATCTTTGGGAAATAAATACCCTATCAAAAAATAGCGATATACATGACCGAAAGTCTCCTTCTCTTTATCCTAGCCGCCATATCCGTTGTTATAGGTGTCTTTATCGGTATCTACATACAAGGGCTGAAATCCAAAACCCGCATAAGTACCTGGACCGAAAGAGAAAATCAATTGCAATCGGTTATAAACGGGCTACGCGCGGATATGGAAAAACTACAGGGGGAAAAAGCAGATGTTCAACGCGACAAGGAAGCTACCGGGCTTCAACTGGCCAGAAAGGAAGCCGAACTGGAAAACCTCCGGCAAAAAAACGAGGAACAAAAAGAGGAAGTAGAAAGACTCCAGGAAAAATTTACCCGGGAGTTCGAAAACCTGGCAAACAAGATACTGGATGAAAAAAGCAATAAGTTCACCCAGCAGAATAAGGAGAATATAAAGAACATACTTTCCCCTTTACAGGAAAAGATACTCCTCTTCGAAAAAAAGGTAGAAGAAAGCCAGAAAGAAAGCATTAGCATACATTCTGCGCTGAGGGAACAACTGTTAAACCTGCAAAGCCAGAACCTGAAAATAACCCAGGAAGCGGAAAACCTTACCCGGGCCCTGAAAGGCGACAGTAAAATGCAGGGGAACTGGGGAGAACTGGTACTGGAACGCGTACTTGAAAAAAGCGGTCTGGAAAAGGGACGTGAATACGAAATACAGCAGAGTTTTACAACAGAAGACGGCTCCCGGGTACTCCCGGACGTTATCATCCATCTGCCGGACGGTAAAAAAATGGTCATAGACTCCAAAGTATCCCTCACTGCTTACGAACGTTTCGTAAATGCGGAAGAAGAGCAGAAAGACCTCTTTATGAAAGAACATGTCAATTCCATAAAGCGGCATATAGAACAACTTTCCGGAAAAAAATATGAAGATCTCTACGAAATGGAAAGCCCGGATTTCGTGCTTATGTTCATTCCCATAGAGCCTGCCTTTGCCATTGCCATTAACCAGGATAATTCACTTTATAATAAGGCGTTCGATAAAAATATCGTTATTGTCACCCCTTCCACCCTGCTGGCAACACTGCGTACCATAGATACCATGTGGAATAATGAAAAGCAACAGCGCAATGCCATAGATATAGCCAGACAGGCCGGTGCCCTTTATGATAAATTCGAAGGATTCATAACGGACCTTACCAAGGTTGGTAAAAAAATGGATGAGGCCAAAACCGAATATAAAGGGGCCATGAACAAACTCTTTGAAGGCCGGGGCAATATCATTACCAGCATCGAAAAGCTCAAAAAAATGGGAGCCAAAGCCAAAAAATCCCTTCCCGAGGCCATCGTAAGACGTGCCGGCGAAAATGAGGAAGACGAATAACACCAACAAAACCTTTATTTATCTGTATATGAAAAAAGCCGCTATCATTATCCTGCTATCCGTTGTAGCCTTATTTCTCATTTACTATGCCTTTATCTATTTTGTACCCTACAGTACGGGGGTACGTTCGGGAGAACTGATCAAAATAAGCCACAAAGGCGTTATGGTAAAAACCTGGGAAGGCGAAATCAGCCAGGGAATATCCGGCGCACAAATATTCAGCTTTTCCGTATTGCCCAAAGACAAAAAGGTAATCGAAGACCTCAAGGAGCTTCAGGGACGCTATGTTAAAGTAGATTATGTGGAACGCATGGCTACCTTTTTCTGGCTCGGCGATACGAAATATTTTGTAACCAATGTAGTAGAAGAACCTTCTCCGCACCAAAGAAAATTCTAAATATGGCTATTACTTTTAAGACCGTGGCAGAATCGGAAGTCACTATTTCCGAACTGATGCTGCCCTCTCATACCAATTTCAGTGGTAAAATACACGGTGGATATATTCTTTCCCTTCTGGACCAGATTGCTTTCGCATGTGCTTCCAAGCACTCCGGAGCCTACTGTGTGACGGCTTCCGTAGATACGGTAGATTTTCTGATGCCCATAGAGGTCGGAGAATTGGTAACGATGAAAGCCTCCATTAATTTTGCCGGGAACTCATCTATGATAGTAGGTATACGGGTCGAAGCAGAGAATATACAGACCGGTGCCGTAAAACACTGCAACTCTTCGTACTTTACCATGGTCGCCAAAGACGATAATGGCAAAAATGTAAATGTGCCGGGCCTCATTATACGTTCGGAAAAAGAATTACACCGTATTCACAAAAGCATCAAACGTATGGAACTCCGAAAAGAAAGGCAGGCCCACGCCTCTACCGTGCACCTTACTACAAGCACGGCAGATATCTCCAAAAAATATAAAATAAAAATAGACCTCATCGCTTAGTTCCCGGGTGGTATATTCCAGATATCGTGTTATTATACGATAAAACAAATTATCGTTTAAATACACGATAAATAAACATATCGTTTTTAAAAACGATATTTGCAAGTATCGCTTTTTTAATAGATATTTGTGATATGACCAGTGTTATAACCGGAGATATTATTAACTCCCGCGAAGCACCTTCGCCCGTACAATGGCTTTCCGTATTAAAGGAAACGCTATCTCATATAGCCGTGGCCCCTAAATACTGGGAGGTATTCCGGGGTGACAGCTTTCAGGTAGAAATACAGGATTACTACAACGCCTTTCAGGTTTCGGTATACATCAAGGCCTGCCTGAAAGAGATCAAAGGACTCGACGTACGGATGGCGATAGGGATAGGAGATAAAACTCATGAAGCGGCTACCATCTCCGAATCCAACGGAGAAGCCTTTATTTTTTCGGGAGAAGTGTTTGAAACTCTGAAAAAAGAGAAGAAAAACCTGGCTATAAAAACCGGGATACATGCTATAGACGAAGAACTCAACCTGTATTTCCGGCTCGGACTCATAGCTATGGATAACTGGACTCCCAACTCTGCCGAAATTGTAAAACTGACCATTGATAACCCGAAATTTTCACAACAGGAACTGGGAGACCTTATAAATATTAAACAAAACACAGTAAGCGAACGGCAAAAAAGGGCTTATCTGGATGAAATTATGGCCCTGGACCACATGTACAGGCTTAAAGTAGACCACATAGAACATGCCCCCGGATAATAATGACACCCAGAGATAACAACACCATATTTTGTATACCTGCCAAAGCCCGAAAACCGAATAATGAAAACTTTTCTGCCCTATGGTACTATTACTGAAACTCTTATTGGCACACCTCATCGGTGATTTCATATTGCAAACCGACCGCTGGGTTCGGGAAAAAGAAGAGAAAAAACTGGCCTCGGGCAAGTTATACATACACGCCATCCTTCACGCCCTGCTGACCCTTGTTTTTTTATGGGACGCAAAATTCTGGTACGCCCCGCTTATTATAGGTATTACCCACTTTTTTATAGATGCGGCCAAACTGTTATTACAGACCCCGAAAACAAAAAGATTACTTTTTTACATAGACCAGTTATTACATCTTCTGGTCATCTTTATCGTGTGGTGTTTAATGCAGGGAACAGCCCCTTCATTTTCCCTGTCCCAAAGCCAGTTGCTGTTACTCACAGGCGGACTGTTCCTCACATTCCCTACATCAATCCTCATTAAAATCACCATATCCGTCTATACCCCGAAAACAGATATGGGGAAAGACGATTCCCTGGAAAATGCGGGGAAATATATTGGCATACTGGAACGATTGCTCGTGTTTATTTTTATTGTAAGCGGGCATTGGGAAGGCGTAGGATTTCTTATCGCAGCCAAATCCATATTCCGTTTCAGCGACCTCACCCAGGCCAAAGATCGAAAGCTCACCGAGTATATCCTCATCGGCACCCTGCTCAGTTTCGGGACAGCCATTGTGGTGGCTATATTGTGTTCTTCGTTATACTGATCACTCCTTATGACAGACCAGGATAAATATATGCAACAATTGAGAACCGTAATGGAACGTTACACTTCCATAAGCGATGATTCCTGGTCCTTGTTACATTCCATAACCCGGTGCCGGAATACAGAGAAAGGAGAAGTAATACTGCGCCAGGGACAGATAGCAAGGTACCTTCATTTTATTTGCCAGGGCGCCATGCGAATATATTTTACGGACCCGGATGGCAATGTGTATAATAAAAACCTCTTTATGGAAGGGAATTTTGCAGCTTCCAAAGCTTCGTTGCTTCAAAATTCTCCCTCCTACTTCACCATTGAAGCCCTGGAAGACTCCGTACTATTAGACATCGAATATGAAGGTTACCGCAAACTTATCCGGGAAAAAGAGGATATCCGAAATTTCTATATCGCTTATATCGAAAAAAACTGGATCATAGAAAAGGAACAAAGGGAAATATCCTTTGTCATGGAAAATGCCACCGACCGTTATGTGAAACTACTGGAAAAACATCCGGATATAGACCGCCGCATCCCTAAATTACATATTGCATCCCACCTGGGCATTACTCCTACGCAATTGAGCAGGATACGAAAAAAATTAAAATAAATTCCGAAATCAACCTATGTAAAGGCATACTTTATTTCCCGGAATTACTTTTGTCCCGATGCATCAATGAGTATTTACCGGTAACACAAGTAATCCAGGCTTAACGAACAAAGAAAAAAGGTATGCAATTAACAGAAAATCTGACGTGGCGCTATGCTACCAAAAAATTTGATCCTTCGAGGAAGATTTCTCCAGGGGATCTGGATAAATTGAGAGAAGCTATCCGGTTATCCGCAACTTCTTATGGTTTGCAACTTTACAAGGCATTTATTATATCGGAACCGGGAATCCGGAAAAAGCTCCTGCCGGCCTCCTGGAACCAGAGCCAGGTAACCGATGCTTCTCATCTTATAGTTTTATGTTATTATACGGAAGCAAATGCCGGTCACGTAGACGAATATATAAGGCTTCGGGCTGAAATACAGGATGTCGCAGTGGAAGATCTGAAAGGGTACGGGGACTTTGTAACACAGAAATTGCTGGAAAAGCCCCTACATGAACAGAAAGAGTGGAACGCCAGGCAAACCTATCTGGTATTGGGCCATCTGCTCACTGCCTGTGCCGAACTCAGGATTGATGCATGCCCCATGGAAGGTTTCGATCCGGAGGCGTACGACCAGATTCTCGGCCTTTCCGCCATGGGACTTAGTGCTTCCGTTGCCGTAACTATCGGTTACAGGTCACCCGAAGATAGTTCCCAGTACCAGAAAAAAGTGCGGAAACATCCGAAAGACTTATTCGTAGAACTTTAATACACGGCTAAATGAATCAGTTAAATTTATCCGCACTGGCGTTTATCGGGGGCATTTTTCTGGCTATCCAGGGAGGCTATAATGCCCGTCTCGGGGTTTTGTTAAAAAGTCCCCTGCTAGCATCTGTCCTTGCGTTTTTTTTCAGTACCGTATTTGCATTGATCATAGCCGCAATCAGCCTGAAAAAACTTCCGGACAGGGAAATGATCAGGCATATTCCCTTTTACCTCTGGTTTACGGGAGGCCTGTTTTCCGTTGTCGGAATCAGCTTGTATTACTATACTATTCCCAAACTCGGGGTATCTACGATGATCTCACTCGGGCTGTGCGGGCAGCTTATATTTGCCGTTATAGCCGGCCATTTCGGATGGTTACATTTACCTGCGGAACCTATAACGGTAAAAAGAATTCTGGGAGTCCTGTCCATGATGGCAGGAATTTTACTAATTAACATGAAATAAAAATGAAAACACAGGAAAACATACACAATCTGACCTCTTTATGGAAAACGGTAAGTACTCCCTTCGGGATGTATAATCATGAACAAGACTTTGACTATGCCATTGTTCCCGGTTCCGACTGGCCCAATCGCATATGGCCCAACAGGGACATTCCGGAAAGCAGCATTAAGGACATAATCCGGATCATACGATCTGCTTCTGTAAAATTGACGTTACCGTACTGGGATATTTATCAAAGTGAAACTCCCCTGCTCCTGGAATCTCATGGTTTTACAAAAACCTTTGAGCAGGTAGGGATGTCCATGCCTCTTACCCAACACCTCCCCCAACAAAACCGTCTGGACATCCGCCCGGTTTCCGACAATTACGAAGCCAGAACCTGGGCCGCATTATACCCGAACGCTTTCGGATATCGCATAGGAGAAGATATATGGGAAGCAACGCCCGGTAAAGTCCATTTTTATCTCGCCTATTACCAGAACAGGCCAATAGGCACGGCTATTATACATTATACGGGAAAGGTTGCCGGCATACACGGTGTAGGTATCCTTCCGGAAATGCGAAGAAACGGTTTTGCCCAAGAGATCATGAGCTTTGCACTTAACCGGGCCCTGGACCATGGGGCCGAATCTGCTACCCTCCAGGCTTCCGCAATGGGAAAAGGCCTTTATCTTAAAATGGGATTTACCGAGCAGTTTAGCATGAAAAATTACCAGATGCCTTAGCGGGGATTCGGGGACAGATACAGCAATAAGATAAGCCGGTATTTGTCCCTTTGATTCCGGTATTATATTTGGGAAGAAAAATATAAATCTCGTAAAACCGCCAGTCGTATTCCCTATACGCTGCAATTTCCGGGATTGTATTTTGAGCCGGATTTCTCACTTACATGAAACCCCTTCATACAGATAACATGTAATATCTTCATGCAGGCGACATAAAGCCAAATCAAAGGACGGGTAGAAATATCCAAGAGGGCGGGTAATTTACCTTCATCCGATTATATATTTTAAGGCAGCCTATAAATAGTTTAGATATCCTTTACTCTAATTTGGATTTAAAATCCTCTTTAAGATAGGTTTTAAGCTCAGAAAAAGTAAAAAAGAGATCGGAGGAGTAGGAAAACTCTATACTTTAAATATTTCTTTAAACTCTACTTTTAACTCAGACCTCAATACTTCTGTCAACAACTCAATATAGCCGGGAGGAAAATATTTCCTGTAGAGACCTCCCTCACCGTTATAATAAAGTTTTATTTTCACCAGCTTTCCGGATCATTGAAAACCGGCTCCCAATTATTTAAATCCTTTAAGCCAAATGGCTTCCTTGTTTTTAAATATTCCTGAAAAATTTCAAATTCTTATTTAGCTTCTTCATCTTCTTCTGTTTTCAAAGCCCTCAAATAGTCTGTAATTTCCCGTACATATTTTTCATTGTATGTCTGAAGTATCTCCTCTGGATTCAAAAACATTTCCTCATAAGTAATACGCTCCCCGGTTTTCAAATCGAAGCAGGCATATTTATAGTATTCGTCCCTATTCCCAAAAGAATTATAACAATATTTTAAAGATAGTATACGCCGTGCATTATATAACATTTCATACTTCTCCGGAATATACAAACAAATAGCCTCCTTCTGTTGAAGACAATTTTTCAATAACTCTTTTTTTAGGGCTAAACGCTTTTTCGGATTCGCAGATCTAAGTTCTTTATTCTCCGAAAGTCCTTGTATATTCACCATCAATTTTCCGGAATTTTTTGTTTCTGGTATATTTACTTTTAATTCATTCAGATATACATAAGGATTCTCAATAGAGTCTTCCAACAATATTACATCATAAACAATTTCTTGTCTGTCACTATGTTGTGCTGAACATGAAAGACTGATTAATAGTAAAAAAATACAAAAAAATTATTTAGCCTCATGCAACACATATAGACACCTTTAGTTTTTTCAACTTGTCTTTTTTGACGCAAAATATTTTCTTCTATTTATTCAATACATTTTGTAACATTCCAAAAAATTAATTATTTACCACTTCATTATACATCTCAATTAAAATATCAAAATAATCATCAAAATCCGGAACAGGTCTGGATCCCGGATCTATTTCCCAGACTGTTTGACTCGTGTCATTACTTTCAAAAATAAACTTATAGTCTATTTGATCCGTACATGTCCCACAGCCATATTTCTTATCTGTTGACATAATTTCCTTCGGGACTTCCCATGCTTTTTCCTGTGTTAAAGTTATTTTTTGTGGATTTTTGGAAGGGATATATATATAATCCTTTTCTAAAGTATATATTTTATATTCTCCTTCCAGGGTAATTAGATAACAAGTAATTTTTGTCACCTTCTTTTGTACAATCACGGCATCTGTATTATCAGTTTTATTCATCTGAAAACAAGATCCGGCCAGAAAAAAAATTAAAGTGATGTAATATTGCATATTTCAATAATTAAAAATCAGACTTCTATCTTTGCGCATGATATTCCATTGCCATTTGAAAAACGAATTCATTTTATCGTTGGTTTCAAAAGGATTTCGAGTAGAAACCCCTACTTGATTTACATAATCCATTATATTATCTGTAAAACCTTTATAAAATATATGAGGGGCTTTTATGGTTCCTTCCTGAAATGTATGAGTTAGAGAAAAAGAATGTGCTGCTTCATGTAATACGGTTCTTTTTTCCTAAAGTGCTGTGGCATAAATCACATAAGCATTCCCCTAGATTATACCTGTTAAATTGCCGTTGGAATCATAATTGTTCTCGGCAGAACAAGTTCCCTGAATTCTCTGCCATCCTCCACCAGGAATATTATCCTGAGCCCTTATGGTTGTGTAAAACAAATAAGTACGTTTATTTGCATTACTGTCTATCATAGAGTTATTGGCAGGAGAATGTTTCCCGAATTTTTCATACAGAGTAATCAAATCTTTTTTAAATGAGTCAGATCTTCCCACCCCAATATTGGAAGAGGTATTTAAGTAGTTATTTTTAAAAGCAATTACATCTTGATCTGAAATGGGTAAACTTTTTATATCAAAATGAGTATCTACTTTAACTTCGGCTCTTATCAATGCCTGATTAAAAGACTGGTTTTTGAACAGGAATTGATAATCATTTCTTAGACTGGCTTTTGAATTTTCGGTAATTACATTAACCGCAACGATTTCTGCTTTTGGTATGATATTATTTTTATAAACCATTAGCTTTCCCACTTCTTCCTTTTGCTTTCCTAACTTTGCAAATACTTTTATTTCCACATGCTCATTTAAAGATGCATTTTGTGATTTTATGTTTATTGCCTTCTCTGCCAGATAAAAGTCTCTTATATTATTACCTCCAAGTTTTTTTGTTTGTTTAACACTTATTAGATTCTTTAACGCAATTTTCTCCGGAAAGACAATGAGATTAGTATTTCCTGATTCGAATATAATTTCTGTATCATCACTCGTTAATGATTCCAATTCTTCAATTTCAAGATCTAAGTTAACTCCATTACGGTGCATACGTGACCCATGTGCAAACTGAGCTGTAGTAGTATGAGGAAAAATAGCTAGCCATGCCGGATAATATTCCACACCATAAGGGGAAATCGGATTAACAATATCTGTTTTACTATACTCTTCTTTAAGAGCAGAAGGATTCAAACATAGTGGAGTAGGTGCATTTATAGGATAGCCATTATTATCATTAGTAACCTTTTCTATAGGATAAATATATTCATCCCTTAACCAATCAAAACCATATTCTCCCTGATAATTACTTGGTCGCCTAAAATGAACCAGGAACTTCTTAAGTGTCGATGATATTTGCAACTCTTCATTAACCTCAAACTCCCGTCCTCCGCCCCTTATTTTATTTATTACCAAAGTCCTCGCCATTGTTATGTTTCTTTTTCAGTTTGTTGCCAGATCTTATTTATGTTTATAGATTGTAATTCTGCGGTACCATCCGCCTGTACTATCCCGGAATAAATTATTTGTTGCCGTCCATCGTCTAAGTCCTGTCTCTCTTTATCTGTCATTTCTATCTCCAGAGTTTCTCCGGTGTCTATATTTTCCGTGCGCACGAAAAAACAGGCATTCTCCCCGTACTCTGAATTCTTTATTTTTCGGGAAGCCTCCTCATCCATCCAATAACTCTCCACCACTTTAGGAGCATGGTCGGCACCTAATATCGCTCCCGGAAGCATCCGGGCTATTTGTATAAATTCTTCTGCTACGCTTCCGGCACTGTCTACCTGCAACGGATCGGTAATGGTAATTTTTCCTCCCGTGCTGCACATACATTCGGAATCGTGAAACAGGAACTTTTTGTTTTTGCCCAGAGTGGTCTTTTTACTGGTCTTTGTCCATTTTTGCAATGCAGGCACACATGGCAGATAATCACTGCTAGTAGGCTTCAATTTGCACTTTCCGAAGGTTTTGGGTACCTGCCTGTCCATATCTGTAGCCTTGAGTTTTCCCTGCACTCTTATTTTACGGTTTTCGGTCACCTTGAGTTCGGCAGGAGTAAAACCCTGATCGCATTGTAATACTGCTCCGTCACATACATAGATCTTATCGCTCATCTCTCAATAGTTTTAAACGGGTTTCGGTTTCTTTTCTGTAAATGTTCCCTATGGTCACCAGGGTTTTCACTTCTCCTCCTTCTATCCTCCCGGACTTCGGTTTAAGGTCGTAATGCCCGGAATAGTCAAACGACAATGCATGCTGACTTCCTTCATCCGCCAGGCTACCGACCAGAAGGTTCAGTTTTTTTCCCGGGAATTTCGGATGGTCCGTTTGTAACTCTCCCCGGAACTCCAGTTTCCCGGTATCCAGAATACGGTAAAAATCCTTTAGTTTTCCCTGCCATAAAACAGGTAACGAAAGTCCTTCAACTGCATCGTGAAGTACAAATTCCCGGTTCGTGGTGAAATATTCCGAATGTGCTTTGTCGAATATGTCCGGGAACAAAAAACGGTAAAAAGTATCTTCCGTATAACACCGTTGTATATTGTCCTCCTTTAATTGCCATTCATAATCGGCTATATACTCCTTCAGGTCCGGGTAACGTTTCTCCAGGTCCGGCTTTATCCTGTTCCATTTTTCCCTGACCTCTGCGGTATTTTCCAAACGCAATATCTTCAATCCGGGACTTACCTGAAAAGTCAGGTCATTATTAACGCTGCCCAGCTGCAAAGCTATCTGCATGGCTTTTGAGACCTTTTTAACAGGGAACCCCTTGGAATCTACGGGTATTTGTTTTTCACACTTCAACCGGTACCTCAGCGCTTCCGTATTAAAAAAACCTTTACATTCCAGGGAATACTCCGCCTTTATTCCGGAAAAAAAGGAGCGTTCTCCCTTTTTGATCCGGGTTTTTATCCAGGCCTCATAACCGCGTATTCCCGGCTCCGTATGGAGTCGGAGCACATAAGAAGTTTCTCTGGATTTGGTCAGGTTCATGGGACGTTGTTGTTTATCCGGAAACCGGGTATACCTTTACATCTGCCTTTTTTATCGGGATTTCTTCCTGTTCTCCTCTGAGAAACAGGCGGGCACCGGTATTTCCTTCTTCAACCCGTATCACCAGTTGTACCTGGTCTTCTTTGTTCTCTGCAAAGGCTTTTTTAAAGGCTTCGAATATCTCTTCTTCATCAAAATAGGCTTTCATTCTGTAGCGGTCACCTTTATTATTCTGCCAGGTTGCCAGGATATGGTTTGGCAGTGCTCTTTCTTCATAAGATACAATCTCCGGATTATTTCCCGTAGTAAACAGGTCTTCCCCGTTATAATAAGTTATGAGCATCTCGGAGACTGTTTCATCCTGTCCGGAAAACTCCATTTCCGTATGCCATGAATAACGTTTTCTGTAGGTGTCCCAACGTTCCGCAGGAACCGGTTCTTTCCGAATGCTATCTTCTACATCTTCTTCTATTGTGCTCCGGATATGTTCCTCTAAAGACACTACGGAATCGGGCATAAAATCTTCTTTTGCTATCACCGTATCTTTAGCCCGGAACCATCCTATTTCAACCTTCTTCCCGCTTCCGGCCATCCATACGGCAACTTTTCCTCCGGGAGCCATTCCCACATTAATAACATCATAAGTCTTCTTCTTCCCATTCCGGTCTTCGAAACCTTCCTGGAACAGTTTTGCGATCTTTTCTTCGGGAAGTTTAAAACGGCCCGTATAAAATGTGTTTTCGCGATAAGACAGCCAGGTGATATTAAAAAAACCGGGAACTTCCCTCTTATCATTATCCGAGTAATGTGACGGCCCGGGCATTCCCCAGTCCTGTCCGTTTTTCGCGCCCAGGGTATGGCCGGCGGGAACACGCACCGAAGAGCCGTCCCCGTAATAAAAAGTTCCTTTATATACCTCCATAGGGTAATTCTTCGGTGCGCATACCGAAGGTATCCATTCATATTTTTCCATGGTTGTCTGGCTTGTACAGGAAAGTATCCCTGTTATCACTGTTACTAAAATGATATTGCGTATTATGTTCATCCCCACTCTTATCCGTTATGTATTACGCGTTGTCTTTGTCCGTTCTCCCAGTTTGGCCTCATAACAGACGTAGGTCCCGGAAGCCAGTTACTGTAATAGGCCGAAAAATGCAGGAACCTGTTCCTCAGCCATCGCAATGTTTCCCTGTCCTGTTCATTTTCAAAAGACATCGGCCCCTGCTCTCCGCTTATATAGGCATCCAGGCGGGACTTCACTCCGTTTAATTCACTGATTACGGGATGTTTTCTGCCTAATTTTGACATTTCCACGGCCACTTTTTTCTCCATACTGTATTCTGCCATGATGTGTAACGGAATATCCCCGTACCTGCTGCTGATCCCGATCCTGTTCCCGTTCAGGTTTCCCCAGAAAGTATTAATACTTATCTCTTCGGGAAGATACCACCCTTGTTCAATTAAAAACTGACGGTCTTGTTCCAGGTTGGAAATGGAAGCATTCCTGTTGAGAAAACGTTCTTCGTCCGCATTGTCTTCATAACCGCCTCCGATATCGGAATGTACTCCCGGTAAAACTTTTTCCGTACCTTTTCCCCCGGCACTGGCTATATTGGTAAGACTGAAATTCACCCTGTGCTCGTCGGCGGCCGCTAATTGAAAGGTACTTCTTGATTTTTTTATGGCATCGAGATTCAGTTCGCGGGTATCGTTACTGTGAATCAGCCCATAGGAAGCCACTGTATCATATAATCCCACAAAACGGACTACGATCATTTTGGCGGTAATCCCTTCTGCTGCAAGTGCTTCTCCCAATGCCCCGTTATCTACCTCATACCTTATGATCCGTGGAGGTGTACGGGGATTACCCTGAATAACCTGTTTTACATCTCCTTCCTTTTGGGTTACTTCATGCACAAAATTACGTGCTGCGGCAGCACCCCTGCTAAATCCGTAGGTATCAAGGACCAACAGGTCAATTTCGAAAAGATTTCTTCTGCCTATATTTTCCACCACTTTTTCACAGGCTTTCACCACTTTGGCCCGTACCCCGGCATCACCGGTCCCGAAACCACCGCCGAAAGTCGTATCCTTCTCAAAATCTTCCGTTCCTATTCCCTCTATGTAGATAGCCAGTTGCTTTTGCTTTTCCTCGTTTTTAATTTCATAGAAAGGTTCGAGCCGGGCTACGTTGGAATAGTAATTTTCAAAACTGTTCTGCCCTTCGATATACCTGTCTGCAAGCCCGGCATCAAAAGACAGGTTGTTTTCTCTTTTTTCGTGTTCCAGCCTCGAATCCGTATTATTACGGTTGTTCCAGGTACCGTCAAAAAATACCCCGACCGTAACATTTACAGCATCTTCGGACAGGTTTTCTTCATAATTGGCTTTCCCGACATATACTTTGGAAGTCTGAACGTTTACACCACTCAGCACCTGCCGGGTTTCCTGTTCCGGGACTCCTGCCCTTTCCGCGGTTAATAAAATGGTAGCGTTGGCGTTTTTCATAACACTAATTATTATTCTCCGTAATCCACTCCTTCGGCGCTGGCAATAGTGATCAGTCCTCCTGCGTTGGTTTTTATCTCCCCGCTGGTATCTGTTATTATTTCCTGTGCCTGTTGTTTATAGGTAGTGCTCAATACCTTGATTTCCTCGTTTACCTTGATATCATTATTATTAGCCCTGAACACATTGTCATTGGTCACAATTTCCGATTTGTTATTTCCCACTTGGATCTCCAGGTCTTCCTCTACATTGATCTGCATGTTTTTCGCATTCAGCGTCATCGTTTCATTGGCGGTAATATCTATGTTGTTTCCCACGGTATCTATAAAAATGACATTCCTGTTCTTATCCGTAATCGTAATGCTTTCCGCTCCCTTGGCATCGCTGAGCTTTATAACATGACCGCTGCGGGTGTGGATCACTTTTAAATCATTTTCCGCCGTGGCATACCCGCTGGACTGTTTTCCATTATACAGGGTGCCTGTAATATAGGGTTTCTCGGCATTACCTCCTTCAAATGCCACCTGCACCTCCTCTCCCACTTCGGGTATAAAGTAAAAACCTTTGTTTCCCCCGCTGTGAGGCTGTACCATACGTATCCACGGGCTTTCGTAATTCCAGTGAAATTTCACCTTCACCCTCCCCAATCCTATGGGATCGCTATTATCGGTTACTACTGCCGACTGTGTCTCGGCCACGGGAGGTGTGAAAATATTAGTATAAGGCGGTACTTCCACAGAATCGGGCACCGCAGTAAATTCGTTACTGTAATTTCCTTTGCCATCGCAGTGATGTGTTAAGGAGGTTACGTAATAATTGCCATAGTATTTTTCCTGTACCAGGTCTTTGGGATTTTGTGTCAGGCCGAATTTGGGTTCTTTGATCCCTATAATATCTCCCACGTGAAAGCGTGTATCTTCCGATATGCCTGTCGCCAGCACGAGGCGGGACACTCTCCCCTGAAGCTGGGTCTTTACCCTACTCAGCAGGTGGCTCCGGGCATTGCCTTCGGCAAGGGGGTGATGATAAAACGATTCCGATTCTCCTCCCGGGTACATTTTTTCCGAAGCTTCCACCATGTTCTGCAAAAGCCCCTGCGAATTGTGGCTTATTTCGGAAGACCTGGCGTGCTGTATCTCTGCCGAGGTAGCATCATACCCGGTATACTGAAAGCCGAGCGGCCTCGCACTGACCCTGATATCAAACTCTTCCAGGGTATGCCCGTATTCCAGGGAAATCTGCCTGCCTTTCGGCCGGCCGAATACCAGTTCTTCGCCGTTGAAATAAAACCAATGTCCTTTTTTCTGCGCAAGACGACGTAAAAAATTAAAGTCGCTTTCTTTATATTGCACGATATAATCCAGTGCTTCATCATCCGCATTCTGAGTAAACTGTACCTTTCCCGTGTGTAGCCGGGTAGCTTCATGGATGATCTTGCCAAGACTTTCCCCCACAAAATTCCTGGTGTTGGGCACACCGTCCATATAGATGGTAGGACTATGCCCGGAAATGACAATGCCGCCCGCATCCCCCCCTGCGCGGGCCAGGCTGGCATCGGTTACCACACCACGGAATATGTGTGCATCCCCTTCTCCGAAGTTTTTTGGGGTGATCTCCACATGGACGGTACCCCCGATATAATGTTGCATCCTGTCCAGGGCATTTTCGGAAAACCCCTTGTGGAATACCTCCACAAAGGAAAAAGTATGATGGCCGTTTACCTGCTGGTTTATTTCCAGGTTATCGAATTCTATAATGTCCTCACCATCTATGCGGATCGTTACACTGGTCTGGGTTGCCATAGCCTGTGTTTTTAGTTAAAGTATAGGTATATATTCGGTTTATTTCTGTTATCTGATACAGGTCGGGGTAAAACTCTGTTTATCTTAAGCTTCTGTTATTTTAAAAACCAATATTTTTTCTTATTCTTCCTTTATATACTCTTAATCATAAATGACAATAGGATGGATAACTTTCGTCTCCAAGGTGGTAATTTTCACATTACCCTCTTCCTCATTCTTAAATATCTGGTCTACAAGTACTCCATTAATAAATTTCTTACCAGATTTTTCAAATACTATATTATAGACCGGGATCAAATGCTCATCATTGATCGGCACAAAGGTGTCCATCTCCTGTTTTTTTAATTCCCGAAAATCCGACAGAGGACTATCTCCTTCGGATAAATACAGGTATATGTATCTTTTTTCTCCGTTTTTCAAGCGTACAGTATCAAAATCCGAGCGATATATGATCTCACCTTCCATTTCCGTATTCATTTGTAAAGAATCAGGAAGCTTAATTTCTATTTGGGATGTGGAATTCTTTTCTTCCTTCTTCTTTGTTTTGTTATTACATGAAGAGAATAGCAGGAATCCACTTAAAAATATATAATAAACAATGGGGCTATTGTCTTTTATTCCTTTCATTGTATTAATGTATAGTATCCTTTACAAATACATTCTTGGAAATAAGGGTTTCATTAGTTCTCATTCTCACATTTCCATCCTTATCTTTACCTTTTTGGATAATAATATCCTCAACAACTCCATTCAGCAAATTATTCCCGGGCTTAGTAAATACTGCTTCAAATGAAAAGTAACCATGTCCCAGAGTATCCTCGTATATAAAATGTTCTGTTTTTTTTATTTCTTCCAGGCTTATAAAATCCTCTTTGGGGTCAATCGCAATATGAAGGAAAACATATCTTTTATCAATATTAGAAGGCCTGATAGTATCTAATCTTGATACAAGGTTATACCATAATTTTCCTTGTATGAGTCCCTGTCCTACGGTAACAGTATCGGGAAAATCAACAATCACAAATTCTTCAGTCTTTTCAATTTCTTGTTCAGCAGTGTCAACTGTATTTTTATGATGTGATTTTCTATTACAAGAAGCTACACCTAATAAAAATACTACCAGCATTATTTTCCTGAAAATATTTGTATTACTCACCATATTTCGTTTAAGAAATCTATTTTTCTTTTTACGATCCCCATACTTTTATACTTTCTATTCTGTCCTATATCTGATTTCCTTCATAGGTAATACTACATAAACAAACTTATTCTATAGTATTTCCCTTTACGTATACATCCTTTTCAAAATAACTTCTATGCTCATAATAGTTATGATTTAATGAATCCGGTACATGGTTCTCTGTATAGTAATATTCTACAATAATCCCCCTGAATTTCTTTGGGCCCGGAGTATCATAATATCGCCCAAAAATTACGGTCCAGGGATAATTTCCTTCCATCTTAAATGCCTTTTTTATATCCGTTTCTATATTCAGATTACGAGTTGTATCCGTTTCAACTTCTTCTATATTTGAAAAATCTTTATTAAAATTTTTCGAATGATCTTTTGGTACTACCACCATGACCATTGAATTTTTATCCTTAAACAAAGGTTCCTTTAAACTAATAACTGCCTGAATAGGCCTGTCTAAAGAAATTGTATCATTGTCATATTGTATCGTATAATAATTACTTTTATTAGGAATAGTATCTCCCTTACTATCAAAAAACCAATTCCGGTTTAAATGAGGTTTCCCCCCGATATTCTTAATTTCCTTTATTTCCTGCAAAACACCTTCTTCATTGTAATATTTCCATTCTCCTATCGGGAAGCCTTCATGAATTATTTTTCCCTCGGATTTAATTTTTCCGTTTTTATGAAAATTTTTTCTCCATATACTATCTTCATCCCTATAATAATCAATATAATCTATATTACTTTCCCGGGTATAGTAAACCGATGAATCTTTTTTACGTCCCTGTTTATAAATATGTGTTTCTTTTATTTCCCCTGTATTATCGTATACCTTGTACTCACCGTGATATGTTCCATTTTTTAAAGTATAAATTATTTTCCCTTTTCCGTCCTTAAGACACTCTACCTTCTTATTACTACAAGAATAGAGCATAAGAAAAATAAATAATAGAGTTAGTTTCATAATGTTTAATTTTTTTTCCTTATAGTATCTCTCTTGATACCAATAGTACCGTCTTTAAAAAGCCCTGTATTATGGAATCTTGCTGAATCCCTTTTAGCCTGTTCTTCATCCTTGGTAGGATACGATTCACCTATACCCCCAAAATCAGGATTATTAACTCCATATCTGGTTCCTGATCTCAATTGTCCAAAAGTTTTATGTAGAATCTCATAATTTTCCATCTTCCCGTTTCCATGCCAAAGGTCAGTCCCTTCAGCATCCGGAACCATAGGGGTGCTATTGGTTACCGGGAAAGATGGTCCCCATAACATCATAAAAGGGTCCCACCAGGCATCCACATTATGGGTGATCACTTCAACACCGGGCGCCGCTACAGGTGTGTCCGTCAACCCGGATTTTCCCTGTGAAGATATAAATTGAATTCCCATCCCCCCGATACCCCGCGACATGTGGTTACCCCGAAGGCTCATGGGGCCGGAAAGGCAATTCTTTAGCCATCGTCCCAGCTGCTTGGCATCATTTCTTATATCGTTGACCATATCCCGGCCATTTACCCGTATTTCCAGTTTTACAACCTGCCACCTGTTCAGTTTCCGGGGGGCAACTACGATCACTTCTTCCAGTTCAATGACCCCTATCTCACCATTGTCACTGTCGTACTTACTGTTCATGATGCTGGTCTTGTCCTCCATAATACCGCCTCCTTCTTCCATATAATCTTCTTCGTCCTGTTCTCCCAAAAAAATATCCGGCCGAACATGACGACTTCCCGTCATCAGCATCGGTTTCTTGTGATGGTCGGCTGCTATACAGAGTAACTTGCGTGCCAGGGCATCGTTCATAATTTGTTTATTAAAGTAATGTTATGTCCTAAGGGCCCAGTTTTTGGTAAACGGAATACTGTTAATTACTATTTCTTTGGCGGAGATCACAATCTGCACCCGCAGGGGCCTGTCACTGTCTGCCGAAAACCGTTCCCGGTAATTCAGGCAGTACCCGTGTTTGAATTCCACCTCCCGAAGCTTGCTCAGCGCATCCCGTTTGTAAAAGATAATCCTGCCGTTCTTGGTTTGCGAACTGCTTATCATCCATTCGTAAAGCATCGTACTCCTGGTCAATTCTACCACCAGGCGTATCTTTCCGCCACGGGGATCGGAAGACGGTTTATCACTGATATCCGAATCCTGATCGAATATGATCTCATAATCCAGCACATTCATTTCCTGGCCGTCTATGACAAATTTTGACAAAAAACTCATGGTATGAAAGGTGTTAAAACATTTTTTTAATAATATACCGATCGTTACATACTGTTGTACATCATATTTGTGTACCTGTTAACAATGTTTTTTTCATACCGGTTTATATACAGAACTTCCGGCACACAACATTTTAACAGCATATATTGCTATCTGTACATCGGAAACGCGGAAGGGATATTCCGGAATCCTCCTGAATCAGTATTGCTTGGGAAAGAGGGCTGAATAAAAAAAATAAAGGGGCAGCTTTCACCCCCCCTTTGCAACATTCGATTTGATCTTATATTACAAAAATATCAGATCGGGGGACAGGTTATACCCATTCGTTCATGTGTTCCCCGCCTCCACTGGCGATAACACGGCACGAAATGGTAAAGGTTTCCGTTAAGGGATTCCTTCCTGCTGCTTCAAAATTTTCTCTGTATTTTACAAGATAGCCTTCGGTGAAGTGAACTTCCCTGAGTTTGGCATCCGTATCGCGCTTAATATAGGTGATCACACCATTTTTACGCTCAAAATTGTTGGTCATCCACTCAAAAAAGAAAGAGTCTCCGGTGGATTCGACGGTCAGATAAATCCTGCCTCCGCGTGTAACGGAAGAAGGACGTCCCGTGGCATCAACTTCCTGTGCCAGGTCATAATTGGCGCTCAAAATATTTACTTTTTTACCGCCTACGCTTAAAGTTGCTTTGAATGACATACTAACTAAATTTTAAAAATTAAGGTTAAATAAAAAGATATACCAAATCAAATATTGAATTATTTACATCCGCAAGATATTAAACATAATGCTACTACACAACTAAATATGAGGTATTTTCCCCTTTCATGTAAGAATTAACCGTTAGGAAATATTAGTCAACTACCTCGGGGCAATCCCGATAATTATCGGGACGCGAGGCATAAGGCGGAAACCATAGATTGTTTTTCGACGCAAGCATCGGAGCATTTAAATCTCACTTAGTGAGTAAAGGTCCGATAAGATAAGACCGTACATTTGTAAAAAATATTTACTTTTGAAAATAAAGGGGCATTGAACAAGAGTGCCCGGAAAACAAAAATTCATTCGTAGTTACACTGCAATGCATGTCAACAAATAATATAATCACCTGAAACCTCAACCCGATTTATAAACCCGATGCGATGTTAAAAAAAACTTTGATATTCCTGATATGTACCATGAGTCTCCTGGCCTGCAAGGACAAGAAGAAAGAATCCGGCATTTCCGCGGACAAAACGGAACAATCCCCGGAAACAGGAGAACCAAAGGAAGCTTCTTATGCCTTTGTGGGAACATATACCCGCAAAGAAGGTCATGTTGACGGCCAGGCAAAAGGAGTTTATTTATTGCAACGGGATGATGAAAACGGCAAACTGGAAAGGGAATCCGTAGCCGCGGAAGTGGTAAACCCCTCTTATCTGGCCATTTCCCCGGACAAAAAAAATTTATATGCAGTGAGCGAAGTTGCCAGTGAGGGGGAAACCGGCGCGCTCTACGTATACGGACTGGACGAATTTCAAAACCCGGTCTTTCTCCAGAAATTGTCCACGGATGCCAAAGCTCCCTGCTATGTAAACCTGGATTCCGAAGGGAAGTATGTATTTGTGGTGAATTATGTCGGCGGTGTGGTTAAAATGTATACGCGTGGTGAAAAAGGCATATTATCCTCAGCCGACACTGTACAATTACACGGCTCGGGACCGGATAAGGACAGGCAATCGGAATCGCACCCGCATTCGGTAGTCATATCTCCCGACAACCGTTTTGTCTTTGTCCCTGATCTCGGCAGCGATAAGATATGGAGTTTTGAAATAGACCGGGAAGAGAATAAGCTGCTCCCTCTCTCCAATGGCTTTGTATCTGCCGCTCCCGGTGCAGGGCCCAGACATCTCGTTTTTCATCCCAATGGCAAGTATGTCTACCTCATCAATGAACTCAACAATACGGTCAATGCTTTTTCTTTTGAGGCGGAAAAAGGCCTGCTTTCCGAAATCCAGACCATTTCTACGCTTCCCAAAGGGTTTAATGAATCAAGCAGTGCGGCCGATATCCATGTACATCCCAACGGGAAATTCCTGTATGGTTCCAATCGCGGGCACAATAGCATTGTGGTGTATGCCATAGATCAGGAAAACGGAAAACTTTCCCCGGTACAACATCAGCCAGTCAAAGGAAAGACACCACGGAATTTTGCCATACACCCCTCCGGAAAGCAGCTCTACGCCGCTAACCAGGACTCGGGGAATATCGTGCAGTTTGCCATTGACCAGGAAACCGGCAAACTTTCCTTTGAAACGGAACTGGATGTTAATTCACCGGTCTGCATTAAATTTTATCCGTAGATCCGGGGATTTTAATTATTTTTGTGCTTTATTTAGAATCAGAGGCAATGGTGTCTGCCGTAAACCGCCCTTTTACAGGGATGATGGCGCCTGTTATCCCGACCGTCACCTGGTATGTGACCGGCGGAAATATTTTAATGTATAACAGGCCATTTTTATGACACGACAAGAAGTTTCCAGAAAACTGCGTTCCGTAGAACAATTCCCCTCCCTTTTCTTTATCGGTAAATGGATCGTATTATCCGCATTGGTGGGTATTCTGGCCGGATCGGCATCGGCCCTGCTGCTGTTTTCGCTCAACTGGGCTACGGATTTCCGGGAGGCCAATACGTGGATCATATGGTTACTGCCCTTCGGAGGATTGCTCATAGGGCTCAGTTATCATTATTGGGGGCAGGATGTGGTAAAAGGAAATAACCAGTTATTGGAAGAATTCCACACTCCCAGGCAGATCATACCGCTAAAAATGGCTCCTTTGGTCTTATTCGGTACCGTTGCCACACACTTTTTCGGTGGATCAGCCGGACGTGAAGGCACTGCGGTGCAGATGGGTGGCGCCATTGCCGACCAGTTTACAAAAATATTCCGGCTGCGGCCAAGAGATCGCAAAATACTATTGGTCATCGGTATAAGCGCCGGTTTTGCCTCGGTTTTCGGAACTCCGCTTGCCGGGGCTATATTTGCCCTGGAAGTCCTGGTCATCGGGAGAATGCGGTACGAAGCCCTGCTTCCCAGTTTTATCACTGCGGTTATAGCGGATTATACCTGCCGCCGGTTGCAGGTGGGACATACGCATTATCATATTGACATCATCCCCGAAATGGAGTTTCCTTTTCTTATCTGGGCCATACTTGCCGGGATCGTCTTCGGCCTTGCTGCATTGCTGTTTTCCCGGTCCACGCACTTTTTCAGTGATCTGTTCGGTTCCAATATAAAATATCCACCGTTACGGCCCGTGATCGGGGGAGTCGTTCTTGCCGTTGTGGTCTATCTTATGGGTACTACCAAATATATCGGTTTGGGAATACCTACAATAGTCGACGCCTTTGAAACGGAACTCCCTCCCTACGACTTTCTGCTAAAAATACTCTTTACCGCATTTACACTTGGGGCCGGGTTTAAGGGAGGTGAAGTTACACCGCTCTTTTTTATAGGCGCCACACTCGGAAATGCTTTATCCTTCTTCATTCCGTTACCGGCAGCACTACTGGCCGGAATGGGATTCGTAGCCGTATTTTCCGGGGCTACAAATACCCCTATAGCCTGTACCATCATGGGAATTGAGTTATTTGGTATTGAAGGCGGGGCTTTTATAGCCATTGCCTGTGTAACGGCCTACCTCTTTTCCGGGCATTCCGGTATTTATTCCGCACAGGTCATCGGTAGCCCAAAACACCTGTTTTACGGTCGCGACCGGGGAAAAACGCTTACCGAAATAGATCAAAAACACAAGAAGAAATCCGGCAAACAATAAACATCCGACAACACGGATTGTTAAACCTCCCGCTATGATATGGTATCCTGAAAACAATACGCTAACTTGCATCCTGTAACCACTTATTTATGGAAAATAAAGCAAATAATAACGGATACCGGCAGTCTGCAGAAATACCGAGTACCATAAAATATACCGGGAAATTCCTGCAATCGCTCTCCCCTGCCCTTGCTACAAAATTTGCCACCAAACTGTTTACTTCTCCTCTCAAATACAGGCTCCCGAAACGGGAACAGCATATGGATGAGGAAAGTAAGCAAACGCGTGAAATCGTCCCTGTCCTCAACAAGGAAATCATGGTTTATGAATACGGGAACGGCACCAAAAAAGCGCTCCTGGTCCACGGTTGGAGCGGCAGGGGAACACAACTCGTAAAGATCGCCGATGCACTCCGGAAAGCGGGATATGCCATAATAAGTTTCGATGCCCCGGCGCATGGCAAAGCGGAAGGAAAAACGTCCAATATGTCCGAATTTATTGATGCCGCACTATTCCTGGAAGAGAAATACGGCCCTTTCGATATCGCCATCGGGCACTCCCTGGGAGGGATGACCGTCCTCAATGCCGTAAAAAAAGGGCTTAAAACCCGTAAACTGGTGATCATAGGCGCCGGGGACATGGTATCCGATATCGCTGTCGATTTTGTAAAGGCCCTGGGGTTAAAGGAAGAAATAGGTCATGCCCTGAAAACCTCGTTTGACAAACGTGTAGGTTTTGATATCAACGACCTCTCCGCCAGTGTAGCCGCACGGGAAGTAGATATTCCCGTATTGATACTTCACGATGAAGAGGACCAGGACGTACCGGTCAGTGCCGCTCAAAACATATTGCAAAACCTGAGTCAAGGCGAGCTGATGATCACCAAAGGCCTCGGACACAGAAAAATCCTCGGAGATGCCCGGGTGATAGAGAAAATTATTACCTTTATCCAAATTTAAAACAAAAGCGATGAAAAAAATTCTTGCATTAGTATTAGTCAGCACCTTGGTTTTTGTTTCATGTGAAGGAGATCAGGGACCTCCCGGTGAAGATGGATTGGATGGTTTACAGGGACAGGTTTTTGAGGTTGAAGGCGTAGATTTCGCTTATGAATCTGAATTTAATCTGTATAGTGCTCCCTTTGCATTGGAAGAATATACAAATTTTGATATTTTAGAACAGGATGGTCTGCTTATTTATCGTTATGGGGATCTAAGAGATGTAGAAGGAAACATCGTAAACGGCTGGGAATTACTTCCATTAACAGCTTATGATGGGGAAGGTAGATCTTTTCAATATGGTTTTTCCCATGCTCAACTGGATGCCGAAGTCCGGATTACCAGTGAATTTAATATTTCTGACCTGGAAGCAGGGTACACACAAGATCAAATTTTTAGATTTATCATTCTACCTAATGACTGGGCCCCCGAAGCTGGTTTAAATAAAAACAATATGGAAGAGGTTATGAATTCTCTTAAAATAGATAAGATAGAACGATTAAACCTTAAAAATTAAGGTCATAATAATCCAATTAACCTTAGTTTTCCAAGAAGAATCACAAGAACCAAGATTTTAAAATTATAATTTAAAGACAGGGGCATTATCCATGTACACAAAAATAACAGGATAATTGCCCTTTTCTATTGGATAAATAATCCCACTCCCTAAATTAAAAACTCCAATCCCACCCACTACCATGCCAGACAAAGATTATCCCATAACCAAACCCGAAGAAGAATGGGAAGCCGAACTCTCCCGTGAAGCTTATTGGGTGCTGAGACAGGGAGGCACCGAATTTCCGCATTCGGGAAAGTACAACCTGCATTTTGAAAATGGAACGTATTGCTGTGCCGCCTGTAACACCTCCTTGTTTGAAAGTGCACATAAATTCCGGAGCAACTGTGGCTGGCCCAGCTTTGACCAGGCCATAGACGGAAGCATAGAATACCTGAAAGACACTTCACATGGTATGATCCGAACCGAAATACGCTGCGCCAACTGCGGCGGGCACCTGGGCCATATTTTCGATGACGGGCCTACGGAGACCGGGGTGAGATATTGCGTAAATTCGGCCAGCCTGGATTTTAAATAACCCGGACTAAATCCCTATCAAAAAAAGGTACAGATTGAAGTATTCGGACAGTACGGATCAACACAGTAATCTGATAATCAAAGTAGAGTGTTCCGTATTACTAAAATGCTGTAATAATCCCGGTGTGTTACCGAAAGCAGAGTTTTAGTCCCTCAGCAGGGATCTTCCGGTACTGTTTACCACAAAGCCCCATCTTTTAACATACATTGACACATGTTTTTCCGGCCGCTGATGCCTTGCCTTTTTGAGCTAAAAATTCTTTGTTAAATGCCCCCGAAACCTTTTCGTATTTCTTACCTTTGACCGCATATTGTTCATTTACACAATATTCCTGTACCGGAGGTCAGGATTTAAAAGGATACACTAAACGCTTAAAATTTAATCAGAGAAATGGGAAAAGGTTTTTTTCACGTTCCTGTGGCGGTCAATGAACCCGTAAAGTCATATGCCCCCGGGAACCCGGAAAGAGAAGAGGTTCTAAATCAGTACAAAGCTTACTTTAACGGTTCGGAAGATATTCCGCTGTACATAGGCAGTGAAGAAATCCGTACCGGGAACACCAGGTCTATCACCCCGCCACATGATCATCAGCATGTAATAGGGCAATATCACCTCGCCGAAAAATCACATATAGAAAAAGCTATCGCCGATGCCCTGGAGGCCAGGAAAAAATGGGCCGCCCTTACATGGGAACAACGTGCTGCCGTATTTTTACGTGCCGCCGATCTTATAGCCGGACCTTATCGTGCCAAAATGAATGCGGCAACCATGATAGGGCAATCAAAGAATATCCACCAGGCGGAGATAGATTCGGCTTGTGAGATCATAGATTTCCTGAGGTTCAATGTAGAATACATGTCCCAGATATACAACGACCAGCCGGAATCGTCCGAAGGTATCTGGAACCGTGTGGAATATCGCCCGCTGGAAGGATTTGTTTATGCCATTACCCCTTTTAATTTTACCGCTATTGCCGGAAATCTTCCTGCCAGTGCGGCCATGATGGGAAATGTTGTGGTATGGAAACCCAGTGACAGCCAGATATTCTCAGCCAAAGTTATCGTAGACGTATTTAAGGAAGCCGGGGTACCGGACGGCGTGATCAACGTAGTTTACGGCGATCCCGTAATGATCACCGATACCGTGCTGGCCAGTCCGGATTTTACCGGGATACATTTTACCGGCTCTACCAATGTATTCAAAAGCATATGGGCCAAAATAGGGTCTAACATACATACTTACAAAACGTATCCGAGGATCGTAGGAGAAACCGGGGGAAAAGACTTTATTATCGCTCACCCCAATTCCAGGCCCAAACAGGTGGCTACAGCCATTTCCAGGGGAGCTTTCGAATTCCAGGGGCAGAAGTGTAGTGCAGCATCCCGGGTATACCTTCCAAAATCCATAGCGCAGGAAGTACTCGACTTCGTGAAGGCCGATGTGGAATCCTTTAAAATGGGGTCTCCGGAAGATATGAATAATTTCATCACTGCAGTAATCCACGAAGGTTCTTTTGATAAGCTGGCCAGTTATATCGACCAGGCAAAAGCCGATCAGGATGCAGAGATCGTCATAGGAGGTAATTACGACAAATCCAAAGGCTATTTTATCCAGCCTACTGTCATCCTCACGACAAACCCGAAATACAAAACCATGACAACGGAATTGTTCGGGCCTGTGGTTACCGTTTACATTTATGAAGACGAAAAATGGGCAGAAGCCCTGCAGCTTGTAGATACGACATCCGAATATGGGCTCACGGGTGCCGTTTTCTCCAATGACCGCTATGCCGTAGACGAAGCTACCAAGGCCCTGGAAAACAGTGCAGGTAATTTTTATATCAATGACAAACCTACCGGGGCCGTTGTAGGTCAGCAGCCATTCGGAGGTGCACGGGCTTCCGGAACCAATGACAAAGCCGGTTCCATGCTCAACCTTCTCCGTTGGGTTTCACCCAGGCTTATCAAAGAAACTTTTGTGTCTCCGGAAGACTACCGATACCCGTTTCTGGGCTAGTCCCGATCATCTGAAAATCACATAATCAATACCATAACCGCTGTGTTTATTCGCAGCGGTTTTTTCTTGCCCGATCCCCAGTAAAATAAGGCATTGGCAGGTTTTAAATGTGCAATTTTACATTTAACAAACATTTAACCAAATACCCTTAAACCTTGACTTACTTTTACGATCTAACTAAAAAAACCTTAAAAAGTAACTCACCCAATAATGAAAAAAATCCTATTATTACTGAGTATTTTCCTTTTGCAATACTCTTTTGCCCAGAATTCGGTCACCCTTACGGGGACGGTTGTAGATGAAGAGACGAAAGATCCCCTGGAATTTGCCACGCTCGTTTTACGAAGCCTGGACAATCCGGACGTGGTTACAGGGGGTATGACCGATGCGGACGGAAAATTCAATGTAAAGGTAAGCCCCGGAAATTACGATGTAAGTGTAGAATTTATTTCATATCGCCCTTTTACGCTTAAAAACCAATCCATAACAAGTTCCAAAGATTTCGGGGTCATCCCGCTGTCTCTTGACATCGCACAACTCGATGAAGTGGAAGTTGTGGGGGAACGAACCACTGTGGAACTGCGCCTGGACAAAAAAATATACAATATTGGTAAAGACCTTACTACACAAGGGGCTTCCGTTTCAGATGCGCTTGACAATGTACCCTCGGTAACAGTAGATGTAGATGGTACCATCGCCCTTCGTGGTAATGACAATGTACGTATCCTTATAAACGGGAAGCCTTCAGCCATGGCCGGTTTTGGAGATACCAACATCTTTCAGCAACTCCCTGCCGATGCCATTGAAAGCGTAGAAGTAATCACAAGCCCGTCGGCACGCTACGATGCCGAAGGTACTGCCGGTATTCTTAACATCATCTTGAAAAAAGATGAAATACTGGGCTTCAACGGTTCTGTTTCCCTTAGGACCGGGATACCTGAAAACCATAACATTTCTGCCAACATTAATTACAGGAGGAAAAAATTCAACATCTTTAACACTACAGGTGTCTACTACCGAAAATCTCCGGGGAATGCTTTTTATGAAAACCGTTATTTTGGTGATAGCGTAGATGTAGATCACACTTTGGAAGACAGGGACAGAGATCGCCGGTACAGGGGTATTAATACCAATCTGGGAATAGAATATTACCTCACCGAAAACTCTTCTATTACCGGTAGTGTTTTTGGCAGATTGGGCGATGACAAGAGCATTGTAGAGAATACTACCTCACGTTTTCTTAATAACGAAACAGTAAACGAAACCTCCAGGATAGAAGAGGAAGGGGAAAAAGACACCAGCATACAGTTTGCGGTGAATTATATCAATAATTTTAACAGTGAAGGACACAAATTAACCGCTGACTTCCAATACTCATATGACAAAGAAGACCGTCCTACCTTTATTGAGGAAAATTTGTTTTATCCTACCGAAGGTTTAATGGCGAGGGAACAGATTTTTCAAAAGGAAAAACAAAATGAATACCTTATTCAGGCCGATTATGTATTGCCCATGGGCGACGCTCAGTTCGAAGCCGGTTTCAGGAGTAATATGGAAAACGAAGTTACGGATTATGCACTGGAACAATACAATTTAGAAACGGGAGAATACGAGCCCAACTTGGGGCTTACCAATATTTTCGATTACACCGAAAACGTACACGCCCTTTACACACAATACGGCAACAAAACAGGAAAACTGTCCTTTTTATTGGGCCTGCGTTTAGAGAATACCATTTTAAAAGGAAAAGTAACAGGCGAAGATTCAGCTATCGACCTCCCTTACGACCCCAATTTTGACAAAAATTATCTCGGTCTCTTCCCCACTGTAAACCTAATTTATGAATTGGGCGAAGAAGAAGACCTTTCTGTGGGATATAACCGCCGTATTAACCGCCCCAGGGGCTGGTTCATCAACCCGTTTCCCTCCCGCGATAGCCGTACTAACATTTCCCAGGGAAATCCGGATTTAAACCCGGCCTTTTCTAATGCCTTTGATGTGGGCTATTTAAAAAGATGGAAAAACCTCACCTTTTCCACCTCGGTCTATTTTCAACATGAAACCGAATCGTTTGAATTTATCCAGGAAGATACCGGTTTGACCACTGAAGATGGTGTGGCTATTATTCGTTCCATCCCCATTAACCTTTCCAGTGAGGATCGTTTTGGAGGTGAGTTCAGCATCATGTACAACCCTTCAAGAAAAGTTAGGCTCAATACCAGTTTTAATATATTTAAATCTAAAACCGACGGAGAATTTAACGGTATAGACTACGGTGCTGAAAATACCAGTTGGTTTTCCAGGTTAAGTGCCAACATTACCTTACCTGCCGAAATACAATGGCAAACCACCGGCTTTTACAGAGGACCTTCTAAAACTGCCATTTCTGAAAGAAAGGGTATGTTTGGAGTTAACATGGCTGTCAGCAAAGACCTTATTAAAGACAAGGCCACAATCAACCTAAACGTAAGCGACTTGTTTAACAGCCGTAAAATGAGGTCATATACCTTTACTGATGTCTTTACTTCTGACAGTGAAAACCAGTGGAGAGAACGCCAGTTTACCCTTTCGTTCACCTACCGTTTCAACCAGCCCAATAAAAAAGAGCGCGAAAAAGGACAGGGAAGAGAAGATAACGGCGATGATGAGATGGGGGGCTTTGAAGGATAATATACATCGGTTTTACATACTTCATATTGTATAATGAAAAGCGGGAGATTCGGCGAATCTCCCGCTTTTTTATCTTATAAGGGGCAATTACTCCCCTAAAAAATGAAACTTTGTCACGGGCCCAGGAGAAAACTATACCTCAACCCCTGTGGTCCCGGATGCCGGATCGGCCGTTTCATATTCAGGGCGGAATGCTTTCATAGTGTTTTCCAGCCTGGCAATGGCCTCTTTTATCTCATCTGGATTTAATGCTGCAAATCCCATGCGGATTCCCGGGTAAGGCGGGTCTATATCGTCTTCTTCATCTCCGCAATAGCCCCCCAGTTTCAATCCGTACCTGGCTGCTTCTGCCTTTACCTCATCCCAGTTAAGCCCTCCCCGGAGTTTTACCCATACGGCCATTCCTCCTTCCGGCACCTCGAAATGAAAATAGTCTCCCAGTTTTTCACGTAAAAGGGAGCAGAACAGGTCTCTTCGTTCATGGTACACTTTCAGCGCTTTTTTACTATGCCGCTGTATTTCCCCATCACGGATCATATGGGCCAGGGTAAGTTCCAGGAGCGGATCGCCCTGCCTGTCTATAACTCTACGAAGCCGTGCAGCCTCGTCTGTAAAGTCCTCAGGAGCTACCATATACCCGACCCGGATAGCGGGGGCCACAATTTTACACAAAGCCCCGATGTATACTACATTGCCTTCCGCATCACTGCTGGCCAGGGGTAATATCGGAGCATTGCTGTAGTGAAAATCATAATCGTAGTCGTCTTCTATTATGGCAAAATTGTATTTCTGGGAAAGTTCCAGCAGGTGCATCCTCCTATGTGCGGAAAGGGTAACCGTAGTAGGATGATGATGATGTGAAGTAACATAAACGGCACGGATTTTCTCCGTCTTGCACAGTCGTTCCACATCATCGGTCACAATTCCGCATTCGTCCACCCTGACCCGTTTCAGTGTCCCCCCCGATTCGATAAATACCTTATTTGCCGATCGGTAGTTCGTCTCCCCTACTGCTACATTTCCACCACCTGTCAGCAATAATTGAGAGGACAGGTAGATTCCCATCTGACTGCCCCGCGTAATCAGTATGTTTTCCGGGGAGGTACTTAGTCCTCTCGTATCGTTAAGATAATCGGCAAGTGCTTCCCTCAATTCCATATTACCGTATACCGATCCGTAGGAAAGGTGTTTACGGTTATATGATTTCTTCACTACATTCCTGTATTCCCTGGCGATCTCCTCGATAGGAGCTATCCGGCTGTCCGGTACCCCGTCGTTAAATGCTATAATACCTTCTCCCGGAAATTCGGCATCCCTGCTTTTTAAATGCCCCCTGTGCACAAACGGAAAACCGGATTTCTTTTTAGCTTTTTGTACTTCCTCCTTCCATGTTGTTTCCGGAAGAGCCCTTTGTTCTATAATAGGAAGCGAACTGTTTACAAAAGTTCCTTTGGCCGGACAGGCTTCGGTCCACCCCTGCGCCATTAATTCATCATATGCAGCTATAACGGTTTTCCTGTGAATGTCAAGCGTGTCCGACATCCACCTCGTTCCCGGTAATTTCGTGGAAGGAAGTAAAACCCCGCCCTTTATCAGTTGAATGACCTGGTTACACAACTGAATGTACAATGGTGTACAGGCTTTTTTATCTAATCGTATAATCGTTTTGTAAGGAATCATAACCGGACTACTTTATATATTAAAACCGGACCACTAAAACACCCCATAAAACTATTACTTTTGCTTGTATAAATCAACATATGATATCAAAATCCTTAACCAAAACATCTTTTAAAGGGCAAAACCATGAGCAAAGTACACGAATATAAACTTGTCGTAACATGGACGGGAAACAAAGGCACCGGGACCAGTAATTACCGGGCCTATGACCGTAACCATACCATCACCACGGATGGGAAAGCAGATATTCTGGGTTCTTCAGACCCTTCTTTCCGGGGAGATAAGACCAGGCACAACCCGGAAGAACTGCTTGTAGCTGCGGTATCATCCTGCCATATGCTCTCCTTCCTTCATATGTGTGCCCGGGCCGGGGTAATCGTTACGGACTACGAGGACGGGGCAACAGGCTTTATGGAAGAAACGGCAGATGGCGGCGGGCATTTTACCAAGGTAATTCTCCATCCGAAAGTAACGGTACGGGAGGAATCCATGAAAGATAAACTGGATGCCCTGCACCACCAGGCTTCCGAACTGTGTTTTATAGCGAATTCATGTAATTTTCCCATTTATCACGAGCCTGTTGGTATCGTTCAGGAGAAGGCGAAATAACAAATATATCTTCAATCAAAAAATGACACGTTATGCCGGATTATGAAATTTCCGCTTTAAACAAAGTGACCCGGGGCCCAAAACGGGCTTCTTATGACCAGGAAGAAATAAACGGTATTCTCGATGCCGGATTCTTATGCCATATTGCTTACACCTGGAACGAAAAGGCCATTGTTATCCCTACCGCTTACGGACGGGACGGGGATAAACTATATATACATGGTTCGTTAAAAAACCGGATGATGTCCTGTCTCCTGGAAGCAGGAGAAGCCTGTGTGTCCGTAACGCACCTGGATGGACTTGTACTGGCCAGGTCTGCGTTTCATCATTCGGCCAATTACCGGTCGGTAAACATCTTCGGCAGTGTAAAATCCATAGAAGATGATCATGAAAAGATGCACGCGCTCCGTTGTATTATAAACCATATGGTCCCGGACCACTGGGAATATGTACGGCAGCCTAATGATAAAGAACTCCGTGCCACGCTGGTTATAGAGATAAAAATCGACTCAGCTTCTGCAAAAATACGTACAGGAGATGTCGTTGACGAAAAAGAAGACCTGCAACTGCCTGTATGGGCAGGAATAGTTCCGATATCCGAAACAATCGGGGCTCCCGTGAGTGATCCGCTACTGGAGGGAAATATCCCGGTACCGGAATCGGTTAAAAATTATGTACAAAAATCAAATCTTAAAAACAAATAGCCATGTCCACATCCGCACCATGCCAATGCTGCACAGCAAACTATCAGGGAGAAAACCAATATGGTTTTTCCGCATTTATAGAAAAGCATCTTTCCGGGACAACCCCGGAAAGTATATCGTCGCTACGGCCGGAATACCTGGCGTATAGCAAATAACAAAGAAACAGGCCCGGAATACCACCGGGCCTGTAGATAAAAAAGTGTAGCTTAAGCAGGTTAATATACTGTAACTTCAGCCATTGCGGCAAACTGAAGTCCGTCATAAGCCGATTTCATGACCAGTTTAAAATACCGGAAAGATTGGCTTTCCGGCAGGTCTATATTCTGTGGTGCAGCGGTTTCTTCCAGCACATGATCTCCGAGGCTTTCCCAGTTTGTATTGTCATTACTTACCAGTATTTCCAGGTCCTTTACTTTTCGCTGGCCGTCGCGTTGTGTTAAGGTAAAACCATTCACCGCAGTAGCTCCTTTCATGTCCACACTCACATGATGCGGATATTCCGCCGCGTTATCACCGGACCACTGCGAATGCCAGTATGTTGCGGGGTCACCGTCAATAATATTTGAAGCCCTACCGTTTTCCCCGCTCGTTTCCTGGGAACTGTAATCTGTTATCAGCCATCGGCTTTCCCAGTCCGGGTCGTCGGTCAGTTCCGTCAGGTCTTCTTCCGGTTCCGACAAGTTTAATGCCGCGATTTCGTCATAAACGGAGGTGCTTACTTTCAATCCCCATTTCTGAAAAAAATCACCCAGGTCATTGCCGGATATTTCACAGGCTTTCAGCATAAAATAACGCATTTCGGCTTCCGTGCTTCCCGGGTTTGGCTGTTCTTCCCTGGTTTGTTTATGCAACTGCTGAAAAAAAGTATCACCATACGCAAGCCATAGTTGCTGAAACATACCGAGACGTACAAATAAACTTGCTGCAGCACTGTTAAAATCCCTTTCTTCATCGGGCAGCGCAAGATAATCGGCTACGGCATACCACACGCCGTCCCTGACCATCCGTGAAGGCGTTACACCCATTGCTCTTTCTGCCGCAAGAGAATAAATATTCACGGTTACTTCACCCAATCCGTCCCACGTCCAGGCTCCCTGCTGGTGCATGTGTCCCAATTCGTGCCAGGGGCCCCAGCCGTCGTTACCCAATCCGTCCACCGTAAGAATATGGTTTACCACATCCCGATGGTACCAGGTCCGGTACCATGTGGCAGCCATAAAAGTATCTTCCATATCGGTCTCCGTCATCAGTAACCGATGGGTATTCCGTTGGTGTTCCGGTGCGGAACCGTCCTGGCCGCTGATAGCTGCTTCGGCATCCAGTATCTGTTCAGCAGTGGTAAGTAACTGGTTCTGATCTTCATCGCGGTATTGAAGGGCCTTATCCATAGAGGCCACTATAATGGCTTTGTCACTGACCAGCAATACATCAGGGGCATCTGTCCAGGTGTCGAGCATGGTTTGCCATTGCCCGTTGGTCGTTTCTCCGTGTACAAAATACGGCATGGGCTGATGTCCGTCCATAAATTCGATACGAACCTGCCCGGAAGCGATATTACCTTCACCGGTATTGTACCGTATGTACATAATGCCTCCGTATTCATCGCCGGGAACCGTATTGATGCCATCGGTCAGTGCTATTTCCGTCGGGTTCCACTTGGCTTCGTACCTCGAATACGAACCTATGAGCAATACGGGAGTGCCGCTTCCCGGTTCTAACTGGTCTACCTTTACAACAAGTTCGGTATTCGGAGGGAGATAAAAACCCGTAGGCGTGAAATCGGAAGCGGGATTGGACTGACCGAGCCTTGCTGCTTCCTGTGTACCGGAAGGCGTCTCGTTGAATTCCAGGATTTCTTCGACAATTATTTCATCATCGCCGGGAACGGAAGGTCCTTCCGGATCTGTTTCGGATGGTACACCGCAGGAAAATACTCCCCCTGCAAAGACCAGGAGCAGTATAACCAGGTTAAGATTCACATAAGAATGTTTCATAAGTATTTGGATTTATGGTTAATAAATAAGTTTCAGGGTTAATACAAGATGTATGACTTTTTTCAGTAATACACCCCGATTTCCGCCAGTGCGGCAAATTGTTCACCGTCGTGAGAGGATTTGGCCGTAAACCGGAAATAGCGGAAATTCGTTTCTTCTGCCAGTTCGATAACCTGTTCATAAGTATCTTCCAGGTCTCCCTGTATCACAGTTTCCCAGGAGGCGTTATCATTGCTTACTTCTATTTCATATGCTTTAACAGCCCGTTTTCCTACCCGCTGGTGTATTACGAATCCTTTTGCAGATAATTCTTCTCCCGTATCAATGACGAGATAATGCGGGTAGCCTGCCGTATCCGTATTCCACCTGGAATGCCAGTAGGTCTGTGGGCTACCGTCCAGAATGTTAATGGCTGCCCCGTCTTCGTTAACCGTTTCTTCGGAACTGAAGCCCGTTACCTGCCAGTTACTTTTATCGTAAACATCCTGCTGTCCTATGCTGATATCTATATCGGGAATATCGGATTGAAAGGCATAATTGAAATCTGTCCAGGTATTGTTCCCGTTTTCGTGGTGCAGGATAATGCTGAACGTATATTCGTTGTTTTCTTTTTCCTTGAATTCGGATACCGGCATACGGATGGAAAAGCTGTTATCTGTCAATGGTTCACCTACCCAGGTAACGGCGCGGTATCCCCCGGGATCAGTTCCCGGTTTGTGGTAATAGGTAATATCGGTCACCGGGATATCGGTCACATAAGAACCAGAAACAATAATATCCCCGTCTTCGTAATAGGCCCGTAATGCGTTTACATGAGCATTCGTATCCGTATAAAACATTTTATTTTCCTTGGAAAAAACCTGGCAGTTATTCACTATAGCCCCACTTGAATGCGCCAAAAACGTAGGACTGATACCAAAAGTGGAATTCCCGGGGCCCATGAGGGAGGTGCCGTAATCGCTACTTTCGGATTCGGTTAATGTAGACCCGCAATGCGGCAGGTTAAGGCCATGCCCCATTTCGTGGTACAGTCCGCCTATCCACACGGTAGCTTTCCACCCCACATCTCCCCCGGTTCCGAGGTTATCATAACACATCCCGGGATAATCAAGCGCGTAGGCATCCCGTCCGATACCGTAAAAGGGTACGCCGACTTCCATTTCCTCTCCTTCGTCCAGTTTTTCATTTACCGCACAGATGATCAGGTTGTGATCGCTGGCCTTTTCTTCCGGGTGCTCGGCAAAATAGGCATCTATTTCTTCTTTTACTGCCGATGCCCCTCCCTCGTAAGGGTAGTTTTCGGAACTCTTTTCTCCCTGAATAAGATGAATTTTTACCCGTTGCTTAATCTCGTCCTTCAGCAATCCGAAGGTTTTATTGCCATAACCCCAGTGTTGCATCCAGTCGGCAAAAAATTGTTGTCCCTCCAGCATTATTTTACTGATCCTCTCTTCATAATCCTCGTTGACCTGCCTGTCATTGGACACAAAGTATATGACATTGAGGTTATAGGCATAATCGGATGTATAATTTACCTCATCGGGATTATCCGGAGTTTCCGGCACAGTATCGTCCGGTACACAAGCATAAAACAACACCATAGCCATGAGGGCCATCATTCTCAAAATAATTTTTCTTTTCATTTTTATAAAGTTTAGTGGTTAAATTCAGTATTTATATCGGCCAGGATGGGGGGTATCACAATCTCCTCCTACATTAAAACTGCCCCTGCCTTCAGACAGGGGACAGCCTGTCAACTAACTAACTCTGTCAACCGGTTCCGGTCAACTCAAATCGGACTTTATGTTTTGTCTCCCGGCTTTTTATTGAATATTTCACTATATCAAACCATTATTGTCAATATCCCGGGTTTTGTTCCAGTACACCTTCGGACAGATCCATTTGCGATTGCGGTACGGGCATGAGGTATAATTTATCTTCCCATACCCGGTCCTGTGCAATAGTGTTCTTCAGGTTTTTGATATTCTTCATCACTACCGGGGCGATCTGCCATCTGCGGATATCCATATACCGATGACCTTCCAGGGCAAGCTCTACTCTTCTTTCATTGCGGATCACTTCCCGCAATTTCTCCTGGGTGTTATATAAATTCCTGTCTACAGAAGGCATGCCCGCTCTTTCCCGTATATCGTCCAGGACATCATAAATACCGGTATCGGGACCGCTCAGTTCATTTTTGGCTTCGGCATAGGTCAGCAGGACTTCGGCATAGCGCAGGAGAATAACATTGGCGTAGTTCCCTATATTTTCCCGGTATATCTTCGGATCGACAAGTTTCCGGAAGTTATAACCGGTCTGCGACATATTGGAAGCCCCTTGTACCCATTCGAATACAAATCCGTCTTCTATGGCATTCCACGGTGCCCCGGGAAACATTACAGTTGCGTACAGGCGCGGGTCCCGGTTGCGGAACTCTTCTTCAAAGGCAGGATCTCCGCTGTTGTACCATTCAGCCCTTTGTTCCGGTGCGGGAAGGATTACTGGTTCTCCTGTCTTATAACTGTTGTAGCTGTTTACCAGTTCCTGTGTGGGGGTTACGGAACTCCATCCGCCGATAGTACCGGGAGGCAGATAGGTGTTGAGAAAATTATCATCGATCTGGGCTATACGTTGCCTGTCCAGGATCACTTCGCTATTTCCTTCATATTCTTCGTGAAATAATGTCTCATAACTGCGTAAGCCCAGCCTGAAGTTCTGCTTGTCCTGTTCATCGTCGAAGTCAACCCAATGACTGTAGTTATCTTCCAGGTTAATATCGCTTTCGGCATCCAGTTTAAAGAGGTCGTATATCCCCAGGTCCATTACTTTTTGGGCGGCATCCACAGCTTCCTGCCATTGCCCTTCGTAAAGATGGGCCCTTGCTTTAAGGGCTAGGGCTGCCCCACGGGTGATCCTGCCTTTTTCATGGGGTTTTCCTCCCGGATAAGTTACCGGGAGTATTTCCGCAATGTCTTCCAGTTCCGTTACAATGAAATCCAGTACTTCTTCTCTCGGGGTACGGGGAATATCCACTTCATTTATTTCGAGCGTACGGGTCACCAGGGGAACGGCTCCGAATTTACACATCATCCGGAAATAGGAATAAGCCCGTACAAAACGCACTTCTGCCTTGTACCTGTTAAGCAGGTCCGGGTCCGCATTTTCCACGGCATCCGCATTTTCCAGGAAATAGTTACAGCGACGCTTGTCTTCATATCCCCAGCCTGCATCATCTGCGGTAATTATACTTCCTGCCGAGATTACCGTGGCTTTACTTTCCCAGGGGTATTGCGCATGTGCATTATCGGAAGAACCGTCGTCATAGATAAATCCCTCGGCGGGCAACTGGCTGTAGATACCGTTTACAGCCTTGTACAGGTCTTCTTCCGTTTTCCAGAATGTTTCTTCGGAAACGTCATCCAGCGGCGGTCTTTCCAGGAAATCATCGGAACAGGATACGGTAAACATTAGAAGTGCCGTACATGTATATAGAATTGTCTTTCTCATTTTTTTATACTTTATACCATTAACAAGGGGTTAAAACCTGAAATTGAATCCGAGGGAAAAGGTCTTTATCCCGGGATAACCTCCCCGGCCCGATCCCAGTTCCGGATCGTAATCAGCCAGGCGTTTGTCGGCCATGAACGTAAGCGGGTTGTTGGAAGTGCCGTATACGCGCAGCATGGTCATCCCCAGTTTTTTGCTGATCTCCTCCGGAAAAGTATACCCGAGGGTAATGGAACGTACCCGGAAATAAGCAGCATTGAATAACCAGAAGGAGGATATATTTTCGTAATTATGTGTTCCGTCCTGTGACAGTAACAACCGTGGAAAGTCTGCATCCGGATCCGGATTGGCTTCTGTCCACCTGTTTTTCAGTTCTTCTTTTATCCCCGCACCGTTAAAGAAAGGGAAAGAGGCTTCATTGGCCAGGTAGGTCTTTACTTTACCGACCCCATAGGTAAGTACCTCAAAACTGATCCCTTTGTATTCGGCACTCAGGTTAAAACCGTAATTGAACCACGGAACATCGTTACCGATAACCACACGGTCCTGTTCATTGATCATCCCGTCACCATTCACATCCCTGTATTTAATATCTCCGGGAGCAGTCGCGGCCGACTGGTACGCGTGATTTTCCACATCTGCAACATCCCTGAAAAGGCCATCGGCCCGATAACCGTAAAAATCACCTACGGACCCACCTACTCTTTCTATCCAGTAGCTGTTTATCCTTTCTTCGACACCCTGCCCCAGGTTCAGTATCTCGTTATCTATGGAGGAAAGGTTTCCGCCGATAGTAAACCGGAAATCCTCTCCTATCCTGTCGGAATAATTGACCGCAAGTTCAAAACCTCTGTTCCTGATTTCGGCAGCATTGACATAAGGAATGCCGCTATTCGGAAATCCGTAAGTACTCAAGACGGGTAATTGTGTGAGTATACCTTCGGTTCTTTTAACATAGTAATCGGTTACAATATTTACCCTGTTACCAAAGAGGTTAATATCTAGCCCTATATCCAGCATTTTCACCTTTTCCCAGGTGGCTGAAATATTAGAACCCCGGCCCTGCCAGGCCCCGCCTTGTGCGGTATCTTCGAAATTATAGGAATAATCAAGGTTCAGCACATCGAAATAGTTACCTATCGTAACGACATTCTGGTTCCCCAACGAACCCCAGGACCCACGGATTTTCAGGTGATCGAGCCAGGAAATGTTTTCCATAAAGGATTCCTTCGAAACAATCCACCCGGCAGAGAAAGACGGGAATACGGCCCGCCTGTGATCGGGATGAAAACGGGAAGAATAATCTATCCGTGTATTGGCTTCCAGCAGGTATTTATCGGCAAACGTGTAATTGAGCCTTCCGAAAAAGGAACGCATGGCCCATTCTTCCTGGTTGCTCCTGTTGGCCTGTCCGTCGTTGTCAGAACTTATGTCTTCCGAATTCCCGGAGCCACTGCCTACGGTTTCCATATCGTTGTTGGGGAAATTTTTCCTCCCGATGAAAGCAGTCCTGAAAACATTGCTTTCCTGGCTGGCACCAACGGTGATCTTCGCAAAGTGTTGCTCTCCGAAACGGCGTTCGTAATCTACAGTTCCCTGGATGAGGAATTCCTGTCTTTTTCTCCAGTATTCCGTCATTTCATTAGGTGTTACCCTCGTGGAGTTCATTATATCCCCGGTGAGGAAATTGTTTATGGGATCTATGGTACTGTTAAAAGACCAGGAATTGGAATTGGTATATTTGAGAGAGGTAAGTCCATTAATGGTCAGTCCTTCCAGGGGAGTAAGCGTTGCATTTGTGGCGAGCTGCAGGTAATTGTCCCTGTCCCAGCCGCTACCTCCTTCTTCCAGTATGCGTAACTGGTTGCGTTGTGCCGTTTGTGCATTGGCAACCCCTCCGTCTATGGAGCCCCACTCTCCGTTGGACTGGCGTACTACCGATGTAGGAAGGGAGCGATTGAGCTCTGTCCAGCTCATGTTTCCACCGTCACGATCAAAATCCTGTTTGATAAAAGAGAAATTTGTGGCGACTTTCAACAAGTTCTCTACGATATGGCTTTCGGTATTGAGTTTGGCAACGATACGGTCCTGTTTTTTACCCGGTATCAGGGATTCCTGGTCAAAATATGTAAGGCCCAGGTAGTAATTGGTAATTTTCCCCGGTGCACTGATATTAAGACTGGCTTCCCTTTGCGGCGCTGCCGAGTGCAGTACGGTCTTATACCAGTCCGTATTGGGATACAGGTCCGGCTCGGAACCATCTGCAAACTTTCTTATCTGGTCTTCGGTATAAAGCGGGTCCCTTCCCTTATTGCCCAATGCTTCATTATACAAAGCAGCATAGTCCGCAGAATTTACATAATCGGGTAACCTGGTAGCGGATTGCCATCCGTAGCTGGTATTGAACTGTACAGTGGCCTTTTCCCCTCCTCCGCGGTTGGTCGTAACCACAATGACCCCGTTTGCTGCGCGTGAACCGTAAAGAGCGGCAGAAGAAGCATCTTTAAGCACCGACATACTTGCTATATCATTGGCATTCAACGATGCAAATTCCTGTGATGTTGCAGGGATTCCGTCTATGACATACATAGGACCGGGAGAACCGAGGTTACTGCGTCCCCTTATGGTTATCCCCCCGGTATTACCGCTTGTTCCGTCGGAATTACGCCCCACATCCCCGGGGCGTTGCAGTATGGTTACCCCCGGGGCTATTCCCTGAAGGGCATTTTGCGTGGAGGCTACGGGACGGTTAGCCAGTTTTTCGCTGCTTACGGAAACTACAGCACCCGTAAGGTTTTCCTTTTTCTGTGTTCCGTATGCCACTACGATAACCTCATCTAGTTCGGAAACGTCTTCTTTCAGAACCACATCTATCGCAGTAAGGCCGTTTACAGGGACTTCTTTTGTTACAAACCCAATATAGCTAAAGGATAAAACAGCATTTGTCCCCGAGACCAAAAGTTCGTAATTCCCGTCAAAATCGGTCGCCGTTCCGTTCTGTGTGCCCTTCTCCATGACGGTTACACCTGGCAGAACATTTCCATTCCCGTCCTTCACTATACCACTTATCTGTATTTGCCGGATTTCTGCTGTTCCTTGGCCATCCGTCTTTTCTTTTGTTTCCTTAACGGTGAGAAATATTTGTTTTTTTACAATATTATATGCGGTTCCGGTATTTCCGAAAATGCGGTCCAGCACCGAGGTGATCTCTTCTTCCTCGGCTTTGACGGATACTTTTCGTTCCAGGTCCACATCCCTGGTCTTGTACACAAAATGGTAATCGCTCTTACTTTCTATAACATCTATCAGACGTGCTATAGTGATGTTATGCATGTCCAGGGATATCCTGGATTTTTGGGAATAGGAAGTATTTGCCTGTGCTGTCAACAATACAATACTCAAGAGTATGGTACTGATCTTCGTTTTTGTTTTAAATTTGACATACAGCATCCACCCCTTCCTTCCGGAAAGAAATTTTTTCATACTTTTAAACGTGTTTAAGTGTGGTTAAATTTTGATTTAATCACCATTTTCAAATCGGGAAATGGTCCGACATTTTCCGATTTTTTGTTGATGATCCTGCCTGCACGGCATTAGTGCCATGAATAATAGCTACTGGCTTACTGATCGTTTCATAGGTATTTGAATTTTAAGTGTTAGTTTATTATTATGTTGTCTCCTTCTACCGTATACCGGATGCCATAAGTCATCTTAAAATATTCCAGTACTTCCTCCACAGGTTCCCGGTCGAAACTGGCATTGAACTCTTCCCCCGCCAAAGTTCTGTTTTTCATAGTTATATCGACATTATATTGTCTTTCAAGCTTTTTGAGAATATTTTCAAATGTCATATTCCGGAAAACCAGTTCCCCGCCTATCCACGAAGTGTAAACCGAAGTTTCCACCGCACTTATCTCTATATTTTTGTCATTCCGGTGAAAACTTCCTTTATGGCCGGGGGTGAGCATAATCCCTTTCTCCGTATGCCGTATATCTTCATACATACCTACCGACCCTTCCACCAATACCACATCGGTGAGATCATCTTCCGGGTAGGCAGAGATATTGAAACGGGTACCGAATACTTTTACATTTAATTCTTTCGTATTTACTACAAAAGAATGTTCTTTATCTTCGGCCACTTCAAAAAATGCTTCTCCGGTGAGCTCTACTTCTCTCCTGCCTTCACCGGGAAAATTTTCCGGATATTTCAGGGAACTGCCCGAATTCAGATATACTACAGTGCCGTCCGAGAGTTCCACATCAAAGCGTTTTCCGTAAGGAACTTTTAAAGTGTTATAGGAAATATGCTTTTCGCTCTTCCCGTTTGCGACGTAGGAAATCCGGTTTTTATCCTGTTTCCCCACTACATCACCGGAAGCGTTGTGTACTTCCCCGGAACCTTCGGATTTTATAACTTTTATTTGCCCGTTATCCAACTCAAGGGTAATTTCCTCGCGGACCTCAATCACCCCGTCTTTTTTTAACAGGGAACTTCCGAAGAAAAGACTACCTGCGGAGATCAGGACCACGGCCATTGCTGCGGCCATATAATATTTTCTCCGCACCTGTTTTCCCGCTTTCCGTCTCTCTATGACTTCAGCGTTTTTCCGTATCCGGTTGTAAACATGATCGGCAGCACTTTCTTCCATCCGCGGACTTTCCCTAAGCAGGGCCAATACTTCGTCAACCGAAGGTATTCCTTCCGAATGTTTATGTGTTTTTAAATACGCTACGATCTCTGCGATCTCCTCCGGCGAACATTGTCCCAAAGAATATTTTTTAAAGAGTCCGCGTATATTCTTATGATCTTTCATTAAAAATGTTTTCGAGCATATTCTGTATATATAATACAGTTGACAATTCCGTTGGTACTATTCCGAAACGGATTTTTTTTCTTTTTATGAAGATTTGATATTCCGGTTGCTGTTCCGTCAGTGGAAAAATGTCAGGGATAGAGACGAAAATCACAGGTTCCCCAGGAGAAAGGCTGCAATTATAAAAGTGACATCGCTATGTGAAAAAAGAAAATTCCGGATGGTTTCCAATGCGCTGCTCATCTGGTTTTTTACCGTGCTTATGGAAATCCCCAGCTCACTGCTTATCTCTTCGTAACTCTTGCCTTCTTTTCTGGACAATTCGAAAATACGTCTTCTTTTAGGCGGGAGTTTTGCTATGGCCTGTAGCCTGATCTTCTCATAATAGGCATCATCGATCCTGTTTTCTGCGTGGTTATAGGTTTCTCCCCTGCCATAGAATATTTCTTCCCGGAGCTTACCGTCATTTGCCGCCTTATGCAGAAAGTTAATGGCGAGATTCCGGGTTATGGTGAATACGTAGGCCCGGAAGGACAGGTCGGGATTCAGGTTTTCCCTGTTCAGCCATATTTTTAGAAAAACATCCTGGACAATCTCTTCGGCATACACGTCATACTTCAATATACTTTTGCCATATGCATACACATCCTGGCTATAACTGTCAAAGAGATCCCGGAACGCTTTTTCATTATGTCTCATCAGTTCTTTCACCAGTAATTTCTCCCTGTTGTTCTCTCTTGTATGCATGGACTTTACATTTCTAACATTAAGGTTGTTACCACTTTATACCGCTAAAAAAACGACCGCTTTCCGAAGATAAATTTTGGAAAAACTAAAACGGGTACGAGCACATTTTGTTTTACACAAAATCACTTAAATGTTCGTTTGACTCTTAATTTTTCACAAAAAATCTTAAATAAATCTTAAAAAACATAGCTAATATATGATTTTTTTTATGTCTACAAAATAATTATTTCATTTTCCCATCCCGGAATTCTGCCAATGTTCCTAAAATTAAAGGCCGTTTTTTCTCTGTAGAATAGAGAAAAAACGGCCTTTAAGGTTTGGTCAGTCCGAAAGGCTATACGCGCCGTTAAGACTGGAATACTCAGGTTTTAGCTTTCTGATAATGTCCCTCATCGGCATCAGACTCCGTGGTTTCTATTACAATAACAAAAGGTTTTTTTACAGGGGTCATCGGTTTGTAATGAACAAAATATTCATTGCGATGTATTTCTTCTATAGTGATGTCGCTTTCGGGTTGCTCCAACAGATATGCTTTATCCGGTCTGGTATTGTCGGGTACTTTTACACGAAGCGCCCCTGACACCGGCATATTGAATACTACCATATATTTTTTACCGGTTTCCCGGTTTACGGTATAATATCCCCAATCTTGTTTCTTCCAATCCAGGTACCCGCATCCATAAACCACCTCTTTATTTACATCCATCCAGGCTCCTATTTCCGCTGCCAGTTTTGTTTCTTCCGGGCGTATATTTCCCTCACCGTCAGGCCCGAAATTAAGAACAAAATTGCCATCCAGTGATACGGATTTAACGAGCATCTCTATCAGTTCGTTACTCGTTTTCACATGACCTTTCCAATCGGAGTGATACCCCCATTGATTCTCCGGAATGGTCATCACACAATCCCAGTCATTTCCGTGAATATCTTCTATCGTTTCCGGTATTTTTCGTTCCCAGCCCTGTTCGTAATCTCCCATCATATCGCCATTGGTATCGAAGTGGCGATTGCCGTTTTCATCGGCCCGGAAACGGCTTCCTATGATCAGGCCGGGGATCATTTCACGCAGTTCCCTGCCCAATTCGTCTGCAAATTCCGCCTGTTCTATCCAGGCTTTGTCCCAGCTGCCGTCAAACCAAAGCCCTTTGGTGGAGGGATAACGTTCCAGTAATTCCACCAACTGGTTCCTGGTAAAGGTCTTGAAATCTTCATATTCCTTCCTGTCGGCCTCAGTTTTCAGACTGCTTCGGTAACCGGGGTGGTTCCAGTCTATAATGGAAAAATAGAGATATACATCAATACCTTCGGCATCGTAAGCATCGACCAGTTGGCCGATAATGTCCTTTTTATACGGGCTTTTGGCTATGGTATAATCCGTGTACTTACTGGGCCACAAGCAAAAGCCGTCGTGGTGCTTGGTGGTGATGATCACATATTTTGCTCCCATTTCCTTAGCTTGTTTTGCCCATCCCCTGGCATTGAATTTCTCCGGATTGAATTGCTTGTAGAGATTATCATAGGCTTCTTTGGGCATTTCTTTCCATGAGCGTATCCATTCCGCAGCCCCGGGATAGTATTTACCTTCCCAATGCCCGCCGGGGATGGCGTATACCCCCCAGTGGATAAACTGCCCCAGACCGTAGTTCCGCCAGGTTTGCATTTGTTTATCAGTTCGTTTTCCCAGGCGATGGGCTCCATGTTTCAGCGTTATGGAAACCCGTTTCTCCGGTTTCGTCTGGGCCATGGTCGCTGTCGTAAATGCAAAAAATGCTGTTAACACATAAATAAACGGTGATCTTCTCATATTTTCTTGTTTCTTTTTGGTACGGACCGGTTCCGGCATATATTCCGGAAACCGGACCGTTGTTATTTGTTTCTTTATTTCAGAGTGTTCATTTACTTCACTGTACCAGCCATTCCATTTCATCCGAAAGGTCTTTTCCTTTACTTTTCCCTACTGCCCTGATCTTGTTTTTACCTTTTTGCAATTCCACCTCGAATACCCAATGCCGGGAATTCACGCCCTGTTTCCCGGAAACTTCTTCTCCGTTGACAGTGAGTGTTAGGGTATTGAGATTGGAAAAGACCTGTACGCGGGTATGTAATTTGGTGCGTTGGTCATCCCTGCGATTGGCGAGGTAGATCATGGGCTCCGGGTTCCAGTTGGCCTTGTACCAGTAAAAGGAATCTTTTTTCCGTTTGCGGTCAAAGGTGATCAATCCTTTCAGGTTCCGGGCATTTACACCGCCGCGGTTCCACATGGGTACGGCAAATTCGAACATATTCCATAAATAGGAGGCTGTGATATAGGGGTGTTTTTCAATGATCGCCCATTGCTGAATATGGGTTTCGGTCTGGTAGTTTTCAGGGAAAAATTTACCGCTTACGGGATTGCGGTTTTCCGGTAAATCTTCGGCGCCCTGGTCCATATTTCCATCGGCACCGTATTCGGCGAGGACAACCTTATAAGCGGGATATTCTTTTTCCAATCCGCTTACCCAGTTTTCGAGATCGTCTATTTTTCCTTCATACCAGCCATAATAGCGGTTCATTCCCTGTACATCTCCTGCCAGGTTTGCCGGCCTGTCCATTTCACCGTATCCGCTTACGGCACCTGTAAGCCTGTCCGGATCATTGGTTTTAGCTATATTGTTGAGTTCGCGCGTCAGTACGGCGACATACTCATCCGGATTTCTGGAGTACACCTCGTTATGCATGCCCCAGATGTATATGGAAGGGTGATTGAAGTTTTGCCGGACCAGTTCGGTCATCTGTTGCTTGGCATTGGCAGCTTCTTCCAGGCTGTAATTATTTACAAAGGGAATTTCGGCCCAGATAAGAAAGCCCATTTTGTCAGCCAGGGAATAGATATTATCGGATTGCTGGTAGTGTGCCAGCCGGATGGTAGTAGCCCCCATTTCCCGGATGAGTTCCATATCCTCCTTTTCCTGTTCGGGGGAAAGGGCATTGCCGTATTGCCAGCGGTCCTGGTGACGGGTTACGCCATACATGGGATATTTTTTACCGTTCAGGAACATCCCTTCTCCCGCCCTTAATTCGAACTTTCTTATCCCCAAAGGTTGTGTTACGGCGTCTGTTTCTTTTCCATCCCTTTTTACGGAAGTGGTAAGGGAATACAGGTAAGGGTCTTCCACGCCCTGCCATAAACGGGGTGACCTGAGGGTTAGTTGTTGCTCGGCAACTGTAATTCCCTGCGGACTTACGGCTACTTCTTTTTCTTCTTTGGCGACCTGTTTTCCTTCGGCGTTTCGGATAACGGTTTGCAGTATAACCTGTTTTGTTACTCTTTCCTTGTTTTCGAGTTTTGCTTTGACGGTTATATCTGACTTTTTACCGGATACATTCTTTTGTGAGATAAAAATACCGGGAGAAGCATGGTCGGTAACCGTGATGTTTATTTTGTCGGTAACGATCAGGTTGACGGGACGGTATATTCCCCCGTATATGGGGAACAAAAAATGATTTACCGGGAGGACATCGGGTCTTGCTTCATTATTGACTTTAACTTCGATGTTATTGTCTTTACCGTAATCCACACTATGTGTAATTTCGAAAGCAAATGCGGAATAGCTTCCCTTGTGCTCCCCGATAAACCTGCCGTTTACATAGAGGGACGCTACGGAACCAACACCCTCAAACCTGAGAAAAAGCCTTTTTCCCTTCCATTCTTTGTTGACATGGAGTTTTTTACGATAGAAGGCATCCCCGGTATAGAAGTTTTTTCCGAGTTGCATATCTTCTTTATTATAAGAATGCGGTACTTCTACTTCTTCCCATTCCCGGCTGATAAAGCCGATACTTTTATCATAATCTTTTTCTCCTTTTTTGAATTCCCAGTTTTTATTGAGATTAATAACCTCCCTGCCCTGGGCATATCCGCCGGAAACATAAAGGATACTTATGGCAATAAAAACAGCAATTCTGCGGACAGACAGGTCCCTGCCATTACACTTTGACATTAGACCGGTCCGGGTTACTTTTCTTCTCAGTTGATAATCTTTTATTCTCATGTTTACGGTTACAGTATTTTCAGTCAGGTTATTTCTTGCAATATAAAATAATTCTAAAAATGGGTTCGAACACAATATACTTATATCTCCGTTTGTTTGTCAAATTAAGGCTCTCCCTCCGGATCAGGAAGAGGAGAGCCTGTGAAATAAACTAACTAACTCAAAACTCAAATCGAGTATGAGACTTTTATCTGCCTTCCTATTCCCGTAAGCGGGATGGGGGGCAGTTTTCCCGGGGTCGAAAGTTTTATTTCAACTATTCGTCCCGTAACAATGTAAGGTCTTCTGCCGGTGCCGGCAGGTTCAGTGCTTCAATTTCGTCATATACGCTTTCGGGTACGGGCAATCCCCATTTCCGGAAGAAACCGGTAAGGTCGTTACCGGATACACTACATGATTTCAGCATAAAATACCGCATTTTGTCATTGTCATCTCCCGGTTCCGGGTTTTCTTCCCTGGTTTCTTTGTGCAGCTGAATATAAAAATCGTCCCCGTAGGCCAGCCATAGCTGGTGGAACAGGGCCATACGTACACCATTGGAAGCTGCTGAAGTATTAAAATCACGATCTTCATCCGGCAATGCCAGGAAAGTTTCTACGGCGGGCCATTCGTTATTCGTGCTTACCCTGGAAGGCGACAACCCGAATTCTCTTTCAGCTGCAAGAGCGTAGATATTTACCGTAGATTCCACTACTGCAGACCAGGTCCAGGCAGCCTGCTGGTGTACATGCCCGGCTTCGTGCCACGGTCCCCAGCCATTGGTACCTCCCAGTTTTTCGGGCATCAGTAATCTATCTATAACGCCCTGGGTAAAATACAGGGCTATACTTGCCGCCATATATCCCCCGGATTCCGGGTCACGCACGGTAAGCAGGAACCTGTAATCCCGGTTTTCGTGAACGGGAGCCGATCCGTCCAGGCCGCTTATTGCCGCCTCAGCCTCCATAATCCTGTCCAGGTAGTCGCACATCAGGTCCTGGTCTTCGTCTTTATGAGTGATGGCGTCTTCTACTCCAACAGTGAGCATGGTATGATCGGTAACGAACATGACATCCCTTACATCCCCGAAAACATCCAGCATCTGTAACCACTCACCCTTTGTGGTTTCTCCTTTTACATAATAAGGCACTTTTTTAAACCCGTCCCCGAATTCGATCTCTGCGGAACTGTTGGGGTCTTCGGTAGTGACGTAACGAACGTAAACTGTTCCGCCGTATTCATCGGCTATAAAGGTGTTTTCCCCTTGTTCTACGTCGTAATACGTCCGTATGGGCCTTACGTTATCCCGGAACGGGGTTCCCACCACGACCTGTGGCATCCGGTTCCCGGTAAGCTTATTGACTGTTACTTTCAGGGTATCGAAAGGGTCAACATGAAACCCGGTAGGTAACATGTCATTGTGATTCCCCCGCTGTGCCAGGCGTTCCTTTACCTGGCCCTGGGTAGGCCCTTCTTCGAATGTTTGCAGACGACTGGCCCCGAGCGATTCTTCAATCGGAATGCTGTCTCCCGGTTGCGGAAGGTCGTCTCCCGTTCCCGGGGGAAAATCACAGGACGCCGCCAAAACGGACAGGGCTCCCCAAAACAATACGTTTTTTACTCTTTTTGTGCAGGTTTTCATGATTTGTGGTTTTTTATTTGGTCACTACTTATTGAACTCATCTTCACTTTTCCCATTGGCTAATCTTCTTCCACAACTATGGAGGATGTCTTGTCGTTGAAAGCGGATAAGAAGGAGACATTCCCCGTGGTTACCTCGTAAGATTCCCCCGTAAAATTATCTTCGGAATAAAGGGTGACTTTAAGACCGAGGGGCACTCTTACGGAACTGATATCGTTGTCTATTCCTCCCAGGGCTACGAGCTGACTTGTTGTGTATGATCCCGCTTCGAGTTCTACTCCCCACCCGTTATAACTGGAATGCTGGTACACTCCTGCTTTGGTTTCCGGGGTATATTCGCCATTTACAAATTCAAAAGAATAGGTATGGGTTTTAATGGTTCCGTTTTGCATGAGCAGTTTTATTTTCAGCTCATACTGCCAATCTCCGTGGTCCTGTATTTCCTGAACCGGCAAGTTTATGTTATAGGTATTACCACTCAAAACCAGACCTCTCCAGCCTACGGAATTGTAATCTTTGTTTACTCCTGACCCTTCATTGTTCACGTTGGGATCTAACCAGAACAGTATATCGCTTACGGTCTTGTCACTGGTAAAGCTGCCTTGTACATGGAGGCTCTGGGTAGCATCATCAAAAGTCAGCTGCGGACTGGCCGTGGTTGTAGCCCCTTCGTATATGCCAGGTACCGGTGTAGATTGAAATATCTGGTTCCTGTTGAGGATTGCACAGTCTACTTCAGTGATAAAGGTAGGCTGTCTTCCGAAAGTGGTGTTCCCCGATCCCATCAGAGAAGTCCCGAGAGATTGCTGTTCGGAAACTGTTGCTTTATTGTGGGAAAGTCCCAGTCCGTGACCGAGTTCATGGAGCATTCCCCCGATATAGTTCGAAGAAGTTACGGGAATCTCTTCTACTTTGATATTGGGATTATCCAGGGCAAAACAGCTTCTCCCGGAACCGTAGAAAGGCTGACTTCCGCCATCCGTCCGCTCCGGAAGGATGATAAGCGTATGCTCACTGCTGAAATCTTCCGGGTGAGCCTGTTTGTAGGCATTGATCTCACTGATAATGGTACTCCCGCTTCCGTAATCGTACGTAGCCTGGTCGTGTTCTCCCTGAATGGTAACCAGCTTAACGCGATTATTTATGGTATCTACAGGAAGACCGAAAGTTTTCTGACCGAAACCGTTACGGTCCATTTCCGACTTTACATAGTCCTGAAAATAGATGAGAAGTTCACTCAAACGTTCTTCGTAATCTGTTACTGCCGGGTTATCGGTAGGAACAAAATACACGATATTCAGGTTTTCCGGGTGCGTTACAAACCCGGGGGTTGGTTCTTCCGGGAGAACGCCGTCTTCTCCTTCCTCCGGAAAGTCACAGGAAACAGCAAACAACAAGGCAATCCATAGCACTGCGGACAATGTCCACTTATACATAGTTTTCATAATTAAAGGATTTTGGTTAATAATTAAGGTTAAAGAATTTCATGGTATTAATTGGATTCCCAGCCCGGGTTTTGTTCCAGGTTCGGGTTGAGTACCAGGTCTTCTATGGGTATGGGGAACAGGTACTGACGATCATCCCAGGTGCGGCCTTCGGGCAGTACCTGATAGTAGGGCAAAATATACCCTTCTCCACTTAGAAACACATCTGCTCCCACCACAACTCCGGGGAATTGCTCCTGTACGAATTTGATGCCTTCCACCGGTTTTTCGAGAAATTTCCCGGCTTTCCACCGCATCAGATCATCCCACCGGAAGTTCTCAAAGGCCAGTTCCACACGTCTTTCCCTTCGGATTTCCCGGAGTACGGGTTCGGGGACATAATCGCAATACGTAGCATAATCGTTGTCCAGTGCCGGATCGGCAGGTATATTACCGAGATTAAGCGCCGGCATGTTTACCCTGGACCTTACCCGGTTTATCGTTTGATCTATAATATCCTGCGATAGCTGTCCCAGTTCGTATTTGGCTTCGGCATAATTGAGCAAAATTTCAGCATAGCGGAATACAGGAGCGGCCTGCATACCATTCGTTAGCCGCCCCCAGTCGTCCGGCTCATTAAAGAACCATTTGCCAACCCGGTATCCCGTAGGGCATTTGTTCCCGCTAAGGCCGGGAATATTGGGCAAGGGGGCATTATCGGCTCCCATTGCCCCTTCTGCCAGGGCATATTCCCCGAAATTACAGATGGTTTGCCTCAACCTGGGATCGCGATTGAGCATTTCCTGTTGTATGGAATCTTTCCCCTGGAACAGCGGGCTGTTGGCTATAGGTTGCCCGTCAATACACAGATAAGAATCTACCAGGGCCCTGGTAGCTCCATGTCGATGACGTAAATTCTGGGCGTAATACCTGCTGAAGGCTACACCCAGATTTTCATTGGCACTGTATTCTTTCCATAAAATAATTTCTGGGTTATCGGCATAGGAATACTGCGCAAAAAGGTTGTGGTAATCTTCATTGATATTCCCCGTGGTATATATGGAATACCCGGCATTCATCAGTTTTTCGGAGGCATCGGCACTGGCTTCCAGAAATGCCGTTCCTTCCAGGCCAAGTTCGGTATGATATTTCCGGTAGGTTCCTTCAAAAAGGCCTATGCGCGATTTCAGATGTAAGGCTACATCCTTATGGATCCTTCCCGGTTTTTGTGCTCCTTTTTCAGGGAGATAACCAATAGCCTCATCAAGCAGTTTCATTACGGAATCCATAACTTCTACCCTGGGTGTTCTGGGTGCATACAGTTCTTCTGAATTGGTTTCCAGGACATGGGTATACCACGGTACATCTCCGAAGATCTTTACTTTTTCATAATAGTCCCAGGCTTTAAAGAACATTACTTCCCCCAGGTATACATTCCTCACATCGGGATCTACATCGCCTCTCAGGTAATTATCGAGAAAATAATTGAGTTTTCTCATGTTTCCCCAACTCCAGCCTCCGCTGCCACTACCCCCGGTAACATGGCCGTTATATTCGTTGGCAGCTACCCTGGAATAGGAATCGGGTGCAGCATTGTCGGTAATAACATCCCCGTACGGAATAGTGGCTTCGTTATAGCCATAAGGGCTAACGTTATTTTGACCCCAGCCATAACTAAAACCACGGATATACTGGGCATAAAGATCATTGCAATACAATTCCAGGTCCTGCTCCGTCTGCCAGAAGTTTTCATCCGTAACTTCATCCAGTGGATACCTTTCCATAAAATCATCGTTACAGCTACCCGCCAGGAGCCCGGCACATACCGTTAAGACTATATATAATTTCTTCATTTGGAAATATTTTAAACGTTGTTAAAAGGTTACCTGCAGGCCAAGTGCAAAAGACCGCATCATGGGGTAATCGGCACTCATGAGTTCGGGGTCAAATACATCAGGGACTTTAGTATATTCCCAGATATTGTAGGCGGAGGCGGATAAACGCAATCTTTCTACCTTTATCTTCTCACTGATCTCCTGTGGCAACGTATAACCCAATGCCAGGTTTTTCAGGCGTATATAGGCTGCATTTTGTATAAACCTGCTTTGTACCTGCCTGTTGGCTGCTTTGTTTTTATATACGGGGAAATGAGCATCTCTTTGCTCGGGTGTCCAGGTATTGTTATAAATCTCCCAGGTCCCTGCCCCGTTGGACAATCCTCCCCAGTACAGACTTTGCGAACCATCTATCCAGTAATCTCTTTTCCCAACTCCCTGAAAAAAGATGTTCAGATCGAAATTTTTCCATAAAGCGTTCATATTCAGGCCAAACTGGTATCTCGGGGTGCTGTTTCCTATTATTTTCCGGTCTCCGGGATTTTCCACTGTCTGTTCTCCCGGGCTTATCTCACCGTTACCATCCAGGTCGGCATAACGAACATCTCCCGGGAACCACTGGGAATTGAGTAAATGCTGACTTGGAGCGGCTTCTATCTCTTCCTCAGTCTGAAAGATCCCGGAAGTCTCATAACCCCAGATCTCTCCCATTTTTTGTCCTTCGTATAAACTACTCAATAATTTATTCGGGTTCCCGTCAAAAGTCACGACCTCGCTTTGATAATCCCAAAGGTTCAGGGCCACATCATACCTGAAGCCAGATTCGAACCGGTCTTTCCATCTCACTTCCAGTTCCCAACCTTCGGTTTGCATAGCTCCCGAATTCTTTGTAGGTGAGGACGCTCCCAGAACAGCCGGGAATTTATCGCCTGCTATCAGTATATCTGTGGTTTTTCTCCTGTACCAATCAAAAGAAAGATCGAGTTTATTACCCAATAGTGCCATATCCACCCCGAAATCCAGGGTCGTGGAAGTCTCCCAGGTAAGATCGGGGTCCACCAGTCCGGGAGGTGTAATGCCTATGGGACGTACCCCGTTAAGCATGTGCTGTACCTGTGAAACTGTTCCGTATGAAGGGATATAGATATAGTTGTCTACGTTCTGGTTACCAAGGCTACCGTAACTCGCCCTGAACTTCAATTCGTCAAATGTTGGTTTTAAGAATCCGGTGAAAGATTCTTCCGAAACCCTCCAGGCTCCGGAAATGGAAGGGAAGAATTTAAACCTCCGGTCTTTCGGGAACCTGGAAGTGCCGTCATAACGCCCGTTGGATTCCAGCAAATAACGATTGTCATAATTATAGGTTATCCGGTAAAAAGCTCCCCTTACGGCCCAATGGCTTTCGCTATCATAAGCATATTCATTTCCGGTAGTCTGATTGATTACCGGAATATTAGGCGATAAAATTCCCTCTCCTCTTCCCCTGAGATGTTCGTACCTCAACCATTCCTGGTTAAACCCGGCCAACAGGGAAATATCGTGTTTTCCCAGCGTAGTATCGTAATTGGTGTAGACATTCAGGGTATACTGATCTGTGCGATCACTCGTTTTATCGATGTAAGACGGGTTGGTATGGGAGTTTATAAGATTGTTCCAATCCGTATCCACACGCAATAATTCGGGCAATACTTCTTTTTGTCTGTAATTCCTGGACATATACGAAAAATCCGCTTTCAGGTTCCATCCTTTCAAAAGTTTTATGGTAGGAGCTATTTTCATAAGCAAGCGTTCGTTCATGCTTTTTCTGTTCGATCCGTAACTCATAAAGGACAGGATATTATCCGTATACATCTCACCCACGGGAGAATCTGCCGGGGTTTTTATGGGCATATTGATATTCCGGAAAGGTTCCTGCGCCATAGCATACCACCAGCTACCTTTTCCTGCCGGACTAATGGGCTCTTCATATATGGTATTATTCCAGGAGATCTGGTAATCCATACCGAGCCAGTCCGTGATTTCGGAGCCTACATTAACCAATACATTATACCTTTTGAACTTATCCGTATTTATTTTATAGATCCCTTCCTGGTCCTGGTAGCCCAGGGATATCATATAGGTATTTTTTTCCGAACCTCCCCTCAGGCTCAGGTTGTGCTTCATCATGGGTGCGGCATTGCGTACCGCTTCGTCATATGGCCTCGTATTCGCTACCCATATTATACTCCCTCCCGGGCTCATTATATAAGGCGGATTCTCCTCCGGATTATCCATATATGCCTTAATGGCATTGAGTTTATCGTACATATCTCCGGAAGGGGTACGGTTTTCATACTCCACCGCTTTTATCGCTGCATCCTGTATGGTATAGGCATCCAGGAGGTCCGGACGGGCAGAAGGACGGTTAAACTGGAAAGAAGTACTGTACGTGATCTGCGGTTTTTGTGACCGCCTTCCTTTCTTGGTCGTTACCAGTACCACACCATTAGCGGCACGGGCACCATAAATTGCTGCCGAAGCAGCATCTTTCAGAATACTTATGCTTTCGATATCTTCCGGGTTGAGCATGTTAATATCCATTTGCACTCCGTCTACCAGTATGAAAGGGCTACCGGACTGAAATTCATACTTACTGTCATCAGAATTATATTGGAGTGAAGTCCCTCCCCTGACATTAAAAGAAGGTGTAGCATTGGGGTTCCCGCTAGGTATACTGATATTGAGGTTGGGAAGCACGCCCTGTAAAGCCTGCCCCAGATTTGCCACGGGCCGGTTTTCAATGGCTTCTGCCGTTACCTGGCTCACGGCCCCGGTGAGGTTTACTTTCTTCTGGGTTCCGTATCCTACCACAACTACTTCTTCGAGGTTGGAAACGTCTTCCTCTAAGGTAACCTGTATTTCCGTTTGTCCCTTTACCGGGATCTCCCGGCTTATAAAGCCCATATACGAAACCAGCAATACCGCATTTTCACCGGAAACGGTTAGAGCATAATTCCCGTCAAAATCGGTTTGTGTGCCATGTGTCGTTCCCTTCTCCACTACATTGGCTCCGGGCAGGGGCATGCCTTCGGAATCTTTTACCGTACCGGATATTTCTATGCCTTGCACAACCGGAACGTTAGTACCGGTTTCGTTAGTTTCGGGTATTTTTGCCGGTTTTTTACGAACAACTACCTGCCTGCCATCCAATTCGTAAGTAAGATCGGTCTGGCCGAATACCCGGTTCAGGATATCCTGTAATGTAATGTCTTTTGCCGTAAAGGAAACCTGTTTGTTTTCATCTAAGGTGCCATCCTTATAAAAGAATATGTACTCGCTCTTTTTTTGTATTTCTTCGAATAAATATTTTACCGTAACGTTTTTGACATCGATATCCATTCGCGTCTGGGCGGAGGAATGACTTGCATAAACCGAAGATAATCCGATGCCGATAAAAAGAAGAAAAATTCTCATCGCAGTCCACAAGTACCTCCGTAAGGGAAATTTCCCCCGGGAGCCAAGGTTAGCATTTTTATTCATACTTTTGTCGTGTTTGTTGATTAATTTTTACTGGTAAAGCACAGTAAGGTTAATTTCTTTCCACCGGGGGATGTTGGAGCATCTTCCGGTTTCTTTTTGTAATTCTATGGTTTCATAAATAAAGTTTTAGTTAATAATCCATTGGTTGTTTTCTTCTGATCTGAAATATTTGAAATCAGTGGTCTTGTTTATTGTCCGTATTACGTTTTCCACACTTTCCTTTAAATCGAGATGGCCGGAAAATGTCTCTTTTGCCAATTTCTCATCTTCGATCTTTATCTCTATGTTATAATACCTGGACAGCTTTTTTACGATATCCTCCATTTTACTGCTTTTGAGGATCAGCACGCCTTCCTTCCAGGAAAAGAAATCTTCTACATCAACTTCCCCGGATGTCATTTTTCCGGTGTTCTTTTCGTATTCGGTCATGGTTCCCGGTGCAATTTTAATGGTTTCCTTTCCCTTCCAGATTCCGTCTCCTCTATACTCCACCTCAACGCTTCCACTCTTTAACACGGTCTTTACGGAATTATCTTCTTTGTAGTTACTCACATTAAATACCGTTCCCAATACCCGGATTTTATGGTTATCGGCAAGTACCATAAAAGGCTTTTTCTTATTATGGGCCACTTCAAAAATTCCTTCCCCTTCCAGGTAAACTTCTCTTTTATCATCCGGAAAAGCAGTCGGGTACACCAGTCGGGAACCGGAATTCAGCCAAACCACTGTGCCGTCCGAAAGTTCTATCCTGGACCTCCTGCCATAGGGTACAACAAGCGTGTTGTATGCTGTTTTTTCTTTACCCGTATTCTCCCGGGAAATAATTTTTGACTTTCCTATAGTTACCTTGCTCCCCGTCTGCGAATAGGTTATGGTAGAATCGCTCTCCGCCAGTTTAACACGCTGTCCTTTTTCTAAAATAAGTTCTACTTTGCCCCCGTTTTTTTGACTATCCCTATCCAGGGTTCGGGCATAATCATAAATAGCGGAAGGTTGCTCTCCTCCCAAATAAAACCACCCTGCCGATAACATCAGTACGGCACATCCGAGAACAAGAGTTCCCCGTTTTATTCTTTCGCGCCTTTTATAGCCTGTTACGGACCTCATTATCCGTTCTTTTAATTCCCTCTTTTCTTCCTTTTGGATATCCACCGTAGCTCGTATTGTTTATTTTTTTCGTTTACCGTAATTCGGTCATTATCTCTTATCGGAAAATAATGTCATCGAACACAATAAAAACGCCTTTACTATATAAGAGAGCGTTTTTGCTCCCGCATAGACAATTTTTTAAAGATTTTTTTAAAAATATTTAACCTCTTTTTCAAAAAATAGGAAAAACGGGGCTTCGGGAAAATTAAAAAAGAGAAACGCGGTCCATAAGAACCATAAATTCGATAATCCACAAAAAAGACCATGTAACTCTTTTCTTTTCTTCGAAGCTTCGGCCTTCTTTGACAACCGCAAACAATCCTTTCAATCTTTTGCGCAGAATGCATCAGCAATGCTGATACCACAACAGGACATGAGTTGGTGAAATAACCAGTATACCATATCTAAAGATAGATTTTACGGGTATATTCAGGAGTGTACCTGTTTTTTTTCAGGGTAAGGTATACCCACATGGTATAAATCGAAGTCTATTTTCCGAAAAAGAGGCCCGAAAGGATGAGCAGGCAGGGAAGCAAATGGGCACGCAGTACTTTTACCGCCCGATAGATCAACGTTCTGGAAGTTTCTATGGAAATATTCATGATCTCCGCTATTTCTTCGTATGGTTTTTCTTCCTTGAACTTCAGGAATAATGCCTGTCGCTGTCTGTCGGTGAGTAAACCAAATGACGATTCCATACGTATTACCTTCTCCGTGTGCAACTCCCTGCTGATATATTCTTCTTCTGTGGAATTAACCACGTACAGCGGTGCAGGGATACTTTGTTCCGTATTTTCTACAGAAACTGTCTTCCCCTCTGTTTTGTATTGTTGATTGATCTTTCGCTGCAAAGACCGGACAAGATATGATTGCACATTGGAACAGGGTGAAAGTTTTTTCCGGTACTTATACAGGTCCAGGAAAAGGTCATGTATGGCATCGAGAACCTTTTCACGATCTCCGGACATCCGCATGCCATAGGAGAACAGGACATCGGCATATTCGTCGTATAGGGAACCAAGAGCGACTGTACTCCCTTTCCGGAGTTCCTCCCACAAATCGTCTGTTTTCCTGTTTGTCTCCAAAATAACTGAAATCCGTTTATCTTAAAAAAGATCTTTTATAAGTATATTCATGAATATTTGTGTAACTAGTCCAGCAGACCGAACGAGAATCCGGTTACAGAAACAAGAGCCGTTCAAAATTTCTTACAATAGTGCTCATATTTTATGTTATCGAACACATCGACAAAAGTAAAGTTAACATAATTTTCACAAAAACAAATTTTTAAACCTGAAAATTCGATTAAAGCAACAAATAAGACTGAACATCGCGAATATTTCCTACAATTGTATTAACAATTATTTTTCTTGTAATCAGACTTTCCTTAAAGGCAGATTGTACCGGGAAACAAGGATTAGGATTAACCGAGATACAATGATTTAACCATCCCCCTGGATACAACCTGATAAACAAAGTTGTATTCCGGGGGATTATTACTCTTAGAGAGCCAATGCAGGCTATTTCACATACTCATACAAGCCTAAGTCTATATCTTTCAGTGCCTTTACGGCAAGTCCGGAAACTTCTCTTGCCCCCTTAACAGACAAGTGGGTATCGTCCTGCTTTCCATCGGGATAAATATCCAGTTGTCCGGGAGCATACCATAAATGGAGTTCTTTGGATTTTTCAGGCCCGTAGGACAGCTCCATATTTTCCGTAAGCCGTTGCAGGTCCACAAAGGGTACTTCCATGGCATCGGCAACCAACCTCACCACTAACGGATAATCTCCATGCGTATCGATAAGTGTCCCGTACTCATTGAAATTCCTGCGTACTATAGACGTGAAAAGTACGGGAGTGGCACCCTTCTCCCGTGTCTCTTTTACAAATTTCTCCAGGTTTTGCCGGTACCCCGTATACGGATTGGTATACCTGGAAGGGTCCTTCGACTTCTGATCGTTATGACCGAACTGTATGAATACGAAATCTCCTTTCCTCAGGCGGGAAAGCACTTCGCCCCACCGTCCTTCCGAAATAAAACTCCTGGAGCTTCTGCCGTTGACCGCATGATTTTCCACTATCACATCACCGGTGAGAAATTCCGGAAGCAACTGGCACCATCCACGCTCTGGGTTTCCCCCTTCCAGGGGTTTGTCTGCCATGGTGGAATCTCCAATAGTAAAGATCGTCACCGGCCAGTTTTGTTCTTTGTCCGTAGCCTGAGCAAGACAAATGGCGGTGAATAATATAAAACACATGCTAAAACAGATCTTCCGACCTAGCGCATCATATCTTTTCATATCACTCCTATTTTTCAATACTGAATCCCATACCACTCTTTACTGTTCAATGCGAAACCAGTCGATATCCGCGAAACCGGAATCATTGATCTTCGTATCCCTTATGGCAAAAAGCCCTACTTTAGCCCCGATCCATTTTCCGGGGACCGCCGTGAAAGTCTCCCCTAAAGACTTAAACTTACTTCCATTGGTACTATAGCCGAACGTACATTTCCCTCCCTTGGTCACTTCTACCCGGAACTGAACTTTATTTCCTTTCAACTTCACTGTCTCTGCAATTCTTTCCGGTTTACCGTGTTCCGCATCTTCGCAGACCACCTGGCTGATATGTATTTCACCGTCTTTACTTTCCAGCGAAATGTAGGCATAGCTCATCCCCATGACGATGAGTCCTGCTTTTTCATTATCCAGTTTGGGATTAGGATGAAATTCCAGTGCGGTAGTGGCTTTAAATTCTTCCGCCGGAAATTTTTGCAGAAGCAGGTTCGGCGCATCCCAAAGGTTTTTGCTGTCATCCGGCAATTTATCGGTGAATAAACGCAGTTTCCCCGCAGCAGGATTAACAAAAGCCCATGTTGCTTCCGGGTTTGCGTGCCATTGCCATTGCAGGCTAATGTCATTTCCGTCAAACTCATCGGAATCCTGGGGGGTTCCTATGGGATATGACCTTCCCACATCCGGTTTTTTATGCCTTAAAACAGGCTGACCTTTTCCGTCCCCGTCACGATCTTCACCTATTACAGGCCAGTCATTTTTCCATTCCATCGGCTGCAGGTGTACAATACGTCCGTATGCTTCCTTGTCCTGAAAATGTACAAACCAGTTTTCGCCGTTGTCGAGTTCTACCCAACCGCCCTGGTGCGGGCCATTGATATCGGTTTTTCCCTGGTCCATTACTATTCTTTCTTCATAAGGCCCATACGGATGTTTTGCCCTCATGGCCAGTTGCCACCCGGTAGAAACGCCCCCGGCCGGGGCAAATATGTAGTAATAGCCGTTCCTCTTGTAAAATTTGGTTCCTTCTACGGTAGGATGAGCATCGTGACCGTCAAAAACCAGTTTACCTGCCCCGGTAACTTTTGTCCCTTCGGGATTCATGGGTTTCACCACAACAACACTTTTTATCCCGGCCCGGCTTCCCGCGTAAGCATGCACCAGGTATGCTTTTCCGTCGTCATCCCAAAGCGGGCAGGCATCGATAAGGCCTTTCCCCTCTTCCACCAGTACGGGCTCTTCCCACGGTCCGGCCGGATCTTCTGATTTTATCATGTAAATGCCAAAATCCGGGTCGCCATAGTAGATGTAAAATTCTCCGTTATGATGTCTGATGGCCGGCGCCCATACCCCGTTACCGTGCTGGGGCTTACTGAAGTGCTCGAAAGGTGGCTGGCGGTCCAGCGCATAACCTATCAGCTTCCAATTGACCAGGTCCTTCGAATGCAATATGGGCAATCCGGGAATGGCATTAAAACTGGATGCCGTCATATAAAAATCATCGCCTACCTTACATATATCCGGATCGGAATAGTCGGCATGTAAAATTGGATTTTTATAGGTTCCGTCTCCCTGGTCGGATACCCAGGCTTCGGATACGAATTCCTGGGCGAACAGAACTGGTTGTGATAACAATAGGGTAAATAACGCTATGGTCGTACTTATTTTATGCATCGGTAATATTTATTTTTATACGTCCGGCCTAAAAGTGTCATCGGCACCGGAAAAACACACCGGGATCTTACAATTCCCGAACTAATAACTCTTATATTTATATTTTCATCAGGAACACACCCCTAGCCCCTCTCAAGAGGGGAACTTAGAGGCCATAAAGAAAAATACCTGATAATTCACAATTCCGGAACTATTTATCCAGTTCCAGGCTGGCCAGGATGAACGGGCCTGTCCCTTTCGGATCATTGGACCGTATTTTTTCGTTCACGTAATATTCATAGGTACCATCGCGATACGGATTTCCACCCAGTCCTGCTACAGCACATACCTGTGTAAGGTTTACCACACCATTGTCTTCGACTTCTATGAGATGGTCCAGTACACCCTGATATCCTTTTTTTGCTACATCCATATAAGATTCCGGCAGATACCCCTTTCGTACGCCTTTAGCGAGGGAATAAATGAACATACAGGAGCCGGAAGCTTCCAGGTAATTACCTTCCCTGTTCCCTTGATCTGTAACTTGGTACCAGAGTCCGGAATCTTTATCCTGATAATCCGTCAAAGCTACGGCGAGCTGGTTCAGGTATTCGATTAAGTCCTTCCTGGACGGATGATGTTCCGGGAAGAAGTCCAGTACATCTACAAGTGCCATAGCATACCATCCGAGGGCACGGGACCAGAAATGCGGAGAAGTCCCGGTCTCTTTATCCGCCCATTTTTGTTCGCGGCTTTCATCCCATCCGTGGTATAACAATCCTGTTTCCTCGTCCCTGGAATGTTTTTGTATCTGCTGAAATTGCAGGGCAATGTCGTCAAAAGCCTTTTCCGCAGCTTCTCCTTTTTCAAAAGTCTTAGTGTATTCCGCATAGAACGGTTGTCCCATATAGAGACCGTCCAGCCACATCTGCCAGGGGTATATTTTTTTGTGCCAGAACCCGCCTTCGGAAGTCCTGGGGTGATTGTCCAGTTGCTTTCTAAGTGTTTGAATGGCCAGGAGATATTTTTCCTCCCCGGTTTTATCGTAAAGATATAGCAGCGTCTTACCGGCATTGATCATATCTATGTTATACTTTTCCATATCATAGGTGAGTATCTCTCCTTTGGCATTGACCATCTTATCTCCGAAAGCTTTTATATAATTATAATAGACTTCCTTGCCGGTTTTTTTATACAGTTCTTCAAATCCTTTCAAAACCAGTCCCTGGGTATAACTCCATTTGGGTTTGGTATGAAAATCGAGTTGCCAGGCTTCGGGAAAACGCTCCATTTCAGACAAAGCCATTCTCTCGGACCATTTCAGGTTCTCGGCGACTATTTTTGTTTCTTTCTGAGTTTCGGTTTTTTCTTCTTGTTTGGATTTACAGGAAAAAACAGCTACTGAAAGCAGCAACAAACAAGTGGTTTTTATCAGGTTGATGATTTTCATTCTAAAACGGTTAATCTGGTTAAATTTCTAAAAAAAGGAACAATTACTCCAGCTTCCCTTCGGAATCCAATTGGGTTAATAGTTCATTCAAATGTGTAGTAAATCCTTCCCGGGTTGTAATTCCATCCTTTTCCTGGTCCCAGGCGGCAAGAAGGTAATACGTTACCGTATCGGCCGGTTTAAAGATAACGAGGTGGTCGTGTTCACCTTTAGTGGTTTCTGCGGTTTCCGAAAGCTTATAGAAAACAGCCATTCCAAGGTCATCGTCGTTACCCGACAGGGATTGCTTGCCATAAGTGGCGATGTACCCCCATTGTTCACCTTCCTTTTGAAGAAAATCGATATTGTCAAATTTAACGATACCGGTACAAAGTCCTTCTACCTTTTCAGAGGGTTTCAGCACGGCTTTCATATATCGCCCTTCGGGATACATGCTGAGTTCGCTTTGCAGATCGATAGTAGCGCCGGGAGTTTCCCAACCTTTGTAATTGATGGTTACCCGGGCTTCATTATCCGTATTTTCAACTTGGGCCGAGGTATTTGCCACAACATTAAAATGATGGGTAGTCCCTTCAACCTGGCGGCCGTAACTACCAACACCCAAACCCTGGGCTACTTTAAGTACATCCATTCCCCAATCGGCAGGTTCGTGGTAGGAATCGAAACCGTCCTGTCCTACGTAAGGCAGTACGAGACTATCCACTTTTTTTCCCCACACGTCAATAGCATTACGCCAATCGAGGTACAGGCGATAGCCTACATTTTTATTTTCCCATCCCGGACCTTCGTAACGGATGTACCAGGTGTGATCGGTGTGTTCTTCGGGAACTTCCAGGCTATTAACGTTCTTAAACGTCCCCCCCACGTATTCTTTATGGTCCCGGGGGCCGTCCTGCCATTGACCGCCTTCCTTGATCGAAATTTCGGCATAGACAGGTTTTGACGAAACTACGGTTTCTACCTTTTCTGTTCCGGGTTCTTTTTCTTCTTTTTTTTCTTTGTCTTTACAAGATATCAGGGCAAGTAGAGACAAAACGACTGTGATTTTAAGTGTATTCATGGTTTGATCGTTATGATTAAACTTTAAATTCCAAATTTCCCTTCAATGGGATTCTTTGCTTTAGCCTGCCTTGAGCGACAGTCGAAGGGCTCAGAATGACATTGAGGATTGAAATTTTAAAAAAAGGAGCCCCTTAAACAACACACTAACCGGGCTCCTTTCAAACACTAAACTAAATTTATGAGAACATGCTATCTGTTGTAGCCTTCGTTTTGGGTAAACTCACTTTTATTGGTAACGGCATCGAGCTGGGACTGCGGTATCGGCCTTACCTGGTGATAAGGCTGAATGTTGGCTGACGCATCCGGGTTCCATTGCTGTACTCTTTCAACAAGTTTTCCGGTACGTTTCAGGTCAAACCAGCGCAACTGCTCTCCGGCAAATTCCCTCGCTCTTTCGTCGAGTATCATGTCTATATTGAGGTCCCCTTCGGAAATTTCCATATCATCTTCATGCCCCGGCAGCGCTGCCCTTCTTCTCACTTCGTTAAAATATTGTACGGCTTCCCCCGTATTTCCAAGGTTCATTTCCGCTTCGGCGACAATGAGGTACATCTCCGCAAGCCTTATAACAAAAGCATCTCTTTTTCCCTGTTGCTGGGAGATGGTCTGGCGTGAAGGATCGAGGAATTTTCGCAGGGATACATAGCGGTCCCTTACCTGCGGAGCATCATTGTCGTTATATGTCCTGCTACGGTCTATAACCGTGTAGGGTTTGCTGTCTTTCACAGATTGAGGGATCACATACTTGGTTGCATAGATTGCCGTATCCCCGAGCTGCATCCCTTCCGGGGCATTGTTCAGGTTGTTGCAATACCAGACACTCTGGAATGTGGCATCGAAACGGGAATCCATCGTTTCGTCAAACAGGTCCAGTAAATGCGCAGTGGGCATAAAACGGGCAAAAGGACGACCGTTTTCTATATCCCTGGTCATTCCGGGCAACTGGTCGTATGTCATCAGGAAGAACAAGTGGGAGTTATTGCCCCCGTCCCGGAGCAGGATATCATCATCCGGGTGTTCCAGTTCCAGGTTCAGCACCAGGTCGGCCGTAAAGTTTACCAGCCACACGATCTCCGGGTTCCTTACATTATTTATATCCCAGAGATCGGCATAGTTGTCCTCCAGTGAAAAACCATAGTCGTTTATTACATTTTTAGCATGCCGGGAGGCAAGGGCATCTTCACCCCTGGTGAGATACATCCTGGCCAGAAAGGCTTCTGCCGCTGCCCTGTTAGCTCTTCCGTAGTCCTCGGATGAAGGCGGCAGGTTTTCAACCGCAAATTCCAGGTCTTCGAATATCTGGTCGTAAAAACTGTCTACCGGGGTACGGGTAGCGGTTTCCTGGATGTTTTTCACTTCTTCGGTAAAGAGATGTACGCTACCCCAGGTCTCTACAATATGCCACAGGTAAAATGCCCGCAGAAACCTTGCCTCTGCTATGCGGACCGGTTTGAGGTTTTCTGCCAGCGGGGATTCCGGTATACGTTCTACTGCAGCATTACAGGTATTCAATGCCGAATAAAACCGGGTCCAGTAAAATTCTATAGGTGTATTGGCCCCGGACAGGTCCGAGTTATACAGCGCCACCGGCGGGTTCTCCATGCCGTTACCCCGGGTAAAAATATCGGTCCCCGTTTCGGTTAAGGCTATCCCGTTCTCTTTCCCATACCAGAAACGCATGGGGGTGTAACAGGCATTTACCAGTGCCTCTATACCTTCTAAAGTGGAATAGTAAGCATCAGCGGTGAGGCCGGACTTGTTATCTTCTTCGAGGAAGCTTTCACAGGAAGCGAACACGCCGGCTATAAGTGTAATAAGTGTTATGAATCTTAATTTCATGATTTCCAGCTTTTCTTGAGTTCTTACAATTCTAAATTAATTCCGAATACCAACTGTCGTGTCATAGGGAAACTCAGGTTTCCTCCTCGTTCGGGATCGTAAGGATCTATTTTGCTAAACACAAAATAATTCTTGGCGGTAGCATAGCAGCGAAGTTTGGCTATCTTCAGATATTCTGTCACGGACTGCGGAAAGCTGTAGGCCAGGGTAATATCCCGGATCTTTATAAAAGAACCGTCCACATACTGCAAGGTGGAGTAATATTGGGTACTTGCCCGGCTTGTTCCCGCATCGGGTCTCGGGTAGGCATTGGTAGGATTCTCCGGGGTCCAGTAATCCACTTTCGGGCCGTTTTCCAGGGCATCTACCTTATAGGAACCTGCAGCTTCACTGATAATGCTCTGTCCCTGTCTTGCATATACAAACACATTAAGTTCCAGCCCCCTATAGCTGAACCTGTTGTTAAACCCAAGGGTATAGTCGGGTACGGTACTTCCTATGATAGTCCTGTCTTCCGGGGTGATCACCCCGTCACCGTCCTGGTCTTTTACTTTTATATCTCCCGGTTCCTGTCCGTAGGATGCTGCCTGATCCGCTTCGTCGAGCTGCCAGATCCCCAGTTTTTCATAATCGTAGAAAGATTCGATGGGTTGTCCGACAAACCATCCGTTTGCCAGGTCGCGGTCTCCTTCCGGAAGTTCCCGTATTTCTTCTTTATTAGTCGTAAATGTAATATCGGAACTCCAGCCGAAACCATTGTTTTGAGGAACAATATTCATGGTGTTCACATACAGCTCAACGCCCCTGTTACGGGTTTTACCGATATTGTCCCATGCCGTACTAAACCCGGATGACGTAGGTAATGCCCTTTGCATCAGCAGGTCGCTGGTGTTTTGCTGATATACGTCAAGAGACCCGGAGATCCTGTTATTGAAAAAACCGAAATCGAGACCGAGGTTGGTCGTTGCCGTGGTTTCCCAGCTCAGGTTATTGGAAGCTATAAGCGAAGGATAGTAACCGAATGCAGGGGTCTCGTCCGTACCGTGGTCATAAGCATAAGTACTTTTGGAAAGGCTTCCGAGAGTTTGATATGGCGATACCGCACTGTTACCGGAGATACCGTAACTCACCCTTGCTTTTAACTGTGATATCGTCTGGCTGTCTTTCAGGAAATTCTCTTCCTTGAGCACCCATGAGAAGGCCCCGGAAGGAAAATACCCCCACTTGTTGCCCGGAGAGAGAACGGAAGAACCGTCTGCCCGCATCAACAGGGTAAAGAGGTACTTGTCTGCATATTTATAATTGACCCTTCCGAAGAAAGAGGCCAGTTGTTTTTCCTCCAGATTACTGTTTACCCGTATCTGGGACTGCAATCCGCCCAAATTATGGAACAACATCGTTGCCGAAGCCAGGTCTCTTCCTTCAGCGGTATAATTTTCTTCTACGGTTTTCCATATACTGGTACCGAGTAACCCGGATATTTCGTGTTTCCCTGTAGTATAGGTATAATTGGCAAAGTTTTCCCAGGTAGTCCGGTTAAAGGTCCCATTCTCCGCACTGGCCAGTGACAGGCCATCCGCCCCTACTTCCAGGGTATTGGTAGCGGAAAAAATACCTCTTCGGAAATTCATATGATCTATGCCGAGGCGGGAGGTGAATGTAAGGTTTTCTATAGGTGTCCAGTCCAGGCTGATATTACCGAAAAAACGCTTGTTGTCTTCGTTGTCCGTATAATTCCCCGGCAGTTCGTCCACCAGCGGGTTAAGTGTAGAGCTATCACCTACGGGAAAAGTAATAAGGTTTCCTTCATCATCATAGGGCCTGCCCAGCGGGCTCATTTTGTTGGCCTGGTTGAGCGGGTCCCTCCTCCGGTCATGGTCTTTCATGGTATACATAATGTTGGAGGAAACTTTCAGGTTGTCCAGTACTTTATGGTCTACGGTCAAACGACCGCTGTAACGGTCCAGGTTATCATTTTGCAAAAGGCCTTCTTCGCGGAAGTATTCCATAGAGAAATAATATGTCGTTTTTTCCGATCCTCCCGAAATACTTACCTGGTGATTTTGCTGACTACCGGTACCGAGAAGCTGGTCTGCCCAGTCCGTCCAGATACCGTTCTGAAAATTCTCCAGTTGGGTTGGGTTAAAGATATTGGCATCATCGGCCGGACTGCTCCACTCTCCCACGGTTCTCCTGGACTCCCTTCGTAATTGTACCCATTCCGGTCCGCTCATGATATCCGCATATCCTCCCAGGGTTTGCAAACTGTAATAACTGTTTACGGAGACTTTGCTCTTTCCGGATCTCCCTTTTTTAGTGGTGATCAGTACAACCCCGTTTGCTCCCAATGTACCATATATAGCTGTTGCGGATGCATCTTTAAGCACCTCTACGGAGGCAATATCATTGGGGTTTACATCCAGTGTGGAGCCATAGATCATACCGTCCACTACTACAAGCGGGCCATTATCGGCATTCAGGGAGCGGTTTCCGCGTATGGAAAAATTGAGTCCGGCTCCTGCTTGTCCACTGGATTTGGTAAGGTCTACTCCCGGCACTTTTCCCTGCATGGTTTCCAGGGCATTGGTAACAGGTATGGACGTAAGATCACGTTCTTTTACGGAAGCCACGGAACCGGTAAGGTCAGATTTTTTTACTGTCCCGTATCCTATAACCACCACCTCATCCAATGCCTCGGCATCTTCACTCATTTGCAGGCTTATCGTGTCCGAATTTCCCACAGTCCTTTCTTCCTTCTTTAGTCCGATATAAGTGAACACCAGGACCTGTCCCGGTGCGGCTTCAATTGAATAATTACCGTCAAAATCGGTCTGGGTTCCGGTTGATGTACCCTGTACCAGGATGTTTACTCCCGGTAACGGCACGCCCTGCTCATCGGTTATCGTACCTGTAATTGTCTTTTCCTGGGCATGGACAGGTTGTAATAAAAACAAACTCCCCAATAAAAAGAAAGCCCAAACGGTCTTTACAGGCACCATAGAGAATAGCTTACAATTCATTATTGTTAAAAAATTAGTTAGTTAATAGATGATTGACTATTTTGTAATCGATTGCACTAAAGTATACAAAAATAAACTATCCACAAATTTTTTAGTGTATTTTTTACAAAAAACCCGAATAAAGCAGTGTTCTTTAATACTATGGTGTATTTCAACCGATGTCCGTATGTTTATTATATCTTTTTTAGAACCTTTTTATTCCGGATTTTTAACATATTATCTATAACAGCTTTATAAACAGGTTATCTCTGTCCGTTTGTTACAGGTTTTACCAGGTCGTTTATATAAACTTCTACATTGTCATAGGCTGTACTTAAGTCCCGGCCGCCGGAGTCTGCCAGTTGCGGGTTCAACCCGTGGTTCTTTTCCCACGCATCCGGCATTCCGTCCCCATCAGAATCTTCCGGGATGGTTCCTTTATCAAGTGCGGGCCATCCCCCTACATCTCCCTGGGTATCTATAATACCATTGGTACTGCCATTAGATCCTTCAAAAGTATAGCTTCCGTTTACTACCTCTTCCGCTATCCTTTGATCCACCTTATCCCGGTTTACCGATGCTCCGCCAAATCGTATGACTTTCTCATAAGCTTCTTGTGCCGTATGGGTAACTACATTGTTTTTAATATCCAGCGGGGAAGACAAACGGAGTGATTCCTTTTCTTTTTCCGTGATGTTGTATTTATCGTGGATCTGGTTATATATTCCGTATTGCCAATTACTCTGAGTAGCCCTGTCGCTTCCTTCCACATAATTACCGTCTATATAAAACTTTCCCCAGATATTGTATACCGGTGAATCTTCATCCAGGGACTTGTCTATTGAAATGATACGTTCTCTTTTTGAATGCGGGGTAGCCGGTCCCGGTTTGTAATAGCAGTTTACAATATTAATATTCATGGCTTCGGCTCCGTAAGCACTGTTGTTCCCCCAATTATATATTACATTATTCCGGAGATCAACCAAACCGGTGAGCGCAAAAGCTTCATCGGCACGCTCACCCAGCCTGGGGTTACGACTGTCGTGATGTGCCAGCAGGTTATGATGGAAAGAGGCATTTTTTCCTCCCCATATCCCCCCGTAGCCATGTGCTCCTTTTCCATGTACGGAATTGCGAAGGCTTTCGGTGATAAAGCACCATTGTACGGTAGTATTTTCGTTACTGTAAAAAGTGGCACATTCGTCGGTAGACCAGCTCATGGAACAATGATCTATAATGATATTCTTCTGAAAGCGGGATTCGAGGGCATCGGCCTGCTGCTGTGCCGCATCTCCCATCCGGAAACGCATGTAGCGTACTATAATATTATCGGCCGCAATAACCACCGGATAGTCCTTTATACAAATACCTCCGCCGGGGGCTGTTTGTCCCGCAATGGTCAGGTCGCTGTTACGGATGACCAGGCGGCTCTGCAAAGCAATATTGCCTGATATTTCAAATACCACGATCCTTGCCCCCTCTGCTTCCAGGGCACTGCGAAAACTTCCGGGGCCCGAATCATTAAGATTGATCACTTTAATAACCCGGCCTCCCCGGCCTCCCGTAGCATTCCTGCCAAAACCTTCCGCTCCGGGAAATGCCAAAGCTTCTTCTTGTATCGGGTCGGTTTGCTGCTCCTCCAATTCCCCGGAAGGTTCTCCCTTCGGGTTATCTGTTATGTCCTGTTCGGCGCTACTACTGCAATACACTAAAGCAATAAACAGCAATGTTAATCCTAAGCCGTATTTTAGTCTCATGGTAACCGGATGTTTTTATATTCTATTTTATTCACTAGCCCTATAACATAAACGGTATCCCCGGGCACGGATGGCACCGGGAACACCGGTATTTATTGTCTCAATACGTCCAGCGAACATCTCCCAGTGCACGCCCCTCCGTACTTAAAGTACGAAGCGGGGAATCCTGTGGCAGGGAAAAATCTTCGGTAGAAGCATTCCAGTCCAGAGTCTCTTCCAGGTTATTCTGCATGGTCAGATAGCTATAGTCCGGGAAGGTTGCAAACTGTTCTCCGTCGGCAGTAAGATTGTAGAAATTATTATTACTGATGTTCACCTTTGCCGCATCGTTGTTTACACGCAATACACTTGTCCCCACCGTGCTGCCTTCGTATGGCATATTGGCCAGGATACTGTTTTGAATAGTAAGATCAATGATGTTACTTCCTCCGTCAAATAATGTATTATTGGTTCCATTTCCACCGAAGTTGTTAAAAGTACAGTGGTTGATGACTACCTTGGGTGCCATATCGAGGGATTTGGTCATCCGGATTATTCCCCGACCAATATTATTTACAGTACAATTGTCCAGTTCCAGGAGTTTAACTTCTGTTTTTTCTATATGGAGCATCCAGTAATTACTTCCTTCCATATTCCGGAACCGGGTATTGCTAAATTGTATGGTATCTATTCTATACAGGTCAGCCCTGTCCGTACGGAAGGCAGACGTGGCCGCATTTTCAATGATACAATTGTTGACCTTCACATTTTTAAAGGTAGCACCTGCCCCGCTGGCCACATCCAGGAAATAAAGATTTCCGCCCAGGTCAAAAGTGATCCCCGAAAAGCTGAGTCCGGCATTGTCGTTCATCAACGTAAACTGATTGGTCCGCAAGATGGTATTTTCAGGATTGCCTGAGGTCGACATCAGCACCACGGTTTTTCCGTCAATATTGAATTTGGTTCCTGAAAGTTCATATACTCCGGGTTCCAATCCTATAACTTCTCCATCTCCGGCATTGTCAATTACTGCTTTAAGATCATCTCCCGGGCTGACGGTGTAGGCATAAACCGTTTGTAATCGTGTAGTAAAGGCCACATACCCCATACTGCTGCTGTTCTGGTATATTTCTACCTGGTAGGACCTGCGGGGTTCCAGGTTTTCCAATACTTTAAACCCGGAAGCAACATCATCGGCGTTCAGTGGTATTTCCACCGGGTCTCCTAAAATAGCCTCTCCGTTTTCCTCCGCTCCGATTACCGGTGTCATCTCCATACGGTTAAATTCCGTACCTTCTTTCCACCTCAGGGTTACGGAAGTGGCCCTGCGTTCCGGATCGTAAACAGGCAGCATATTCTGAACGCCCTGTATAGCAAAACTTCCGCTGGTCATCCAGTAGGACTCCGCGGTATTGTCCAGGGCATTGGCCTTGATACGTGCAAAATATTTACGCCTGGCAGCAATGTTTTCATCCGTAAGCGTTATACCTGCGGTATCTACTACTTCTTCATATTCCACACCACTGGCGTCGGCAAACAGGGTGTCCCGGGACACCTGTACGGTATAGGTAACATCCAGTCCCCCGGTATACAAAGAAGGCTGCCAGGTGAGTTTTACCGAGGTAGTCCGGCTTTCGGCGTCTATCTTACCGGGGGTAAACATTCTGCTCAACCCGTCCCCTTCCGCATTGTTATCGTCATCGCTACAGTTCCACAGAAACAATGCCAGTGCTACGATCAGCATCCATTGTCGGTATTTCTTATATTTTGGTTTCATCGGTTCTTTTTTTGGTATGGCGAAATGGTTGTATCTAGTATCCATAATCCTGGGTCAGGTTATAGTTCTGTTGTAATATCTCATCGTAAAGCGGGAATAATTCCTTATGGTCAGGCTCGAAATACTGGGCCCAGCCTTTCCTTTCGCTATTGATCAGATCTTCATTTATAGCATCTCTCCAGGATACACGCACATAATCTTCCCCTTCAGGAGCTTCGGCCGGAGTGGGAAAGAAAAACACACGTTCTGTTCCGCCGCCGTAAAATTCAATACGGTTAATCATTTCCCCGGATGAGACCGTAGCGTCGTAATCTTCCGGAATGCTGTATATAAATTCCGGTACGTTACTATAACGTCCCGTGCCATCCATAAACTGCCGTAACTTATCTCTGGTCTCCGCAATTTTGGTCCCGAGAAGATTCCACCGGATGAGATCGTATTTTCGAATTCCTTCTCCCCCGAATTCCAGCAGCCTTTCTTTTACTATGGCATCAAAAAAGCCTTGTTTGTCTGCCGGGATAACTCCTGTGTCCGAACTTCCGGCATAGGCTCGTTGCCTGACTTCCTTAAGAGCGTTCACAGCATCGGCGGAGGGGGCTCCGTTCACTTCATTATCTGCTTCGGCATACATGAGCAAGACATCGGCAAAACGCAGCAACGGCCAGTTCACGGCAAGATTTTGCGAGGTTCCCGTAATATTGGTCCACGACCTGCGGAATTTACCGTCTTTAAAACCGGAAGCGCTGACCATACTGGCCTTACTTTCTTTATCCACTTCATAAATAGCCAGGGTGACATCTCTTCTTACATCAGCAATAGAATCAAATTCGTAAAAATAGGTAGGAGTGGCCTCAATTCCCCCGCCACCACGGCCATAACGACTGTTTACATTGTGTACCATACCATTATAGTATGCCAGTTTGCTATCGGTCTTGGAATTTCCCCCGAAGGCGCCTACTTCAAACAGTATTTCCCCGGTGGGGTCACTACCCTGCCCGTGAAGGTACCTGAAGATGCTTTCGTAATCCGGATTGAGATTGTGCTGATCTCTGCGTGCCATGATCTCTTTGCACTCCTGCATGGCAATCCTGTAAAAATCCAGGTAATCCGGCTTTCGTTCCATCATATTCGTTTCCCTGCGCAGGGCGTACCCCCCTCTTGCCAATGCAATACGTGCACGTAATCCTTTGGCCGTCCCTTTGGTTACCCTTACATTCTGAAAGGGGCTTTCGGTACGCCAGGGCAATAATTCGGAAGCGAGTTCCAGGTCTTCGAGAAGCTGATCGTATATCTCATCCCGGTCTGTTTTGGGCAGAAAGAGGTCCTGCATATCCGCGGAAGGGACAAACTGCGCGGGAAGGTCTCCCCAGTTACGCAATAATTCGTGATAGAACTGGGCCCTTAGCGTCAAGGCTTCCCCGTAATGGATACGCATCATTGCTTTCTCCTCCTCCGTACCGTTTTCGTAAAGATTGGAAAGCGGTATGTATTTAATGCAAATATTGGCCCTTTCTATCCCGGTATACAGTTGTTTGAAAGGATTATTGAGTTCTACATTGGACGAGCAGGCCCCGTACATCCCTATCCCCCTGCGATCGTTACAATTGTAATCGCCGGAGGTTTTAAAATCGTCCGCTGTCTGCGGGTACAGGCAGGATATACGGTTGCCATAGGCGTTGTCGCCGATAAGCTGGTTGTAGATACCTACCACGGCAGAATTGGTATACGAAAGACTGTTGAACACAGCCTGTTCGGATACGGTTGCGTTATTTTCCACATCCAGGACATCCTCACAGGAAGAGCTAAAGAACAGTGCCAGGACTATCCCGAAGAACTGTTTTATATGGTTTATTTTTTTCATGATTCCAGTTTTAGTGGTTGCGGTTAAAAGGTTACGTTAATTCCGGTAAGTACATACCTGCTCCTCGGGTAGGCGGAATAATCCACCCCGGGCGTAAGAGGGGTAGACCTCCGGGTATTGGCTTCCGGATCATAACCGCTGTAACCGGTAATTGTCCAGACGTTGTTTACGGTAGCATATACCCGGATATTTGAAAGAAAGCCTGTTTTGCGGACAATCTCCTCAGGAAGCGTATAACCAAGGGTAATATTGCTTATGCGGAGAAAAGAACCATCCTCTATAGCGGCCGAATGCAACGTATAATATCCGCCGGGAGGTGTCCAGTATTTGGTGTCCTTATTCATTTCGGCCAAAGCCTGCGGATCAGTGACCTTAACCCCGTTGGCATCATACCATTTCCAGCGGTCTGTCATTATACTGAGCATATTATTGTCTTTGTACAAATAAGCGGTGGTATACTCCATTTTATTGGCGTTATACACTTTATTACCATAAGACCAGTTCACAAAAACGCTCATATCAAAGTTTTTGTAAATGAATTGCTGATTAAACCCTCCGAAATGTTTGGGTTGTGCATTTCCCAGTACGGTACGGTCTTCTTCTCCAATAACTCCATCGCCATTGAGGTCCACGAGTTTCAGGTCTCCCGGTTGCACTCCTTTGGCTCCAAGGGCTGCAGCACTGGAACTCGGCACTCCTTCTTTAAGCGTATAGGTTTGTGTGGAGGCATCATAATTGAAATCGTTTATACCATAGAAACCGTCGGTTATAAATCCGTAGAACTGCCCGAGGGGTTTACCGACCTCCACTTTGAAGTCCAGCATGTTGTTCACCCAACCGGAACCCTGCAGAAAGTATTGCTGCGGATTTCCCTGTGGATCGTTTCCCAGACTGACTATTTTATTTTTATTGAATGCTATATTAAAATTGGCGGTCCAGCTAAAATCGCGGGTACGGATGATGTCTCCCGACAACTGGAATTCCAGTCCCCTGTTCTCCGTTTTCCCGACGTTCTGTATCTGGCGGGAATACCCGCTGGTCTGCGGGATATCTTTATTGAGCAGCAAATCCCTGGTACGATTGAGATATGCATCTACGGAGCCGCTCAACCGGTTGTTAAAAAATGAGAAATCCACCCCGGCATTGCTGGAAACCGTAGTTTCCCATTTCAGGAACGGATTGGCAAGGCTTGTAGAGGCAAAGCCGGGGGTTACCGCATCTCCGAATGCATAGCCATAATCTCCAGAAGCGGAAAACATCGTTTTGTACAGGTCATTGTCTATACGATTGTTACCTGCCAATCCCATACTTACCCGAAGCTTCAGGTTAGAAATAAAATCGGCATTTTCCAGGAAAGACTCTTCCGACATTCTCCAGGACAATGCCCCGGAAGGAAAATAGGCATAGCGGTTGCCACTCATAAACTTGGAAGAGCCATCGGCACGTAGTGTAAATGTGGCCAGGTATTTACCTGCATAACTATAGTTGATACGTCCGAAAAATGACAGCAAACGGTGTATAGATTCTCCCGTAGTGGGGGCATCCTGGATCTGCCCTTCGGGCGGTGTTGCTTTCTGTATTCCGGCAAAAGCCTCTTTCGCAGTTATATCTTCCGGAAACCATTTTATGGTACTGTTATGGCTATTTCCCTCCCCCTGCAAAAATTCGGTCCCCAACAGGAAATCCATTTTATGGTCACCAATGGTTGTTTTGTAATTCAGGGTATTCGAAAAATTCAAAGTAAGGCTCTCACTCTTGCGAAGCTGTACAACGGGCATATCCGCATTTTGCCTCGCTACGCCGGTGACCCTCCCGTTAAAGGTTTGATCGGTACGCCAGTTTTGCACCATACCGGCAACACTGCGAAAAGAAAGCCCTTTCATTAACTCCAGTTGTAGCCACCCGTTCAGGTTAAAGTTTGTCCGGTAATCATTGCGGATCTCGTTATTGGCCAATAACACAGGGTTGGTAAGGTTGGTAAGGTTAGCATATTCCGGATCAAATACATCCACTTCATTTTCCTGTTCGCCCATAGAAAAAGGCCTGTAGCGGACAGAATTCCGCAGCCTGTTAGTCCCCTGACTTCCCGTAGAAGAAGTCCCTACGCCATCGATACGCTGACGGCTGTAGCGGGTATTGACTCCTATTTTCAGTCTATCCGAAGCATTGTGAGTGAACTTGAATGCCATCAGGCTTCTCTTGTTTGCGGAATTCAGCATGATCCCGTCTTCTTCCACATGATTGAGATTGAGGCTGAAAGTAGTTTTTTCCGATCCCCCGGTAGCGGTAAGCACATGTGTCTGGCTCCAGGCTGCACGCCCGAAAACTTCTTCCTGCCAGTCCGTATAAGGCATACTCTTATATATATCAAGATCTTCCCAGCGTCCGTACCGCTCTATAAAATTATTCCGGTCTTCTTCGGAACCGTCATATACCTGATATTGATACAAAACAAAATCATAGGGCTTCATTACCTCCAGTTTATTGGTAATCTCCCTCACTCCTGCAAAAGTATTATAGGTAATCTGGGTAGGCATCGCTTTCCCTCCCTTGGTTGTGATAAGTATCACTCCATTGGCCCCTCTTGCCCCATAAATAGCAGTAGAAGCGGCATCCTTTAAGACATCGATGGTTTCTATTTCCTGCATGGAAAGAATGGAGAGTGCATTGTCCATCTGCACGCCGTCCACTATATACAACGGGGTGTTATCCTGGGTAATGGATGTACCTCCCCGCACGGTGATCTCTATATCCGCCCCCGGCCGGCCCTCCGTGGAAGTTACTTTTACCCCGGCCAGTCTTCCTGTTATGGCCTCGGCGGCGGAACTGAGCGGAATGTCGCGGATCTGGGCATTGCTTACGGAAGATACGGACCCGGTAAGGTCTTTTCTCTCTACTTCCCCGTATCCTATGACCACAACTTCCTCAAGGGCCTGAGCATCTTCGGACATCCGTACATTGATGACGGCGGATGTTTCCACCGTCCTCTCTTCGGTTCTTTGTCCGACATAAGTATAGAGCAGGATTTCTCCGGGAGCCGCATTGATAGTATAATTACCATCAAAATCGGTCGTCGTTCCCCTATTCGTACCCTTTACTATTACATTGACTCCCGGTAAGGGGACCCCTTCCTGGTCCGTAACCGCTCCGCTGACGGTTTTTTGTTGGGCGTATCCCCCGAAAGAGAATACAAAGCACATCAAGAAAAGTAAAGGTGAGAAGTACCTGTACAGTACTATCGAACGTAGTTTTGTTTTCATTTTCCTTTAAGTTAAAGTTAATAACAGCTTGGTGGTCCTGGCCGTCAGCTCTTGAATTTATTGTCGATATGACAATAAGAAATGGTGTATGCTGACTTAATTTTGTAATCGATTGCACTAAAGTATACATATTTTGTGAATTAACACAATTTTTTAATAAAAAAATACTAAAAAAAGAATAAAACACCCCTTAAATATATCACAATAGGAACTCATACGACTGAAAAAGTAAGAAAATACAATCGATTACAGTCTTGCAAGCATTGTCGGATGGCGCATATATCAAAAGAAACAGGGGGCTCATTTTGTCTGTACGGGTCACAATTAATGATCTCTGCACACTGCAAATATAATATGTGCATTAATGAGGTTTCACCCGTTTACCGGCAATAAAAAAGGAGGGGTGTCTTTTCCCCTCCCAAAAATAGGCTTGTATTCCCAAAAATATTATTCAATAGACTTTATAACGGCCTTGGGAGCCTCTTTACGGCTTCCGTCAAAGCCATCCACTCCACTCACCGTAGTATATTTCATTACGTATTTTTTACCAGGATTAATGATCTGGTATGCGGTTTGACACATTAAGGTAGCTTCATGGAATCCGCACAGGATAAGTTTCAGTTTTCCGGGATACGTATTCACATCCCCTATGGCAAAAATACCGGGAATATTGGTCTGAAAGTCCAGTGCGTTATTAACTTTTATAGCATTTTTTTCAATCTCAAGTCCCCAATTGGCTATCGGACCGAGCTTGGGTGCAAGTCCGAAAAGAGGTATAAAATGATCGGTTTCCAACAGTTCCGTTTCCCCGTCGCGGTCAATGGAAAGTGCTTCGAGTTTACCATTTCCGTGCAGGGCGGTAACTTCTGCGGGAGTGATCAGATTTATTTTTCCCAGTTTTTTGAGTTCCTGAACTTTTTCCACGGAATCCAGTGCTCCGCGAAACTCGTTCCGGCGGTGCACCAGGGTAACTTCTGAGGCCACATCTGCCAGGAAGATACTCCAGTCCAGGGCAGAATCACCTCCCCCGGCGATAACAACTTTCCGGTCCCTGTACATTTCAGGGTTCTTTATAAAATAGGCTACACCATTGTCTTCATACGCATCTATATTTTCCAACGGAGGTTTTCTCGGTTCAAAACTCCCGAGTCCGCCGGCAATGGCGATAACCGGGGCATGGTGCCTGGTTCCTTTATTCGTAGTTACAATAAAAGTACCGTCTTCCAGCTTTTCAATGGTTTCCGCCCGTTCTCCGAGGGTAAAACCAGGTTCGAAAGACCTGATCTGTTCCATCAGATTGTCTATCAGGTCTGCTGCCAGTACTTCGGGAAAACCGGGAATATCGTAGATGGGTTTTTTCGGATATATTTCGGACAATTGTCCGCCGGGTTGTGGCAGGGCATCAATAATGTGACATTTCAATTTTAATAACCCGGCCTCAAAAACTGCAAACAATCCCGTTGGACCGGCACCGATAATAAGTATATCTGTTTTAATCATTGTATAGTAAATTAGGATTTTCAACTTCTTTTTCCGGAATCCCGGAAAAATATGGCAATACAAATCCCTTTCCCTTTACCCCAAGCATAAAGGGAACTTCATACTGCCTTATCGTGCCCTAACTAACGCCTACGACCTGTTCTATCTGAGGAGCGTATTTTTTTATGGTAGTCTCCACTCCTGCCTTAAGTGTCATATGATTTACATGGCAGTCCGTGCAGGCCCCTTCCAGGCGTACTTTTACCAGTTTGCCGTCATCTATGGAAACCAGAGATATATTACCACCATCGCTTTTGAGAAAGGGGCGGATTTCTTCCAAGGCTTTTTCTACATTCAGTTTTAATTCTTCTTTTGTCATCTTTCCGAGTTTAAGACCTCTACCGGGATAATTACCATAATCTTCCTTCGGGGTCAGAATACTATTTTTTTTTCACTGCCGAACATCCGGCCATCGTCGTTATTTTTATTGCTTCGGTAGGTGGCAGGCTTTCGTTGCGGTTCACCACTTCCTGTACTACATTCTTCATAAGTTCTTCAAAGGCTTCCTCCAGAGGAGTTGCGGTCTGCAAAGCTACGGGACGTCCCACGTCTCCTGCTTCGCGGATACTCTGCACCAGCGGAATTTCTCCCAGGAAAGGAACATCCAGGTCCTCAGCCAGGTTTCTGGCTCCTTCCCTGCCGAAGATATAGTATTTGTTCTCCGGTAACTCTTCGGGGGTAAAATATGCCATATTCTCCACTATCCCCAGTACCGGTACATTAATACTCTCCTGCTGGAACATCGCTACTCCTTTTCTCGCATCGGCCAGTGCCACATTCTGCGGCGTGCTCACCACTACCGCCCCCGTGACCGGAAGCGACTGCATAATACTCAAATGAATGTCTCCTGTTCCCGGAGGAAGGTCTACCAGCAGAAAATCGAGTTCTCCCCATGCCGCATCAAAGATCATCTGGTTCAAGGCCTTGGAAGCCATAGGCCCACGCCATATTACCGCCTGGTTGGGCTGTGTAAAAAATCCGATAGACAGGACTTTAACGCCGTAGTTCTCTACGGGTTTCATTTTAGACTTTCCATCCACCTGCACGGCCAGGGGCCTTTCCCGCTCCACGTCGAGCATTATCGGGGCTGACGGGCCGTAGATATCGGCATCCAGCAATCCTACGTTAAATCCCATTTTGGCCAGGGTCACGGCCAAATTAACGGTTATAGTAGATTTCCCTACTCCTCCTTTTCCGGAAGCGACCGCTATGACATTCTTGATCCCCGGTATGGATTTTCCTTTTATCTGCGGCTTTTTTTCCGGGGCCTCTACCTTGAGGTTCACTTTTATTTTTGCCTTTTCATATACCTCATTGTGGATAGCCTTCAACACCTCCACTTCGGTCTTCTTCCGTGCCTGTAAACTGGGATTTTTTATAGTAATATCCACCACAACCTCATCGCCGAAGGTCATCACATTGGTCACAGCACCGCTGTCGACCATGTTTGTACCTTCACCGGGAACGGTTATGGTTTCCAATGCTTTTAATATTTCTTTTTTATCTAATTTCATTAGTACAGATTCATTCTAAATTAAATTCATTCTAAATTACAAAGATAAGGTTTCGCCGCCATATTTTAAAACCTTTATATAGAAATACTCAATTCCGGGATAGGTATCGTTTATTTCATACCGACGGCACTATCTCTTTTCGACCGGTCCGGATTTCTTCCCCGTATTTATTCTTTATCTCCCGTTACCCGGCCGAGTTCTTCGGAAGGGTCCCAAAAGATCTCCCCGAAGTTTTTTATCCGGCTGTCTTCAACCTCGGCTCCTTCGTTTTCCAGCAGTTGCTGCATGAGGTTGGTGCCTTCAAAATGGTGCTTGCCCGTCAGTATTCCCTTGCGGTTCACTACCCGGTGTGCCGGAACGTCTTCTCTGCCGTTGCAGGCGTTCATGGCCCAGCCCACCATACGTGCAGAACGGGCAGTGCCCAGATAACGGGCTATAGCTCCGTAGGACGTAACTCTTCCGTAAGGGATTTTCCTGGCTACGGCATATACTTTTTCAAAAAAGTTTTCATTATCGGGGTTCATGGAAATGTTTTCTGGTTTCAACTGGTTGGATTCTTTACGGGTAATCCCCCCTCTGCCTTCGGCATCTTCCCCCAAGGGTAGAAATTATTCATCTTTTTAACTTCATTATCCCATTATCAAATTATCTCATTGACACATTATCATATCAGCCAACCTCAAATTCGCTGTAAAAGATACGGATCAGCGTTATAATTACCAAAACCAGCATCAAACCGCTGAGTATGTAATCCGAATACTTGGTAAACCTCCCTTTACCCTGCATTTTGTTAAAGTAGACTACATAAATATACAGTGTAGCGAAAGTACCAAGCCCGGCAGCGAGGATAAAAATAAGGATATCCGTTACCTGGAACTTGATCCACCCGGAAACATTCCAGGCCGCATTAAGGCCGCAAAAATACGGAATAGGCAAGAGATTGACGGAAGATAGCAACATCCCCTTGAAAAAACTCTTTCGCTTGCTCACATAAACAGACCGTATTTTCTTTTCTTTCCGCTTTCTTCCGATCATAAAAAAATAGATGGCAAAAAAGGTAAAGACGATCACTGCCACCTTAAGCAGGGTATCTATAATATGCGGGTTCCTGTACAGGTATTTGGATACGAGCACCCCGATATAGGCCTGTCCTATGACAATCAGGGATGCACCGACAGAAAATAAAATGCCGTTTATTCTGCCCTTTAATGCACTTGTCTTTGCTGCCGTCATATTTACCAGTCCCGGGAGCATAACGCCCATAGAGGCCGCAGAAAATGTGGCAAAAAAGAGAATTACAGCATGTGTCATTGTCGGTTGGTTCTGTTTTCGGGAAATACGTATTTCCCTGTTATTTTCATTTCGGAAGGTCTCAGAGCCTGAATTTAATGTATGTTATCGGTTTTTGCTGCTCAAGATACTGTTTTTCGTAGAAAGTCTGTATACCGGTCACTTCCTCCGGCGAATATTCGTTGCCATACACATCGTGGTGCGCATAGAGTATTTCGCATCCCAGTCCATGCAGCAGGCCCAGGGTATAGCCGTGCATGAATTCGCTGTCTGTCTTGAGGTGAACAACCCCGTTTTCCTTTAAAATCCTTTTGTACTTTCTGAGAAAGTCCGGATTCGTAAGCCGGTGTTTGGTCCTTTTGTACTTTATCTGAGGATCGGGAAAGGTAATCCATATTTCATCCACTTCGCCCTGATCACAGAACAGGTCGATAAGTTCTATCTGGGTCCTCAGAAAAGCCACATTGCCCAGGTTTTCCTCCAGGGCGGTTTTTGCTCCTCTCCAGAAACGGGCACCTTTAATATCTACCCCTATGAAGTTCTTATCCGGGTATTTACGGGCAAGGTTCACCGCATATTCCCCTTTGCCGCAACCGAGTTCCAGCACAAGAGGGTTTTCGTTTTTAAAAAAATCGGATCTCCATTTTCCTTTAAGTGGAAACCCTCCGGAAATTATTTCGTCTCTCTCCGGTTGTATAACATTGGAAAATGTTTCGTTTTCCTTAAACCGCTTTAGCTTGTTTTTGCTGCCCACAACAATTATTTAATTTTTTGGCAAAATTAAGGAAATATTTATCTGTTTGGGAAATCCTTATTTTGCAGGTATGAATAACCGTATACTCGTTGCCCCCCTGAACTGGGGCCTGGGGCATGCTACCAGGTGTATTCCCGTCATACGGGCACTACAGCAAAACGGCTTTTGCCCCGTTATTGCTTCCGACGGCATTGCCCTGGAACTGCTGAAAAAGGAATTTCCTGAACTGGAAAGCCTTTACCTGCCTTCATACCAGGTAGAATATGCCAAGGAAGGGAAGTTTTTTAAATTGAAAATGATATGGGACTCCCCGAAAATGGTCAAAGCGATCGCCCGGGAAAAAAAACTGGTAAAAAAGATCATCCGCGAACGAAAGATACACGGTATTATTTCGGATAACCGGCTTGGTGTATATAACAAAAATGTCCCGTCGGTCTTTATAACTCACCAGCTTAACGTACTTACCGGGAGTACTTCCTGGCTCAGTTCGAGGGTACATCGCAAATTCATCCGCAAATTCGACCAGTGCTGGGTTCCGGATGTAGCGGGAAAACCCAACCTCAGCGGAAAACTCGGGCACCTGAAGAAAGAATCCCTCCCCGTTAAATATATCGGCCCCCTGAGCAGATTGCAGAAAAAGGAACTGGATCTCCGCTATGACCTGGCCATTATTCTCTCCGGACCGGAACCGCAACGCACTTTACTTGAAAACAAACTGGTAGGGGAAATCGGGGATTACCCCGGTAATATCCTTTTTGTAAGGGGTGAGATCGAGGTCACCCAGCATATAGAGAAAAAAGACAATATTGTCGTATATAATTTTATGCGGTCCGAAGAGCTGGAAACCGCCCTTAACCAGAGTGCCATGGTACTTTCCAGGTCGGGCTATACCACGATCATGGACCTGGTAAACCTGGGGAAAAAAGCATTTTTTATCCCCACCCCGGGGCAGTACGAACAGGAATACCTGGCAAAACGCCTGCATAAAAAAGGTATGGTTCCTTATGCCAGGCAAAAAGATTTCCGGATACAAATGCTTTCGGAAGTAGAAAAATACGACGGCCTTCCGGAGCTTCCCGTTAATAGCTTTGATTTTTCCGAATTATTTGAAATTTTTACAGTCCCGAAAGAGAATTTCGAAGTTTTGTAGAAAGTATTATTAGGAAGCTATGAAACTATTACTGGTTGCAGGCTTTTTAAACATGTCTACCTGAACCGTATTGTCACGAAATGCTGCTTAAGGTTCAGCATCAACTCCCCAACTAACAAACTCCCGGACAACATCAGGTTAAAATATGACCCGTCTACTTTGCAGATACGTTCTGCGGTTCTTCCGCTTTTTCCAATGTAAATGAGAATTCGGAACCGATACCGAAAACACTTTCCACGTATATTTTTTCGTTATGTGCTTCCATAATATGTTTTACTATGGAAAGTCCCAGGCCGGACCCTCCTTCTTTCCTGCTCCCGCTCTTGTCTACCCTGAAAAAACGCTCGAACAGTCGCGGGATATGCTGCTTTTCGATACCTTCTCCGTTATCCGTAACCCGGACAATTACTTTATTCTTTATCAGGTTCTCAATGCTCACCTCCGTCGTACCGTCGGGTTTTCCGTATTTTATAGAATTGACCATCAGGTTTGTAACCACCTGCTGAATGCGCTCTTTATCGGCACGCACCATGATCGGGTCTTCATATACCATATCGAAAGTGAGGGTAATATTCTTTTTTGCCGCTTTCATTTCCAGCAGGTCAAAAGAATTTTCCACCACCTCAACAATATTGAATACTTCGTAATCGAGGTGCAGGTCCCCCACCTCCAGTTTGGTTATCATGTCCAGATCGCGGACAATGTATATAAGCCGTTCCACACCCTTAGCCGCCCTTTGCAGGTATTTTTTACGGATGGCCTTATCTTTAATGGCGCCATCCAGCAAGGTGAGGATATACCCCTGTACGGTAAAAAGCGGTGTTTTCAGTTCGTGCGACACATTGCCTATGAATTCCTTACGATAAGTTTCCCTCACTTTCAGGGTTTCGATCTCCAGTTTCTTTCCCTGTGCAAACTTCTCGATCTCACGGGTCAGGGTAGCCATATCGGTAGTTATGGGTTGCTGGTGAAAAGAGGTGGATTCAAGGAGAGAGACATCATCATAGATCTTTTTTACCCTTTTATAGATAAAGCGCTCCACCCGGAACTGGATAATAAAGAAACAGAAGAGAAAATTGGCTAAGACAAAAACAGTTAATACCTTCCAGTAGACCTCAGCAGTCTCCGGGATAGAGAACAAATAGAGCAATAAGGTCACAAAAGCACCGGAAATTATAGTAATATATAAGGAAGAACGCAGTGCGAATTTATAGGATTTCTTTAGTTTTGCAGGCATCTCACAGGATTGATCTTTTCTTCCTTGCAAAGAAACGGAAAAAATATGGTTTGGTTTTAAACCGGTTGGACAGGGAAAGATAAATTTTGTATAGCAGCAGGCTGTAAAAGTGTAGCGAGGATAAACCGGACACCCTATACCTCCAACACCTCCCCCTGAAGGGGAGAGAGATCATTAATCTTTTAAATTTTACTTTTTGCCTTGAATCCTTTACTCCTTAACTCATCATCAAATTTCTCACATTGGTACATTACAACACAAACTTATACCCTACTCCTTTTACCGTATTGAAATGGTCGTCACCGATCTTTTCGCGGAGTTTACGGATATGGACATCGATAGTACGGCCACCGACAATAACTTCGTTACCCCATACTTTGTCAAGAATCTCTTCGCGCTTAAAGACTTTACCGGGCCTGGAAGCAAGAAGTGACAGCAGTTCGAATTCCTTTCGGGGCAGGATAATCTCATTGCCCTTTTGCACTATCTTATACTCATCCCTGTTTATGGTTATCTCCCCTACTTTCACCACAGTTTCCTCCGGTTCCTGCTGGTCCTTTAACCGGCGTAAAAGAGCTTTGACCTTGCTTATCAGAACTTTCGGTTTAATCGGTTTGGTGATATAGTCGTCGGCTCCCGCGTCAAAACCGGCCACCTGCGAATAATCCTCTCCCCTGGCTGTCAGGAAGGTGATTACGGTATTGGAAAGTTCAGGTATTTTACGAAGCTGTTCACAGGCTTCAATACCGTCCATTTCCGGCATCATCACGTCCAGGATAACCAGGTGCGGACGTTCTCTTTTGGCTTTTGATATGGCTTCCACACCATTGCCTGCCGTAGACACATTATACCCTTCGGTAGAAAGGTTATAACCTACGATTTCCAGAATATCCGGTTCGTCATCGACCAGTAAAATCCGGATGTCTCTTTTTTTCATGTGAATGTTAATTTACGTGGTGTTATTCATGCCAAAAGTAAAGATAATATTAAAAAATTAAAGCGGTTAACATTCTTTTAATCTCGTAACATAAATCTAACATCAGGGTTACATACATTTAATTTGTACGTAACACCATCTTTACAAAGTGCCCCTTTCTTTGCGGCAGAACAATTCCAAGTAACTGTTCTGAAAAACACAATTTCAGAAAACACAAAGAAATTAATTAAACCTGATTAAAATGAAGAAAATCAAATTTTTATCCATTTTTGCTTTACTGGCAGTATTTATCTCAGCTTGTTCCAGCGATGACGATTCTTCTACTCCGGAACCGGAACCAGGAGAGGAAGGAATAACTAAAAGTGGTATTCTTACAGAGAACGAAACCTGGACTGCCGATAATATTTACCTTTTGGAAGGTAAAGTAGTGGTTAATGACGGTGTAACACTGACTATTGAACCCGGTACTATTATAAAAGGTAAGGCCGGACAGGAATCTCTGGCCTCCGCATTGGTAGTAGATCAGGGAGGCAAACTTATGGCAGAAGGTACTGCAGATAATCCAATTATCTTCACTGCTGAATCTGACAATATCCAGCCTGGTGAGTTACAAGGTACCAACCTGGATCAAAATGATGTAGGTCTCTGGGGTGGTGTTATTGTTTTGGGAAGAGCGCCTATTTCTTATTCCGGTGATAATGAAACCGGTCAGATAGAAGGTATTCCTACTTCCGAGGATTTTGGAGAGTATGGAGGAAATGATCCTGAAGACAACTCTGGTGTACTTAAGTATATTTCTATTCGCCACGGTGGTATTACCATTGGCCAGGATAACGAAATCAACGGTCTTACCCTAGGTGGTGTTGGTAACGGTACCGTAGTGGAGAATATAGAGATTGTAGCTAATCAGGATGATGGTATTGAATGGTTTGGCGGTACTGTCAATGTAACCAATGCTTTGGTTTGGTCTCAAGGTGATGACGGTTTTGATACTGACGAAGCCTGGAGTGGAACTTTAGATAACGGAGTTGTGATCATGGGTACAGAATCCGGGACCGGTCTTGAAATGGACGGACCAGCCGGGGCCACTACTCATCCGAATCCCGATCAACAACATACCCTTAAAAACATTACTTTGATAGGTGCAGGAACTTCCAGCAATTATGCCGATCTGAGAGATGGCCTGTTGGTTAATCTTGAAAATGTATTTGCGTATGGTTTTGGAGAAACCGCTAGGGTAAAAATTAATGGTCAAGATTCCCGTGATGAACTTGCTAATGATAATATTACGTTCTCAAACTGGCAAATAATATTACCCGAAGGCGTAGCCATAGAAGACATTATTATAGGTAAATATCCTGATCCTAATGACAGTGATAACGAATTAGACATGGAGATAGCTTCAGAAAAATTCATCGACAATGCCGAAGGTGTAGAAGCAGGAAGCGTGGGTGCCAATACCTCTGTATTTGAATGGACGTATGCATTTGCTATGGGTGTTGAGTTCTAAATAACAACATGCTAAATCCAACATTTCAGTAAAAAATGTCCAGAGGTCTTTCCCCTGGGCATTTTCTTTAATTTATAAAAAAACTAAAATTTCCACTTGACACGATGTTAAAGAATCTTTTTTCAGTTATTTTAATTTCGGCCGTTACACAGCTGTTGTCCGCCCAGTCGGGTACGGTTACCGGAAAAATAATGGACGGTGAGTTTAATGATGTACTGCCCTTTGCCAATATAGTAGTAAAGGGTACCACTACCGGGACCACTTCTGATTTTGACGGTCTTTATTCCTTAGATATGGAAGCCGGAACCCATACCCTGGTATTTTCGTTCGTAGGCTATGAAACTAAGGAAATCACCGGAGTAGAGGTATCTCCCGACGGTACTGTAGAATTGAATGTTACCTTAAACCTTTCTTCTACGGCCCTGGATGAAGTAGTAGTAACCACTACCACCCGGAAAAACACCGAAGCTTCGGTACTCAATCTTCAGAAAAATTCCGTTTCTCTCATGGACGGGCTTTCTTCCGAAGGAATTAAAAAAACAGGGGCCAGTGACATTGCTTCGGCAGTGAAGCGGGTACCAGGCGTATCGGTACAAGACGGAAAGTATGTATATGTACGTGGTCTGGGTGACCGTTATACCAAATCCATTCTCAACGGTATGGATATCCCTGGTCTGGACCCTGACAAAAACACGGTGCAGATGGATATTTTTCCTACCAATATCCTTGAAAACCTTATCGTACTGAAATCAGCTTCTGCTGAACTCCCAGCCGACTTTACCGGAGGGGTGGTAAATATTGTGACCAAGGATTTTCCTTCTTCAAAGCAAATGTCCTTTTCCATATCAGGTGGCTTTAATCCGGATATGCATTTTAAAGACAATTACCTGAGTTATGAGGGTGGCGGCACCGATTTTCTGGGATTTGACGACGGCACCAGGAAACTACCTATTTCATCCAAAACCAATGTACCTCTTCCCCCCTCCGACAATGGGACTCTGGAAGGTATAACCCGTTCTTTTGATCCTAACATGGCCGCGCAACGGGAAAATTCAATGCCAAATTTAAGCCTGAGTTTCAGCTACGGGAACCAGTTCGATGTAGGGAATGGGAACAAATTAGGCCTTATTGCCTCTGTGGATTATAAAAACACCACTTCTTTTTATGAAGGTTTTGACGATGGAATATATCAAAAATGGACGGAACCTGACCTGTATGAACTACGGTACGATCGCAGGAGGGTAGGTGATCTGGGAATCAATAATGTATTACTTTCCGGGTTGGCCGGACTCTCTTATAAAACAGAAAGGTCCAAATACCGATTCAATATCCTGCACCTTCAGAATGGAGAAAACCAAGCCTCACTTTACAACCAGGATACACAGGTTTCTAACTCTATCCGGGTGTTCAAAAATTACCTGGAATACAAGCAACGTTCGGTAACCAACCTGTTATTCTCAGGTAAGCATTCCAATGAGGACGCTTCATTCACCACGGAGTGGAGTGTATCGCCTACCCGGGCCAACGTGCAGGACAAGGATGCCAGGCTTACTACCTTTATCATCAATAATGATGGGACCAATAGTATAAGTTCTGATGCCGGTTACCCGGTACGGCTTTGGCGCGATTTGGTAGAGACCAATCTCGTGGGGAAAGTTGATTTCACCAAAAACTTTTCCATGTTCAACAGGAAATCCCTGTTGAAGTTCGGGGGGCTTTACAGTTACAAGCAACGGGATTACAGCATATACAGTTACGATATCGGATTTCGTGCCATCAGCACCGTAGGTTTTAACGGCGATCCCGATGCCATACTTGCCCCGGAAAACATCTGGACACCCGAAACTAACTCAGGATCTTTCATCCGGGGTAATTTTCAACCGGCTAATACTTTCGATGCGAACCAGAATACAGCAGCCCTTTACGTTTCAGGAGAGTTTAAGCCCTTTGAAAAACTCAGGGCGGTGATTGGTCTGAGGGGCGAATATTTTACGCATTTCTTTACCGGGCAAAACAATAACGGTACAAGAGAACTGAATGACGAGAAAGTCCTGGATGATTTTAACCTGTTCCCTTCAGCTAACCTGATTTATGAATTAAGGGACAATATGAACCTTCGTGGCTCGTACTCCAGAACTATTGCACGTCCGAGTTTTAAAGAAAAATCACTCGTTGAAATTTCCGACCTCCTTACCGGAATGGTATTTATCGGAAATCTGGATTTAGCACCTACTGAAATTGACAATATAGATTTGAGATGGGAATTATTTGGTGAAGATGCCCAAATATTTGCTGTCAGCGGGTTCTACAAGAATTTTAAAAATCCTATTGAAATTGTAGCTTATGATAATAGGGCTCCGACCAATATTACTCCCCGGAACTCTCCATCCGCACAAGTAGTGGGAGTAGAATTTGAAGCTCGTAAGCATTTAGGATTTATTACCGAAGGATTGAAAAACCTATCCTTAAACCTGAATGTTTCCCTGATAGACTCTAAAATTGATATGGCCCCTCAGGAATATGAAGGCCGTACTAATTTTCGTAAGGAAGGTGAGACTATTGATGATACAAGGGAACTTCAGGGGCAATCCCCTTATTTGATCAATGCCGGATTAAATTATAAAAGTGAAGAAATAGGGTTGGAAAGCGGGCTATTCTATAATGTTCAGGGTAAAACCCTGGAGGTAGTAGGTTCCGCCGGACTAAACCCCGACGTGTATACCATGCCCTTTAATAGCCTAAACTTTAATTTTTCCAAAATGTTTGGCAAAGATCAACGTTCTAAAATAAGCATCAAAGTAGATAACTTACTGGACGATGACAGGGAAAGCCAGTATGAGTCCTTCCGTGCCGAAAACCAGAACTTCTCTTTCCGTGCACCAGGCAGGGAGTTTTCAATCGGATATAGTTACCGGTTTTAGTAATATAGCTTTATATTTTATCAGGTTTGAGGTTGTCTTCTATGGGAGGCAACCTCTTTTTGTTTGTATGGTTTTATTTCCATGCTTTCCGGACAAGTATATACACCTCGAAATAAAGAAGAAGGGTAAATCCTTTCCTATTCGTTTTATGGAAGCACTCTGTTGTTCAAAATAAAAAATCCACGGCCCAAAAATGTTCAGAAAAGTAAGGGTTTGATAAAAATGTCCCTCTCAGAGAAGTTAGGGGTTCAGGTAAAGAGTTGACACAATCGCTCGATATTTGTTAACGTAAGAATAACCCTACTGTAACATTACAGATAATCATTCAATCTATTTTAGTCACACCTAATCTTTAAAAAATTTACCATGAAAAAAACTTTTGTACTATTATTCCTTTTATTTATATCCCTTATTACATATTCCCAATCTTTAAATATTAGGAATTTTAAAATTACTGCCGAAAGGAATAAATTATTTACTTTCGGTTCAGGAAAATTTGATTATCAATTTGAAATCAAAGGGGATTACTCATACAACACAAATGGTCATTATCAAATTGACCTCATAATATATTACGAAAGCGTCACCCCAAATAATGAGATAGGCAGAATATACTGGAATCGGGAAAATGATGAAGATTTAATATTTGATTCCTATACCCTAACAAAGATGTGGGTCAATCCCTTTACAAATTGGGAAGATAGAAATTTTTATACAAATCCTGGTAAGAAGTTTATTCTGGTAGCAAAATACGCCGGTATTACAAAACAATATACTTACACCATACCGGACGGAGATAATGATGGTGATGGAGTTCCAAACGGTCAAGATGACTGCCCTAATGAACCCGGCCCCTCTTCTAACGATGGTTGTCCGGAAGGAGAAGCCGATCTTGTCCTTGACAAATCCGGTACAATAATTAGCAGTGAGTGTAGTAGCTGTCCCGGACCTCTCAGTAACCTGGGTTCGCAACGTCATATCATTTCCAGAAACGCGGGGATACTTAGTTTCAACCTGATTATTGTAGATAACCAAGGTAGTGCCAGTGCAGGAAGTTCAAAAATAGGATTGTATCTATCTTCAGATAACAAACTCGACAGTAACGATTTTAAATTTAGTACGACCTTTTCTCTTTCTTCCATCAATGCGGGAAGTTCAAAAGATTCTTCGGGAAGCATATTCGGTTCTGATTTTGACTACAATCAAGCATTTGGCAATTATTACCTGCTATTGGTCCTGGATGTTAATAAATCCATAGATGAAAGTAACGAGGCCAATAATGTAACAGCCATCCCTATCAGATACAGGGAAAATTTTTAAATACAGACAACAAAATTCATTATTAACGCCGCTTTTTAAAAGCCATAATACTAAAAAAATGAAAACTCAATTTATAACATACTGTTCTATACTTTTGTTTAGTATCTGTTTCATTTCATGCTCTAATGATGACAATAACCTTGACCAGGAAGGTCCTGAACTCAGTGCTAAAGGAGACGCCATTATGTTCAGTTATCAAGATCAATCTTTTCGGGACAGCCTTAATCTTCAACTCATTTTTCCCGCTCAGGATACTATTACATCAAAGTCGAACAGATGGGTCTACCTCGGGTTTTATAATGAATCTGAAAAAAATGAGTGGTACTCTATTCCGGGAGTCAGACAGGAGAAAAATTATAAAATTTATAATGAGCATGAAAAAGATTCATCAAATCCCGAACTTGTAAAGTTTAAAATCATTACCGAACAGGCCAAAAGCTCAGAATCATATGGAAACACGCTCAATTATAAAGAATTAAAAATCATAGCCATAAAACCTGAGGCCATACGCAACCTTACCCCGGCCGACCTTGACTTTAAAGATTTTTTTGCTGTAATGGACTATTTCGGCCTGAATAAGGAATAAGCTATTTACATTCTCCGGCACCGTTTTTAAACAGAGGGCAATTTTCATTTGCATACAACCGTTATTACACTTCGTAATAGCGGTTTTTTTTCATTGCCGTGAACGGTTTGGAATAAAAATTGAACCGTTTGAGTTAGTCTCTGTATGAATTCTGATATACTTTTATAAATAATATCGTATCGGATTAACAAAATATTAGCAACGGGGAAATGATTTTTTAATAAATTTGTATATACCTAATAATGTGGCCAATGAAAAAAATTTACCTTCTGATCCTAATGCTCGGTTTTTTATCTGCGGGGCACTCCCAGGAAAAACAAACGAAAACGCCTTACAGGACCAACTACAGGGCTCTTGTAACCAGGCCTAAACAGGATACGATCCCGAAGAAGGACATAGAAGAACTTCGCTTGTTTCCCAATCCGGTTACTGACGGTATGGTAGTGATACATTCCAGGAAAAACCTTCCCAAAAACGTATCCATTTACGATGTACTCGGAAAAGAAGTGCTGCGTACCAAAATAAACGGAAAAACCCTCAATGTCTCCTCCCTCAATGCAGGGGTTTATATCATAAAGGTCACGGAGACGAATAATATATCCACCAGAAAACTGGTCATAAAGTAGGATTCCGGCCCGTACAATCAACTACCTCGGGACAACCCACGAGATATCCAAAGGAGTCACGCCTTAGCCCATTTCGATGCAGAGCATCGGGGAATTAAACCCATTTAATGGGATTAAAACTACTCCCTACCCTTTCAAAGGGAAATAATATACATTTCCACAAAAACTGTGTAGGTTTTACACATTCCCCCTCATCTCATATTCCCACCCGAAAGAACAACATAACAAATGATTTCGGATTTGAACTGAAGCTTAAAACTTATCCTCTATAACCAGGGGTACATTTGCCAATCCGCGGTTAAAAAATATCCGCCGGGCATCATTTCCTTCCCGTTCCGGCTGATGTCTGCAAAAATGCTTTCGGATAATTTTATTATATTTATCCTATCCCCATAATATATTTCACTAAACATTAATTACCAGCAAAACCGTGTTCAATGAAAACATTTATACTTCTGTGCTTTATTCCGATTAGTATTACTTATGCACAACATACCGTCCAATGGCAGGCAGATTCTGTATCGCCGTCCGCCCAACTCTCCGAACTTTCCTGGATAGCCGGTTACTGGGAAGGTACAGCCTTAGGAGGGACAACCGAAGAAATATGGAGTTCCCCCCTGGGCGGCTCCATGATGGGATCTTTTAAACTCGTAGTGAACGACCTGGTAAAATTTTATGAATTGTGCACCATCAGCCAGCAGGAAGGAACCCTGCTGTTGCGTATCAAACATTTTGACCGGGATTTAAAAGGCTGGGAAGAAAAAGACGAAAGTGAAGAGTTCCGCCTGGTCCGTATGGAAAAAGACAAAGCATATTTTGACGGGCTCACCTTTGAAAAGATCGGGGAGGACGAAATTAATATCCATGTCTTTTTCGAGGAATCCGCCGAAGAAATGACGTTTCATTACAAACGTGCGAAGTAATGGCCAGAAATTGCCTGGAATGCGGAGAAAAAGTTTCCGGACGGACCGACAAGAAGTTTTGCAGCGATCATTGCAGGAATACCTATAATAACCGACTGAACAAGGACAGCAAAAACCTTATCCGGAACATTAATAACAAACTCCGCAAAAACTACAGGATATTATCGGAACTCAATCCGAAAGATAAAGCGAGGACCACAAAAATGAGGCTTATGGAAAAAGGATTCGATTTCGAATACTTTACCAATACCTATACCACCAGGAAAGGCACCATATATTATTTTCTCTATGACCTGGGGTATCTTCCCCTGGAAAATGATTTTTATATGCTGGTGAGAAAAAACTGAAATTCACCGGTAATACGTCATTGAAATACCTCTGTATAGCATAAAAATATGCCTGGTAATATATTCTCAGATGCATTTGCCTTATGTGGGGTGTTAACGTTACGGATAAACTACTTTAACATGAATATTATTTAGAGCTTTTGAAAGTAAAGGTATTTTTAAGACTTTAATCTCATTCGGATTTTTCCCTGAAGGCCTCCTTCGATCGGGCTAACACTTGCGCAGATTACCCGGAAACACTACTGATATTCATCGGGACGGTGGAACAAACCAGGGAATTATGTATTCCCGGGTAAGCCTGAATAGTGCCATTTAAGGGATTGGGTATACGCCAAACCCATTCCCTTTAGCGGTCAACGTAACTGTATATGCCGCTAAACAAATCCCTTTAACGGCTAACCCATTCCCTTTAGCCGTCAACATAACCCGGTTAACCGCTTAA
>NZ_RJTM01000106.1 GCF_003725735.1 Sinomicrobium pectinilyticum | reverse complement strand
ACCTAATAAAAATAATAATGGTCAACTTTTACTGGCCGCTTAAACATTATTCACGTTAATTTAATAATTAATTCCTAAAAATCGTGGATAATAATACTTTTTGCTTTTTTGTTTTGGTTCAATGGCGAGTAATGTGAAGAACATCCCTTATCTTTTTCTGGAAAATAAATTGACATGTTGACAACCCTCAAGTTGCCAAGTTTTTCTGCATAAGTATTAGGGGGGTACAGTTTTTCACATTGAAATAAAAAAACCGCCTAAGAGCGGTCAAAATTTGTAAAATCCAAATAGATTTAAATAGTAGATTTCCTATCCAAATCAAAAACGTCTATTTCATTTTCTTCAAACAGTTCTTCCAATGCCTGATCTCCCTTCTCCATTTTATAGTTTAATTCGTTATCCGAAATAGGAACTGCCAGTAACCATACCACTTTTTTAGTTTCTAGTTCTAACGGTTTTAGCTTATCCTGCCAGGGAAAAGGGGAAGTAAAATAAATATGCTTCATTTGTTTTTCAGGATAATACATTTCAACCATTCGTTTGAAAACGGTACCAGGTCTGCATTCCCACTCATCCTTCGTAATATAAAACCCACACGTGCTTAATATATTAGGAGCTTCTGAATATTTTTTATCTGCACCTGAAACAAGTTCAAGTCTAAAAGATTGAGGTTCGTTATTAATTTTTAAAGGTGTATCTGACACCCCAATAGTACCATAGAACTTAATATTCGCATGAGTAGGGTCGTCTACACTGAATACATCTATAGAATTTTTACGATCATCATCCCAATAGCGTCTTGCAGAAGGATTAATACCAAGAATCGGGGCAGCATATTTTGCTATTTGTTTATTATCATCTGTCGCTGTAGGCATAAGATTATGTTTAATTATAAAGGTATAAAAAATTTAATTTCCAAAATATGTATCATCCATTATTTCATCTGCATGTGACCTATTTGATGAAGGTAACTCTGGCCTGTAATGCTTATAATTGTTATGTTCATCCAAGAATTGCTCTCTGGATATTCCTCTATCTGCTGCACTTTGTTGGTGCTTTCTAAATTCATATCCGGGTTTATGGCCCATATCCCATGCCTCATCAGGATTCATCTTTTGGTCAGTTAACGGGTCAAAGACATCTCCATTAGTATCTTGAGCAGCTTTCCAAGTATCATCCCGTACACCTGATCTATATCCAGAAGGCCTGTCATAGTACCACTCACCATATTCAGTTAAAGTCCCATCAGAGTTTTTAACAGGGTATTCAGGTTTGGCAGGTCTTCTACCTTTCATTTTATGAGCAGGTATATCATCTGTCTTGTTCACCACCGACCCCAATTCCTCCGGGACAGGTGGCAAACTATTCTCCAAAGCCCTCGCTCCATCAACCACATCATCTGCATTTTCCAATGCTCTAGCGCCATCTGCCAGATTATCCATAGCATTTACAGCCCTTGCTACATCTACACCCTTATCCGCAGCTTTTACAGCAGTTACCGCAGTACCTGTCCCGGCCGTTGCCACCGTTGTTCCTACCTCGAATAATACCTGCCCGGTAAGATCTCCCCATTCCCTGGCATCCATACTGGCCATTTTCTCCTGTAAGGCATCAAATGCCGCTGCATTTTCTACCTGGGCAGCCATAAAATCATCCCGGTCTAAGATGTAATTTACTGTGGAATTCCGATATACCCATGTTCCTGCTGACTTAGCTGCGCCACCTAATGTTTGAAGGGTTTCTTTATCCTTTTGCAATTGTTCCGCATAGCCTTCCGGGTTTAACAGCATATATGGAGTACTGTGCTTCCCTGCCCAAACTCCCAGGTCATAAATGCCGGTTACCGTTCCTTTTGCCCCTTTCCATAAGCCTTCTCCCAATCCTGCCCCGAAGTCCAGTGTCTTGTCCCAAAAGCTCTTTTCTTCTTCTTCCGGTTCGGGTACGGCTGCCATTGCCGCCTGCAAGGAAAAATATATTTTGATTGTGCCTCCCAAAGCACAGGGAAGTTCGCTGTCCTCTAACAACAAACTGTTTCCGTTCAATGTAATGCCATCGGTTACATTTTCCCAACTGGTGACTTGGGCTGCGCAGGGTTTACCCTGGTTACAGGCACAAGCTCCGAAAGGTTCGAAATTAGCCACAAAGATTTTGTCTGCTTCCGTAGCCATGTGTTCTCCGTATACGGTGGTTTCCGCATAGTAGATGATTTTAAACTCGGAAGGTTTGCTACCTTTATCACACACCAAATAGACGCCTTCCGGCACGTACTTCTTCCCGCTCATAGCTCTTTTTTTAAGGGGGTTATACGTGCGATCTGTTCAAAAGTGAACAATCCCTTTATCCTGACCCGGAAAAGCTGTCCTGCATAGTCTATCCAATCGTAACGGTCCAGGTCATAGGTTTCCAGGTAATTCAAATCTACACCTACTTTAAGAGTGATCTTATCGGCCAGTTTGCGGAACATTTTTTGTACCCTTTTCTGGTCAAAGCGATCTGTATCGAGGGTACCTTTTCTCAACAGGTGGGCATTGTTAGCGATAAGTTCTTTCCGTCTTTTTAATGTTGTTGTCAGTAGTAGTGGCAAGTCAACGGTTTCAAAGAAACCTTCAAATACCTTATGTTGTGCTGTTTTCTGGCCTATTTCAGTATGTTCTTCATATAAAGGAGGGAATAACAACGAGCCTACTTCGGATTCTTTGAAAACGGAAATAAACCGCTCAGGGTTTTGTAACAGGACATCCGTTTGTTCCATAACGTCCTCTATGGCAGAAAACCGTTTGTGTTTTTGATAAAACCTGTTCCTGTTAGCCCTCCATATATCCTCAATCTCCCAAAGGTTAAAAATGTGAGTTACCTCTCCTTGGTTGTTGGTTCGCAATTCCAGTTTTTGTTGCAGCCAGGACAAGTCATATTCCAATGCCCGTATGCCTTCTTGGTTGCTTTGTTTCCGTTCCGGGATATGCAACCTATACACAAAACCTTCTTCATCCCGGCTTAACAGCTTTTTTTCTGCAATGATCTTCACTACATTCTCCTGTGGCATACTACCCATAGCTGCACGCTGCCGGATGTCTATCTGGTAGGTAGCTTTGCTTAGTACAGTTTTGGGCGTTATTTTTTCAATAGCCTGCATCGGTAGGTTATGCTTTGTTGATCTCTACTTCTCCTCCGGATATTTTGCTTTTCGTGCTTCCGTGTATGGCCATTTCATTACTGGCTTTTATATTGATAATATCATCACTGTCAATCGTAGCCAGTGTCTTGGCTTTAAGGGTAACATCAGCCTCGGTACTTTCCAGGCTGACCTTTTGCTTGGCATTGAATTCAATGGTTTCTTCTTCGGCCTGTACCTTAAAGTGTTTTTTCGCCAGGAAATTAATGGTTCCTTCCCCGGCGCCTTCCATTTGTGGTTTGGCTATGATATTAAAACTGTTTCCGGCCAGGACGTTTATATCTGTTGATATGAGATTTAACGTATTCGGTGCCTTTATCGTTACCTCTCCATTACCGTGCATAATAATGGTATTTCCACTGGGGTCGGCCACGGTAACACTCCCGTCCTTATCATTCATGATCATCCGGTTGCCGCTTACAGTCTGTATGGCTTTCAGGTAGTTCATCGGATCGTGATAGCCGCTCTTGGCCTGGTTGTGGTGGATGCTTCCTGTGACATAGGGTACCTCGGCATTGCCGCTTTGGAAGTCCACCATGACACTCTCGCCTTTCTCCGGGATAAAGTGGAAACCTTTACCATTACCCCCATTAGGAGAGGCTAAAGGTATCCAATCCGTGGTCTGGGCATTTTCCTTTTGCCAGGCCATCTGTACTTTGACCCGCCCTAAACCTTTGGGATCATTGTTGTCCATCACTATGCCAGGCTGGCTTTCACATTTGGGATATTCTCCCGGATTGGAAAACGGGGATACCTGTACGGATACAGGAACAGCCCTGAAGTCGTTATTATAATCCCCGGTATCTGTACATTGGTGGGTGACGGTTATCACCTTAAACACGCCCTGGGAGCTTCCGTCCTCGTCTAATATTCTAATGATAATGCCAGGGCGTAATGCCGGATTTTCACTGCTGCCATTAACATAGATCATATTGGCCACCTTTTTCTGGAAATTGAGCTGGGCGAAATCATCCATGTCCGCTTTGCCTGTACCTTCATTCACCAGTTGGTTGTGCTGTACTATGGTCTCTTTGGAAAATATCCTGCCGGAAGACTTAACCAACTCGGCGGCGATACCATTTACCCTGTTCTCGTATTCTGTAGTTTTACTCTGATGGGACTCCCCTTCCGACAGATCATTGCCATGATATTTAAAACGGGTCGGTTGCAGGCTCATTTCAAAATCATAATGAGTGAGATTGTACCCGTAATGCAGAGGTATTTCCTCTCCTGTATTTTCCTGGCCAATGATAAGTTCAGTTCCATTATAGTAAAACCACTCTCCCTGCCGGGAACACATCCTCCTTAAAAAAGTATAATCGCTTTCGTTATATTGAGTGATATAGGGATAGGGCGTATTTTTTAAAGGGTTGGATACTATTTTAAGTAATTGGGTATCATATTCCCTAGTGGAGCTATGCACTATATCGGAAAGTGTCTTTTTTAGAAAAGAAGCAGATTCCGGACCATTGTCCATCAAAATCGTAGGACTATATGCCCTGAACTGTAACCGTTTACCACTGCTGTCATTAATATTCAGAGCCTTGACACGGGTCACTACGCCTTTGAAATAACCCGTATGTGAGGAAAACATACGGTCTATGCCCTGCATGGTTACCAAAATGGTTTCTCCTATAAGTTGGTGGTAATTACTTTTAAGCCCCGGGTCCTGGAGATATATTTCTTCTTCCCGGCATTCTATGGTAAGTTCATGGTGACCGTCGATCCTCTGGTTCAGTTCAAAATCGATAAAGGTCTTTATACGAAGCCCTCCTATCTTTACGCTAACATCTGTTTGCAGTGCCATAACTTAATATTTTTATTCCCTATTGTGCTCTAAAATATATCGTCTTTGTTCCATTCGAAAATATCTACGGGTGTCCATATTTCTCCTTCTTGCCTGTACCAAACTGTAATATTATGTTCTTCATCTTTTTCCCAAGTGACCTCTTTAACATGAATGGTTTTGCTGTTTATTTCTCCTTTGGAAAATACGTTTAGCAGTCCTCCCCTAAACTCATGTAAAGGGTCTATACCTAATACAAAGGTTTCCTGTGTTAACGGCCTCTCATATCTCCCCCTAGCTTCCGTCAATGTCAGTTTTTCCAGGCCTTCCCTGGTAATGCTGTCTTTTTCCATTTTCTTTGTTTGTTCTTGCATAGTTGCTTTCAGTACATTTTCCTTCGGGGCGGGGTTCTTACAGCCCAGGAGCAAACACGATATAAACAAGGTCAGTATCCTCATATCATAAAAGTTTAGCAATAGTAAATGTAGTCTCGGGGATCATAGTATTAAGTTCCTGAACAAGATAATCCAAATGCCTGCTTCTTAATTCGTTTCCTACATTCATAATACTATATAAATCCCCGTAATGAGGACTTTCTTTCCGGTATTCATCCCAATGATTTACCACATGGGGTACGTTTCCTATAGTATGTCCGAATTCATGGGATACGGGATGTTGGGAAAAACCTGGCATAACCTCTCTTGAATCGATGTCCTCGGTATCCAATATAATCTGTCTGTCTGTCCACCGCACCCTGCTCCTTCTAAAATCTCCAGGAGGAATTTTTCGCACGATGACCTCCCAATGCGCATTGGACAATGCCCATCTAATATCAAAATTTACAGTAAAGTCCCTACTGCCCGATTGCTTTGCAAAGTCTGAACTCCCTTCTATCCTTATCATAAAACGGCCACTCCATTGGTTCCATATCAATTTATCTGTTTTATGATGAAAGTTCTTTTTTTCATCATAGGTCCAATGGGACGTTGGAATAATGACTTGCCAATTATATTTCCATCGTTGTTGTACCAAAATGGTATGCCTATAGGCTTCTATAGTGATATCCATCCGGTCGGTCTTTTTGGTGTACTCCATTTTGGAAAAACAATAATTAGGCTAATTTATACTGCGGCGGGCCATCTCTTTTTATAGGGAGTATTGCCTATAATGATCTCTTGGGCGGAAATGACAATTTCCGTACACATAGGGTCATCACCTATAGCCCTGAATTTCTCTTTGTACCGAATGCAATAACCCTTTTTAAAACTTGTGGATTTCATCCGGGCCATCCCATCACGCTTATAAAAGATGAGTTTACCGTCTTTCACCTGGGTAGAGCTAACCACCCAATCCGCAAAATGGTCTTTCATATCTGTTTCTACCACAAGGCGTATTTCACCACCCTTTGCATTGGTAGAGGGTTTACCATTATGGTCTGTCCCTTTTTCTACTACTATGTCATATTCCAAAATGTTGTAGGACATGTCGTCAATCTCAAATTTAGCAAGGAAGCTCATACCGTTATGTGTATTATATTATTTCTATGGATTACTAAAATATATCTTTCCTGTCGCATTATACATCACTGAAAACCAGTAATTTTAATTATTACATTCTTCTTATTTCAATGTTAACCTATCCGATAATAGCTTAAGTTCCTTACGAAGTCCTTCGAAAAAAGAACGATAGTTTTGAATAAGCCTGGGAGCATAAACCCCATACTTTTTGCGGTGGTATGGAAAAAATTTAAAGATCATCGGCTTAACCTCAACGGGCACTGCCTGGTGTAGTGCTCGTTTTACCAACCGGTCATCATCCAGCAATTGGTTTAAGGATTCAAAATAAGCTACGGAAGACTGAACTTCCTTCCTGGTAAACTGCTTTATTTTTTTACCCAATGCGGACAATTCTTCTTTTATCAGTCTGTATTCCCACTCGTAAACAGCTCTTTTCCCAAATTTTATGTCTGCCATTACCGAGGTAAATATAAATTGTTTATCTACCAGTCTACAGTAATTGAGTTGGGGAAAACAAAGTACACAGCGCAATTCTTGTGTCCTTTCCTCATCAATATAATTCCATCCCTGCATAATCAGGTATTTATCCGGGATATCTTTTCTCCTTTTCCAGATTCCTTTTAATCGCTGGAAAGATGCTGTATCACCATAATTTTCTTCTGCCCTTCGCAGGTTTTCTTTTGTGAATTGTGCCAACGCAAACTAATTTTAAATTGTATATCTCCTGTTCTTTATTCAACACACATAAAACAATTTCTTCCGTATAGATTCATACGGAAAAATCAGGGTTGGCTTGGGGGGGTAGGGTAAATAAGGGGGAGTTACACCCCCTTATAATGTATTTGATTTGATCGTTTACTACAATAAATCAGGAATGGGGTTATACCCATTCGTTAATATGTTCTCCGCCACCGCTGGAAAGCATACGGCAGGAAATCGTGAAAGTCTCTGTTAAAGGATTGTCTCCCCTATGGTCAAAGTTTTCCTTGTACTTTACCAGGTAACCTTCGGTGAAGTTTACTTCACGGAGTTTAGCATCGGTGTCACGTTTGATATACGTGATCACCCCGTTTTTACGTTCGAAGTTGTTGGTCATCCACTCAAAAAAGAAAGAGTCTCCGGTGGATTCTACGGTAAGGTAAATTCGTCCTCCACGTGTAACCGAAGAGGGACGTCCTGTGGCATCTACTTCTTGTGCCAGGTCGTAGTTAGCGCTCAGAATATTCACTTTCTTGCCGCCAACAGATAATGTTGCTTTAAATGACATAATACGTAAAATTTAAAGATTAAGGCTAATAAATAAAAAATACCAAATCAAATATTGAGTTATATACAGGTTACAAGATATTAAATCTGAATGTTTTAAGCAAAAAAAATAACATTAAGAAAGTGTTATTTCTCTTTTTTGCGGTGAAGCATTCACCTCGGAAAGATAGTGGAAGAACTCAGTTTATATTAAAAAAGAATTGTCTTTTTACAAACAGTTGTTGAATTTACTTTATTTACCAGACGAATTATTTTTATGCATAAAAGGGTGTAATTTCTCGGTATGCATATATTCGTGAACACCATCTAAAGCAGATATATCTCCTTTTGGCGTAAGTCTTTCAGCCAATTTTAGCAAGCATTCACGATATAAATCCAATTGGTGTTCTGGTGTTTCCAAGGGTACACCATCCCGTTCTAAAGTATATCGGCATATGCTTATCAACGCTTCTACAAATGTGACCAACTCCCAATGATCTTCCACATAAAAGAAATACACCTGGTACTTATCCTTATAAAAAGGATGTTTCCAAAGGGTAGGAGGGTGATCTTTACCGGTACGCTCCAAATGGGTTACTAATTTTTCTATACTTGGTTTCATGAAGTGGGTTTTAAGTGAGTTTTTAATAATTGTTCCAGTCCGCCACAGGCTTCTATAATTTCCTCCAGGCATTCCATTTCATCATAAGGTAATAACTGTACGGCAATCTCAAGGGTTCTCTGAATATTATAGTGTGGTTGTGGAACTACAGGGGAAAAGTTACTTTCCGCATACTCAGCGGCCATAATACATACTTTCAGCATACTACTAGCCGTATGAAGCATATCCGACGGACTGCTAATATGAAATTCCTCCTGATAATATACCTTATTGGATTTAGGAAACGGCATTCGATATTTTCCGCTGATTAATCGTTCTATTTGTTGTACTACTGTGTCTTGTGTTCGTTGAGAGGAGTCCTTTATTTTTGTTTCTACAGCCTCCTTACTGTTTGTTAAGCCAGAATAAAATTTCTGCTCCACAATACTTAATACCTTTTCCAATTTGGCCTGTAATATAGCAATATCTTCCGGTGTAATGTGGTAATCCCTGCCATAGCGGACATTTCGGTAGGCGATATCCAGCAACTTCACCAATTTAGTTTCCGAATCATTTTCCAAAGAGAATATCTGTCCGAGTTCCGGGACAAAAGGAAGTATGTATTGCTGATGATTGGCAATACTGTGACACACCTTTTCTTTACCCATTGTAAACAGTTCCACGGTACGGTAAGCCAGTTCAAAAGCCTGGTGCAACATAAAGACGGCTTGTGGGTAATTCTCTTTTTTCTGGTAAAACTGTGCCCCTTGCTTAAAACCTATGGTCTTGCTAAATTCTTCCTGGAAATAGGTTTCTGCACCATCTAATAGTTGTTCTAGGTCTATATCAGAAAGCAAACCCTGATGCTCCACATCAGGAGCATGGTATTGTAAATACTGTGGCAAGCAAGCCTGGATAAAAAAGATATTACCCCGTATTAACTGTTCCCTGGTGTAGTTTTCCGGGTATGCCCTATACAGGTACTCGGGATAATCTTTGAATATATCTGCTACAGAAGAAAGGTTATCATTGGATTTATCGGGATGGTTTTTAATAATCAAAACACAATTTTTCTGCTTTCCTGTTGTGGTTATCGGAAATTCATAAATGTATTGTACTTCTAAGAGTTTGGTCAGTTTATCTATGATACCGCTCTGATATATCTGCGTTTTAGGATTCATTTTTTCTTGGATTTTAGGTGTTGTTTCTTAAAATTCCTGCTTAGTCTTTTCATTTCCTCACTCACCTTCTTTTGCACCACTTTACCGTAATGTTCCTGGGTGATTTTTATACTGGAATGTCCCAGTAATTCACTGACGATTTCCATGGGCACATTGTTATAGAGTAATACGGTAGATGCAAAGGTTTTCCGGGCTATGTGATGAGTCAGTTTCTTTTCAATTCCCACTACGTCCGCAATCTCTTTCAAATAGGAATTGAATTTCTGATTGGAGATTACAGGCAGAACTTTGGAACCTCCTTTATACTGCTCTATAATTCGTATTGCAGGTGGTAATAAGGGTATAGAAACTACTCTATTTGTCTTCTTTCTGGAGATGTATATCCATAACTTACCATCAAAGCCTTTTACGATGTGTTTAGGCTCTAAATCGGCCATTTCCTGGTAGGCTAATCCTGTATAACAGCAAAAGACAAACATATCCTTGACCTCTTGTAATCGACGTTGAGAGAAGTTGTGTTTTTCCAGCTTTTTCAGTTCCTCGGGGGTGAGGTAAACCACCTGTTTCTTGGGTCTTTTTACTTCGTAGAGGATAAAAGGGTCTTTATCCAGATATCTCTTGGCAATAGCTATCTTAATGATCTTCCTGAAACGCTGTATAGCCTTATATACCGTAGCTTGGGCAAGGTTCTTCTCCGATTTCAGGTAGAATTCATATTCCTTGATAAATCCTAAATCCAGATCTTTAAAGGCATAATCATCTTTTTTATACTCGAACTTTATGTAGGATGCCAGCAATTCCTTTGCTTGCCTTAATTTCCAGAAAGTAGCCATAACATAGTCTTTCCCCACCAACTTTTTCACTCTCTGATTATGTTCTTCAAATACCTCCAAAACCGCCTTTTCTTTGCTCTCCGGCTCTCCTTTGAATTTCCTATAGATATCATCCACAGTAAAGGATTCTCCCTGATATTGGAGCAATAAAAAAGCCTGATTAATTTGTTGTTTAATCAGGCTTAGTTGCGCATTGATAAAGTCGTTTTCCTTGTTGGGTGGATGTGCTTGTTGGTACTTGCTGTGCCAATGATCCGGATTGATAAATAACCCTGTGGAGAACAATTTCCGTTTACCAAAATAGGTCATTCTACACCTTACAGGACATTTACCCTGCTTATTCATTTTTGTCTTATCCAATAAGAATAATATACTTAATTTATTGATTTTCATATTTTTAAATTTTAAAAAGTGGGGTGCCTAAAATTGATTTTGGGGTACCATGTAGGGTACCTTTTAGGCAAAAAAAGTTGGCAAGTTGACGAATGATAAATTTTGACTGGAAACTGGAAGAAAGCGTAAATCCTTGATTTTTAAGCATAAAAAAAGCCCAAACAATATTTTCATATCATTTGGACTTGTAAGCAGGTGGTCCCACATGGGCTCGAACCATGGACCCCCTGATTATGAGTCAGGTGCTCTAACCAGCTGAGCTATAGGACCCGCATTTTGCGGATGCAATATTACTACATATTTTAATTTGCTGCAAGCTTTTTTGGTTTTTTATATTACCTCCTCTCTACTGCAATACCGGAAGATTCGCATCTAAATATCCTGGCAGAGTTCTATTAATACGCCATTGGTGTCTTTGGGATGTAAAAAAGCCACTATTTTATTGTCCGCACCGCGTTTAGGAATATCGTTCAATACGGTAAAACCTTCGTTTTTTAACCTCCGGATCTCAGCTTCGATATCTTCCACATCAAAAGCGATATGATGTATCCCTTCTCCCCTTTTTTCTATGAACTTGTATATAGGGCTATCCGTATTTGTCGCTTCCAGGAGTTCAATTTTGTTTTCTCCAACCCGGAAAAAAGAGGTTTTTACGCCTTCGCTTTCCACCGTTTCAGTCTTATAGGGAGCTATTCCCAGCAATTTGGTATACAAAGCGTTGGATGCTTCCATATTACGGACCGCAATGCCCGTATGTTCTATTTTTTTCATGCTTTCTTCTTTACACAAATATAGCGATCACTATCTAATTTATTGAATATGTAATGATTTATGCCTTTCACTTGTCACTGGCATCCCGGTATTTCCTATTTTTGCAGTATGGAGAGTAACAGACAGAAAAAGATAGCAGGTGTAATTCAGCGTGACCTGGCCGATATATTACAGCGCGCTGCCACGGACGGGGGACTTCAGGGTATATTGATCTCCGTGACCAAAGTTTCGGTAACCGTAGACCTTTCGATCGCAAAGGTTTATCTCAGCATTTTTCCCAATGCCAAAAGCGAAGAACTCATAGGCGGGATACAGAACAATAAATCACAGATAAAACACGAACTTGCCAGGCGTACCCGGAACCAGCTTCGCAGAGTTCCGGAACTGGAGTTTTTCGTGGACGATTCCCTCGAATACATAGATAAGATAGAAAAATCCCTGAAAGGTTCGGAAAATCCGATTGAAAATCCGGATATGCTGAACAAAAGAAAAAAATCCTGAAAATACGGCTTGTCCGGATTTCCCGTTGTTAAAAGGAACACCACCGGAATTTCCGAAAACAGAGTAACGACAAAACGTGCATTTTCCCATTTACATAGCCAAGAGATACCTGGCTTCCAAAAGCAGCCAGAACGCTGTAAATATCATTAACCTGGTTACCTTCCTCGTAGTGGTGATCGGTGCAGCTGCCCTGTTTATCGTACTTTCGGGCTTCGCCGGACTTAAAACTTTCAGCCTGTCCTTCAGTAATTCCTTTGATCCGGACCTCAAGGTAATGAGTGACGGACAGAAGTTTATGACGTTGAATGACGAGCAAAAAAACCGCCTTAAAAATATACCCGAAATCGCCTTTTTCTCCCGCGAAATCGAAGAACAGGTACTCCTTACCCATCAGCAAAAAAACCATGTAGCCCTGATTAAGGGTACGGATACTACCTATGCTCGTGTAGTGAATACAGACAGTATCCTCTACTACGGAAACTGGTTCGACAGGGATCTCAACGAAGTGGTAACCGGAATCGGCACTGCAAGCCTGCTGGGCCTGGCGCTGAACGATTATATGAACCCGCTCCGCATCCTGGTACCCAAACCCGGAAAAGGAAGCATTACCTCCAATACTACTCCCTACAACGAAGTTGCCGTAACGGTTTCGGGTGTATATGCCGTAACGGAGGACCTCGATAAAAAATACGTATTTGCAGACCTGGAACTGGTGCAGAAAATACTTCACAAGGAACCTTCCGAAATAACAGCCATTAACATAAAACTTGTACCGGGCGCAAATGTATCCCGCATAAAACAGGAAATAACAGGTATATTTGAAAGTGATGTGATGGTCAAGGACCGTGTAGAGCAAAACGATGCTCTGTATCGTATGCTGAATACCGAAAATATGGCTACTTACCTCATTTTTACGCTGGTACTTATTATAGCCTTATTCAACGTGGTAGGAGCCATTATTATGATGATACTGGACAAACGCAAAAACCTGAATACACTATTCAGTATGGGGGCAACAGTAAAACGACTACGCCGTATTTTCTTTGTACAGGGACTTATGGTTACGCTGGTGGGAGGTAGCATAGGAATTGCACTGGGCGTACTGCTCACCTGGTCACAAATGGTTTTCGGGTGGCTTCTCATTACACCTTCCCTGCCCTACCCGGTAGAGATCCACCTAGCCAATATAGGTATAGTTTTCGGTACCATCGCCATCCTTGGCCTTATTGCTTCCAAAATCGCTTCGGGAAGGATCTCCGAAAAACTGATCCAGGACCAGAATTAAACAAACTCGTAGTTACCGAATTTCTCCAGAACCTCATCAAAAGCAGCAAAAACATCGGCAGCATCGTCCGAAGTTACCATTTTCTGACGGTGTTCTTTAAAATGCGGTATGCCCTTAAAATAATTGGTATAATGCCTTCTGGTTTCAAATACGCCCAGTTTTTCCCCTTTCCAGTCAATGGCCATGCTCAGGTGTCTCCGGGCAGCTTCCACCCTTTCTTCCATCGTGGGAGGAGAAGCATGTGTACCGGTCCCGAAAAAATGTTTTACCTCCTTGAAAAACCAAGGATATCCTATGCTGGCACGGCCGATCATGGCCCCGTCAAGTCCAAATTTATCCCGCATTTCCACTGCCTTTTCCGGGGTGTCCACATCGCCGTTACCGAATACCGGGATATGCATCCTGGGGTTGTTCTTCACCTCGGTTATAGGCCGCCAGTCCGCTTCGCCTTTATACATCTGTACCCTGGTACGGCCATGTATGGATATGGCCTGTATTCCCACATCCTGAAGCCGTTCCGCGACTTCCACGATCTTTATGGAATTACTGTCCCAGCCAAGCCGGGTTTTTACCGTAACGGGTAGTTTGGTACGCTTTACTATGGCCTCTGTAAGCTTTACCATTAGCGGTATATCTCGAAGTATCCCGGCGCCGGCATTTTTACATACTACCTTTTTTACCGGGCAACCGAAATTGATATCTATAATATCCGGATCGGATTGTTCTACGATATCCACCGCCTGTAACATGGAATCGAGTTCGGCACCGAATATCTGAATGCCTACCGGACGTTCCTTTTCGTAAATATCCAGCTTCTGCACACTCTTGGCCGCATCGCGTATCAGACCTTCGGAAGAAATAAACTCCGTATACACCACATCTGCTCCCTGCTCTTTACAAAGCGCCCGGAAAGGAGGATCACTCACATCTTCCATAGGAGCCAGCAAAAGCGGAAACTCATCTAATTCTATGTTACCAATCTTAACCACAATACTTTACTTTATTATGGTGCAAAGATAAAGTAAAAATTACGAATGCACCATCCCTGTGCTTTTCCCTGTTTTCAGGAATGCCCTGCGATCGTTCATTTTCGCCGTTTTTTACGGATTTTATGAAAAAATACCTTTATTTGCTTTTTCTACATCCAAAACCTGAATATTATGATATTTAGAAAAATCCTGCCCTTCACCATTATTTCCGTTATATTGATTTCGTGCACACAAAAGGAAAAAACAAAAGAAAAAGATACACCGCCCAACGTGATTATTATTTTTACGGACGATCAGGGTTATGAAGATGTGGGCTGTTTCGGTTCGCCGGACATCAAAACCCCGAACCTCGATCAAATGGCCAAAGAGGGGATCAGACTTACGTCGTTTTATGCAGCACAGCCTGTTTGCTCCGCTTCCCGCGCAGCACTGCTCACCGGGTGTTACCCGAACCGTATCGGTATTCACAATGCGCTGATGCCCGATTCCGAAACAGGGCTGAATCCCCGCGAAACCACTATGGCCGAAATGCTGAAAGCCCGTGGATATACTACGGCCCTTTACGGCAAATGGCACCTGGGCGACGATCCGGATTTTATGCCGAACAACCAGGGATTCGATGATTTTTTCGGCATTCCTTTTTCCAACGATATGTGGCCCCATCATCCGCAACAGGGTACCGTATTTGACTTTGACCCGCTGCCCTTATACCAGAATAAAAAAATCATAGATACGCTCAACGACCAGTCCATGCTCACGACACAGATCACGGAAAAAGCCGTTGATTTTATTGAAAAAAACAGGGAAAATCCGTTTTTCCTGTACGTAGCACACCCGCAACCACATGTGCCGTTATTCGTTTCGGACAAATTCCGAGGCAAATCGGAAAGAGGGCTTTACGGTGACGTGATTATGGAAATCGACTGGTCTGTCGGGGAAATCCTCCGGGCACTCGAAGAACAGCAACTGGATAAAAATACCCTGGTCATTTTCACTTCCGATAACGGCCCCTGGCTATCTTATGGTGACCATGCCGGTTCTGCGTACCCTTTCCGCGAAGGAAAAGGTACATCCTGGGAAGGCGGACAGCGGGAACCTTTTATTGCCCGTTTTCCGGGTAGATTGCCCGAAAACAAAACCATAGGCACCCCGGTAATGGCCATCGATCTGTTTCCTACCATAGCGTCCCTGACCAACAGCCCCTTGCCTAAACACCCAATAGACGGAAAGGACATATGGAATATTATGACCGGAAAAACGGATGAAAATCCGCACGAAGCTTATTATTTCTATTATAAAGTAAACGAGCTGCACGGGGTGCGTTATAAAAACTGGAAATTGTATTTTCCGCATAACTACCGGACCATGGAAGGGCAGGAGCCGGGCAGGGGAGGACAGCCTGGGGAATACCGGTATGTGGATCTCCCGGAAATGGAATTGTACGATCTCGCCACTGATTCTGCAGAAACCCGGAACATAGCAGCAAAACATCCTGAAATAGTGAATAAAATAGTCGCACTGGCCAATGCCAAAAGACAGGAACTCGGAGATAACCTCCTGGGGATCGAAGGAAGCGGAAACCGTGTACCGGGTAAGGTAAAATAACTTTTACGGGCAAAAACAAATTTCGCCGGAGGATGCCGTATATAAAAACCCGAAATACCCAAAAATAAAATTATATTTGCAAATTAAACCTGTCCTGAACAGACCGGGCATAAAACCCGGTGAAACGGACATATAACGTTTGCTATGAAGCACATCCGGAATTTTTGCATTATTGCCCATATAGACCACGGTAAAAGTACCCTGGCCGACAGGCTGCTGGACTACACCGGATCGGTAACGGAGAGGGAGAAGCAAGACCAGTTACTCGATAATATGGACCTGGAAAGGGAGCGGGGTATTACCATTAAGTCCCACGCCATCCAGATGGAATATGTTCACAACGGTGAATCGTACATACTAAACCTGATAGATACTCCCGGGCACGTGGATTTCTCCTATGAAGTATCCCGTTCCATTGCGGCCTGCGAAGGAGCGCTGCTCATAGTGGATGCCGCACAGAGTATACAGGCACAGACTATATCCAACCTGTACCTGGCACTGGAAAACGACCTGGAGATCATCCCGGTACTGAACAAAATAGATCTGCCAAGTGCCAACCCGGAAGAAGTAACCGATGACATCGTGGACCTCCTGGGCTGTGATCCGGAGGAAGTTATTCCCGCCAGCGGAAAAACCGGCCTCGGTGTAGACAAAATCCTGGAAGCTATCATAGAACGCATTCCTCCGCCAAAAGGAAACCCCGACGAGCCGCTGCAAGCCATGATCTTTGATTCGGTATACAATCCTTTCCGCGGTATCGAAGTTATATTCCGTGTAGTAAACGGGGAAATAACCAAGGGCCAGAAAATAAAATTCATGGCTACCGGAAAAGAGTACTACGCAGATGAAATAGGTACCCTGAAACTGACGCAGCTGCCTAAAAACGTTATAAAAACAGGAGATGTAGGTTATCTTATTTCAGGTATAAAAGAAGCCAAGGAAGTAAAAGTGGGGGACACCATTACCGATGCCAAAACCCCTACCAAAAATATGATCGCCGGTTTTGAGAATGTCAAGCCTATGGTATTTGCCGGTATTTATCCCGTAGATACGGAAGATTACGAAGAACTTCGCACTTCCATGGAAAAGCTTCAGCTGAATGATGCTTCCCTGGTATTTACCCCGGAAAGTTCGGCTGCGCTCGGATTCGGGTTCCGTTGCGGTTTCCTGGGCATGCTGCACATGGAGATCATACAGGAGCGCCTGGAACGCGAATTTGACATGACCGTCATCACTACGGTGCCCAACGTTTCTTACCTGGCCTATACCAAAAAAGAACCGGATACACCCATCGTGGTAAACAATCCTTCCGACCTGCCCGACCCTTCCAAACTGGACAGGGTGGAAGAACCATATATCAAAGCAACAATTATCACAAAATCCGATTTCGTAGGCCCGGTAATGAGTCTTTGTATTGATAAAAGGGGACAGATCACGAACCAGACCTACCTTACTCCGGAACGGGTGGAACTCTCTTTTGATATTCCGCTCGCGGAAATCGTTTTTGACTTTTACGACCGGTTGAAAACCGTGTCCAAGGGATATGCTTCCTTTGATTATTCCCCTATCGGGTTGCGGGCTTCCAAACTGGTTAAAGTGGATATCCTGCTCAACAACCAGTCCGTAGATGCCCTCTCGGCCCTGATACATGCAGACAATGCATACAACATCGGTAAAAAAATGTGCGAAAAGCTAAAGGAACTTATTCCCCGGCAGCAATTCGATATCCCCATACAGGCCGCAATCGGTGCAAAGATCATATCACGTGAAACCATTAAGGCACTTCGTAAGGACGTTACGGCCAAGTGTTACGGGGGAGATATTTCCCGTAAACGAAAACTGCTGGAAAAACAGAAAAAAGGTAAAAAACGTATGCGCCAGGTAGGTAATGTGGAAATACCGCAACAGGCGTTTATGGCCGTATTAAAACTGAACGACTAGAAACCGGTAAAGCATTTCATTTTTATTTCGCTCTTTTATTTTGTAAATTACAAGAGTAAAGTGTTAATATAAAATGAAATACAAATTCTTAAAAATATCCGGGATTATTGTATTCATGTTCGGAATTATTGCCTCCACAGTTTATCATTCGACTTCCGGAGAAAATATGCTATGGCTCGATTTTATATTGGGTACCATAACGGGAACGGGAATAGGGCTTACTCTTGGTCTCATGCAAAAAAAATCTGCCTGATCGGGACAGATGCCTTCCTGTTTCATCCTTTTTCCGGAGATGATATCCATAATTTTCTTAACTTGAACTTCTATAGGTATTCCGGGGAACAAACCGGCCGTTGCCCGTAATTCCCGATCATAAAAGGAAACCTGTACTCTAATTTTACCTGATATGCAACTCTCTTACTGGGAAAAAACGGAATGGTTGTCCGGCACGGATTTTACGATCATAGGCAGTGGTATTACCGGGTTGAATTGTGCCCTTGCACTTCGTGAAAAATATCCGGAATCGGGAATACTCGTACTGGAAAAAGGAATACTCCCGCAGGGGGCCAGTACCAAAAATGCCGGATTTGCCAGTTTTGGGAGTATTTCAGAACTTCTGGACGATTTAAATAATACAACGGAGGAGGAAATGGTAACCTTGGTGGAAAAGCGCTGGAAAGGCCTCCAAATGCTTCGAAAAAACATCGGGGATAAAACCATGGATTACCGCCGGTATGGCGGACAGGAACTGTTTCCGGAAAACGACCCGGCTTTTTTCGAAAACTGCCTGGACAATATAGACCGCATTAACAAACTGTTGCAGCCCGTATTCCGTGCAGAAGTATTTTCGTTAAAAGACAATATATTCCGTTTTGATAAAATACAGGAAAAATATATTTTCACTCCCTTCGAAGGACAGATAAATACGGGTAAAATGATGCAGGCATTGCTCAAAAAATGCATCAGGAACAACATACGGATTCTCAACTGCACGGAAGTAAAGGAATTTGAAGATACCGGGAGTAAGGTTTTTGTTCGTACCTCACATTTCGAATTTTCCACAGGAAAATTGCTCATCGCCACCAATGGTTTTACACCGGCACTGGTAAAGGAAGATGTCATTCCCGCCAGGGCGCAGGTACTTATTACCAAACCGGTTAAAAACCTGGAAATAAAAGGTACTTTTCACCTGGATAAGGGATATTACTATTTCAGGAATGTAGGAAACAGAATATTGTTCGGAGGCGGGAGAAACCTAGATATCACCGGAGAAACTACCATAGAGTTCGGCGAGACCAAATTGATACAGGACCGGCTGGAACACTTGTTAAAAACAGTTATCCTCCCCGGAATACCTTATGAGATAGAACAACGGTGGAGTGGTATCATGGGAATGGGCAAACAGAAAATACCTATTGTTAAAATGCTGTCCGGGAATGTATATTGCGGTGTCAGGCTCGGTGGCATAGGTATTGCCATCGGAACACTGGTCGGAAAAGAACTCGCAGCACTTACTTATAAATAATATGCTAAGAAGAATAATCAGGTTTATCATAAAATGTACTTTCTGGTTCGTAATTATCTCCGTTTTTCTGGTACTCCTTTTTAAATGGTGCCCGGTTTACGTGACACCACTTATGATCATCCGAAGCTTTGAACAAAAACAGGAAGGGAAAAGCATAGTTATGAAACATCACTGGGTATCTATAGAAAAAATATCCCCGCATATGCGCCTCGCAGTTATATGCAGCGAAGACCAGAACTTCCCGCACCATAACGGTTTTGATCTCGACGCCATAGAAAAAGCCTATGAAAATAACCGGAAAGGGAAACGTATACGCGGCGGAAGTACCATAAGCCAGCAAACGGCAAAAAATGTATTTCTATGGCCCGCCAGAAGCTGGTTGCGAAAAGGCCTTGAAACCTATTTTACTTTCCTTATAGAATTGTTGTGGAGCAAAGAACGCATCCTCGAAGTATACCTGAACTCCATAGAAACGGGAGACGGTATTTACGGTGCGGAAGCGGCGGCCCTCTTTTGGTTTAACATACCTGCCGAAAACCTCGGTAAAAGACAAGCTTCGGCTATAGCCGCAATTTTGCCGAACCCGAGAAAACTATCCGCAAATCCGCCATCCGCATATATAGGGAACAGAATAAACTGGATAACACGACAGATGAACTTTTACGGCAAACTGGAACTGGACTAACCCACAATCTCAGTACGCGACCTCTATTTCCATATCATGGCAACATGCGGTATCCCATCCTCCAGGTAACCCTCACCGATCTTTACAAATCCGTGTTTCTCATAAAAGCGAACGAGGTATTCCTGGGCGGATATTTTTATTTTGTTTTCCCGGAAATAGTTTTTAACAGCTTCTAAGGAAGCTTTTATGATATCATGCCCGTAGCCGTATTGCCGCTCTGTTTTACTAACCACCACACGGCCGATACTGGCTTCTTCAAAATATGCTCCCCCGGGAAACAACCGTGTATAAGCCACAACCTTTCCCTCTTTCTTTCCTATGAGGTGCAATGCCTTAGCATCCTTGCCATCTATATCCTGATATACACAATCCTGTTCCACCACAAAAACTTCCGATCTCAGCTGCAGTATATCATACAATTCCTGCAAGGTAAGTTCATTGAAATATTTTACCGATATAGAAAGCATAGCCTGTACATATAAAATCAGGAAAGTTCTCCGGGGAGAACTTTTATAAATTCATTGCAGATTTAAAATCCATTTTATCACAAATCATGGAAAAACAGTAACCTCAACATTCGTATATCCACGACAAAAGTTTGTTAAGACTAAAGAAAAGTATTTACTTTTACGAACATCCGGTCGGTATTTTATCAATCCTGTTCTGGTGTCTTCCTCCTTCGAATTCCGTATCCAGGAAAGTCCTTACCATATCCAGTGCCTGGGGCAGAGAAACAAAACGCGCAGGTATACTCAGTATATTTGCATTATTGTGCTCCCGGGCCAGCTGTGTAATTTCTTTCGTCCAGCAAAGCGCAGCGCGGACTCTCTGGTGTTTGTTTGCAGTCATAGAAGCACCGTTACCACTACCACATATAATAATACCGAAATCCACCGCACCTTTTTCCACATCATCAGCTACAGGATGTACGAAGTCGGGATAATCCACACTCGAACCCATATCCGTACCGTGATTTATCACTTCTATTCCCATACTTTCCAGGAGTTCTTTCACGGCAAACTTATATTCCGTGCCCGCATGGTCGTTACCAATGGATATTTTCATCGTTTATATATTTAGTTATTTCTAAGGATACAAAGGTACTAAATAAGCCTTTTTAACCGATATAAACAGCTTTGTTAATTCGATTTTATAATTATTTAATTTTCAATTCATTATAACTTAACAAACATTGTTGATATTTATGAATTATTTACGGACAAAATAATTTGCATATATCAGAATATATTGCAATATGCTTTTATTCCCGAAGAAAACAAACCATTTCTATTAAATTTTCTTCTCCGTTTATTAAACTCCAACCCGGGGTTATTAACAGATATTAACAACCAAAATTATTAAAAATAACCTGTTGTTTACAGTTGTTGACAACTGTTGATTACTTCATCTTCATCAGTAGAAACTAATCTTTTACAGCAGGTATAAGTTGTTAATTACCCTGTATAATTTTTAATAAACCCCGAAGTCAAGTTTTACCGGAAAAATTTACGCTACAAGTTAACAGCCTATAATAACAAC
>NZ_RJTM01000105.1 GCF_003725735.1 Sinomicrobium pectinilyticum | reverse complement strand
AAAAAATCTTTTTAAAAAAAATAATTAATAATGATAATTATATATGTTGTTAACTACTTTAAAAAAGCGAAGATGTGTTATAAAAAAATATGAGGTTGAGGGAAGGATAAAAAAAGGGATAAATTATACGATACGCATGGAAGAACGATTATCCTCCAGGTTTTTGATAATGGCAATAGCCGCTTCGGCATCTTCCCGGTGTACCTTGAGCCTTATGCCACCCAGGGCGTTGGAATAAAACGGGGTGACATTGACCATAGTTTCGTTTTCAAAAACATGGGGTATACCTTCTTCATCGAGTATATGATGTAACACGGTGTATTCGTGAGGATACGTGAAGGTAGCCACTACAACAAAATCTTTCATGCAAATGATTGTTGGTAAACTTCATATAAAATTAAAAAATTAGACGGATATTTGCTAAAATATTTTAGTGTACACTGTTGAAGTTCTTGTGGTAGTGCGTACCTCTCTTATATCCTCTTTTTTCTCCAGTGAATAATCTATGTATCTTATAAAAGAAAGTATTCCCGTGATAAGGATGAGAATGAAAACAGCTATTATGTTATAAACTTTTTTCAAGAGCTTTATTGTCTTTATGGTATAAGACGATGAAAGAAGGAAATTGTTACACTTTTTTTAATATAATTTTAACTTTTCTTTATCCCCGAACTACTTCAATTATTATTTGTACTTTTCAACTTTAATAGAAACGATTATATGTCAAGAAAGAAAAAGCGTGCGGAAAAGCACAAAACTCATGAAATAACAAAAGGTATTTTTTCCGTATTGGAAAAGAACCCGGAAGAATCATTTAATTATAAACAAATAGCTTCCCGGCTGGGTATAACAGATGCCAGCGGAAGAAACCTCCTGATAAAAAAACTGGTACAGCTCAAGGAAAAGAAATCGATAGAAGAAGTCGAAAGGGGAAAATACCGCGCTATTCCTTCCCTGAATTATTTTACGGGACGGGTAGATATGACCGGACGGGGGAATGCGTATGTGGTCTGTGAAGAACTGGACCAGGATGTTTTCGTGCCTTCCAATATGCTGGGTAAGGCTTTACACGGTGATGAGGTGGAAGTGTATGTATTTCCAAACCGGAGACGAAGCAGTAAAAAAGTGGAAGGGGAGATTACCAAGATACTTTCCCGTAAGAAGATGGCTTTTGTTGGCATAGTGCAGATGCAGAAGAATTTTGCTTTTGTTCTGCCTACGGATTTCCGGATGTATACGGATATTTTCGTCCCAAAAAACAAAATAAACGGCGCCGAGAACGGAGATAAGGTCCTGGTAGAAATTACCGAATGGCCGGAAAAAGCCGATTCACCCTATGGGCGCATTACGGAAGTGTTCGGCAGACCGGGAGATCACGATACGGAAATACATGCCATACTTGCCGAATACGGACTGCCGTATACCTTTCCTGAAGAGGTAGAACATTTTGCCAATCAACTGGATACTTCTATTACGGAAGAAGAAATAAAAAAGCGCCGCGATATGCGCGACGTACTTACCTTTACCATAGACCCGCGGGATGCCAAGGATTTTGACGATGCCCTCTCTTTTCGCGTCCTGGAAAACGGTAATTATGAAATAGGAATACATATTGCCGATGTTTCGCATTATGTGGTTCCGGGAACCCTGTTGGATGATGAAGCCTACAACCGGGCAACATCAGTATACCTGGTAGACAGGGTAGTGCCTATGCTGCCCGAAATATTGTCCAATAATGCCTGTTCTCTGCGCCCTAATGAGGAGAAATATACTTTTTCCGCGGTGTTTGAAATGAATCGTAAAGCCGAGGTGCTCAACCAGTGGTTCGGTCGCACGGTGACGTATTCCGATCGCAGGTTTGCCTACGAGGAGGCACAGGCCATCCTGGATACGGAAAGCAACAAAATACCTGAAGAAGTGTCGCTTACCGGTAAGGCCTATGAAGTGGAACAGGAAGTGGCCGATGCCATACTGACACTGGACAAACTGGCAAAAATCATGCGTTCCAAACGGATGCTGAACGGAGCTATTTCCTTCGATAAGGTGGAAGTGAAGTTTCATCTCAACGAAGAACATGTCCCTACCGGGGTATTTTTTAAGGAAGCCAAGGATTCCAATAAACTCATAGAAGAGTTTATGCTGCTGGCCAACCGTAAAGTAGCGGAATTCATAGGACGTAAAAAACCGGAGAAGACATTTGTCTACCGGGTACATGACGAACCCGATGAAGATAAATTAATACAGCTGCAAGGCGTTATTTCCAAATTCGGGTACTCCATTAACATGAAGAGCAGAAAGACGATTACAAGCTCTCTGAATAGCCTGCTTACCGAAGTGCAGGGAAAGAAAGAACAAAACCTGGTAGATACCCTTACCATACGAAGTATGAGCAAGGCAGAGTACACTACACAGAATATAGGTCATTACGGATTGGCATTTGATTACTATACACACTTTACCTCGCCCATCCGGAGGTACCCGGACGTCATGGTACACCGGCTGTTACAGCATTACCTTGACGGTGCGGAATCTGCCAAGGAAGAAGAATACGAGGAAAAATGCAGACATTCTTCCAGCATGGAAAACCTGGCCGTAAATGCCGAAAGGGATTCGATTAAATACATGCAGATAAAATTTATGGATGACCACAGGGAAGAGGAGTTCGTCGGTGTTATTTCCGGCGTTACCGAATGGGGTATTTATGTGGAGATCGTGGAGAACAAATGTGAAGGTATGATACGTACCCGTGATATCAAAGATGACTATTACGTTTTTGACGAAAAACAATATGCCCTCGTAGGGGAAGTGACTAAAAACATGTACCAGCTCGGCGACGAAGTTGTGGTCAGAGTGAAGAATACCGATCTGGTAAAACGTCATTTGGACTTCGATTTACTGGGAAAAGCGGAAGAATAGCGATATCTTTGGAATAATTATTGCCGCGGAGTGTACATAATTTTGTGTTTACTAAAAAATGATATCTATGAAACGCGTATTTTTTGTTTTATTTCTTTTAATAACAGCTGTCGGATTTTCACAGAAAAACATTACGAAAGAAACCGGAAAGTTTGATATGGTAAAGGTATTCGACGGTATTTCGGCACAGCTGATTCCTTCCGATGAAAATAAGGTAATAATATCTGGTGAAGATGCTTCCGAGGTGAGTGTGGTCAATAACAACGGGAACCTGAAGATACGGATGCAATTGAAAAAAACGTTCAGCGGACATAAGACCTTTGTGGAAATACACTATAACCAGAAGCTCAGCCTTATTGATGTGAATGAAAATGCTTTTATCTCGTCACCGGAAACATTTAAACAGATCGATCTGGAACTGAGAGCGCAGGAAGGCGGAGAAATAGATATTACAGTGGCTGTAGAAAAACTGAAAACAAGAGCCATAACCGGTGGTATTCTGGATGTGAAGGGAAGTGCGAAAAATCAGGAAATAAAGATCAATACCGGCGGACAGTTCGAAGGCAAATCGCTGGAGACTGAGCAAACAACGGTAAATGTAAATGCCGGGGGTACTGCAGAAGTCCGCGCTTCGGAATATGTAGAAGCAAGAGTTAAGGCGGGCGGTACAATAAAGATTTACGGAAATCCTAAAGTAATAGATAAACAAACCTTCCTGGGCGGAAAGATATTAGAACAATAAAGGCTGATTTTCATGATGCAGGATATTCTGGCTGCCATTCCCTGGGGAATATTACTCGCCTTTACCATAGGCCCTGTGTTTTTTGTACTTCTGGAAACCAGTGCCCTTAAGGGTTTCCGCGCGGGTATTTCATTTGATCTGGGGGTGGTGACCAGTGATATACTCTTTATTCTTATAGCGTATTTCAGCACCAACCAGATTCTGGAAAAACTGAAGGACGACCCCGCACTTTTTATTTTCGGCGGTGTACTGCTCCTGTGCTATGGTGTGATCTCCTATGTAAAGATCAAAAGGGATTTCAGAAGGAACGACGATAATCTTGAGGATCTGGTTATCCCTAAGAAGAATTATATGGCCCTGTACATCAAAGGCTTTTTGCTCAATTTTATCAACATCGGCGTGTTGGGGTTCTGGCTGGGGATTATCATAGTTTTCGGTCCTAAACTGGATATGGAGCCGGACAGGATCACCACCTTTTTCGGTACCATCATTATTACCTATCTGGTGGTGGACGGCATAAAAATAATACTGGCCAAACAGTTAAAGGGAAAACTTACACCCTGGCGGATATATAAAGTAAAGCGCGTTATAAGTATTGTGTTAATGGTATTTGGTATAGCATTGATCATACAGGGGCTTTTCCCGGAAGAGAAAGCGAAGATAAAGGAAGCCATAGAAGATATCCGGAAGAAGTAGTAATGGTTTTGGAGTTGATTAGTCCCGATATTTATCGGGATGGAGTTGTGAGTTTTTTAATGGCCTGTAAACTGTAAGTAAGAATGAAAAACAACACACGGTTATAGATTAAAAGAGGCGGCTGAGTGCTTACACCTTTGGTGTAAGTGTACCGAAGCCCTGGCATCAGTATATAAAAAAACGTCCCGCAATCTTACGGGACGTTTTTTTATGAGGCACCGAGCGGATTCGAACCGCTGTAGAAGGTTTTGCAGACCTCTGCCTAGCCACTCGGCCACGGTGCCATACTTTCGGACGGCAAATCTACTAATTTATTTTTTAAATCAAATAAATTATAACGGGTAATTCCGTCCGGGAATATTACAATTCCTTTTGTTGTCTGTGGTTGTTCCGTGCCAGGGTCATTTCTATGGTTACCATTTCCACATTACCGCCAATGGGCGGGTTTATTTTCGAAACTTCTACCGTGGCTTCTTCGGCTATTGGTATTTCATCAAAAATACGGTCGAGGATACGCCGGGCAACATGCTCGAGTAATTTGGACCGTATGGCCATTTCTTCTTTCACAATGCTGTTTATGTGTACGTAGTCTACGGTATCCTTCAGATTGTCAGTGTCGGCAGAAGGTTGCAAGTTGGCCATTACAGCCACATCCACACGGTAGTCGCTGCCTATTTTTCCCTCTTCCACGAGGCATCCGTGATAGGCATATGCCCTGATATTATGCAGTCTTATAATTCCCATTGTTTTCCTGTCAAAATGCAAAAGTAACTCTATTCCTAACAAAGACAAAGGATATGACCATAGAGGAGATACATTTTAGCTCATACGTCTGTCAGGTTTCAAAAGTTGGCGTATTTTTGCAGCAAAAGAACCGCAATTGTTATGTCGGAAAAAGAAAGATCGCTTAACTTTTTAGAGCACATCATAGAGGAAGATATCAGGGAAGGCTTTCCTAAAGAAAATCTGAGGTTTCGTTTTCCTCCGGAACCCAATGGATATTTGCATATAGGCCATGCCAGTTCGATTTGCCTGAATTTCGGGCTCGGGCTGGATTATAAAGCCCCGGTAAACCTGCGTTTTGATGATACGAACCCGGAAAAGGAAGAGCAGGAATATGTGGATGCCATTAAAAAAGATGTGGAATGGCTCGGGTATGAGTGGGATAAGGAATGCTATGCTTCCGACTATTTCCAGCAGTTATATGACTGGGCCGTTGAACTGATAAAAAAAGGAAAAGCCTATGTTGACAGTCAGACTTCCGAAGAAATAGCAGCCCAGAAAGGAACACCTTCGAAGGCAGGAGAAGAGAGTCCGTACCGGAACAGATCGGTAGAAGAGAACCTCGATCTCTTTGAACGTATGCGTAAAGGAGAATTCAGATCGGGGGAACATGTACTCCGTGCCAGGATAGATATGGCCTCTTCCAATATGCTGATGCGCGATCCGATAATGTACCGAATACTGCACAGGAGCCATCACCGTACGGGAAATGACTGGCCCATATATCCGATGTACGACTGGACGCATGGCGAGAGCGATTACATAGAGCAGGTATCACATTCTTTTTGTACGCTGGAATTTGCCATGCACAGGGAGTTATACGAATGGTTCCTGGACAATGTATATGATGACGGAAGGGTAAAACCGAAACAACGGGAATTTGCTCGCAGGAACCTCAGTCATACCATAGTGAGTAAAAGGAAACTTTTACAACTGGTTAAAGAAGGAGTGGTAACGGGTTGGGACGATCCCCGGATGCCCACTATTTCCGGTTTGAGACGAAGGGGTTATACCGCGGAGTCCATTCGTAATTTTGCCGATACGGTAGGAATAGCCAAGCGCGAAAACCTGGTGGATGTCTCTCTGCTGGAATTCTGTATCCGTGAAGACCTCAATAAAAAAGCGCCGAGGGTAATGGCTGTACTGGACCCTGTAAAAGTGGTGATTACCAATTATCCCGAAGGGCAGGAAGAGTGGCTGGATGCCGAAAATAATCCGGAAGATGAGAACGCCGGTTTCAGAAAAGTGCCCTTTTCCAGGGAGATCTATATCGAAAGGGAAGATTTCAGGGAAGAGGCCAACAGGAAGTTTTTCCGCCTGAAATTAGGAGGGGAAGTACGGCTTAAAAATGCCTATATTATCAAAGCGGAAGATTGTGTAAAAGACAGTGAGGGCAATGTTACCGAGATCCGTTGTACTTATGATGCGCTGAGTAAAAGCGGAAGCGGAACAGAGGAAAGTATGCGTAAGGTAAAAGGCACATTGCACTGGGTTTCCGTACCGCATGCCATAGAGGCCGAAGTGCGTATATACGACAGGTTGTTTACAGACGCGGAACCGGACGGGCATAAGGATAAGGATTTTATGGAATTTATCAATCCGGATTCCCTCAATATTACGAGAGGTTACGTAGAGCCGTCTTTAAAAGAGGCCGGGGCAGGGGAGAGATACCAGTTTCAAAGGCTGGGATATTTCTGCGTGGATAAGGATTCGAAGACAGGTAAGTTAGTGTTTAACAAAACCGTCGGGCTGCGGGATACCTGGGCGAAGATCCAGGATAAGAACTGAGATGATTCTGAGGCAGGTGGTTAACGTGTTATCCATTGTTTGACCGACCTTATCTGAAAAGAGAAGATACTTATAAAAGTGTTGAAAAAGTCTGCTTTTTCATGCACGAAACAAAATCATGGTATTTTAATAGCTAGGAACCCGTTTAACTAAAAGACTCGATAACTATGGTATCCGGCCTGTTTCTCATATAGAAACAATTTTTTCCATAATCAGTTCGGATTGCGTAGTATTGTGAAATCCGAACTTTTTATATAAACGGTGAGCATCCAGAGTTTTCAGCCCCCACTTTTCCACAAAGGTGAGTTCCGGGTGCTGCATTATGTTTTTCAACAGTAACTTTCCGAGACCGTTTTTTCGGTATTCGGGAAGGACAAACACATCCATGATCCAGGCGAAAACAGCATAATCGGTCACTACACGGGCAAAACCTACCTGTGTACCTTCTTTGGTATAAACACCAAAGCACAGGGAGTTGGCAATGGATCTTTCCACGATCTCCCTGCTCCTGCCTTTGGCCCAGTACGATTTGTTGGTGAGAAAATCTTCTATGAGATCAATGTCAAGAATGGTTTTATCCGTGGAAACATAAAAGGAGTTTTGCATGAGATTAAGATATTAAATAAATCTATTGTCCGGATGAAAAATATCGGAAGCTGTTATTATTGGTAAAAGCTATTGAATCCACGTTTAATATTATTTTTTATAATCAAAAACGACCTTCCTTAATGCGATTTAAGCGAAGATCGTTTTTGTGATAACACCGATACTCATTTGAGAAATAAAAAGCGTGCAGAGCCTGTTATTTTAAGGCATTTCCGCAAAACTATCGGCTATTGCCTGTTTTTGTCTTCTCCTTTCTTTGCAGATTTCTTCATGGCCTCCCCGAGCTGGTTACTGGTGGTGAATGCCGCAACCATGTTGTTGAGCATATCCGTTCCTGCCTGCGGTGAGTTGGGTAACAGTATAAGGTTACTGTTGGTTTCTTCACCTATGGACTGTAAAGTATCGTAGTGCTGTGTTACTACGATCAGGGCAGAAGCTTCCTGCGAGTTTATCCCTACTTTGTTCAGGACTTCTACCGATTCTTCCAGGCCTCTGGCTATTTCCCTTCGCTGATCTGCGATACCCTGTCCCTGCAGACGTTTGCTTTCCGCTTCCGCTTTCGCCTTTTCCACAATACGTATACGTTCGGCATCCCCGTCGAACTGGGCTGCTATTTTTTCGCGTTCCGCAGCATTGATACGGTTCATGGCTGCTTTCACCTGGGCGTCCGGATCAATATCCGTAACCAGTGTTTTGATTATGTCATAACCGTAATCCAGCATGGCATCCTGTAATTCACCTTTAACAGCTATGGCTATATCATCTTTTTTTACAAAAACGTCGTCGAGTTTCATTTTAGGAACTTCGGCACGTACCACATCAAAAACATAACTGGTAATCTGGTCATGGGGATATTCCAGTTTGTAAAATGCTTCGTAAACCTTTTCGCGGATAACGACATATTGGACGGAAATCTTGAGTTTGACGAAAACATCATCCAGCGTTTTGGTTTCCACGATAACATCCAGTTGTTGTATTTTGAGACTCAGTTTCCCGGCAATACGGTCTACGATAGGTATTTTCAGCTGCAGGCCGGAATGTCGTATACTTTCAAAACGCCCGAAACGTTCCACGATAGCAGCAGTTTGTTGCTTTACCACAAAAAAGGCAGAGATAAAGATGATGACTGCAAAGAAAATCAACGGATAAAATAGGTAACTCATGACTTCGTCTTTAATAGATTAATGATGTGTGAATATACACAAAAAAACCTCACAAGTCTTGTTAAACTGTGAGGCTGTTATAATAAAACGTTGCGCCGGGAAACTAACCGATTGTGCTTATGGCTTTGTTAATGCGGCTTATGGTTTCTTCTTTACCGAGTATTTCGATAATATCAAAAATATGGGGGCCTTTCATTTCACCCACCAGTGCAAGACGGAGCGGGGGCATGATCTGCCCGAATCCGTAGCCGTTGTCACTTATCCATTCCTTGACTGTTCCTTCCGTAGTGGCGGAAGAGAAATCAGTAACATTTTCCAGTACGGTGATAAGCCGTTGCAAAAGGTCTGCCGTATTTTCTTTCCATTGTTTTTTCGAGGCCTTCTGGTCATAGGATTCGGGTGTTTCGAAAAAGAAGGAAGCCTGGTCCCAGAAATCATTTACAAAAGTGGCTCGTTCTTTAACGAGAGACACAATCCGCGTTAACGGAAGGGAAGTCTGTATCCCTTTGCTTTCCAACAGTTTTGCGAAAGCCTCCCCGAGCAGGGTATCATCTTTTTGTTGCAGGTAATGATGGTTGAACCATTTTATTTTTTCCGGATCGAACCGTGCACCCGATTTGTTTACCCGTTCCAGGTCGAAAGCGCGGATAAGCTCTTCCTTGCTGAACAACTCCTGTTCCGTTCCCGGGTTCCATCCGAGAAGGGCGAGGAAATTTATTACGGCTTCGGAAAAATAACCGTCTTCGCGATATCCCCGCGAAACATCTCCGGTAGCAGGGTCAGACCATTGCAACGGGAATACGGGAAAACCCAGTTTATCACCGTCCCTTTTGCTCAGCTTTCCTTTGCCGGTAGGTTTTAAAATAAGGGGAAGGTGTGCAAATTCCGGTGCTTCCCAGGAAAAAGCACGGTATAACAATACGTGGAGAGCCAGGGAAGGGAGCCATTCTTCACCCCGGATCACATGGCTGATCTCCATCAGATGATCGTCCACGATATTGGCAAGATGATAGGTAGGCATGCCGTCGCTCTTAAAGAGGACTTTATCATCCAGTATTTTGGTATCCACGGTAATTTCACCCCGGATAATATCTTTCAACGTTAAAGTTTCGTCTTCCGGGCATTTGAAGCGGATAACGTAATCTTCCCCGGCATCCAGCTTCTTTTGCGTCTCTTCTGCCGTAAGTGCAAGGGAATTATTTAATTTCTGCCTGTTGTGCCAGTTATAGATAAATGTTTTGCCTTCGCTTTCATGCTGCTTGCGGTGAGCATCCAGTTCTTCCGCCGTGTCAAAAGCATAATAGGCCGTACCGTTGGCAATGAGCCGGTCGGCATAATCTTTATAAAGATGTTTGCGTTCACTCTGCCGGTAAGGCCCGAAACCTTTTTCTTTGCCTGTTCCTTCGTCAAAGGGAATGCCGCACCATTGAAGGGATTCGACGATATAATTTTCGGCACCTTCAACGTAGCGGTTCTGATCCGTATCTTCTATGCGGAGGATAAAATCCCCTCCGTTCTTTTTGGCGAAGAGATAGTTGAACAGTGCGGTGCGGACACCTCCTATATGTAAAGGCCCCGTAGGGCTGGGCGCAAAACGTACGCGAACTTTTTTTGTCATTTCTTCCTTGTTTGTCCGGCAAATTTAAGGGTTTCTCCATAAGCCGCAAACCACAGTTTGCAGTACGGAAAAAATTGTAACTTTATGGGTTATAACAAAACGATAGTTGTGCGAAGTATTTTTTCGCCGGCAGGACATCAAAACGGAAATATGCAGGGTATTGATTTGATACGGCAAAAGCTGGAAGCCTTTATAAGAAAATATTATATGAACGAACTTATAAAAGGCATATTGTTGTTTACGGCAATAGGACTGCTGTACTTTATAGGTACGTTGCTCGTGGAACATTTTCTGTGGCTGGGCAGTACAGGCCGTACCGTATTGTTCTGGTTGTTCGTCGGTGTTGAAATATTTTTGCTGTATAAGTTCGTTGCAATTCCCGTACTTAAGCTCTTACGTGTAAAAAAGGGTATCGGATATACCAGAGCTTCCGGAATAATAGGAAGTCACTTTCCCGAAGTAGGGGACAAGCTTATCAACGTACTGCAGCTTTCGGATGACCATACCGGAACGGAAAACGGAAGTAACGAACTGCTTCTCGCCAGTATAGAACAGAAATCGGCAGAATTGCAACCTTTCCCGTTTCAGATTGCCGTGGATTTCCGGAAGAACCTACGTTATGTAAAATATGCACTGATCCCTGTAATCATTGTTTTAATGATATGGGTTTCGGGTAATATTTATTGGTTTTCAGATAGTTATGAAAGAGTAGTACATTATCGTTCCGCATATGAACCACCGGCCCCTTTTCAGTTTTTTGTGGTGAACATTTCCCTGAAGGGCATAGAGGGCAAACCCTTTGAAGTAGAGGTTAAAACTTCCGGGGAAGTAGTTCCGGAAGATGTGGAAATACATTTCAACGGGGAAAATTATTTTATGCGGAAAGAGAGCCCGGGAAGTTTCCGTTTTGAGTTCAAGAGGCCTGAAGGAACAACAGAGTTTTATTTATCTGCCAATGATGTAAGGTCAAAAACGTACCGGCTGGAGATCGTTAATGCCCCTGTGATGACCGGTTTTGAAATGCATCTGGATTACCCGGAATATCTCGGAATGAGTACCGATACCCTTACCGGAACAGGAAATGCTACCGTGCCCGAAGGCACGGAGATAACCTGGAAATTGAAAGCGAGAAATGCAGGGAATGTAAATTGGGTTTCGGGGGACTCCGTAGCCCCTTTTGAGAAGGTTTCACGTGAAGGGAATATTGCGGCATTTAACAAATCTGTCAAAGTATATCGGGATACTGAGTACGAAATTAAAACAGGGAATAAGGATCTTCCGGATTACGAATCGCTCGGTTTTGGTATTTCGGTAATAAAAGATGAATATCCGGAAATAGAAGTAAAGGAAATCCGGGATTCTACAAAATCGTCGGGAGTGTATTTTGTGGGACAGGTCTCCGACGACCACGGGTTTTATGGACTTGAAATGAAATATTACCCGGAGAATAAAGAAGATGAACCGAAAGAAAAGAAAATAAGCATTAGTACATCATCTAATGTAGATCGTTTTGCAGACGCCTTTCCCGATAATCTTCAGTTGTCGGGAGGAAGTAATTATGTGATTTATTTTGAAGTGAAGGATAATGATGCTTTGCGCGGGGGAAAGACGGCAAAATCGCGCATGTTTACGTATAGGGTCCGCACGGAATCGGAGGTGGAGAAGGAACGGATGGAAAAACAGAAAAATGCCATTCGGTCGCTGGAAAGGTCGTTAGGGGACATGGAAGATCAGCAGAAGGAATTGAAAGAGATCAATACGCTCAACATGGAGAAAGAACAGAAATCTTTTAATGACCGGCAAAAGATAGATGATTTCCTGGAGCGGCAATTGCAGCAGGAAAAGATTATGCAACGGTTTACGGAAGACCTGGAAGAGAGGCTGGATGAAGTACCGGGAGAAGAAGACGAAGAGCGGAAAAAGCTATTGGAAGAACGTCTTGAAAGACAAAGAGAAGAGCTGAAAAAGAATGAGGAATTATTAAAGGAACTGAAAGAAGTTACGGATAAGCTGGACAGGGAGAACATGGCACAGCGATTGGAGAAATTGTCCAAATCACAACAGAATAACAGAAAGAACCTGGAACAGGTTCTGGAACTTACCAAACGGTATTATGTAACACAGAATGCGGAACGGCTGAGGAAGGAACTGGAAAAACTGGCGGACAAACAGGAGAAAGCCGGCACGGAAAATAAGGAAGGGACGGGGAATGAAAAAGAAAAAGAAGAACAGTTACAGGAAGATTTGAATAAGGAATTCGATGCGTTAAAAGAAGAACTGAAAAAACTGGAAAAGGAGAACGAGGAATTAAAAAAACCTCTGGAGTTGGGAAGGGACGAAAAGAAGGAAGAAACTGTTTCCGAAGAACAACAAAAGGCCCTGGAGGAAATGAAGAAAGGGGAAAAGGAAAAGGCCGGGGAGAAGCAGCGAAGTGCAGGTAAAAAAATGAAGCAGATGGCTGCGGATATGAAATCCGGCATGCAGTCCGGGGCTTCCTCGGACGATATGGAAGATGCCGAAGTGTTGCGGCAGATATTGAAGAACCTTGTGGCCTTTTCTTTTGAGCAGGAGGACCTGATGAAAGTTGTGGAAGATATGCGGGATGATCACCCGGCACTGACCCGCAGCCTGCACAGGCAACATAACCTTAAAGAAATGTTTTCGCATATAGATGATAGCATTTTTGCACTTTCCTTGAGAAGGCCCGAACTCTCCGAACAGGTAAACAAAGAAGTGACCGATGCACATTTTCATATTGACAAGGCTATCGAAAGACTGTCCGACAATGAATTATATCGAGGTGCATCAAGTCAGCATTACGCCTTCGCATCAGCTAACAATCTTGCAGCATTGCTGGGTAATATTCTCGATAATTTACAACAGAGCATGGGTATGGGACAGGGACAAGGAAATAACGAGATGCAGTTACCCGATATTATCCAGGGACAGGAAGAACTGAATGGGAAAATGAAGAATGCCATAGAGGGGGATAAGAAGGAAAAAGAGGAAGGTAAAGGAGACAAAAAAGACGGCAAAAATCCGGAAGAAGGGGAAGGACAGTCCGAAGAACTGTTTGAAATCTACAAACAACAACAAATACTTAGACAGGCTTTGGAAAAACAATTATCCGATATGGAAGGGGAGAGTAACGGGAAGAACAAGGAAAAACTGCTCAGGGAAATGGAGCAGGTGGAAGACCGGTTATTGCGTGACGGCATGAATCAGGATGTGCTCAGGAGGATGCTAAACCTGCAACACGAGTTGTTGAAGTTAAAGAATGCCGCCATGGAGCAGGGAGAGGAAAACAAGAGAGAAAGTCATACCGATAAGAGACAGTTCGAGTCCGGGGAAGGTGGTCGTCTGCCGGAAGTGGAGGAATATTTACAGGGTATAGAAATATTAAACAGACAAGTATTACCTTTGCGGCAAATTTACAAGGAGAAAGTAAAAGAATATTTTAAGAAGGATGATTAGTTTTCATTACGAACTGGATTTTGCCCTGGAAGATGAGCAACGGTATGCGGACTGGATAACCCGGGTAATTGCATCGGAGGAGAAGCTTCCGGGAGAAATAAGTTATATATTTTGTGATGACGAATATTTGCTTACTCTGAATCAGAGATACCTGGATCACGATACGCTGACGGATATTATTAGCTTTGATTATACGGAGGGGAATATGATTCACGGAGACATCTATATTTCTATAGAAAGAGTACGGGAAAATGCTTCGGATTTCGGGGTTGATTTTGAAGATGAACTGCGAAGGGTAATAGTACATGGTGTGCTGCATTACTGCGGATATAAGGACAAGTCTGGCGAAGAAGCTGCTTTGATGCGGAGTAAAGAAGAAGATAAAATGAGAATGTTCCACGTGGAACAATAAGATGAAGAATTATATATGTTCCACGTGGAACAGTGGATGTTTCTTATGTGGAATACTGGATTTTAAAGTGTATAATAATACAAAATAAAGCTTAGGCATGTTTGACAGAACGTATGATGTTATTGTAGTAGGAGCGGGCCATGCCGGTTCGGAAGCTGCCGCGGCAGCGGCCAATATGGGGTCCAGGACCCTGCTGATTACAATGAACCTGCAGAACATTGCACAAATGTCCTGCAACCCTGCCATGGGAGGAATAGCCAAAGGACAAATCGTCCGGGAGATCGATGCTATGGGAGGATATAGCGGAATAGTAACGGACCGCACCGCAATTCAGTTTAAAATGCTGAACAAATCGAAGGGACCGGCAATGTGGAGCCCGCGGGCACAATCTGACCGGATGCGCTTTGCGGAAGAATGGAGATTGATGCTGGAACAGACGTCTAATCTGGATTTCTACCAGGAAATGGTATCCGGATTAATAGTAGAAAACGGGAAAATCACCGGGGTAAAAACCTCCCTGGGTATTGAAGTAAAGGCAAAAGCAGTGGTCCTTACCAATGGTACTTTTCTGAATGGACTTATCCATATCGGAGAAAAACAGTTCGGAGGCGGCCGGGCAGGGGAGCGGGCGGCAACCGGAATTACGGAAGACCTGATCGAACTCGGATTTGATGCCGGAAGAATGAAAACGGGGACCCCGCCGAGAGTTGACGGAAGATCGCTGGATTATTCCAGGATGCAGGAACAACCCGGAGATGATGTGCCGGAAAAATTCTCCTATTCCGATAAGACCCGGCCTCTCGAGAAGCAGCGTTCCTGTTATATGACCTATACCAGTCCGGAAGTACACGATCTGCTCCGGGAAGGCTTCGATCGTTCCCCTATGTTTAATGGGAGAATAAAGAGTATAGGCCCCAGGTACTGTCCTTCTATAGAAGATAAGATAAACCGTTTTGCCGATAAGGATAGGCATCAGATATTCGTAGAACCCGAGGGGTGGAATACGGTGGAAGTATATGTAAATGGTTTTTCCACATCCCTGCCCGAAGATGTACAGTTCAAAGCCCTGCGTTCCGTAAGCGGCTTTGAACAGGTAAAATTCTTCCGCCCCGGTTATGCCATAGAATACGATTACTTTCCGCCTACACAACTAAAACATACGCTGGAGACCAAGCTGGTGGAAAACCTGTTTTTCGCCGGGCAGATAAATGGTACCACAGGGTATGAAGAAGCGGCGTCCCAGGGATTGATGGCAGGCATTAATGCACACCTGAAAGTATACGAAAAAGAACCCTTCATACTAAAAAGGAACGAAGCTTATATAGGTGTTCTTATCGATGATCTTATCACCAAAGGCACCGAAGAACCATACCGTATGTTTACGTCCAGGGCAGAATACCGGACGCTGCTGAGACAGGATAATGCCGATTTTCGACTCACCCCGAAAGCACATGCCATAGGGCTGGCATCAGAAGACAGGTTGCGCCGTATGGAAAGGAAAAGATCAGGTGCCGATGCTTTTATCGGTTTTTTCAGGGAGACGAGTGTAGAACCGTCCGAAATGAACCCTGTTCTTGAAGAAAAAGGATCTTCCCTGATGAAACAATCAGATAAAATGTACAAGGTTTTTTCCCGTCCCAATATCACGATGGAAGATATGCTCCGGGTAGGGGAGGTGAGAAAATATGTTGAGGAAAATGACCTGGATAAGGAAGTGATGGAGCAAACAGAAATACAGGTAAAGTATTCCGGGTATATCGAGAAGGAAAAAAATAATGCAGATAAATTGAACCGCCTGGAAGATATTACCATTCCTTCTAATTTTGATTACGACAAATTAAAATCGCTTTCGTTCGAGGCAAGAGAAAAATTAAAAGGCATTCGCCCGGCTACACTTTCCCAGGCTTCGAGGATAAGCGGCGTATCCCCGAGCGATATCAGTGTGATGCTCGTTTATATGGGGAGATAGACAAAACAGGATGAAAAAACGATCGTTCCACGTGAAACACCTTTGTCAACCCCTCTGTTTACTGGGGTTGTTTTTTTTAATACACGGGTGTATTCCGTTGCGCATGGCTCCGCGTATTTCAAATTATGAAGTGAGCAAGGCAAAAGAAATAGATAAAAGAATAAAATTCAGGGAGCATATCTTTGTCTTTGAAAACCCGAAACGAAAAACACAGTTTGAAAAGTTTCTGGAAAATAAATATGAATTATTTCCGTACAGATATGGTGACCGATATGAAGTAGTATTGAATGATCAAACTTTTGATGTCCGGGTAAACAACCTTATCCTTTCCGATTCTTATATAGATCTGACAGGTATCCGGAATAAGGATGACGACAATGATGAGGATATGGATATCCGTCACTATATTGCCATCAGGATTTCTTCGGCATATGAAGACGATTGCCTTTCTGTAAATTCATTACACTATGACCTTTTGCTTAATTACCTGAAAGAACTCAAAACCGAATATCTAAGTTCCCTGTAAGAATGGACAAAACCGAAAATTCCGTTTATCTGAAATGTAAAGACCATACCGTAAGCGGTGAGATTTTTTCTCTGCTTTGGGATGAGAAATATAAAATGCTTCGCACTTATCCTGCACCGGATGCCGAAAAGCTGCCCGCATATTATCAGAGTGAAGATTATATTTCTCACACGGATTCTAAAAGAAGTTTGTTTGAGAAAGTATATCACCTGGTAAAAAATTACGCACTGAAACAAAAGCTGAAATATATTCTTTCCGAAAACCCGGAAAAAGGAAAACTTCTGGATATCGGTGCGGGTACGGGAGATTTTCTAAACGTGGCAAAAAATGACGGCTGGAAAGTGGAGGGGATAGAACCGAATGCTTCCGCCAGAAAAAGATCGGCCGAAAAGGGAATCCCGTTACGGGAACATTCCGATGCTTCCTTTGTAGAAGAAAATATTTCCGGATATGATGTAATAACCATGTGGCATGTCCTCGAACATGTCCCGGATCTGGAAATGCAGCTGCGGCAAATAAAAAAAATGCTTAAAGACAACGGGACACTTTTCGTTGCCGTTCCCAACTTTCGCTCTTTCGATGCTTCCCATTACGGAGAATTCTGGGCGGCATACGATGTACCCCGTCACCTTTGGCATTTTTCTTCGGAAACCATGACATTGCTTTTTGAGGAAAGAGGAATGAAAGTTATCCGTAAGATCCCGATGAAGTTTGATGCCTTTTACGTAAGCCTGCTTTCTGAAAAATATAAAACCGGAAAAATGAATTTTTTCCGTGCATTCTACACCGGGTGGCGCTCAAATCAAAAAGCTTTGAGGTCCGGCGAATATTCTTCCTTCATTTATGTCATAAAACAATTAAATAAGTAAAATAAAGCGATTTAAGCCACTTTCTCGGACGGAGCAGGCCTATGTCTTGACATAGCAGGGATTCGTTCCCAGATCGTATTTATTAAGGCTGTTTTTAATAGCTTTTAATTATATTCCTGTTTAGGTAAATAAATATTTGTTATATTGCTTTACATCAATAAAAACAGAAGGAAGAAAGGAAAAAACCGGATCTGTTAAAAAATTAAACCTGCCGAAAGATGCCGGTTTGAAAACTTTCCTATTTTTGCGTGTAAACAAATTTAAAACCGATGAAAAAAATTTTCATAGCCGGAGTGGCTTTATTTGGATTGTTTTCCTGTCAGCAGGATAAAATAGCTTATGTGGATAATACGACCCTTATCAATGATTACCAGGAGAAGAAAGATATAGAAGCAAAATTCAAAGGCAAGCTCGAAACTTTTGAGAAAAAGACAGACAGCCTTTCCAGGGCCCTGCAATCCGAAGCCCAGGCTTTCCAGGCAGAAGCATCCAAAATGGCACAGAACAAAGCTCAGGAAAAGTATGAGCAACTGATGCAAAAGAGGCAACAGATACAGCAACAGGTACAGCAGGAAGAAATGCAGTTGCAGCAGGACAGCCAGGAGCAAATCGATTCTCTGGTAAAAAAGGTACGTGAATTTATTAAAGATTACGGTAAAAATAACGGATATACTTATATTCTGGGAGCAAATGAAGCCGGGAGTGTGCTGTATGGTGAAGAAACCAAGGACATTACCAAGGAAATTCTGAAAGCACTTAATGATAAGTATTCGGAGAAAAAATAAAGTGCTGAAGGTATCTCATTTTAATGGCCCGGTTTCAACCGGGCTTTTTTATTGTTTTAATTTCAGGTCCAGCTATCCGTTGCAGTTCCTCGAATTTCTTTAACCACATCGGTTTTTCGGAAAATATAGCATTGTTACACATGGAACAGTGAACGGTTTAATAAGAATTCCCTCGGGCAGGAGTAGGATTGGGCTTCATTACAACTACATCAAAAAATCGCTAAACTTTTCACTTATAAATATCATATTTTTGATTATCAGTTGTTTATGATTGGTTTGTGATCAGGTATAACCAGGGAATTCAGAATTTATGTAAAAAAAGCGTAACTTTCTAACATCATTAATCGTCAGATAGTTACAATAACCAATTAAAAACAAACCATGAAGATCTTCTCGTTTTTGCTGATCGTATTTTTCCTGGTTTCCTGTAATACGGAGAAAGGGAAAAAATCCGAACCCGTGAAAGTAAAGGAATATACCATAGAACAGTTTTATGGTAACAGCCGGATAAGCGGGGGTGCCTTTTCCGATGACGAATCCATATTGTTGGTGAGTAGTGATGAATCCGGTATATTTAATCTGTATGAAATTAATATTAAGGACGGTTTCAGAAAACAGGTAACCAATTCTGCGGAAGAGTCATTTTTTGCCATAGGATATGTGCCCGGAACAGGGGAGATGTTATATTCTGCGGACAAAGGAGGAAACGAAATCAACCACATTTACCTGTTGGATTCCGAAGGTACCACGACCGATCTTACGCCGGGAGAAAAGGCCAAATCCGGTTTTGCCGGGTGGAGTGAAGACAAAAAATCCATGTATTTCCTGTCCAATAAACGAGATCCCCGCTACTTTGACCTTTATAAAATGAGGATGGCCGACAAAAAACAGGAAATGCTGTATGAAAATACGAAAGGTTACGAATTTTCCGGAATGTCCGAAGATGAGAAAATAATGGCATTGAGCAAGTCCGTGACTACCAGCGAAAACCGCTTGTTCCTCTATTACAGGGATTCCGGGGACATGAAGGAAATATCCGATCCGGAAAAGCCCGGAAGTTATTCCGGTTCCGGTTTCAGTAAAGACGGAAAAGATTTTTTCTATATCACGGATGCCGACGCCGAATTTTCCTATCTCGTTAAATACGATCTGGCTACAGGAAACAGGACTACCTTGTATAAAACAGATTGGGACGTGATGTACAGCTATGTAAGTGAAAATGAAAAATACAGGGTTGTTGCCATTAATGAAGACGGGAAGAATACGCTGATAATACTGGATAATACGACAGAAAAGGAGGTGGATTTCCCCGAAATACCGGACGGTGACATCGTGGCGGTAAGTATTTCGGAAAGCGAAGATAAAATGCGTCTGACCGTAGGGACTTCAAAATCTCCCAATAACCTGTATATCTATGATTTTAACACCGGGGAAATGAAGAAGCTCACAGAAACGCTCAACCCGCAAATTAACAAGGATGACCTAGTTGCTGCAGAAGTAGTGCGTTTCAAATCTTTTGACGGCCTCGAAATACCGGCAATTTACTACAAGCCCCACACCGCAACAGAAGAAAACAAGGTACCTGCCCTGGTATGGGTACACGGAGGACCGGGGGGACAGTCCAGGACAGGGTATTCCTCACTGATACAATATCTTGTGAACAGTGGTTACGCCATACTTGCCGTAAATAACAGGGGGAGCAGTGGCTATGGAAAAACATTCTACAAAAAGGATGACAAAAATCACGGGGATAAAGACCTCAAGGACTGTATATGGGGTAAAAAGTGGTTGCAGGAACAACCCTATATAGATGCGGATAAAATAGGGATTATCGGAGGAAGCTATGGCGGGTATATGACCATGGCAGCAATGACTTTTGAACCGGAAGAATTTAAAGCAGGAGTTAATATTTTCGGAGTGACCAACTGGTTGCGGACGCTGAGGTCTATTCCCCCGTACTGGGAATCCTTCCGTACGGCACTCTACGAAGAACTGGGAGACCCTAATACCGCCGATTCCGTACGACTACGTGCAATATCACCGCTTTTTCATGCAGACCAGATCAAAAACCCGGTAATGGTTTTACAGGGGGCCAACGACCCCCGCGTGCTGCAGGTAGAATCCGATGAGATCGTAGAGGCGATGGAACAGAATAATATTCCTGTGGAGTATATCGTATTTCCCGATGAAGGCCATGGGTTTGTTAAAAAAGAAAATGAAATCAGGGGATACGGGGAAATACGCAGTTTCCTGGATACCTTTCTGAAAGGAGAAGTAGCTGAAAAATGAGCGGGTGCAGACGGTGCCGGTTATTGTAGTAGGTAAACAGCAAAAATGGCCGGGATGAAATAGATGACGATACCCCGGGCACCCTCATAATCTTTGGCGATCCGTTGTCCCAAAAGGAGGAGCAATAAAGTGACACAGCAAAGAACGGCACCGTAAAAACCAAAAGTCGTGTCGTTATCCGTAAGTATGCGGATTAGCCCCAATATACAAAGCAATCCGGCAATGATCTCCAGTATAAGTATCACCGCTACGGAAAACGGTATCATATTTTTCAGGAAAGTCCGGGCAAAGTGTTCGCGAAGCCATGCAATATTGCCTTTCCAGTCCGTTATTTTATCCAATCCGCTTTGCACGAAAGTTACGATGAGGATCAGAAGTAAGAGGATTTCGGTGCTGTTGTCCCTGAGGTTTTCCATGGCCTTGTTTTTGAGAATATCAGTATTTGTGCAATAAACGGGTAAGTTTTATGGACAGGTCCGTAAGTACGATCTTCGAATTTCCGTTGCGTTCAATATGGTAAATGGCATCCTGCAGTTCACGTGTAATTTCGTTGATGTTATTACCGCTTATGAAAGGAGCGAATTTTTCCAGCTTGAAATTTTCTACACGAAATTCCATAAAAACCAGTGAACCGGCATTATAATTGAGCAAAAGGGCCTGCCGGAATACGTCCAGGCAATAATTGAGAAAGAGTTTCTGTGTTTCCCTTCCCGTAGCGGCTATTTGCTCCCCCCAGGCTATCAGATCGTGTATTGCTGCCTTATTTCCCTTGGCCCGGAATGCAGACCGTACCCATTGTACAAACCAGGTTTCGAAAGTAAGGTCACTGTTATCCCTGTCTGCCAGCACCATGGCCCGGTTGTAATCCCCGTTGGCCTGATGTGCTATTTTTAGCGCATCGGTTTCCGGAATACCTTGAATTATAAGCCTTTCCCGGACGGCAACCTCTGCCAGCGGAGGAAAGTGCAGGATCTGGCATCTCGAAAGGATGGTTTGTATAATCTGTTCCTCCTCTTTCGCAATGAGTATAAACAGGGTTTTGTTTGGCGGCTCCTCAATGAGCTTCAGCAATTTGTTGGCGGCAGAAGTATTCAGTTTTTCAGCCATCCAGATGATCATTACCTTGTAACCGCCTTCGTATGGTTTGAGCGAAAGTGATTTTACGATTTCCTGGGCTTCATCCACGCCAATCTGTCCCTGCTTGTTTTCAATGCCGAGCATCTGGTACCATTCGAACAGGGTTCCGTAAGGATGTTCCTTGACAAACTGTCGCCATTCCTCCAGGAAGTTGTTGCTTACCGGGCGCGATTTTATCTTGCCGTTGGCTGCGACCGGAAAGGCAAAGTGAAGGTCCGGGTGGCCGAGATTATCAAATTTGAGGTTACAGGATTCCGATCCCGTATTGTTTTCCCCTCCCGTATTGCCACACAGTATATACTGTGCATAGGCGATGGCCATGGGCAGTACGCCGCTTCCTTCCGCCCCTACAAACAATTGGGCATGCGGTATTCTGTCCTGTTCCGCACTAACGGTCAGATGTTTTTTGATATGTTCCTGTCCAAGGATGTCTTTGAATAGCATACGGCAAATATAAAGGGTTTATAAGAATATAAATAGTCTCTTATGCGGGTGTAATAAATTACAGACGTCAGGTTACGGTCCTGTCACAGGATAACAGACGATGTATTTGCTGTACTATCCCATGCCGATTTAACATTATTCTAATAAAACCGCTATTTTTACAAGCCAATATTTATTTACATTTGTGCTTTCGTACCGGCTCTACATATATCCAAAGGTGCGGAAAACCCTTTAAAAATACGTAAACACATACTTTTATGAAGACAATAGATGATTTTGACTTTAAAGGAAAAAAAGCATTGATCCGTGTGGATTTTAACGTGCCCCTCGATGCGGAATTTAACGTGACCGATACTACCCGTATAGAAGCTGCAAAACCTACGGTTATTAAAATTCTTGAAGATGGAGGAAGTGCCGTATTGATGAGCCATCTCGGCCGGCCGAAAGGACAACGGCAGGATTCCATGTCTTTAAAGCATATCGTAAATGCGGTGTCTGACATACTTAGTGTTAAAGTGAATTTTGTGGAAGACTGCGTCGGGAAAAAAGCAGAGGAAGCTGTGGCCAGTCTGAAAAGCGGAGAAATACTCCTGCTGGAAAACCTGAGGTTTCACGGAGAAGAAGAAAAAGGGGACGAGGCCTTTGCAGAACAGTTGTCCAGACTCGGGGATGTTTATGTAAACGACGCTTTCGGCACTGCGCACAGGGCCCATGCATCTACTACTATAGTGGCAAAATTTTTCGAAGACCGTAAATGTTTCGGGTATTTGCTGGCAAAAGAAATAGAAAGCATAGATAAAGTGATGAAAACCGGGGAAAAACCCGTTACTGCCATACTCGGGGGGTCTAAAGTGTCTTCTAAGATTACGATCATTGAAAATATTCTGGATAAAATAGACCACCTTATCATAGGCGGAGGGATGACCTATACGTTTATCAAAGCACAGGGAGGTAAGATAGGAGATTCTATCTGCGAAGATGACAAACAGGATCTGGCTATGGAAATACTGAAAAAGGCCGAAGAAAAAGGGGTGAAAGTACATTTGCCTGTAGATGTTATTGCTGCGGACGGCTTTAATAATGATGCCAATACGCAGGAAGTTGCCGTAAATGAAATCCCTGACGGGTGGCAGGGACTGGATGCCGGGCCTAAAACTCTGGAGAATTTCAAAGGAGTTATTCTACAATCCAGAACCATATTGTGGAATGGTCCTGTCGGGGTTTTTGAAATGGAGAATTTCCAGAACGGAACCAAAGCCATCGGTTATGCTATAGAAGAAGCGACCAAAAACGGAGCTTTTTCCCTTGTTGGAGGAGGAGATTCCGTAGCAGCTGTAAAGCAGTTCGGTTTTGAAAATAAAGTGAGTTACGTATCTACCGGGGGCGGGGCTATGCTCGAAAGCCTGGAAGGAAAAACACTGCCGGGAATTGCCGCTATTTTAGAATAGGGTAAGTTTTTACTTGGTTAATAATACAGAATACATCCCCGCTTTGGTAAACCCGAAGCGGGGATTGTTTATTTTAACACGTTTTAAAAGCGTTATTTAAATAAAAAATACGATTTTTACGGGATTTCCGTTAATCCAAAAAAGAACCTAAACCAGATGAAACGCTATTTTGCCACCCTATTCTTAGCCACGGTCACCACATGGGGCTACGCGCAGGAAGTTGCAGAAATCGATGAAAATCAGGCATCTCCGGATGGGACAGAATTTACGATCGAAAAGAAAGACTCCTTATTACCAAAAGTAACCATTGAAAAAATTGATGGGAAGTACAGGTTACGCGATCATTCCCTGGCAGCGAAGATAGACAGTCTTTGGCTTAAGGAATTATACGATAACAGTTTATACGATACCATTGTGCAGACCGTTACCGAACTGGACTATGAAAAAATTGAGTATAAGGAATTACCTACCAACATCCTGAAAGCGCGACTGGCAGAATTGAATGAAAAAACGCCTTTCAATGTGGAATACAATCCCGAACTGGAGAGTGTTATTAAAAACTTCCTGAAGAACAAAAGGGGTTTTCTGGAGAGAACGATGTTAAAAAGCCAGTACTATTTCCCCATGTTCGAACAGGAGCTGGATAACAATGACATCCCTTTGGAAATGAAATATCTGGCGGTTATAGAGTCTGCATTGAATCCTAGGGCGAAATCATGGGTGGGCGCTACCGGTATATGGCAGTTTATGTACAGTACCGGAAAAATATACGATCTGGAAGTGAGTTCTTATGTAGATGAACGGAGCGACCCTGTAAAATCTACCAAAGCGGCGTGTAAATACCTGGCCAAACTCTACGAAATATTTGGTGACTGGGACCTGGCCCTGGCAGCCTATAACTCCGGCCCGGGCAACGTATCGAAGGCGATCCGCCGTTCCGGGGGGTATCAGAACTACTGGAACCTGAGGCCTTTTCTGCCCAGGGAAACAGCGGGCTATGTGCCTTCTTTCCTCGCCATGATGTATATATTCGAATATGCCGGAGAACACGGATTGCATGTACAAAGACCGGAAGTGGCTTATTTTGAAACCGATACGGTTCACGTAAAGCGGTCCGTAAGTTTCGACCAGATCTCCGAACTCATCAATGTAGATGTGGACCAGTTACAGTTTTTAAACCCTTCATATAAACTGGATGTTGTCCCTTTTATCAAGGACGAAATACACCCCTTACGGCTTCCGAGTGCTGCTCTGGGAAAATTCGTAGCCAACGAAGGGGCTATTTATGCACATATAGAAGCCGAAGAAGCCAAAAAAGAAAAACCCCTGCCCCAGTTTTTTGAAAAGAACAGCAGGATAACATACCGGGTGAAAAAAGGTGATTACCTGGGAAGAATAGCAAATCATTACGGCGTTCGTGTCAGCGACCTGAAACAGTGGAATGGTCTGAGAAACAATCGCCTGAAAATAGGTCAGCGCCTTACCATATACCCAAAGAAATCTGTCCTGAAGCCGATGACAAAAACAGCTTCGGCTACCCCCGTTTCTTCCGGAAATAAGGTGTATACGGTAAAAAAAGGAGACTCGCTCTGGACGATCTCCAAAAAATTTCAGGGAATTTCTGTAAAAAATATTCGAGATTGGAACGATATTAGTGGGAATAATTTAAAACCGGGAATGAAGCTGAAGCTTTGTAACTGTTAGAACGAACCACTAAATCTAAAACAAAATGACACACAATGCGCCTGCCCGTTATAAGGCAGACAGGATGTTGAAAAACGACCGGAAGAAAGACCATGCAGGTAAAGGCCTGCAGCGTCACGGATTATTTACCGTTCTTTTGGCCGGTATTCTATTGGTTTTTGCCTCCTGCCAGGAGAATAAAAAAGATAAAAAAAGCTATCTGCCCGAGTCCGTAGGGGCTATCAATTCTCTCGCTGTAGTTATAGATAACGAGATGTGGAAGGGTGAAGTGGGCGATGAGATACGCGAATATTATGCCGCTCCGGTAGATGGCCTTCCGTGGGAAGAGCCTGTTTTTACCCTCCACCAGATACCCCTTCCGGTCTTTAAGGGGTCCACAACCAAGAGCCGGAACATCCTTTTCGTTCAAAGAGATTCGGCGGTGAATTCGGGGATAAAGACCGATACTTATGCACGTCCGCAAAAAATAGGTATTGTCCGGGCACCTGACAACGGTTCGCTGATCGATCTTATCGGAAAGACTTCGGAACAGTACATTCAGGAATTCAAAGACAATGATATCAGGGAAAACCAGAAAAGATTTCATACTGCACTGAATAAAGAGCCCTATGTACAACAGAAGTTCGGTATTAGCCTTACCATGCCTTCCGTATACAAAACCTCAAAACAGGAAGATAATTTTATCTGGATAGAGCGGGTTATTCCCAAAGGAACCATGCACATCTTCGTGTACGAACTTCCTTTGAACAGCATTCCCGGCGATTCTTCCAGGGTAGATGCCTTTATAAAAATGCACGATTCTATCGGTAAAAAATACGTACCCGGACGTGAAGAAGGGATGTACATGATAACCCAGAAAGCATACGCGCCTTATATTTTTGATATTACGCTGGCCAAAAAACCTACCATAGAGGTCAAGGGGATGTGGGAAATGAAAAATTTTGCCATGGCAGGACCTTTCCTGTGCTACCTGATCCGTGACGAAGAAAACGACCGGTTGCTGGTGCTGGAAGGACTTACCTTTGCCCCCTCCGAAGACAAACGCGATTATATGTTTGAACTGGAATCCATATTGAAGAGCGTAAAATTTACTTCCGAAAAGAAACCGGAATAAAACCAGAAGAACCTATACCGAACAACTACTTGTAATGATAACAGCGGGTAATTCCGCCTGAAAAACTTTTGCATTTAATCATTCTTTTGCCGTGAATATTTTAAATTACGTTTCCAGCCATACGGACCTTCCCGAAAAAAGTATTGTAAACACATTAAAATTACTGGAAGAAGACAGTACTGTCCCTTTTATTGCCCGGTATCGTAAGGAAATGACGGGAAACCTTGATGAGGTGCAGATTTTTGAGATACAAAGGTTGAAGAATGCTTTTGAAGAGCTGCAGAAAAGAAAGGAATCGGTGCTTAAGTCCATAGAAGAACAGGAAGCACTCTCCCCGGAGCTGAAGCAGAAAATAGAAAAGGCGGATTACCTGACCGAAGTGGAGGACCTGTACCTGCCCTTTAAACGCAAACGCAATACCAGGGCAGGGGCAGCACGTGAAAAAGGGCTGGAGCCATTGGCCAAAATATTGATGGCACAGTCCGGAGGAACCGATCCGGAAACTACCGCGCTACGGTTTCTGAACGATAAAGTCGAAGAGGTGGAAGATGCACTGCAGGGAGCAGTAGATATCATTGCGGAATGGATAAGCGAAAACGGCAGGGTGAGACACACCGTAAGGCGAATGTTTCGCAGGAATGCCGAAATCTCCGCGGTGGCGGTTAAAGGTAAGGAAAAGGAAGAGCATGCCCAGAAATACCGCCAGTATTTCGACTGGAACGAACCGCTGTACAGGTGTCCTTCGCATCGCCTGCTGGCCATGCTCCGTGCAGAAAAGGAAGAAGTTATCCGGGTAAAGATAGGTGTAGACAAGGACACGGTCCTGGAAAACATCGAAAAAGCCGTTATACGGAACGAATTTTCCCCGGCTTCGGAATATATCCGAAAAGCTGCAAAAGAGGCTTACGAACGCCTATTATACCCCGCAGTGTCCAATGAAGTACTTAAAGAAGCCAAAGAAAAGGCCGATGAAGCTTCCATCAGAGTATTTTCCGAAAATCTCCGGCAGCTTTTGCTGGCCCCTCCTTTGGGAGAAAAACGTATCCTCGCCATAGATCCGGGATATAAAAGCGGCTGTAAGATCGTATGCCTGGATGAAAGGGGAGACCTTCTGCATAATGAGAACATATATCCCCATCCGCCACAAAGAGAGTCCGCACAGGGGATGAAGAAGATCCGATCATTGGTCAATGCCTATCGTATCGAGGCCATTGCCATCGGTAATGGTACCGCATCAAGAGAAACGGAAGCCCTGGTAAAGAAAATAGCTTTTGATCGTGATGTAATGGTTTTTGTGGTGAACGAGAGCGGGGCTTCGGTATATTCCGCTTCAAGTATCGCAAGGCAGGAATTTCCGGATTACGACGTTACCGTAAGAGGAGCGGTTTCCATAGGAAGGCGCCTGGCGGACCCCCTGGCCGAGCTGGTGAAGCTGGACCCTAAATCCATAGGGGTGGGGCAATACCAGCATGATGTGGACCAGGGTAGGTTAAAAACCGGTCTGGATGCCGTGGTAATGAGCTGCGTAAACAGTGTAGGGGTAAATGTAAATACCGCCAGCCCGAGTCTTTTGAGCTATGTTTCGGGGATAGGGCCTGCCCTGGCCGAAAAGATCGTGGAATATCGCAGTAATAACGGAGAGATACGCTCCAGGAAAGAATTGCTGAAAGTACCGAGACTGGGAAATAAAGCCTTTGAACAGAGTGCCGCTTTTTTCCGTGTGTTACAAAGCGACAATCCGCTTGACAATTCTGCCATTCATCCCGAAAGCTATGCCGTAGTGGAGAAAATGGCGGCAGACCTGCAACTTGAAGTTTCGGAACTGATAGGGAACAAAGAGAATATTGCCAGGATACGTCCGGAAAAATATTGTACCGGAACCATAGGTTTACCCACATTGACGGATATTCTGAAAGAACTCGAAAAACCGGGCCTGGACCCGAGGAAAAAGGCAGGGGTCTTTGAGTTCAGCAAAGACCTGAAGACTATTGAAGATGTGAAACCGGGAACTACGGTCCCGGGTATAGTGAACAACATCACCAATTTTGGCTGTTTTGTGGATATCGGGGTGAAAGAAAGCGGGCTCGTTCATATCTCCAGACTCAGCAACGAGTTTGTAAGTGATGTAAACAGTGTGGTGAAACTACATCAGCACGTTATGGTAAAAGTTATAGATGTGGACCTGGAAAGAAAGCGTATACAACTCTCTATGACAGACTGATATAGATATTTTTTATGAAGTTTGGGGTATCGGCTTAAACAAAAAAGACCCTTATCCCGCTTGGGATAAAGGTCGTTAGATTGTCTATAGTAGTATAAAACTATTCTTTCTTGTTGCTTTCGGGAGAAGGTTCGTCCTCTTTCGTAGCGTCTTTAAATTCTTTTATCCCACTTCCAAGTCCCCGCATCAGTTCCGGTATTTTTCTACCGCCGAAAAGCAACAGAAGTACTACTACTACCAATACTATCTGCCAAGGGCCGATCATTCCTAAAAAAATATTCAATGACATCATTTTTACTTAAATTTACTGTAACAAAGGTAATAAGAAAAGTTTAATCGAGGCGTTAATTATTATATTTTTAAGAACTGAGCTCTGTTTAGAACGCTATATTTGCAGGAATTATGGCAGAAAATAAACCCAAAAGAAAGAAACTTGCAAAAAAGCTTTTGCATAAGTATCGGCTGGTTATTCTGAACGAAGATACTTTTGAAGAGCGGCTTTCCTTCCGGCTTAACAGGCTCAATGTATTTGTCGTAGGGACGTCTTTTGCCGTATTTCTCATAGCCATCACCACTATTCTGATCGCATTTACCCCTTTGCGCGAATACATTCCCGGATATTCTTCTACCGCCTTAAAGAGACAGGTCGCAGAACTTACCTATAAGACAGATTCCCTGGTATCTGTCCTGGATTACAACGACAGGTATATAGATAATGTTAAAAAGGTCCTGACGGGAGAGGTAAGTCCGGCAGATATGGAAGCCGAAGCACCTGCGGATTCGCTGGCCAAAGGAGAACGTCCGGATCTTTCCGGAGTAGATCTCAGTCCCGGTAAAGAAGATATGGCCCTCAGGGAAGAAGTAGCTATGGAAGACAAGTACAACCTGGTGGGAAGCGCTCTTTCCAAAGTAAATTTTGTACTGTTTCCACCGGTTTCCGGAGTTATCTCCAATACTTACAATCTCGAAGGCAAACATTTTGCCGTAGATATAACCGGTGTTTCCGGTACCCCGGTTAAAGCAGTTGCCGATGGGATTGTTATATTTGCGGAGTGGACCGTAGAAACCGGTTATGTCTGTATCATAGAGCACTCTTTCGGCCTTATATCCGTATATAAGCACAACGGGTCCCTTACCAAATCGCAGGGAGAACTCGTAAAAGCCGGGGAAGTAATAGCTACTATGGGTAATACCGGCGAACTCTCCACAGGCCCGCACCTCCACTTCGAATTGTGGAGTAACGGCTATCCGGTGAACCCCACCGACTATATAGATTTTGATTAAAATAAAAAAACGGGAAACCGCTTTCGCCATCACCGGGGCAACTCGCGGTGATTTGTCAAGTTCAGCATATGTCTTTAAAATCCTTTGCCGCAAAAATATTTGCCGGAATTACATACAGGAAGATCCGGCAATGGGCGAACCGCCCGGTAGAAACCCAGGAAAAAGTATTCCGGGAACTTATAAATTCCGCCTCTGCAACGGCTTTCGGAAAAGATCACGACTTCGGACATATCCGGAATCACCACGATTTTACGAAGCGGGTCCCTGTACGCGACTACGAAGCCCTGAAACCCTATGTAGAACGAGTGGTAGGAGGTGAGGAAAATGTGTTGTGGAAAGGCAAACCCCTGTATTTTGCCAAGACTTCCGGCACCACTTCCGGGGCGAAATACATACCCATAACCGCCGATTCCATGCCCCACCATATCAGGGCGGCACGAAATGCCATACTGTGTTACATTCACGAAACCGGGAACGCCTCCTTTGTAGACGGGAAAATGATTTTTTTACAGGGGAGCCCCGTACTCCGGGACAAGAACGGTATAAAACTCGGCAGGTTGTCCGGTATCGTAGCACACTATGTACCTCAATATCTTCAGAAAAACCGGATGCCAAGCTGGGAAACCAATTGTATTGAGGATTGGGAAACCAAGGTCAATGCCATTGTAGAGGAAACCCTCAGGGAAGATATGTCGGTTATAAGCGGAATACCTTCGTGGGTACAGATGTACTTCGAAAAGTTGCATGCCAGGACAGGCAAAAAGGTGGGCGATATTTTCAGGAATTTCCAGCTTTTTATCTATGGCGGGGTGAATTACGAACCCTACAGGGCCAGGTTTGAAAACCTTATAGGAAGAAAGGTAGACAGTATAGAGCTCTTTCCCGCCAGTGAAGGTTTTTTTGCCTATCAGGACTCCCAAAAGGAAAAAGGGATGTTGCTTCAGCTGAATTCCGGCATTTTCTATGAATTCATTCGTGCCGATGCCTTTTTTGAAGAAAACCCGGACAGGATTACCATCAAAGATGTGGAAACTGGGGTGAATTATGTGATGATCATATCTACCAATGCCGGTCTATGGGCATACAACCTGGGAGATACCGTACAATTTACTTCACTGAAACCCTATCGTTTAATTGTTTCCGGAAGGATAAAACACTTTACATCCGCCTTTGGCGAACATGTTATTGCCAAGGAAGTGGAAGAAGCAATGCGACAGGGTATCGAAAATTTCGGGGGAAGTATAAACGAGTTCACCGTAGCCCCGCAAACCGATCCCGGAGAAGGAGAACTCCCTTATCATGAATGGTTGGTGGAATTTGGAGAAGAACCGGAAGATCCCGAAGGATTTGCCCTCAAAATAGATGAAGCCCTCCGGAAACAAAACAGCTATTATTATGACCTTATTGCAGGCAACATACTGCAACCCCTGAAAATAACAAAAATAAAAAAAGACGGCTTTGCAGATTATATGAGGAGCATAGGAAAACTTGGCGGACAGAATAAAGTACAGCGTCTGTCTAATGACCGTAAACTGGCTGAAGAATTATATAAATATAAAACTTAAACCTCGAGGGAGCCGATGATTCTGGTTGTCTGGCCATCCTTCGATAAGAGGAGTTATACCCTGCCATCGAAAAACAACAAAACCCATTATATCTCCCGGACATGGCTTCGAAAAAAATGTATGGATGCTGTCTACGGGTTTCCGGAGACTTCTATGCCGGTTACAGGGCTATAAATAATAACCTGGCGTAAAGTAGTAAGGAAGTTGCACAGGGGAGGTTACATAGCAAACAAAGACCTGAAAAAGGGTCATGCGGTAACTTCTGATTTCTTCCCTGCAAGAATTACATGCGCAGATAATATAAAATCCCGTATTTTTGTGCGGAAAATAAGATATGAGCAAAATTCAAGGAAGGACACGGGCACAGGAATCCACCAGCGCTATTGAGCGGATGTACATTACCATGCGGCATCTGTTCAACCGGGGGTTCTATAAGCCTATGGGAATTTCCGGGGAAACACTTCGGCAGTCCCTTTTGCAGCTTCGCCCCGAAATCTATGGCTCCATTGCCGAAGACAAGGTAGAGCTGAACGGGCTGATGTATATCCTGGACAGGCTTCCCACAGGCATCGAAGAGTGCCGTTACATAAACCTGACTTCGGACGAGGGCTATAAAAAATCGCATTTTCATCCGATTATTCCGCCGAAAAGGAGGAGAAACTGTTACCGGGTAGATGACGAGCAGATGAATATTGAAATTACCCGCGGACGCTCGGATATTTACGATATTCTTACGCATCTTACTTTCCTGTATATTGAATCGCAGAAGATATGCAGGCGCGTTTATCTGGATGAGACCGGAGAGACCAACAGGGATTGGTTTAAACTGGAAAATGCCGTACAAAAAGGAAAACTTACCCGGGCCGAAAGAGAAATAGCCCTTATACATGTAGCCAACATATTGGGAAGGACTTTTGAAGAGGCCCTTGATGCACATCAGGCATTTGCCACCAAGCAGATGCCGGAACGCTTTCTGCATATCGTTTACTGGATGGGTAAACTCGCTATAGAAGAAGAGCGGGACAACAATAAGAGGACCATTACGTTTAGCCCCATACTCCGGGAACGCTTAGGACACCATATCCATGGCGAGGCATGGGCCAATAACATAAAGAAGGTATTGCAGAAAAACAACCTGCTGCATCGCCCTCTTCATATTATCAGTGCCAATATGCACAGTGTAATGAATTCTGTTTTTGCTGCCGAAGCCCTGAAAAAAGAGGCTTCTGGCAAAGAACAGCTGGAACTGTATGAAACCCTGAGCCTTCCCGGAAACGGCGCCCTGCGCGATAAGGTAAAAACATTTGCCCATAAGAACGGCATGATCTCCATAGACGACACTTCCGGGACAAATATAGATGTTCAGATACTGGACACGGCAAAGATAAACTTCCGTCACGCAGATTACGATTTCGGAGCCACACTTCCCGAGGAGGAAAGACCGGTACTTTTTGTGATGGACTATGCCTTCGGCGAGCAGGCATACGAAACGATAGATGAGCTTTTAAAACCGTATAAGGATAAGAACAAATCCGGAAAAGGAACGGAAAAGAAAGGTAAACTCCATTTCCTGAATGTGGTTTCCGTATCCGTGATGGGGAAAGCCGGGATCCTGGAAGGAGGAAAAGGTGACCTGATGATCCCCTCTGCCCATATTTTTGAGGGGACGGCAGACAACTATCCTTTTAAGAATGAACTTTGTAAAGAGGATTTCGAAGGATACGGACTGAAAGTGTTCGAAGGGACCATGATTACCGTACTGGGAACGTCCCTGCAAAATAAAGATCTGCTGAAGTTCTTCCATGATTCCACCTGGAACGTAGTCGGGCTGGAGATGGAAGGAGCACATTATCAGAAAGCCATTCAGTCCGCATCGAGAATAAGAAAAAGCATAGCTGAAGACGTTGAGGTACGTTATGCGTATTACGCTTCCGATAATCCGCTGGAAACAGGAAGCACACTGGCCTCCGGAGGTCTGGGAACCACAGGAGTGAAACCCACTTACCTGATAACCCGGAGAATCCTGGAACAAATACTTAACAAAGGTTGAAACGGGACACCCCGGCCGGGTAACAGGAAACTATCCGGCTCCTGAAAAAACTATATATGATATTATGAGTGAAAACACACGACAAAACCATACTTCCGACGAGATAGACCTGGGCGTTTTACTTCAGAAGATCAAAGATTTCTTCAAATGGATCATCAGAGGGATCTATACTGTTTTTCTATTCTATAAGAAATTTGCCATACTGTTGCTTATCCTTATAGTGGTGGGATTTGTTGCCGGTTATTTTATGGATTCTTCCGGTTCCAAGACCTTCAAGAATGAAGTTATCGTCGTACCCAATTTTGGTAGTGTTGATTACCTGTATACCAGCATACAGGAACTCGAAGCGAAAAGGCAGATAGGGGATATCAGTTTTTTCAAGGAAATGGGTATAGACTCCGTGAATTATTTTTCCGGGATAGAAATAGAACCCATAGTGGATATTTACAGCTTTTTAGGTGAAAACCGCACCAACCTCGAAGCATTCAAGGCACTAAAAGGAGATGCTTCGACAGTAGGGGCTATGGAAACTGCCAAAAATTATAAGTTTCACAGGATAACCATTTATACCAAAACCAGGAAGAACTCTTCGAAAGTCGTTTCAAAGATCCTGGAGTTTCTGAATGATAACGACTATTACAACACAGTTAAAAACAGTCTTAGCCAAAACCTGTTGTCGCGTATAGAAACGAACAAAAATGCCGTGCAGTATATCAATGATATACTGAAAGCCCAGGGAAATGCAAAGCCCGAGGGATTAAGCCCGGAGGATAACCTGTTCTTCTTCAGGTCAGAGCCGCAGATAGGCTCTATGGGCGGATTGGTGAACTCCCAGCAGGAACTGTTCGAAGAGATTGACAAACTCACGGTTAAAGCTACGGATGCGGATAAGGTGATAAAAGATGTATCCGTAAAGATCAATATTCCTAAAAAAGGGATTACCTCATCCAAAAAATGGTTGTTCCCTCTGGTATTGTTCATAGCGTTTTCCGGCATATTTCTGCTGATCTTCCTCTTCAGGAAGATGAAGGAAATAGCCACCGAAGAATAATGTATATGTTCTGTGCCTGCTTATCCGGTTTTTGCAGGTAAAGTACAATGTCGCAGAATGGAAGATAATGCTGTTTTTAATATAACCGATGATGCGGATTTCGAAGCAGTTACACTTCGCGTGTTCCGGCATCAGTACCTGAATAATGCGGTGTACCGGAAATTCTGTGATCTTTTGGGTCGTAAACCCGGAAAGATACTATCGGTGGAAGAAATCCCTTTTCTGCCCATATCATTTTTTAAAACGCATTCCATAGTCGCTTCCGAAGACACTCCCGAAGAAATATTTACCAGCAGCGGTACTACCGGGATGAGTACCAGCAAACATTATGTTACCGACAGGAGTGTATACGAACGAAGTTTTTTAAGTGCATTTGAGGGCTTTTACGGGAACGTTAAGGATTATGTGATACTTGCCCTGTTACCGTCTTATCTGGAGCGTCAGGGCTCTTCCCTGATCTATATGGTAGACGATCTTATACAAAGGTCAGCCGACAAAGACAGTGGTTTTTACCTGCATGACCTGGATGCTTTGGGTAGTAAACTGGAAGAACTGGATAAAACCGGCAAAAAAATACTGCTTATAGGTGTTTCGTTTGCTTTGCTGGACCTTGTGGAAAGCCGTGAATTTCGACTGAAAAATACGGTTATCATGGAGACGGGAGGAATGAAAGGCAGGAGAAAAGAACTCATCCGCGAGGAGTTGCACCGGATATTGTGCCGGGGCTTTGGCGTGTCGGCAATACACAGCGAATACGGGATGACCGAGTTGTTATCGCAGGCATATTCCTCCGGAAACGGCAGTTTTAAGTGTCCTCCCTGGATGAAGGTCATTATCAGGGACCCGGAAGATGCGCTTTCTTTGCAGCCCGTGGATAAAACAGGGGGGATCAATATTATAGACCTTGCCAATATAAATTCCTGTTCCTTTATTGCCACACAGGACCTGGGCAAAATACATGCTGACGGCACTTTTGAAGTATTGGGCAGATTTGATAATTCAGATATACGGGGGTGCAACCTTATGGTAATGTAGCTATAGTTTTGAAGTCCGGTAGTTTTGGAGTTGGCATAGTGGCATATCCAAGACCGTAAAACCATCAAAAAAAACAGGGGCAGAAAGCCCCCTTTTTTAATTACCGTATCTAACATCTAAACCTTAACCAACACAAAATAGTTCTTCTTACCACGCTGAAGTAAAACAAACTTATCGTTGATGAGGTCTTTATCCGTAATCGTGTAGCCTTCGTTTACCTTTTCTTTGTTCAGGGAGATGGAATTTTCCTTGAGTGCACGCCTCGCTTCGCCGTTGGATTTCAAAAAGCCGGACTTTTCGCTTAGCGCACCGATGATGTCCAGTCCCGCTTCTATGACAGAAGCCGCGATTTCTGCCTGAGGGACCCCGTCAAATACGTCGAGAAAGGTTTTTTCGTCGAGGGCTTTCAAATCTTCCGAAGAACTTTTGCCAAAAAGTATTTCCGAGGCTTTTATGGCTTTTTCCAGTTCTTCCTTTCCGTGTACAAAGGTGGTGATCTCTTCCGCCAGCCTGCGCTGTAAAACACGCGTATGAGGCGCTTCTTTATGCTCGGCAATAAGTCCGTCTATGGTTTCTTTATCCAGAAACGTAAATATCCTGATGTACTTTTCCGCATCTTCATCCGAGGTGTTCAGCCAGAACTGGTAGAACTTGTAAGGCGAAGTTTTTTCAGGGTCGAGCCAAACGTTCCCACCTTCTGTTTTTCCGAATTTGGAGCCGTCTGCCTTGGTAATAAGCGGACAGGTCAGCGCATAAGCCTTGGCGCTGTCATCACTCATTCTGCGGATCAGTTCCGTACCGGTGGTAATATTTCCCCACTGGTCGGAGCCACCCATTTGCAACAGGCAGTTATGGGTCTTGTATAAATGGTAAAAATCGTATCCCTGGATGAGCTGGTAGGTGAATTCCGTAAACGACATGCCTGCGCCGGAATCCGAACTCAACCGTTTTTTAACGGAATCTTTAGCCATCATGTAGTTGACGGTAATGCGCTTACCTACATCACGGGCAAAACCGATAAAGGAAAAGTCCTTCATCCAGTCATAATTGTTTACCAGTAAAGCCGCATTGGGCAGGTCCGGATTAAAATCCAGTAATTTGGATAATTGTGCCTTGATACCTGCGATATTATTTTGCAGCGTGTCTTCATCCAGAAGATTGCGCTCTTCGGATTTCATGGAAGGGTCACCGATCATTCCGGTGGCACCACCCATAAGAACAACGGGGCGATGGCCTGCAAGCTGAAAGTGACGGAGCATCATAACGCTCACCAGGTGCCCTATGTGCAGGGAATCCGCAGTTGGGTCTATACCCACGTAAGCAGAGGCAGGTTCCTTGTTAAGCTGTTCTTCCGTTCCCGGCATAATATCGTGGATCATCCCTCTCCAACGCAGTTCTTCAACAAAATTTTTGACCATGTCTTCTTCCTTTTTTGGTAAACAAGCGCAAATTTACAATAAATAGGCAATTGAGGATGCCATACCGACTATTTTGTAGATGGGGCAAACCTCATCTGTGTAAGGAAAATGGGATTATGGGGGGGAAGGAGGGGAATGTGAGAAGGAGAGAGCTAACCTGCAATCTGAACCGTACGTCATTTATAATTTTATGATGCGTTTGTCCTGATTTTGTAGCGCCGTATCCGGATGAGGTCTCCGTAAAATATATATCTTTGAAGCTATGATTTTAGTCACCGGAGGAACGGGGCTTGTCGGGTCCCGTTTGTTATACGCATTAACCCGAAAGGAAGAGAAAATACGGGCCGTTTACAGGAAAGGCAGTGATGTTGATGCTGTGGCCGCCATGTTTTCCGGTTCTGCAGAAGACAGGGTACGGTTTGACCGTATCGAGTGGGTGGAAGCCGATATCATCGATGTTCCTGCATTTTCGGATGCCTTTAGCGGCATTAGTCATGTATATCATGCGGCGGCACTCATTTCCTTTGACCCGTCGGACTATACGGCTCTGAAGAAGATCAATACGGAAGGGACGGCCAATGTGGTAAACCTGTGCCTGGTGCACGGGGTGAAAAAAATGTGCTATGTCAGTTCCGTAGCCACCCTGGGAAAGAGTATTGGAGGAGCCCTGATTACGGAAGAAACCCATTGGAATACCGAGTCGGAAAACAACGTCTATGCGATCACCAAATACGGAGCGGAAATGGAAGTATGGCGGGGAAGCCAGGAAGGCCTGGAAGTAGTGATCGTAAACCCGGGCATCGTACTGGGGGTGCCGCCGGGTAAAAAAGGGTGGGAGAAAGGAAGCGGAAAACTCTTCCGGCAGGTATACAAGGGCATAGATTATTATACACACGGTGTTACCGGTTATGTGGATGTTGAAGATGTGGTTGCCATTCTGATTGGACTCATGGACAGCGGGGTGAAAAATGAAAGGTTCATAGCTGTGGCTGAAAATCTCAGTTTTAAAGAAGTGCTGACCATGGTTGCGGCTTCGGTAGGTAAAAAGGCTCCCCGCAAAGAAGTGCCCGCATGGGCCTTCAAATGGTTATGGCGGCTGGACTGGCTGAAAAGTAAAATCACAGGCCGAAAAAGGAAGTTAAGCAGGCTGATGGCTGCGACGGCAACAGCAAAAAACCTGTATAGCAGTGCAAAGATCAGGGAAGAGCTCGTGCTGGAATTCAAACCGCTTTCCCGGACCATAGAGCATGCAGGGAAAGAATATCTTTCCGCGATCAGGGAATAAATAATCCGGTAAATGCAAATTTCTGCCCGTCAAACAACCCTTTATCGCTCAGTTTCAGGTCGGGGATAACAAGCAAGGCCATAAAACTCAGGGTCATAAATGGTGATTGCAGCGAGGCTCCCATGGATTTTGCCATGGTATCAATAGCGGTATAGGCTTTTGCAACTTCATATCCGTCATCCGCGGACATAATTCCCCCGACAGCAAGGGGAAGGAGCAGGTGTTCCCCTGTTCGGACAGCAGATATTCCTCCTTTACTTTCCATGATGAGGTTTACCGCTTTTGCCAGGGAAGCATCATCCGTTCCGACAGCAATAATATTATGTGAATCATGGGCGACGGAAGAGGCTATAGCACCTTCTTTCAGACCGAAGTTCCGGATGAAGGCCACGGCAGGAGAAGCTTCTTCATAACGGTTTACCACTGCAATTTTCAGTATGTCGTTTTCTGTGTCCGGGATGACGTAGCCCTCTTTTACTTTTGCGGGAAAAACCGTTTCGGAAGTAATGAGTTCCCCGTCCCTGGCCTCGATGATACGGATGTGTTGTCCTTTCGCTTTTACGGCAAAATCGACAGGAGTTTTCAAGGAGGACCGGAAGTTATTTATAGTACTGTTTTCCGCACGCGGAATCAGGGTCTTTCCGTTTTTGGCTACTATTTCTCCATCGATATAAGTTTCCAGTACTTCGAATGTTTCCAGGTCTTTCACTACAATAAAATCGGCGGGATCCCCCTCCCTTAACTTTCCTACCCGCATATGGTAATGGTCAACAGGGTTCAGGCATGCTGCTTTCAGTACGTGGAAAAGGTCTTTCCCCTTAGCTATGGCACGTGCTACAAGCCGGTTTATATGTCCGTCTACCAGGTTATCCGGATGCTTGTCGTCCGAACAGAACATAATATGGTCGGCATGCGTATCGATCAGGTCTATAAGAGCTTCGAAGTTTTTGGCGGCACTGCCTTCGCGTATGGCTATTTTCATACCGTGCCTTAATTTGTCCAGGGCTTCCGGGGCAGTGAAGCATTCATGGTCGGTGGAAATACCTGCGGAGATGTATTTTTCCGCGAGTTCTCCCCGAAGACCGGGGGCGTGCCCGTCTACGGGCTTGCCGTATTTTTGCGCCACAGCTATTTTCTGCATGACCTCGGGGTCGCGTTGTACGACCCCCGGCCAGTTCATCATTTCGGCCAGGTAAACAATATCTTCCCTGGCCAGCAGCGTATCAATGTCTTTTGCGGTTATTTCCGCCCCTGTGGTCTCAAAAGGTGTGGCAGGGACACAGGAAGGTGCGCCGAAATAAAATTTGAAAGGGACTTTCTGTCCGTTGGCAATCATGTATTGTATTCCGTTCATACCACATACATTCGCTATCTCATGCGGATCGGATACTGTGGCTACCGTACCATGTACTACGGCAATACGGGCAAATTCCGAAGGGATCAGCATGGAAGATTCTATATGTACATGAGCATCTATGAAGCCCGGAAGAATATAGACTTCCGGGGCTGTTTCTATTTTCTTTACTGAGATAATTTCTTTGTCCCGTATGCGTATTTCCGCCGGAAATATATTCCTGTCCGGGATATCTACGAATTGTCCGGTAATGGTCTTTGCCTGCATTTTCGCAATTGGATTTGGTTAGAAATATAAGGAAAAACCACTAAAAAGAAAGCGTTGAGGCTGTTATTGCACAACCTCAACCCACTGTCCTTTTGTCCTTACCCGGTAATCGTTGTCATACATGGCTTCGCATTGTATTCCGGGCAGGTAATACCTGCCGAGATAGGAGGCATTGACCAATACACGGAAAGTCTTGGTCTTATGCGCGTCCAGATCAAAATAGAAATTGGCCCTGTCATCCCGCAGATCGGTATAGGTTGCTTCATTCGCCGTACTCTGAAAGCCTCCGAAATCGGTAAAACGGGTATTCACAATTTCCCAACCGCTCGGGAATATGTGAGAGAGTGCTATGTTCTTAAGGTTTTCTCCTTTTTGATTGGTAATGCTCACTTCGGCAATAAAATTGGTTCCCTGGGGTAGCGTAGAAACATCCAGTACTTTTCCGTCCCTGCCTTTATAAGTAATTTTTGCGGAGAAGTTCTGCTGCTCGGCGAGTTCCTGTCCCACCGGTAAAATACCGTTGTTCAGCACCCGTACAAAAACGGTGTTTTCCTTGTTGTTTTTGAGATGAATGAGATTGTTTCCTTCCTTAATACCGAGATTTCTTTCTGCCAGGGTAAGAGCGGTATTCAACGAAGAAGATTTTCCGTTTACCTCGTAGCTTACATCGATACCTTTACCTCCGATGTAGCCGGCGAATTTGGCCATGGCCAACAGGCTGTATGCCGTACTCTGTGTACTCATCCATCGGTCTGTGTTCAGGCTTTTTGCGATAACGCCAGCCATTTCCTGTGCCCGCACCTTATCGTCGAGCAATAACAGGGTTTCCAGGGCCAGGGCACGGTTTCTTTCGGTAGATCCGTACGTATGGTAATCGTATTTCACCGGCTTGAAATCTATATTGGCCCCTGCAAATATATCTTTTGCCGCATTTTTCTGGCCGATAAGCGCATAGGCAGCCGCCAGGCGGTGTTTCGCCTCATTAGAGATGTCGGGTGTTTCGCGTAGCCTGTTCATGGAAGAGACATCCGCATTTTCGGCGAGGGCCAGGGTATAGAGCCTGTAGGCCTGGGCAAGATCGGAACTTTGGCCGGACTGCCGCCATTGTTTCGCGGCCTGTTTCTGGTAATTTATCCAGCTGTTCTTAAAACCAATGGGTAGTACATACCCTTTTTTCTCGGCTTCCAGAAGGAAATGCCCGGCATAGGAAGACCCCCAGTCGTTCGCATAGTTCTGGCCGCTCCAATAGGAAAAGCCGCCATTCGGTAACTGATAGCCCCCGAGACGCCGTATCGCCCGTTCCACATTTTTCTGGATCTCCTGTTTTTTGTTTGCCGTAAGATCAAAGATGTCGGACAGGAACAACTGCGGGAAAACGGCTGAGGTAACCTGTTCCACACATCCGTGCGGGTAACGAATGAGGTATTGCATACGGCCGTTGAAGTTTATCGGCGGCAGGGTGGAAAATTCGATATTTGCCGTATTGCTGCCGGCTACACCGAAAGTTTCCAGAGATATTTCACCGGAACTTCCCGGTTCCAGTACCAGGTCCCGGACAGAAGTGGTTACCGGGTTAGGGTTTACCACATCTATTTCAACGCCATAAGAAGCTTTTTCGCCATTGCCCGAAGCAGCAACCTCTACTTTGCCGATGCCTTCAAAATCCGATATTTCCAATTCGAAATAAGCCATTTTTTCATCTGGACGGTCAAAAGAGACGGTTTGTGAAGACGCACCTACAACGCGGAAGGCCTTGTTGTCCTTTACCTGTACGGTTACGTTCTTCACCTTGTCTTCCATGGCAAATACGGTGACGGGCAACGTCACCTTCTCTCCCGGCGTTATTTTTCTTGGCAGTGATGCCAGTACCATGAGCGGTTTACGCACCGGTGTGGTCTTTTCCGTGCTGCCGTAAGCTCCGGTATCCGCATCTCCGGCCACGATCATTGTTCTTACGGAACCGATATATTTCGGGATGTGTATTTCGTGAGAACGCGTTTGTGTTTTATTGAGGGTAAAGGGTCCGAGGTAGACTACCATGGGCTTAAACCGGTTGGCCTTTTTGTTTTTGGCCCCGGCCAGTTCTTCATCACCCCCTATGCTGAATACCTGGTCTATCCGCCCTCCGAAAGCACCTATGACATCGTCATAGATATCCCATGTCTTTACACCCAATGCTTCCCTTGCAAAGAAAGATTCCCGGGCATCCGGGGTTTTAAAACGCGTAAGGTCCAGGAGCCCATCGTCAACAACCGCTATAGTATAGGTCATGGGTTTGCCTTGTTTTTCCCTTACTTTAACTGTAACGGTCTCTTCCGGCCGCAATACATCGGGCATGGCAACCTGTGGTTCCAGTTTGGTTGCCGGATCTTCTACGGTAACGGGCACCACGCCATATAAACGTATGGGAAGATCGTTAGCCGTGGAGGCATGAGGTTGTAACAGGGAAATGTGAATATACACATTCGGTGTATAAAGGGCCTCTATGGGCAGTTCGAAACGGGTTTCCCCGTCCTGGGCTTCCACCCACATGGAATGCAATACTTCGGTACCGTTTTCTACGGTAACCAGGGCACGTCCGCCGGCACTTCCGGGGAAAGTAACAACGGCTTTTTCGCCGACTTCGTAGTTTTTCTTATCGGTAGAGAACACCAGCATGGTGGCGGAAGAAGGATCGTTTTTCATAGATTTTCCCGCCCATCCCGGCCAGTCGATATAAACAGTCTTTCCGGTGGCATGGCCTCCGTCCGGATCTTCTACATGAACCAGGTAACGGCCCCATTCCGGGTATTTCAGCTCGAACTCGAAAGCGGCTTTTCCGTCGGTACCGGTATTAAGGGTCCGGGAAAACACATTTTCCCGCTGGTTGCTCCCCGTATATGAAGAAAGGTTGTCTTCTGAGGTATCCCACCACCAGCGCCAGCTGACCTTGTAAATATTAACCTTCAGCCCTTTTACGGCTTTGGGATTTCCCTTTTCGTCAACCGAAACCACCTCAAAACGGTGTTTGGTATCCGTGAGTAGCATTCCGCGGGTTTTGTCTCCTTTCGGTGTATTGAGCCCTATATAAGTGCTGTAAGGGGAATAGGTCTTCGTAAAGACATCCGTACTGAAATCGCCTCCCGTTTCGTATACTTTGGTAATAAAAGAAGCCTGTAACATTCCCGGAGCCTGTTTTTCCAGTTGGGGTTTCAGCGAAAAAGAGGCTTTCCCTTCCGTATCGATCTTACCGTCAAAAACCGTTTGTTCTTCAGACCCGAAAGACCTGGAAGGATCGTTAAAAGTATATCCCGGGAACTGTTTGAAACTGGTATTTTGCGGCTGGAACCTGGCCTGGATGTCCGCTTTCAGGTTCCTGGCAACCGCCCCGTGCAGCCAGGCGACTTCGAGAGTGCCGTTTACCGGTTTGGAGCCGGAGAGTATGTCTTCGGCAAAGTCGGCTTTGATCTTCAGCCGGTTGGGCTTGATGGTTTCTATACGTATGCTTTTGCTGAAAACGGCACCACCTACAGATACCTGTGCCTGCCAGTTCCCGGTGGGGGCATTCTGGTCGGTGGGGGTTATGAAGGTATAGAAATTATTCACTCCGCTGTTGTGCACTTCTTTACGGGTAATTTTTCCGTAGGGGTCGCGCAGTTCGAATTTCACGGGGTGCCCGGCAGGGAGTTTATTGGCCTTATCGTTCAGGATGAAGGACAGGAATAAGGTGTCTCCGGGACGCCATACACCGCGTTCGCCGTAGATGTATCCCTTGATGCCTTTTTGCAGTTTCACGCCGGAAACATCGAATTTACTTACCGAAAGTACATTGCCGTCATTCAGTTTGACATAGGTTTTCTGCTTGCCTTTTTCGGCAATGGCAAAATAAGCAGGAAGGGTAGCATCGTACATGGCAAATCCGTTCTTGTCGGTTACCACCGTAGCTACTTCCTGTTGCTGGAAATTGTAGAAGGTAACTTTGGTCTCTCCTTCCGGTTTGGCGGAGATAAGGTTGGTGACACTGACAAAATACGATTCGTTATCCCCTTTTTTAACTGTTACCCCCAGGTCGGAAGCCAGTACGTTAACAGCCACTTTCTTGTCCCTGTAGTAGGACGTGTGGCATGGATTTTCCCTTTCGCGCCAGTCGTAGGTGTAATCGTAGTAGTAATCTTCATAATAATAATATCCTTCTGCATTATCCCAGTAACTGGTTTCCTTCTCTTCGTCATAATCTTCTTCCGCATCCGTTTCTTCTTCCGGAAAGTTGGTCTGGTCGCATTTGAAAGTACTGTAAGAAGGCTTGTAGCGGAATTCCACCCGGTATATGGCACCCGGATCGGGATTGATCAGTTCGCGAAGGTCCAGGGCATAAGCATGCCATTTACCATCTGCTGCAGTAAGGCTGCCGCTAAGATTAATGGTCTTTTTGGCAATGGGACGGGCAACCGTACGCAGGTCGCCTTCCCCGCTGAGGTTCTGGTACTGGAGAAACTGTAAGATGTTGTTCTGGAATATTTTGATAACCGATACATCCACGGCATTGAGGTTTACCGCTTCGAAATTTATTTTCAGGTTGTTGGAAGACGGCAGAATGGTACCGCTTTGCAGCATTCTTACTTCCGGCTTCAGTTGTTCGAAGGCGATCTGTTCCGAGAAAACCTGCTTCAGCTTGTAATCATCCACATTCTGGATTCCCTGGAATACTTCGAGAGATTTTACACCCTTAAGTTCGTTCTGGGGGTATACTTTCAGGACGTTTCCTTCTATCGAAAATTTAAGACTTCCCGCATCCTGAATGCTTACCAGCCCGTTAAAGTTCTGGTTTTTCTTCAGCGGATCGGAAAAATTGATCTCTACGTATGGCTTTTCCGTTCCGGCGACATTCACTTCCATAACGGTAAAGTTGTTTTTGCCGGGAATGAGGATTTCTCCTTCACCTTCGGAATCTATGCCATTGCTTCTTCCGTTCCAGTTTAGCTTCACCTTGGAGTCTTCTTCCATTCGCCGTATGCTGTCAACCTTAAAGCGGAAAAGCGTGTTGGTCTCCGTAGTGTTGTAGAACTTAACAGAAAGGGGTTTACCTTCCTGGGAAGCCTGTACCAGTTTTCCGGCAGTTTCGGCCGATAACTGGTCGCTGCTGCGAATCGTACCTTCCACATATTGCCAGCTGCGGTCGTAGGATTGTATCTGTTCTGTAGTAACGTTGAATTGTTGTTTGATGGTTTTTACTTTAAAACGGAAGAGGCGAAGCTCTTTGGGAACATCGTCAACGATATCTTCCAGGCGCAGGGTAACTTCGTATTCCGTGTCCTGTTTTAACGGGGAGTCCGGGACAAAAGCTATGGTCTGGTTGTTCAGGGCTACTACCTTACCGTTGGTTTTGGGAGATACCCGTATGAGATCGTCCGGGAGTTCTTTGTTGACATCCCACCCGGAAACCGGTTCGCGGAGCATTATTTTCACATCGGAATGTGCGGAAATGATCCCTTGCGAAACATCCGAAATGTATTCCCGGTATTTATGCAGGTTGGATATTTGTTCCTGTATGTCCTGTTTCTGGTCCTTATCCTTGCAGGAGAACAAGAAAAGAAGGACGATAGCGGGTAAGAATAATCTTTTTAATCGCATACTGGTCTCTTATTAGGTTTGGCTGCCCGTGACGGCATTATTTTTATCGTACGAAAGGATTCCGTAAAACTATCTTCAATACTTGGGATGGTTCCTTTTCCTGTTTTCCTGCTTTTTACTTCTATAAAGTTATAATGGGTGTGTATATCCTATTATTACTTTATAATCAGGCAATTACATGACAATGGCACAAGCGTTTAGTTATTGTAGATCCCTATGTACAGGTCTCCATTGGCGTTCATACTTGCCCGGTACATTCCGGCCGTATTAAATTCCATAACCATATTACCATCGCGATCCACGGCAATAATGCCACCGTCTCCACCAAGTTCCGGCAGTTTTTCCTGGATAACTTCCCGGGAAGCTTCCTGAAGGGAAAGGCCTTTGTATTCCATAAGCGCGGAAATATCATAGGCAACCATTCCCCTTATAAAGAACTCTCCCCATCCTGTGGAAGATACGGCACAGGTCTGGTTATTGGCATAAGTGCCCGCCCCTATGATAGGCGAATCTCCGACACGCCCCCATCGTTTATTGGTCATTCCTCCCGTGGAAGTGGCTGCTGCCAGGTTGCCATTTTTATCCAGGGCTACGCAACCGACTGTTCCGAACTTGGAATCCCTGATGTAAGGGTCGTAAAAAGCCGTTTTTTCATCGTGATCCAGTTCGGTTTTTTCCTTGTCTTTTATCCGTTCCAGTGCCTTCATACGTTGTTCCGTATAAAAATAGGAGGGGTCTACGATTTCAAGTCCCTGTTCCCTGGCAAAGGATTCTGCTCCTTTGCGTGCCAGCATGACATGTTCGGATTTTTCCATTACGGCACGAGCGAGGTCAATGGGGTTTTTTACGGTAGTGACCCCGGCAACGGCACCTGCATTTCGTGTTTTTCCATCCATTATGGAAGCATCGAGTTCATTCTTCCCTTCGTTGGTAAAAACCGCTCCTTTTCCCGCATTGAACAAGGGGGAATTTTCCATGACGTTGACGGTCTTCTGTACGGCATCCAGTCCGGAACCGCCGTTTTTGAGGATGTCATAGCCAGTCCTTATGGCTTTTTCCAGGACTTTGCGATATTCCGCTTCCCTTTCCGGGGTCATGTTTTTTTTCAGAATGGTCCCTGCCCCGCCATGTATGACTATAGCAAAATGCTCTCCTTCTGGCCTGGAAGCGGTCTCCGGATTTTTTACCGTGGTCTCCGGGGACTCTTTGCATGCTGTGGCAAAACATAACAACCCTAAGAAATAAAAGATTGTACGGGTAATGGTTTTTCTGATCATTTCCTGAATAGTTAGTTTTAGAAAATAAATTTAATAAAAATACCCGGCTAATGTTAAAAATAAAGCACTTTCCGTTAAACCTGCCTACGTGGTGCAGACAGGTTTTCGGAAAGCCTGACTAACTAATCCTGTATTCCGGGAATACCGGTTTACGGAAAAACAAAACCCTTACCCAAAACTACGACAGCGCCCGGTTCGGGGAAATCCCGGGAATCGGGTATTTTTCATGTCGGAAAAATCAGAAGAAGATGTTCTTTCATAACAATGGAAATCCTTAAATTTAAGGCTTTGTTAGGAGCGGGACCGAAAACGGACAAGCAGGAAGCCATTTTGCAATGGCTTTCCGTGAACATACTTTTTTCAACCGCATGAATTTATGCCATAGTAAAATACAAATAAACCGGAGATGAGCATCAAAAAGCCTTTTAACCTTTTGCAGTGGATAGAAGATCACAGGGAACTTTTAAAACCCCCGGTAGGGAATAAAAACCTGTATGTGGATTCGGATGATTATATCGTGATGGTCGTTGCGGGGCCCAATGCGCGTAAAGATTATCACTACAATGAAACCGAAGAGTTCTTTTACCAGATAGAAGGGAGTATAAAAATTATCGTTCAGGAAGACGGTCAGCGGAAGGAAATGGAACTGCGAGCAGGAGATATTTACCTGAACCCGGCTGGGGTACCGCACAGTCCTGTCCGCAGCGAAGGGTCCATCGGCCTCGTTATAGAACGAAAACGGGCAGGGAAAAATTTCACGGACGGACTGTTATGGTACTGCGATAACTGTAACCATAAACTTCACGAAGTATATTTTGAACTGCATGACATAGAAAAGGATTTCCTGCCGCATTTCAGAAAGTTTTACAATTCCGAAGAACTGCGTACCTGTGAGCAGTGCGGTACTGTAATGGATACCGACCCGCGATTTACGGGATGATTTATGTGGTTTTCCGGCTTATCATTACAATTCCGGCGATAAGACAAATTACGCCTCCGCCCAGATAGGCATAAGCGGTATTTTTGGTAGAAGTGTCTTCCGCTTTGATTTCAAAATCGCCGATTTCGAGGCCGCTTTCGCTATCTCCCAGTTTATTTATACCCATATATCCTGCCGCGAGCCCGGCAACGATAAGAATAATTGCAATGACTTTTTTCATAATCGGATGTTTTTGTGTCTGTATGTTATAAAGTTAATAAAAAATTACACATAAAACAGAGAAATAGTTATAATGATCCCCCGCTGTCTGTTTGTTTTATATCCTGGATTGCCCGGGTGTTTCTCTTTTCAAAGCGCCTGAGGACCTCTGTCTTTTGCCGGTAACGGTGTAAATTTTGCAAAAACAGGTTCCGATAAGAAGGGATTTTGCACACAGGATTTTATTTTTTAACTTCTTACGGAGAAAATAATAATTTGTAACTTCGTGAAAATTTAACAAACCAAGTAAAAAAAGTTATAAATGTCATTAGTTGCTACCGATTTTGGAATAGATAAAAGCCTCAGGGCATTGGGATTGACCGATGTTAATAACGGAACTTCTACGGGAAAGAACTTTTTCGGAAGCGGGGATCTCATAGCTTCGTACTCTCCGGTTGATGGGGCGCTTATTGGTAAAATAAGTACCACCACACGTGAAGATTACGAAAAAGTGATTACCGCTGCTACTGAAGGTTTTAAAATCTGGCGGACAATGCCTTCACCACAACGAGGCGAGATCGTACGCCAGTTTAATGATGAATTACGCCGTTTGAAAGAGCCCCTCGGAAAGCTTGTGTCCTACGAAATGGGAAAATCCTACCAGGAAGGCCTGGGCGAGGTTCAGGAAATGATAGATATCTGTGATTTTGCGGTGGGATTATCCCGACAGTTACACGGGCTTACCATGCATTCCGAAAGGCCGGGCCACCGGATGTATGAGCAGTATCATCCTCTGGGGGTAGTAGGTATTATTTCCGCATTTAATTTCCCTGTTGCCGTATGGAGCTGGAACACGGCCCTGGCTTGGGTATGTGGTGATACCTGTATCTGGAAAGGTTCCGAAAAAACACCCTTGACCTCGGTAGCATGTCAGAATATTGCAGCGAGGGTATTTGCCGAAAACGGGCTTCCCGAGGGCATATCCTGTCTGATTACGGGCGACTATACCGTGGGTGAGATGATGACACACGACGAGCGCGTTCCGCTTATTTCTGCCACAGGATCTATTCGTATGGGCAAAATAGTAGCGCAGGCCGTGGCGGCACGTCTCGGAAAATCCCTGCTGGAGCTCGGAGGTAATAATGCCATTATCGTAACCCCGGATGCAAACATCAGGAATACGGTTATAGGAGCGGTTTTCGGCGCTGTAGGTACCTGTGGACAGCGATGTACTTCTACACGTCGCCTGATCGTTCATGAAAAAGTTTATGATAAGGTTAAAAACGCTATTACAGATGCCTATAAGCAGCTCCGTATAGGAAATCCGTTGGACGAGAAAAACCATGTAGGGCCGCTTATCGATAAAGATGCCGTAGCCAATTACCTTCACGCGCTTAAAAAAGTGGAGGAAGAAGGAGGTAAAATCCTGGTAGAGGGAGGCGTACTGAAAGGAGAAGGTTATGAGAGCGGATGTTATGTAAAACCTGCTATTGCGGAAGCGGAAAACCATTTTGAAATTGTTCAGCAGGAAACCTTTGCTCCCGTACTTTACCTGTTGAAATACAGCGGTGACCTGGAAAATGCCATCCGTTTGCAGAATGGAGTAAAACAAGGGTTATCATCGGCTATAATGACCAATAACCTGCGTGAAGCGGAAAGATTTTTGTCCGTGGAAGGATCCGACTGTGGTATTGCCAACGTAAATATAGGGACCAGCGGTGCGGAAATAGGAGGTGCTTTCGGAGGCGAAAAAGAAACCGGAGGCGGACGCGAATCGGGTTCGGATGCATGGAAAGTATATATGCGGAGACAAACCAACACCATCAATTACACCACCGAACTTCCACTTGCCCAGGGAATTAAATTTGACCTATAGTTTTTTCGGGAAACCCGACCCCGGTTTCCCGAAAGTAGTGTTTATATCAATTAACAACGCAAATTCACTGAACATGAAAAAAGTAGTTTTAAGTGCTGTGGTTATTATGGGGGTAATGGTGCTCCTGGTATCCTGCAAGGATAAGGAAAAACAGTCTTCAGAAAGCGTGGGGACAGAACAGGTAACAGAAGAAGAACCCGAAGTTCCGGATATGCACAATGCGGCAAATTCCCTGGATTTCGAAGGCGTCTACGAGGGTGTTATTCCCTGTGCGGACTGTGAAGGAATAAAACTCACTGTTACCATCAATGAAGACGGTACATTTAAAGAGGAGAACGAATACCTGGGAGTAGCAGAAGAAAACACTTTTTCGAATGAAGGAACATGGGATATAGAGGAAAGTACCATCACCTTTACGCCCGAGGCAGGAAATCCTCATAAATACTTTGTCGGGGAAGGTTTTATTAAGCTCCTTGACCTGGAAGGAAATGAAATAGAAAGTGATCTTTCGGAAATGTTTATCCTGAAAAAGAAATAATAAGGCTTATAGCCATATAAAAGCGTTGTAGGTAATAAATACGACGCTTTTTTTATTGTGTTTCTTCTTCTTTGGCTCGTTTTGCTTCCCCGGAATTTCCGGTTTTTCTCTCTTCTTCCCGGGCTTTATCCTGTGCCTCTTTCATTTCCTTCAGCTTCTTTTCCACTTCTTTGTACATGGCCGCATACTCGGCGGGTTTTGAAGCGTAATAGGTATTGCTTTCCGCAAACTGAAGACTGTCTACCTGGTGTTTTTGATAAATGTAAGTATCCGGAATAACCTTGTTTTCTTTGAGCACATCCATACCAATACCCCTGGCGGCATTGACCAGGGCCACATCCAGCAGGATCTCCGTCATTTGGCTTTTGGGGATGAGATTTTCCGGTTTTTCCACGGATCTTTTTTTGCACGATGCAACGCTCAGTAGCATGATCGTAAAGATGAATATATGCCTTGGCTTCATTTTTTTCTCTTTTTCTAGCGATTGAATTCCAGCCGCTTTACATTCCGGTACGCGGAGAATTTTCCGTTGTTATATGCCAGGTTACCGTTTACAAAAGTATGTGTTATTGCCGACTGGAAGGTAGTTCCTTCAAAGGGAGACCAGCCGCATTTATATAAGACATTATCCCTGCTTACGGTTTGCGGGCTGTTGAGGTCCGCCAGTACCAGGTCTGCGAAATACCCTTCCCTGATAAACCCTCTCTGTTTTATCCGGAAAAGGATAGCCGGATTATGGCTCATTTTTTCGACCATCTTTTCCAGTGAGATCTTTCCCTTGTTACAGGCTTCCAGCATGGCAACCATGGCGTGTTGTACCAGCGGGCCACCGGAAGGAGCCTGGGTATAGATGTTTTGCTTTTCTTTGAGGGTATGAGGTGCGTGGTCCGTTGCGATAACGTCAATACGATCGTCCAGCAATGCCTGCCACAAACCTTTGCGGTCCGCAGGTGTTTTTACAGCGGGGTTCCACTTGATAAAGGTCCCTTTTCTGTCGTAATCGTCATCACAAAACCAGAGGTGGTGTATACATACTTCGGCGGTGATCTTTTTTTTGCGAAGTGGGATGTCATTGCGGAAAAGTCCGGTTTCTTTCGCCGTAGAGAGGTGAAAAACGTGCAGTCTGGCACCGGTTTTTTCGGCGAGTGCAACAGCACGGGAAGAAGACAGGTAGCAGGCTTCTTCACTGCGTATGGCAGGGTGGTATTTGATAGGTATGTCGTCGCCGTAAGCGGCTTTATACTTCTCCAGGTTGTGCTTTATGGTGGTCTCGTCTTCACAATGGGCAGAGATCAGCAGATCGGTGTTGGAAAAGATATTTTCCAGCACTTTTTCGTCATCCACCAGCATGTTCCCGGTAGAAGACCCCAGGAAAAGCTTCAGTCCCGCACAGGATTTCGGATCAACCCGGAGTATTTCCTCCAGGTTGTCATTCGTACCGCCAAACATAAACGAGTAATTGGCGGAAGAGGTATTGGCAGCAATACCGAACTTTTCTTCCAGTTTTTCTATGGTTGTGGTCTGCGGACTGGTATTGGGCATTTCTATGAAGGAGGTTATTCCTCCCGCAATGGCAGCCCTGCTTTCGGTTTCTATGGTTGCCTTATGGGTAAGGCCCGGTTCGCGAAAATGCACCTGGTCATCAATGGCACCGGGAAAAAGATATTTTCCCCCGGCATCAATTACCGTACAATCCGTAGCGGAGATATTTTTATCGATTTTGGCAATGATCTCGTTTTCAATTAAAATATCCGTTTCGAATTTCCGGAATTCATTTACCGCAACGGCGTTCTTGATCAGTGTTTTCATGGAGTCTCTGTTTTACAACTTTCCGGGAAACGGCCCGGAAAACGGCTGCACTTTTATAAAAATGTTGTTTTAAGCCGCTCTTTGATTCACGAATAATAAGTTATGGAATATTTAGCGTACTTATGCTTTTTATTCTGTTAAAATCCCTTCCTTTTGAACAGGCTACGCAGTTTCATGGACAATACGCCGAAAACAGCTTCATTGATAATCTTACCGCTCATCTTGGAATTGCCTTTTTCTCTGTCTTTAAAAATAATAGGGACTTCTACGATATGGAATTTTTGCAGGAAGGCACGAAACTTCATTTCTATCTGGAACGCATAACCTACAAACCGTATATTGTCGAGGGCAATGCTTTCGATGACCTCTTTTTTATAACAGATAAAACCTGCCGTGGGGTCATGGATACGCATTCCCGTTATAAATTTTACGTAAAATGATGCCCCGTAAGAGAGGAGTATCCGTTTCATGGGCCAGTTTACTACGTTTACCCCTTTTACATACCTCGAGCCTATGGCAACATCGGCCCCGTGAAGAGAACAGGCATTGAACAGGCGCACCAGGTCCCGGGGATTATGGGAAAAATCGGCATCCATTTCAAAGATGTACGGATATCCCCTGCGTAGTGCCCACTTAAAACCGTGGATATACGCTGTTCCCAGGCCGGATTTTTCTTTTCGTTCCTCGAGAAAAAGACGTGCCGGGAATTCCTGTTGGAGTTCTTCGACCTTTGCTGCCGTGCCGTCCGGGGAATTATCGTCCACGATCAGGACGTGAAAATTTTTTTTCAGCAGAAGAACTTCCCTGATAATGGCTTCTATGTTCTCAATTTCGTTATATGTAGGGATAATCACCAGGCCGTCCGTTCGCATAAAATTTTTAACTGAGATGCAAAAATAGAATTTCCTTCGTTTTTAACTATTATGGCTGGAGAATATTTGATATACAGAACTGTTTTAAGGCTAAAATAGTGTATTATTCTCATATATTATTAAGTATTTTTGCTTGAAATTTTCCGGAAGTATGAGCATTGCGCAAAGAAAAGACCAATTATTACTGCTTTTTTTAGGAATACTGACCTTCATAAACCTGGTCCAGAGCGGGACTACCCAACTGATATATGACGAGGCTTATTACTGGTATTTTTCCCGGAATCTCGCCTGGGGCTATTTCGATCATCCGCCGATGGTTGCTTTTTTTGCAGCTGTGGGAACAGCGTTATTCGACAATGAGCTGGGGGTGCGTTTCTTTGCGCCGTTTCTGTTTTCCGGGACTATTTTCCTGCTCTGGAAGGCGATAGACGACCCCAGAAAGTATGCCCATATGTGGATCTTTATCCTGCTTTCTGCTTCGGTTGCCTTGTTTAACGCCTATGGTTTTTTTATGCTCCCGGATACACCGCTGCTGTTTTTCGGCGCTTTGTTCCTGTATGCGTATAAAAAGTTCCTGCAACGGCCGGATATACGTATCATACTTGTACTGGGTTTTTCCATGGCGGCTATGATGTACAGTAAATATCATGCGATCCTTCTTATCGGGTTTGTTATACTGTCCAATCCGAAAATCCTTATGAGATATCGTTTCTGGATGGCAGCGGTTTTCGCCCTGGTCCTTTATATCCCGCATTTTTACTGGTTGAACGAAACCGATTTTGTTTCTTTAAAATACCATTTGTCCGGAAGGGCAAACAGCAACTATAAGATTAAATTTACGCTGAATTATCTGGTAAACGTACTGGTGGTTCTCGGGTTTTCCTTCCCGTTGATATACTGGGCATTATATAAATTCACCCGTTTCGCTTCCCTGAAAAATCACGCTTTTGACAGGGCACTTGTTTTTACCGCCTGGGGGATTATCGCATTTTTCTTCCTGTCTTCCTTTAACCGGAAAACACAGGCACAATGGCCGCTTCTCACGGTTTTACCACTGATTATTTTCGCTTTCCGGTATGCTTTGGACCGGCCGGGATTCAGGAAGTGGCTGCGAATTACAAGTATTATCTCGCTGGTAGTATTGTCTATGGCCAGGGTGATACTGGTCAATGAAAACATCTCCCCGATAAAGTATGAGAGTCACGGAAATAAAAGATGGGCGCAGAAGCTCTATGAAAAGACGGGAGGCCTCCCGGTTGTTTTTGAAGATTCTTACCGCAGTGCCAGTATGTATGGTTTCTACTCACGGGTACCGGTGTATTCGCTGAACAGTGTAAAGCACAGGCAGAACCAGTACGATATAGATAGTTCCGAATACAAGTTCCAGCATAGAAAGGTAGCCTATATTACCGGGCGCAAGGATTATGACTCTGTAATAAAGGTGCGTATCGGAAAGGGGAAAGGACATGTATGGAGAGGAAAGTTTGTAAAAGATTTCCGGTCTTTCCGCAAACTGATATGCCGGGTGGACAATGAAAAAGTGGTTCGGGGAAAAGATACGCTCTCCCTGACCCTGATAAACCCCTATAACGAGGGAGTGGCATTCCAGGACCTGAAACTTTACGGCCTCGTGCTCGATGAAAAACGACGGATCAAGGATACGGTGAATATTTCCCTGGGGAATACCGGAAAGACCAAAGTGCTGAGCGGGGAGAGCAGCATACGGCTCAATGGCGTGATGGACAGTACCCGGAATCTGAACGACGGCGTATTTTTTAGGATATCCGTATCCGAATACGGATATCCTTCGGGGTTCCAGGGAGATATAATTCCGATAGAAAATCAGTAAGGGAATGCCTAAGCGATAAAAGCAGAGATCATGGATATGGAAATACTGTACAGGGAGGTAGATAAATACACTGTGGAGACTATTTTGCTCATCGGTTGTATTGCCCTGATCACTTTTGCCAAAATTACCCATGAAATAAAATTTCAGCGTTTTCTGGAAACCTTTTTCTCGGATAAGTATTTAAAGCTATACGGAAAAGAACAGGAACCCAGTATCAACAGGTTCAACATTCTGCTTTTTATCGTGCAGCTGATTGTTTTTGGTATGCTCCTTAAACTTACACTGGAATATCTCGGTTTTGTTCCTGGCAATATCAATTTATTGTTAATTATTACGGGGCTGGGATTGTTTGTTCTGTTCAAGTTTTATCTGGAAAAGATCATCGCTACCATATTTGACCTGAACTACTTTCTTGAGCAGTACAATTTTTACAAGTTGACGTACAGGAACCTGGTATCCATCATATTACTACCTTTCATAGCGCTGCTTATTTACAACCCGATGGATAAGAAGGTTATCTTATTTGTAACAATCGGCCTGTTTCTTTTATTAAATATCATTGCATGGGGGCGGATGTTCAAAAAACATCAAAAATTTCTGTTGAAGAAGTTGTTTTATTTTATTTTGTATCTTTGCGCACTGGAAATAGCACCTTATCTGATTATTGCCCGAGCGGCATTTTTCAGTTAAGGATATCAAACAAATGGTTAATATGAAAGTGAAAACAATCTTGGTTTCCCAGCCGGAACCTAAAGTAGAAAATTCACCATATTTACAGCTTGTAGAAAAGCAAAAAGTAAAAATAGACTTCAGGCCTTTTATTCATGTCGAGGGAGTTAATGCAAAGGAGGTAAGGCAGCAAAAAATAGATTTAACCAAGTTTACTGCTATTATTCTTACCAGTAGGAATTCCGTAGACCATTTTTTCCGGATCGCGGAAGAAATGCGTTTTAAAGTACCGGATACGATGAAGTATTTCTGTCAGTCCGAAGCGGTAGCTTATTACCTGCAGAAATATGTGGTTTACCGGAAACGCAAGATCTATGTAGGGAAGCGTACTTTCCAGGATCTTGCCCCTATGATAAAAAAATACAAGGACGAGAAATTTTTACTGCCTTCTTCGGATGTGTTGAAACCGGATGTTCCGGAAACACTGGACAAGCTGGGAATAGAATGGAAAAGGGCGGTTCTTTACAAGACCGTAATCAGCGATCTTTCGGACCTGAGGGATGTTTACTATGACATCCTTGTGTTCTTCAGTCCTTCGGGAATAGAGTCCCTTTTCAAGAATTTTCCGGACTTTAAGCAGAACGATACGCGGATAGCGGTATTTGGTAATACAACGGTAAAGGCGGCCAATGATGCGGGGCTTCGTATAGATATACAGGCTCCGACGCCGGAGACACCATCTATGACAATGGCGCTGGAAAAATATATCTCGGAGGCCAATAAGAAGTAGACGGAATATTCAAAATATAAAAACCCCCGGTTGTGTGCCGGGGGTTTTTTGATTCTGCCGGTTTATATGCGCCTTAAAGAGGAGCGCCACTCATAATTTCTTCGCTGGCATAGGCCTCAAACCTGGAAAAGTTTTTTCTGAAGGCCCCGGAGAGTGCTTCTGCCTGTTTGTCGTAGGCCGCTGCATCTTTCCATGTATTTCTCGGGTTGAGTATCTCCGAAGGTACTTCCGGACATACCTGCGGTACGGTCAGTCCGAATACGGGATGTTTCTCAAAAGCCACTTTTTCCAGTTGTCCGTTAAGGGCAGCGGATATCATGGCCCTGGTATAGCGCAGTTTCATGCGCGAGCCTGTACCGTAAGGTCCGCCGGTCCATCCGGTATTTACCAGCCATACGTTAACCCCTGTCTCTTTCATTTTGGCACTGAGCATCTCTGCGTATTCGGTGGGATGCAAGGGCATGAACGGAGCTCCGAAACATGCGGAGAAGGAAGGTACGGGTTCGTTGATACCCGCTTCGGTACCCGCTACCTTGGCGGTATAACCGGAGATAAAATGATATGCCGCCTGACCGGGTGTAAGCCTGGAAATAGGGGGCAGGACACCGAATGCGTCTGCCGTAAGAAAAAATATATTTCCGGGATTATACCCGATTGAGGGTTCCTGGATGTTTTGGATATGGTTAATCGGGTAACTTACCCTGGTGTTTTGAGTTATGGAGGTATCGTCAAAGTCGACTTCGCCCTTGTCGTTGAGGATAACGTTTTCCAGCAAAGCCCCTTTTCTGATGGCCCGGTATATGTCCGGTTCGTTTTCTTCGCATAGGTTAATAACCTTTGCATAACATCCGCCTTCGAAGTTGAATACGGAATTTTCCGCAGTCCATCCGTGTTCGTCGTCACCTATAAGTCTGCGTTCCGGATCGGCGGATAATGTTGTTTTTCCGGTACCCGAAAGTCCGAAGAAAATAGCTGTTCGCAGGTCTTTACCCACATTGGCACTGCAATGCATGGGAAGCGTGTTCTTAAATACGGGTAATTCGAAATTAAGGGCAGAAAAGATTCCTTTTTTGATCTCACCGGTATAGCCGGTACCGCCGATAAGGACTATTTTACGGGAAAAGCTGAGAATGGCAAAATTGTGTTGCCGGGTACCATCTTCCGAAGGGTTGGCATGAAAGCCGGGAGCGTTGATTACCGTCCATTCGGCCTCAAAGTTTTCCAGTTCATCCTGTGTTGGCCGGAGGAACATGTTGTAGGCAAAGAGATTGCTCCACGGGCACTCCGTAATCACACGGATATTTGTGCGGTAATCAGGATCTGCGCAGGCATAGCAATCCCTCGCGTAGATATCTTTTCCGGAAAGGTATTGCGCCACCTTTTTATACAACCGGTCAAAGTGCTCCTCTTCAAACGGAATATTAATATCACCCCACCATACCTTGTCTTTCGTAATATCGTCTTTTACGATGAAACGATCTTTCGGGGATCTTCCGGTAAATTCGCCGGTATTGATGGCAAGAGCCCCGGAAGAGGCTTCTTTGCCCTGTCCTTTACGGAGAGTAATCTCATGCAGCTTCTGTGGAGAAAGCTGATAACGAACCCTGGCATCTTTAATGCCGTACGCCTCTAACGAAATCGTTTTAGTGTTTAGTGTGTTGTTAATCATTACAAAATAGTTAGTGTGTGTGTTTTTACACTACAAAAGTAAAAATTAATCCAAACGAAATCGTTATAGTGTTATATTTATTTGGTTTTGAGCTTAAGAAAGTTAAAAAACAAAACTCCCCAGGCGACGATCAATAATGTCCCTCCTATCGGGGTGACGATACCGATAGTTTTAAAATCAAAAGAGGTGAGGTTATTGGTCGCAAGCCCGTATATGGACCCCGAAAAGAGAATGACCCCGGCAGTCACCAACAGGTAGATGGTATTCCTGGCTTTTTCGGACAGTACGGACAGGTTACCTACGAATAGCAGGAACAAGGCGTGGTACATTTGATATTTGACGCCGGTCTCGAAGGTTGTAATAGCCTCGGTCCCGATGGCGGATTTTAAGGCATGAGCCCCGAAAGCTCCCAGTATGATAGCAAGAAGACCGAAAAGTGCGGCAGTAAGAAGAATAGCTTTTTTCATAGTATGTATTGAGGAGAACAGCGGATGGTAAAACCAACTAATTCCGCTGTAATTTTTTATAAATATAACAATTTACTACATTCGTGTTATAAAAATTAATAACAGTAGTTTAAACCAATACAAAAATACATCAGAAAAGTAATATGGAAAACATCTTGATCGTCGGAGTGGGAAAATCCACATCATATCTTATCGACTACCTGTCAAAAGAATCACGGCAGAAAGGTATACGTCTAACAGTAGGGGATATTGATGCGGGTAACCTGGAAAAGTTAAAAGCGTCTTATCCTCATATACGCGGTATCCGTCTGGATATTTTCGACAGGAAGCAAAGGGAGGAGGCGGTGAATGCGTCAGACCTGGTCATTTCCATGTTGCCGGCCAGGCTTCATGTTGAGGTTGCCAGAGACTGTATTACTTTCGGCAAGCACCTGGTGACGGCATCTTATGTGAGTGACGAAATGCAGGCCATGGACGGGGAAGTAAAGAAGAAGGGGCTTGTTTTTATGAACGAGATAGGCCTGGACCCCGGCATAGACCACATGAGTGCCATGCATGTGATAGACCGTATTCGCGAGCGTGGTGGAAAAATATTGCTTTTTGAGTCGTTCTGCGGGGGGTTGGTTGCGCCGGAGAGTGATAATAACCTGTGGAACTATAAATTCACATGGAACCCAAGAAATGTTGTTGTTGCGGGGCAAGGGGGAACAGCGAAGTTTATCCAGGAAGGCACTTACAAGTATATCCCGTACCACAAGCTTTTCCGCCGTACCGAATTTCTCGATGTGGAAGGCTACGGGAAATTCGAAGCCTATGCCAACAGGGATTCACTGAAATACAGGGAGGCATACGGGCTTGAAGATGTACTTACACTTTACAGGGGTACCATGAGAAGGGTAGGGTTTTCCAGGGCGTGGAATATGTTCGTTCAGCTGGGGATGACCGATGACAGCTACGTCATGGAAGATTCGGAGAACATGAGCTATCGCGATTTTGTCAACGCGTTTTTACCCTATTCCCCGACGGACTCCGTGGAGCTGAAAATGCGGCACTATCTGAAGATCGACCAGGATGATATTATGTGGAACAAACTGGAGGAGCTGGGATTGTTCAGCCGTGATAAAAAAGTGGAACTCAGCAGAGCCACACCGGCACAGGTACTTCAAAAGATACTGGAAGAGCGCTGGAGCCTGGAAGAAGATGATAAGGATATGATAGTAATGTACCATAAATTCGGCTATGAACTGGAAGGTAAAAAGTTCCAGATCGATTCCAGTATGGTGGTAACAGGGGAGGACCGTAAATTTACGGCAATGTCCAAAACTGTCGGATTACCTGTTGCCATGGCTGCATTACAAATACTCGAAGGATGGATTACCACTCCGGGCGTGCAGATACCCCTGAAAAAGGAGGTATACGGGCCAATTTTAAAGGAACTGGAAAAACAGGGAGTTGTGTTCCGGGAAAAACAAGGGCCCTATATGGGATACAATCCGCATAATGTGGCAGGTTAAAAAAGAGCTGCGGAGCTACCATTAATAATACAATCGGAAAAGCTCGTAATATCTATAATTTGTTAATATAATAGCGTTTTGGAGCACAAAAGTATTGCAAATGTCGTATATTTAATTGCAATTTAATATCTGTGCTATGAAGATTATTAATGAAACGGTAGAAATTGACGGGATAGACAAGGAGATTCTCCGTTCCCTGATGAACGATGCGCGGAAGCCTGTCCTGGAAATAGCGCGTAAGATCGGTATTTCGGGCGCAGCCATTCACCAGCGGTTGCGTAAACTGGACGAATCCGGCCTCATCGCCGGGTCCAAGTTTGTTATAAACCCGAAAGTACTGGGATATTCCACCATGGCCTTTATTGGTATATATCTGGATAAGGCCATGCGAAACCCGGAGGCGGTTAAACAATTAAAGGAGATCCCCGAAGTACTGGAATGCCATTATACTACGGGGAACTGGAGTATACTTATAAAGATACTCTGTAAAGACAACGAGCATCTCATGTACCTGCTCAATGACAAGGTCCAGACCATTGAAGGGGTTTCCCGTACGGAAACATTTATTTCCCTGAACCAGCAGATCGACAGGCAGATACAGCTGTGAAGAGGGGTAGGTTACAAGTTCCAGGTTTCAGGTTGCAAGAGTGGAAAAGTTGTAACGCAGAGACACGTTAAGAAAACACAGAGGAACACGGAGCAATTGTACTTTGTTGTTCTTTGTGTCTGCTCCGTGAAGCTTTGTGTTACTACTAAACCTGTAACCCGGGGCTTCGATACAACAGCCTTCGGCTGTCACTCAGCCGCCTCCGCTCAGAAATCTATCGGAATTCATACAATATGCAACCTGCAACCTATAACCCACCCCATGTTAAAAATGACCAATCAGTTTGTATTTATTCTAAATAATAATTAATTTCGCTGCCGTAATGGAGACGATATTATTTAAATCTAGGTATTATACGGCATATCAACCCGAGAAGGGGCGCTGTTTTTTTGTGGATATCCGGGGAAAGAAGATCAGGATGTCTTTTTGTCAATTACTGGCTTTCCGGCAGAAAGTATTGGCTATGGACCTGGATGCACACTTTGATTCCGAGTTGAACCGTCACGGTATAGAGATACTTACACTCTGTAACAGGGAACATCTTTTCATTCTGGATACCCTGGAGGTCATTGACCTAAAAATGTTTGTACAGGGAATATTTGCCATGTCCGAACTTCACGCCCTGGTTACGGTATAGCCCTGTCTTACAACTTTCCGCAGTTTTATTTCCTCCTTATTTATATTTAGTCTTAGACCGGTTACAAATTTGCTGTGTATGAGCGAGTTAGGGTTTGTTTTTCGTATCTTTGGATCAGATAAGTAAAAGATTTAAGAGCGCGTAATATTAAAATCAGACCGATGAAAGATTTAGTAAGACAAAGATTAAGTATAAATGTAGATGTCATGGACCTGTTAAACGAACAGATCGCTAAAGAGGCCCATTCGTCTTCCATATATCTGGCCATGGCTTCCTGGTGCGATCATAACGCTTTGGAAAACAGTGCCGAATTTTTTTATAACCAATCCAAAGAGGAAAGGGATCATATGATGAGAATATTTAAATTCATCAATGATAACGGCGGAATGGCAATCTCTCCGGAAGTAACCGATATCACCCACGATTTCAATTCTCTCGAAGGTATTTTCGAGTCGGCGCTGGAACAGGAAATAGCGATTACCAAGTCTATTCACAATATCGTCCTGAAATGCCGTAAAGTGAATGACCTTGCTACGGAGAACTTTTTACAGTGGTTCGTCAAAGAACAGATGGAAGAAGAACAGATCATGCGCAAAGCACTGGACCTGTTCGATCTGATGGGGACAGAAGGTATTGCTCTTAAGCTTATCGACGAGCGTATTCCGAAAATCAAGGAATAGCATACTATAACAATACGGAAATTGATTTTCTGATCATTGAGGCTGCCTTAACGGGCAGCCTTTTTTTGCCTGTCCCGTCCCAGGTTGACGACTAAAACACAAAAAGCTGCCGGATAAATTTCCGGCAGCTTTTTCATAAATTACCCTAAACTATACAAATTACTATGCTTGTCCGTGCACAAGTTTCTTGTCACTAATAAAATCATGGTTTAAAATCTGTCCTTTTTTGGCATTGTTAACCACCTTCAGTACTTTATCCAGAAGATCGGTTTCATTTTTAAACAATGATTTTTTCAGTGCCTGCATCTCTATTTCCATGTTATGTCTTACCTGTTTTTTCAGCTCTTCGGTAAAGGAGAGGTTAAAAACTTTTTCATATAGAAACTTATGATTGGAAAGTGAGAAATTTCCATTTCCGATACAGATGTATATTTGATTCTCATCGTCAATAAGAAAGTATTCTTCGGAAATCGGAGAAATCAATTTCTTCACATTGTCGTTCTCGGAAAAATACTGTATAATTTCTTTAATGTATTTTTCGTCTTCTGTTAATTCTCTTTTTTTAAATCCAAACATATCTCTCGAATTTTGAAGAAGCTGGCCTTCAGTGCGAAAAGTCTTAAAGGACTGTAAACTTCTTCTGTTCTATATATTAAGACACAGAGTATCGCGAAAAGTCACATTTGTAATAAAATATTCGTTAAAAATCACATATACAGATTGTTATTACGGAAAGTTATATTGGAAGAAACCGGTTAAGGGGTCTCCGCCGGGATCACCCCGTTCACTTTAATGCTCCGGAGTTCCCGGGACCGCTTTAGTTTCTGAAACAGGGTAACGGGTTTATACATCCCACCCACCCGGTAAATATCCAAAAAACAACACTTTACTTATAAAGCCTATGGATGTCCGGTCGCATAGTGGTGTAGTTCGATACTACGGATTCTCATGAAGTATTTCGATGTTTCTATTGGTGATATTTTTTATGGGGAACACTACTTTTTTATCTTCCATGGCTATTACAAGGCTTATATTGTCAATCAGGACAATTACCCCTTCTACACCATCTACGCGAATTCTCATTCCGGCCTCAAAATTTTTACGGGTGTAAAAACCTAGTATAAGCCGGTATACAATATCTTTTGAACCCAGCCCGAGCGCAATGGTAAAAGCTGCGAGGAATGCCCCCAGAAGAATGAGAATATTATTGGTAACGATATCGGTATTTACACCAATCTGGTTGAGGGCTGTTATGGTTGCTATTATTAAAATAATGTAGAAAGCCAACCCGCTTATAAATTTGGAGCCGCTCAGGTCAAATGACCTGAGCATACCTTGTATGGTATTTTTAATAAAAGTGGCAATTACTATTCCTATGGCCAATATGACTACTCCACTTAAAAAACGAGGTAAATACGTAATGAGTTGACCGGCAACGTCCGATACTGCTGTAAGCCCGAGCATATCGGCTCCCATAATAAGGAGGATAAGAATTACAAAGCACTTTACAAAAAAGAGGATTATCTTGCCGACATCGATTTTAAAAGAAGATTTTTCCAGAAAATCCACTTCATTGATTTTTGCCGAGAGCCTATCTACTTTGGATAATTTCAATACGCTGCGAATCAGAAGTATAATCAGTTTATAAACGACCCATCCCAGGAAAATAAAGAAAACCGCCCATAATATTGTGGGAAGTACATTGTAAAGTTGGTCAAAAAGCGTGCTGAGCATATTGAAATCAAGGTTATTTTCCATGATTATATCTTTTACCGGTGTGAGTAAATTATTTTTTATAGGGTTTATCTTTGATTTTTAATATTTCATTTACCGTCAACGGGTATTTTACGGTGATGAGGTCTGCCATATCCAGGGAGAGTTTTATTAAGGCAACGTCATCCATTACTTTCTTCCGGAGGGACTGGGGTAGTTCCTCGTCGTGAATTATTTTTTTAAAGGGATTTTCCACTGATCTGCTCAATTAATTTTATTATACAGCTCCATAATACGATGCTTGGCCCGTTTCAGGCGCATTTTGGCAGCACTTTGCCCGATTTGCAGCGTTGTGCTTATATCTTTTATCGAAAAATCATCCTGATATTTCATCAGAAGGATCATTTTATCCGCCGGATCTATTTCTTCCATGGCTTTTTTTAATGTGTCTTCTTTTAATTCCAGGATGACCTCGTCTTCTATTTCCGCCGTTTCATCGGCGAAGTCTTCCGTAGGAACAAAAACCTGCCTGTATTTATTCAGGTTTCGCTGCATATGGTTTACACAAAAATTATAGACAAAAGAATACAGCCATGTTGAAAATCTGGATTGTCCCTTGAAGGTTCTCAGTTTAGCAAAAAGCAAAACAAAGATGTCATGGGTTAGATCCTGCGCCTCTTCTACGGACTTTGTAAAGGAAAGGCACTTATAATAAACAATACGCGCATACCTGTCATACAATATCCCGAACCAATAGGTGTCGTTTACCTCTACTATCCGTGAGACAAGCATTTCATCGGTGATGTTTTCGACATCCGTTCTCTGATGATCTCTCTTCATAGCAGGTAAAGAGCAAGCCTTTTTTAGGGTTAGACACATTATGTACCGGAAAGGTCACATTTTTTTATAAAAATACTTATTTATTTTCAATAAGCAGTATTACCGAATTGTTATTCAGTTTGTTAATCAACCCATTAATCAAAAAACCCGCCTGAAATTTCAGGCGGGCCGTTTTCTGTATGAAGCAATGATTATATTATCTTCTAATTTCTGGAACCAAGCACGCGCAGTGCCCAGTATAGCAGCATGGCCAGGGAACCGATAGCGGCTACCAGGTATGTTCTCGCTGCCCATTTCAGCGAATCTTCGGCTCCGTCATATTCCTGCGGGCTGAGCATATTTTTATTTTTCAGCCAGGCCAGGGCGCGGTTACTGGCATCGTATTCCACCGGAAGGGTTACCAGGCTGAATATGGTAGCCAGTGACATCAGAACGAGTCCGGCTACTGCTATAAGAAACCCGAAATTGTTGGCTACACCGAGAATAAGTCCGCCGATGATAAGCCACTGGGACATTCCGGATGAAACACTTACTACCGGTACAAGTTTGGACCGCAGTTGCAACCATTGGTACGCCTTGGCGTGCTGCACGGCATGTCCGCATTCATGGGCGGCTACGGCCGCTGCGGCTGCGTTACGCTGATTGTATACGCCTTCACTGAGGTTAACGGTTTTATTTGACGGGTTGTAATGGTCCGTCAGCATCCCGGGGGTGGAGATTACCTTAACATCGTAAATACCATGATCGGCCAGCATTTTTTCGGCGATTTCTGCCCCGCTCATTCCATTGCGCAGGTGTACCTTCGAATAGTATTTGAACTTGCCCTTCAGCTTGTTGCTTACCAGCCAGCTTATTAAAGCGATTCCCCCTATAATGATATAATATCCCAACATTCTTTCTTAATTTTAACTTTATAAAAATACGAATTTTTCTGTTTCCGTTACTACCGGAAAGCTTTTGAAGATGAAAGACAAAAACCCGGCCAAAAAGAACGTACCGGGTTTGTTATTAAGAATATTTTAGTATTTACTGCCGGGTGCAGTGAATTTTTGTCAGGTTATTTCATTGCACCATAGTTTCCCATCCGAAAGCTTCGGCTATGCCTTCATATACGAGTTCCCCGTTTACGATGTTTACACCTTTTGCCAGGGCTGCATGTTCCTTGCAGGCTTTTTCCCAGCCTTTGCCGGCCAGTAGCAGCACGTAGGGGAGTGTTACGTTCGTAAGGGCAACAGTAGAGGTATAAGGGACCGCCCCGGGCATATTGGCCACACAATAATGTACGACATCATCTATGATGTAGGTAGGGGCTTCGTGGGTAGTAGGTGTGGTTGTTTCGATACATCCTCCCTGGTCTACGGCAACATCCACGATTACGGTGCCCGGACGCATTTCCCCCAGCATGTCGCGTGTAATGAGGTTTGGCGCTTTGGCCCCCGGTATGAGGACCCCGCCTATAATGAGGTCGTGGGTCTTTATGTGTTTTCTTATGTTGTATTCGCTGGAGAATTCGGTAACTACATGACTGGGCATGATATCGTTGACATAACGCAGGCGTTTCATATTGATGTCCAGGATAGTAACGTGTGCCCCGAGGCCGGCAGCCATTTTAGCAGCCTGTATACCTACAGTCCCGGCCCCGAGTATGAGCACTTTGCCCGGCGGCACACCGGGAACTCCGCCCAGGAGCACTCCGCGTCCTTTGATGGGTTTTTCCAGGTACTTTGCACCCTGTTGAATGGCCATACGTCCCGCCACTTCAGACATGGGGATAAGTAACGGCAGGCTCCCGTCGCTCTCCGCTACGGTTTCATAGGCAATACATACCGCATTGCTTTTCAGCATAGCCCGGGTAAGGGCTTCACTGGAAGCAAAATGGAAGTAAGTGAATATCACCTGATTGTCCCGTACCAGCGGATACTCTTCTTCGATAGGTTCCTTAACTTTAACGATCATGTCACTTTGGGCATACACTTCCCCGATAGTAGGAAGTATTTCAGCGCCTACAGCTTCATAATCAGCATCAAAAAAGCCACTTCCTTCTCCGGCAGTGGCTTGAATGTAAACCGTGTGGTGGTGTTTTACCAGCTCGAAAACCCCGGCGGGCGTTATACCGACCCTGTTTTCGTTGTTCTTGATCTCTTTTGGTACCCCTATTTTCATAATGTGTGTGTTTTGCACTTAGAACTTGTTTCAACTGAATTCATCCCGATGATTATCGGGAGGCTAAAAAATATTCTTTTTGCCCCATACTCGTCTTTTTTTCACCCCATAGCTAAGGTTATGCGGCTCAAAAAAGCCTTCCTATGGAACAAAAATCATCATTTTTCGCTACAATCAATCCAGTTGAAATAAGTTCTTAAAATTAACGATTCGGAGGAATAATCGTACAAAAATTTGTGCAAAAAGAAAGGGAGTTATTTCGTTAATACGAAAAAAAGCTCCCTGTTTATTGAAAATACATGATTGTCTCCGGCTTCCGCCGGAAGGAAATGTGGCCGGAAAAATGGGGTTATCCCACGATATTAATAATCTTTCCGGGCACGATAATGATCTTTTTCGGGGTCCTTCCCTGAAGCTGCTCCTGTGTCTTTTCATGCGCCATTACAGCGTCTTCCATCTCTTCTTTAGGCATATCGAGAGGGAGCTCCAGCTTAAAACGCATTTTACCGTTGAAAGAAACCGGGTACTCCTTACTGCTTTCCACCAGGTGCTTTTCTTCGAATTCCGGAAAAGGAGCGAAGGCTACCGATTCTTTATGTCCCAGTTTTTGCCATAATTCCTCTGCTATATGCGGTGCATAAGGAGAGATAATGATGGCAAGGGGTTCGAGGACCTCCCTGGAATTACATTGCTGTGCCGTTAATTCGTTCACCGCGATCATAAATGAAGAGACCGAAGTATTGAAGGAGAAATTCTCAATATCTTCTATGACCTTTTTTATGGTCTTGTGCAGGGTTTTGAGGCTTTCTTTGGAGGCGGATTCGTCCGATACGTAAAAATCACCCCCCTGGCCCCCCTCAAGGGGGGAATGGTATAGCTTCCAGAGTTTTTTCAGGAAGCCGTGGACGCCGGTGATGCCGGCGGTATTCCAGGGTTTGGCTTGGTCGAGCGGACCGAGGAACATTTCGTACATCCGCAGAGTGTCCGCACCGTATTGTTCGCAGATATCATCCGGATTGACGACATTGTACTTGGATTTGGACATTTTTTCCACTTCCCGGCCTACGATATATTTACCGTCTTCCAGTATAAATTCCGCATCCCGGAATTCGGGGCGCCAGTTTTTAAAAGCTTCTATATCCAGTTCGTCGGAAGCGTTTATAAAAGTAACATCGGCATGTATCGGCTCTGTTTCCCGGTCTTCTATCCTGTTTTTGGACACAAATGTATTAGAGCCTTTTACCCGGTAAACAAAAGCACTCATACCCAGTATCATCCCCTGGTTAATCAGCTTTCTGGCAAATTCGTCTACCGGAAGTAATCCTTTGTCAAACAGGAATTTCTGCCAGAACCGGGAATACAGCAGGTGACCGGTAGCGTGCTCGCTACCCCCGATATAAAGGTCAACATCTTTCCAGTAATCAAGAGCGTCGCGGGAAGCGAATACATTTTCATTACGGGCGTCCATATAACGGTTAAAATACCATGAACTTCCCGCCCAGCCCGGCATGGTATTCAGTTCCAGGGGGAAAATGGTTTTGTGATCGATAAGGTCATTGCTGACCACTTTATTCTTTTCGGTATCCCAGGCCCATGTTCCGGCATTTCCTAACGGGGGTTCGCCGGTTTCGGTGGGGAGGTATTTTTCTACTTCGGGCAACCGTACGGGAAGATGCTCTGCTGCGATCATCTGCGGCAACCCGTTTATATAATATACCGGGAACGGTTCTCCCCAGTAACGCTGACGGCTGAATACGGCATCCCGGAGGCGATAGTTGATCCTGCCTTTGCCGGCACCGATGGCTTCGAGTTGGGCTATGGCCTTTTGGGTAGCCTCTTCATAAGGTAACCCGCTGAGGAAACCTGAATTGGCGATGACCGTACCATTCTTTTCACTGTGTGCAGCTTCCGAAATATCCGTATTTTCGAAAATATTCGGAATGGGTATATTAAAATGCCTTGCAAAATCATAGTCGCGCTGATCCCCGCAGGGAACGGCCATTACAGCCCCTGTACCATAACCTGCAAGAACATAGTCGCCAATCCACACGGGAACAGGCTCTTTAGTGAACGGATGTTCCGCATAAGCCCCGGTAAAAACACCGGAAATGGTTTTTACGTCAGACATACGGTCGCGTTCGCTCCGCCTGGCAGTCGCTTCTATGTATGCCTCTACGGCTTCTTTTTGTCCGGGGGTGGTAATTTCGGGTACCAGTTCATGTTCCGGGGCCAGTGTCATAAAACTGACACCGAAAATAGTATCCGGCCTGGTGGTAAATACAGGGATCTCATGATCGGAGCCCTTCACCTTGAACCTTACTTCGGCTCCTTCGGAACGGCCTATCCAGTTGGTCTGAGCATCTTTCAGCGGTTGCGGCCAGTCTACACGGTCCAGTCCTTCCAGCAGGCGTTGGGCGTAAGCCGTAATGCGCATGCTCCACTGGGTCATTTTCTTGCGGATTACGGGATAGCCACCTCTTTCGGAAACGCCGTTCACGATCTCGTCGTTTGCCAGGACCGTACCCAGGGCGGGGCACCAGTTTACTTCGGTTTCCGCCAGGTAAGTCAACCTGTATTTCAATAGTATTTTTTGCTTTTCGTCGTCTGTGAAGGCCTGCCATTGCGCGGCAGTAAAGGTTCCTGTGTCGCTGTCGCAAACCGCATGGACTCCGGCATTCCCGCTGTTTTCAAATTTCCGGATCAGGGTTTCGATATCCTCGGCCTTATCCGTATCGTTGTTGTACCAGGAGTTGAAAAGCCGGGTGAATATCCATTGTGTCCATTTGTAATAGTCCGGATCGGACGTACGTACTTCGCGGCTCCAGTCAAACGAAAACCCTATTTTGTCCAGTTGCTCCCGGTATCGTTTAATATTTGTTTCCGTCGTAATTGCCGGGTGTTGCCCGGTCTGAATGGCATATTGCTCTGCCGGCAGCCCGAAAGAATCGTATCCCATAGGATGCAATACATTAAATCCCCGGTGGCGTTTGTACCGTGCGTAAATGTCCGAAGCAATATATCCCAGGGGGTGCCCCACATGCAGTCCCGCGCCGGACGGGTAAGGGAACATGTCCAGTACGTAATATTTGGGTTTGTCCGCCCCTTCGGAACCGGGATTTTTTGCTTCGAAAGTTTTATTTTCTTTCCAATGCTGTTGCCATTTGGCTTCGATTGCGTTGTGATCGTATTTCATATGCGGATATTACCGTTTTTACGGAATGCTTTTTAGCTGATTAGAACACGAATGATGCGCAAAAATACAGTTATTGAACGAAACAGGCAATATACGGAAAAGCTAGACGGACGGGGATTTTATGGTTCCAGGTTTCACAGTGTTACTGAGTTTGTAGGGATTGCCTGAATGACACAATAACTTCACAATCAGTAATTAAATCGTAACAAACTATAAAGCTGCAAAAGTTTAATTTCAACCTTTAATTCGCGTGAATAACTAATTTATCACTTTATCCTTTTCCCGAATGCCTTTCGGACTTGCTCCGGGGTCATTCATTAAGCCAAAACGGAGGTGGCTGAGTGTCCCGAACTCCGTTCGGGATGTACCGAAGCCCCGGCTTATTTAAACGGACCTATGAACATATTCTTTAAGGTCCGTCGGGGAATACTTCTTTTTAAAGGTAAAGGCATAAGGTGTTTCCCCGTATTTCCGGATATGCTCCAGCCGTTCACGGGCATCGGCTACCGAGGGGAAGACGCCGTTTTCCACATACCAAAGGGCCATATGCATTTCCCGCATTTTGTGGAACCATTCCTTTTTCCGCCTGAATACTTCCACATGGCCCGACTGGTAAACATAACGGAAGAGCGAATCCGTATCCTCCCATACGGACATATTGACGATAATAAAATCATCGTCGTATATTTTCATGGAGGTAGCATTGTTATCATCGTCTTTAAGCCGCCATACAAACCCGGGACTGCTTTCTGCCAGGGCATTGATGCGGTCCAGGCTGGCTACGAAACCGGACATCACGGGGCTATCGATCGCTCCTTTCATACGGGCGATGTTTACTTGCGCTAATTGCATAAGGGTGTATTTTGAAGATACAGACAGAATCTGCGGCAAAATACAAAACAAAACGGAAATTTCCGTGCAGGCGAGTCATCCTTTTAAAAAATCAGGGACCGGGGCGGTAGTAGAAAGGGGAGGAGGTTGTCCGGAAGGGAACTTTATGACGCCTATAAGTTCTTCAGGTCCTTGATCACTTTAAACGCTTTGTCTATTTGTCCTTCGCCTACGATAATAGTAAATTCGTTGGTGGTGGAAATTACCTCATGGAGAATAATCCCTTCCCATGCCAGTCGCTGAAAAATAAAATAATAGATGCCGGGAATAACCACGTTTTCTTCGGGAAGCTTTACCGTGATGGACGCCAGGTCTTCTACTTTCTGCGTCATTTTTTCTTCCCGGAACAAGGATTCCACCATAGGGTTGAGCGAATTGCTCACCACAATATTGGTTTCGTTGACCCCCCTGGAAGACGTGTAGAAGGCATCTTTGTTTTTATTTACCTCCTTGAGCAGGCTGGCCTGGCTGTTGAGGATGGTATCGGACAGCAGGAAGGTGTAATCCGTGAGTGACGAACGTACGGTAATCTCACCGATGTTTTTAAGCACCTTCAGTATTTTGTGTGTGGCCCGGAATTCCATGTCCATGGATAAACGTTTGAGTGCCATCACAACAGCTCCGCTTCTTACCTCTTTTCCCAGTTGTTCCTCTATCTCCGGTCCGATAATCCTGGATAAAGAGGTGAGATTGATAATGCCCTGTGCCAAAGCGCTCTGCAGAAAAGGCTTTGTTTTAATGTAATTCTCAACTACGGAAGAAATGGTTTTCATCTTGAATGGTTTTGGTTTACGGGGCTAAATTAACAAATTGTTTTATTTAAAACAAATAGTAATTTAAAATAAATTAATAAAAATATTGAACAGTAGGTTTTTTATGCAAGTGTCATGTGAAAAATCCGTGTTTATAACTTGCGAAGGGGTACAATTCAGGGGTTAAAAGTGATAAAAGGCATCCTGCATATGTTCGAGGGTATGGATTTTATTGTTTTTGGTAATGGTGATAATATCAAAACGGACCTCCGCATCCATATTGTTTGTAACAATATAATGATCGATGGCTTTGACCAGCAACTGTATTTTCTTTTTATTGACAGCGTCCTGCGGGTTCCCGAAATCTATCGAACTCCTTGCTTTTACTTCTACAACGGCCAGGATGTCCTCTTTTCGCGCTATAATATCTATCTCTGCTTTGTCAAAGACGTAATTCCGTTCCAGAATATCGTACCCGTTTTCTAACAGGTGTTGTGTAGCCAGTTCTTCCCCCTTTTTGCCGAAGTCGTTATGTGCTGCCATGGTTCCTGTTTTTCACCCTTACCCGTAAAAATACGTAAAAACCCGCTATGTTCCGGGATTCTTTCCAGGACAAACGCATTATAATGGAGTAATTTCATTTAAGGTTAAAAGCTTAAGGGGTGTCCGGTTACCGGTTTGCCGGTTTTCCGGTTGTTGATGAGTTCGGAGTTGGTTAGTCAGGGAGTTGAAACGGAAACCTTCCCTACAAACTCCGGAACTCCCAAACTTAGTTCCCATCATAAGTTCACAACAAAACACTATAAATCACCAATTCTCCCGGTCTCTGAGCCCTTAGAATGCTCAGGATATCCGCCGGATGGGCAGAAACTAAAGCCGAAGGGCAGATTACAGGTTAGAGGTAAAATATAAAAAACCGGAACCGGCAACCTTATTCAGGCAAGGCCAAACTTGTAACCTGGAATTCTAAACCTGGAACCATTAAACGTTGCAATTATAGTTTTTTTAATGCATTTGCCCTAGGATTCTTTGGGTAATCACACCTTGTTTTGCAGTTATATTCGTATTTTTATGTATAAACATTTTAGATATGCGATTTGAAAAATCAGGAGTTGTCCTGGGGTTGGTACTATCGTTATTCCTGATCGCCTGCGGAGGCAGGCCGGAAAAAAAGGAACAGGAAAAACACGGACCTGCCGGAAAACCTGTGGCGGGAGTAACGGAAGTTTCCCGTGATACGCTGGCATTGTCGCTGGAAAACGGCTTTGTTAGGGGAAAGGTGTATAAAGAGGAACGGGACAAAAAGTATTTTATCCTTAAAACCGATGCTCCGGCAACAGTATCGGCGAGACTGGAATCGGAAGATACACTGGCCAACCTGCGCTTTACCCAGATATTTCTTCCGGATGGCTCGGCGGACGGTCCTTTTGGCCGGGAACTGGAATACAACCTGGAAAAGCCCGGCATCTATGTTTTGTCGGTAGGAGAGAATATGATGGCCGGAGATCCGTGGTCCGGTGATTTCAGCATTGAGGTGAAACTGGAAAAATAGTCGGTTATTATTTTTTTGCTTTCTCAAATTCCAGTGTAACGGAATCTCGGGCAACGGTAAGTTTTGCCTCTTTACCCAGGACCAGGGCACGGTTGTCCTGGAGATGGCCTGCGGGAAAATCGAAACATACCGGAAAATTATACTTGTCCGCGATTTCCTTTACAATACCTATGGCATCTTTCCCCCAGGGAATGCTGTTATCGTGCATCCTGGTCATACCACCCACCACCAGGGCTTTGATATTATCAAAGTACCCGTTGCGTTTCAGGTTCATCATCATACGGTCTATGTGGTAGAGGTATTCATCCAGATCTTCGATAAACAGTATTTTCCCGTCTGTTTTTATCGCCGAGGGAGAACCGAGCAGGCTGTAGAGAATAGATAAGTTCCCCCCGACCATTTTCCCTTCTGCAATACCTGTACGATTCTGTACACGTGAGGGGATGGTATATTGCAGTTTTTCGCCGAAAAGGGCTTTTTTCAGGCTCTGTATAGTTTCTTCGGAGTTCTTTTTCACATTGATAGGCATGGTAGCATGCAGGGTGGCTATACCCAGGTTGTGAATATGGCTGTGCAGCACGGTAACATCGCTGTAACCGATGATCCATTTGGGTTTTTGACGGAACCTGGTAAAATCTAGCATATCCACGATTTTTACCGTGCCGTAACCTCCCCTTGCCGCCCAGATGGCTTTGATAGCCGGGTTATCCAGCATGTTCTGTAAATCCCGGGCACGGGCTTTGTCCGTTCCCGAAAGCTGATGGTATTCCGGTCCTATGGTTTTTCCCGGTACCACATGTAAGCCCCACCCGCGAAGGGTATCTATGGCCGGTTGAAGGTCTTCCGGCTGAAAGCTTCGGGCCGTGGCTACAATAGCTACGGTATCTCCTTTTTTAAGGTTCGGGGGAAAGATCATGGAGTCTTGGGAATATCCTGTTCCTGTGATTAAGGCCAAAAAGAGGATAAATACAAAGTGTTGTGTATATTTTAACATGCGTAATCCAGGTATGATTAGTATCCGACGGAACAAAATAACAAATTAGCCGGGAAACAGGGCCATGATTTCCCGATTTTTAAGGTGTAATCCATCCTAATGCTTATTTTTGCACCCTGATCGGGCTGTGTGCCTGATTTTAAAGGACAGGACTTCACGGATTTGTCCGGATGAGTCTCTTTTTACAGTAAACAACATAAGAAAATAACATACTATGCCACAAGACCCGAAGCGCTATACGATCACGTCAGCATTACCCTATACCAACGGGCCCATACACATCGGTCACCTGGCAGGGGTTTATGTCCCGGCCGATATTTATGCCCGTTATCTCAGGTTACGGGGAAAAGATGTCGCTTTTATCTGCGGAAGTGACGAACACGGGGTGGCTATTTCCATGCGGGCGAAGAAAGAAGGTGTTACGCCACAGGAGATTATAGACAAATATCACACGATCATCAAAAAATCCTTCGCGGATTTCGGGATATCATTCGACAATTATTCCCGTACTTCTGCAGAGATACACCATAAAACGGCATCCGGTTTTTTCCGCAAACTATATGATGACGGAAAATTTATAGAAGAAGTGACCGAGCAGCTGTATGATGAAAAAGCCGGGCAGTTCCTGGCCGACCGTTTTGTTACGGGGACCTGTCCGAAATGCGGAAACGAGGAGGCATACGGGGACCAGTGTGAAAACTGCGGGACCTCACTGAATGCCACGGACCTGATCAACCCGAAATCGACCATAACCGGGACCAAACCGGTACTGAGAGAGACCAGGCACTGGTTTCTTCCGTTAGATCAATACGATGCCTTTTTGAGGGAATGGATACTCGAAGGACATAAAAACGACTGGAAACCCAATGTATACGGCCAGGTAAAATCGTGGCTGGATGACGGGCTTAAACCCCGTGCCGTTACCCGCGACCTGGACTGGGGGATCCCCGTACCGGTGAAAGGTGCCGAAGGGAAAGTGCTTTATGTGTGGTTCGACGCGCCCATAGGATATATTTCGTCTACCAAAGAGTGGGCGGAGCGCGAAGGGACAGACTGGGAGCCCTACTGGAAAGATAAAGACACCAAACTGGTACATTTTATTGGGAAAGACAATATCGTCTTCCACTGTGTGATCTTCCCGGCTATGCTCAAGGCAGAAGGAAGTTATATATTGCCGGATAATGTTCCGGCCAATGAATTCCTGAACCTCGAAGGGAATAAACTATCCACGTCAAAAAACTGGGCGGTTTGGCTACACGAATACCTGGAGGATTTCCCGGAAAAACAGGATGTACTCCGGTATACGTTAACAGCCAATGCTCCTGAAACCAAGGACAACGATTTTACCTGGAAGGATTTTCAGGCCAGGAACAACAACGAACTGGTGGCCATCTTCGGAAATTTTGTAAACCGGGTTATCGTCCTTACCAACAAATATTACGACGGGGTTATCCCTGTCCCGGTAACTTTCACACCCAGGGACGAGGAAACCCTGGCAGAACTCAAGAAATATCCGGAGATCATATCTTCTTCCGTGGAGCGTTACCGCTTCCGGGAAGCGCTTGGCGAGTTGATGAATGTAGCACGGTTGGGTAACAAGTACCTGGCAGATGAGGAGCCGTGGAAGTTGATAAAAGAAGATGCGGAAAGAGTACGGACCATCATGTACGTGGCACTGCAGGTAGCCGGTGTGCTGGGTGTGCTGAGCGAACCCTTCCTGCCGTTTACTGCGAAAAAACTGCAAAAAATGCTGGGTCGCCCCGTTTCCGAAGAAAAATCACCGTGGGATGCTGTTACGGAGGGGAAAGATATTCTTTCGGCAGGACACCGTATTAACCCGGCCGAACTGTTGTTCACCAAGATAGAAGATGCGGAAATAGAAAAGCAACTGGAGTGCCTGGAACAGACCAAACTCGATAATAAAGCCGGAAATAAAGAGGTAACTCCGCAGAAAGAAACCATATCCTACGAAGACTTTGCCAAACTGGATATGCGTGTGGGGACCATTATCGAGGCAGAAAAGATGAAAAAGGCCGATAAACTGCTCATTCTGAAAGTAGATACCGGTCTTGATGTCCGGACCATAGTTTCCGGTATAGCCGGGAGTTTTAAGCCGGAGGAAATTATCGGTAAAAAGGTAACCGTGCTGGTCAACCTCGCCCCGAGAAAACTCAGGGGAGTGGAGAGCCAGGGAATGATACTGATGACACAGAACAGCGAGGGCAAACTGGTTTTCATGAATCCGGACGATGCAGCAGATAACGGGGAAACGATCTCCTGATTCAGTATTATTTTTAGTATGTGATAAAATTCGATCTGGGTGGATTTCCCTCTCCCGAAAGCTTTCGGGATTTTTACCCGGCCCTTTAAGGCAATGTCATTTAGTTAGTGTTAGAATAGCCTGAAAAGACTTATGTGCTGTGTTTTATTAAAAGTTAAAAAGGCTCCTCCCTTCATCCCGATGATTATCGGGAGAAGGGAGGTACCTGAGCGTAGCGAAGGGGGGAGGGTTTGAAATCCCGGACCATTGGTATAAACATAAACACTGTGTATATGCGCCAAGGTTC
>NZ_RJTM01000104.1 GCF_003725735.1 Sinomicrobium pectinilyticum | reverse complement strand
GGCTGGTCAAAACTCCCCGTCCCGCAAAGCGGTCCACCCCTCTTCATCTGAAGAGGGGAGCTTTAAAAAGGCCAAAAAACGAACAAATTGGCTTAACTAAATGACATTGCCCTAAAGGGTGAATCGAGGAAAATCGGATTCCCTTTAATCCCGATAAATATCGGGATCGGCCAAACTGATTTACCGATAAATCTGCATAAAACAGGTTTTGTCATGTACAAAATAGATTACTATAAAATTAAAAAGGAAATGTTCTCCCTTGGGGAGATGCGGAAGGCAGAGGAGGATTTCTCCTGACTATAGACTATAAAATAACAAACAGATGAACATATTAATACTGGGAAGCGGCGGTAGAGAGCATACATTTGCCTGGAAAATTGCACAAAGCGATAAGGTAAAGCGGTTATTTGTCGCCCCCGGCAATGCCGGTACGGCCAAGACAAAGCTGGCTTCCGGGAGTACGGTGACCAATGTGGATATAGCTGCTACCGATTTCGGGGCGGTAAAAGAACTGGTGCTCCGGGAAAATATCGAAATGGTCGTTGTAGGGCCCGAAGACCCTTTGGTAAAGGGGATTCACGATTATTTCCTGGATGATGCCCAACTGAACAAAGTGGCTGTGATAGGTCCGCAAAAAAAGGCGGCTTTGCTCGAAGGAAGTAAAGAATTTGCCAAACAGTTCATGGCCATGCACGATATTCCCACTGCGGCATACCAGAGTTTTACCAAAGACCAGCTGGAGGCGGGCTATGGTTTCCTGGAAACGCTGAATGCCCCCTATGTCCTCAAAGCGGATGGACTGGCAGCCGGAAAAGGAGTACTGATACTGGATGACCTGGAAGAGGCAAAGACAGAACTTAAAAACATGCTGGTCGAAGCAAAATTCGGAGATGCCAGTGCCAAGGTCGTCATTGAAGAGTTCCTGAGCGGCATTGAATTGAGCTGTTTTGTGGTAACCGACGGAAAAAACTACCTCACCCTTCCTATGGCAAAAGATTATAAGCGGATAGGAGAAGGGGATACCGGGCTGAATACCGGGGGAATGGGAGCGGTGTCGCCGGTACCTTTTGCGGATGACGCTTTCGTAAAAAAGATAGATGAACGCATCATAAAACCGACGATCGCCGGATTGCAGGAAGATAATCTCCCTTACAAAGGCTTTGTATTCATAGGGTTGATAAAAGTAGGAGACAATCCGTATGTTATAGAGTATAATGTGCGTATGGGAGACCCGGAAACAGAAGTGGTGCTTCCCAGGGTGAAAACAGATCTGGTGGAGATCTTTGAAGCGGTAAGCGCAGGTACTTTGAATGAGGTGGACCTCGAAGTGGATGAACGGGCGGCTACGACCGTAATGGCAGTTTCCGGGGGCTATCCGGAAGCATACCGGAAAGGAAAGGAGATTACCGGGGAGGATGCTATCGGGGAATCCCTGGTTTTTCACGCCGGGACCGTCCTGAAAGATGGTAAGACCGTGACCAGCGGAGGGCGTGTCATAGCCGTTACTTCTTACGGAAAGGATTTTAAGGAAGCTTTACAAAAGTCCTATCGGAATATGGAAAAACTGGACTTTGACGGAATGTACTACCGGAAAGATATAGGTTTTGACCTGTAAAGACAAATAACGGCATCCGAAACGAATACCTTTTGATATAAACGGAAATATTCCGGTTAAGAGATATTCGCTTCGGATGCCGTTCCTGTTGTAAAAAATATTGTTTAAACAAGCTCTTATTTAAGGAATGAATGCGCGGTGATCTCATTAGATTCCTCTCCCGCATCATTGTATTTTTTCAGTTGCATGATCCAGTATAGCAGGGCGGCCATACAGATGATAATAAATATCCAGTTTAATGTATTTGCTGCCCACCAATTTTCAAGTTCTAATTCACGTAGCCAGTGCAGGGGTAAAAAGAGAACGTTTTCGAATAAGTACTGAATGCCTTCAAAAAAGTCTTTCATCGGTTTATTTTTATTGTTTTTTTAATGGTCATCCCGATAACTATCGGGATCGGGAGAAATGCCGGTAATATTATGGTTGCTCACAGGCATTTCATCACCAGAAGGTAAAAGTTATACTATATTTACGCAGCAAATTTACGTTTTTTACGTTGTAAAATATAAAAACACGAAATGATTTCCAGTTTTTTTAACCGGGCAAAACCCATAAATCTTTTATTAATCGCACTTTATGTGGGTTTTTTCTACTGGATGACACAATTTTATCTTTACGATACCCAATGGACGGTACCGGCTTTTTTTGCCCGGTTTACGGGATTCGTGGTTCTCGTGTTCAGTATTTTTCTCACTAATTTTATTATCCGTAAAAATGCGCTTTGCGAAGGTAATTCATATGCTCCGCTGTTATTTGTAGCATTCCTGTCCCTGTTTCCGCAGATATTCCGTAGTGGCGAAATCATCATGGCCAATCTTTTTGTGTTGCTGGCATTGCGGAGGATGATAAGTATCCGGTCGCTGATACAAATAAAACAGAAGATATTTGACGCCGCCCTGTGGATCTGCGTGGCCGCCCTGTTTTACGAATGGGCCCTGCTGTTTCTTCTGGTAGTATTTGCATCTATCCTGGTTTATCGCCTGGGGGATTACAGGAATTGGCTGGTGCCTTTTGTTTCTGCTTTTGTAGTGGCATTATTGCTGTTTACGTATGTGATCTGGTTTGCCGATCTGGAATGGGTAAAGGAGGTTTTCCCGTTTTCGGTGAATTTTTACAGTATCAAAACCAAAACAGTCGGCTTTATATTGCCGGTAGCGCTGATCATATTTTTCAGCCTGTTGGCCCTGGCGGCTTTTATAGCTAACTACAAGGCGAAACCCTCTGCCATACAGTCTTCTTTGCTACTGATTATCATAACATTGCTGGCCGCTGCCGGGGTAGCAGCAGTTTCGAATAACAGGGAGAGCGATGAAGTGGTTTTTGCCTTTTTCCCCGCTTCGGTATTAATCACCAATTACCTGCAACTGATCTCCAGGAAGTGGTGGAAAGAATTTATTCTTTGGTTGTTCGTGATTTTACCGGTAGTGTTGCTGTTTATCTGATGTAAGTTCAGTGTGTTTTGGTTTTGTGACCGGGAATTAATGGGTGACAAAAATGATTTCAACCCTGTTTCCCGGAAAATCGGTTTTATCCCAGCTATTTCGAGCCATAAAAACGGTGGCTTCGATACACCAGCCTGCGGCTGGCACTCAGCCACCTTCATCCGGGCGATGGTTGCTGAATCGGGGGGAGTATCTGAAATCCCCAGCCATGGGGATAGTCTGGAACATAAAAGCAAATACGCCAACGTTCGGGCTGGTCAAAACTTCCCGTCCCGCAAAGCGGTCCGCCCCTCTTCTCCCCATAGACATCGGGATTATCGGGAGAGGAAAACCATTAAACAATTTTTCAGACCTTATATAGTTAGTAAAACGGGCTTTTCAGTGCTGTAATTTACTGCCGTAGGCAAGGTCGCCGGCATCACCCAGGCCGGGAATAATATATCCTTTATCGTTCAGCTTATCGTCTATCGCCGCAATCCAGAGGTGGGTGTCGGAAGGGAAATGTTTTTCCACCAGTTCAATGCCAGGCCTAGCGCCTATAACGGCAAGAAGGTGTATTTCCGCCGGGGTGCCCAGTTTTTTCAGGCTCTCATATACCGAAATAAACGATTGCCCGGTAGCCAGCATCGGATCGGCCAGGAGCAACGTTTTGCCGTCCAGGGAAGGGGAGGACAGGTATTCCACCCGGATCTCAAAATCATCCCCTTGCCCGGTGTGATGCCGGTAAGCGGAGATAAATGCATTTTCAGCATGGTCGAAATAATTGAGCAGTCCGTTGTGAAAAGGTAACCCGGCTCTTAGAATAGAACATATGACCATCTCGTTCTCCACCAGCGGCACTTCCTTTTCGCCCAAAGGTGTGGTCACGGATTTCGGAGCATAGGAAAGGGTTTTACTGAGTTCATAACCCAAAACCTCCCCGATGCGTTCCAGGTTTCTCCGAAACCTCATACGGTCGGTTTGCACAGCACGGTCGCGTACTTGTGCGATAAAGTGATTCAGTACAGAATTCCGGTTTTCGATATGATGAATATGCATTTGGCGACTTTTGTTTATTCAAATGTACGCAAAATGAGGATAAAGAATGTGTTTGGAATAAGGTACGGGTTTCCGCTTTGAACTTTAAAGGATTATCGTACTTTTGCGCGGAGGAGAAGGTGAAATAAAGATGTTTTTATGAAATTAGACCGGGTTTTTAAGCAACGGTTTGGGAAGGGAGACGTCTTATCAATGATTTCCTTTTTTATAGCTTAACAAGTTAATATCATAGTATGAATAATAAAGTTGCATTAATCACTGGAGTGACAGGACAGGACGGAGCCTATCTTAGCGAGTTTTTACTAAAAAAAGGCTATCAGGTACATGGAATTAAGAGAAGGTCTTCTTTGTTTAATACAGACAGGATTGATCATTTGTACCAGGACCCGCACGTAAATAACCGGAATTATTTTCTACATTACGGAGATATGACGGATAGTACCAACCTTATTAGGTTGATCCAGGAGATACAGCCGGATGAGATTTATAATTTGGCAGCGATGAGCCATGTTCATGTTTCTTTCGAAACTCCGGAATACACTGCAAATGCAGATGGAATCGGAACACTTCGTATACTTGATGCGGTGCGTTTACTGGGATTGGAGAAGAAAACCAGAATATACCAGGCTTCAACTTCCGAATTATACGGAAAAGTCCAGGAAATACCACAAACAGAGAAAACTCCTTTTTATCCGCGATCTCCATATGCCGTGGCTAAAATATATGCATACTGGATAACTGTAAACTATCGCGAAGCTTATGGAATGTTTGCTTGTAACGGTATTTTGTTTAACCATGAATCTCCTATAAGAGGAGAAACTTTTGTGACTCGTAAAATTACCAGGGCTGCAGCAAGGATTGCGTTAGGACTACAAGATAAGTTCTACCTTGGAAATTTGGATGCGAAACGGGATTGGGGACATGCCAAAGACTATGTCCGTATGATGTGGATGATACTTCAGGCAGATGAGCCGGAAGATTGGGTGATAGCTACGGGAAAAACAACAACAGTTAGAGATTTTGTAAGAATGAGTTTTGCGGAGGTTGGGATAGAATTAGACTTTCAAGGAGAAGGAGTAGAAGAAAAAGCTTTTGTTAAGAGATGTAATAACCCGGATTATCAATTACCCCAAGGGAAGGAGATTCTTAATGTTGATCCTAAGTATTTTCGTCCAACAGAAGTGGATTTACTTGTAGGAGATGCATCCAAAGCAAAGAAAAAATTAGGATGGGTGCCTGAGTATGATTTACCGGCGTTGGTTTCGGATATGATGAAAAGTGATGTGAAACTTATGAAAAAAGATCAGTTTCTACGAAACGGTGGATATAAGATTATGAATTATTACGAATAGTGAGTAAGAAGAGAAAAGTATGTAGATGTTTTGAGAATTTTATAGTTTATGATAGAAAAAGACAGTAAAATATATATAGCCGGTCACAGAGGGATGGTAGGTTCAGCTATATGGAGAGCTTTGGAGAAAAAGGGTTACGGAAACTTAATAGGCAAAACCAGTGGAGAATTGGATTTAAGGAATCAGAATGCGGTTTCTGAATTCTTTTCTAAAGAGACCCCTGAAATAGTGATTGATGCAGCAGCGAGGGTGGGAGGAATTTTAGCGAACAATACATACCCATACCCGTTTTTGATGGAGAATCTTCAAATACAAAATAACCTTATTGATGCGGCACATAAATACGAAGCGGAAAAGTTTATTTTTTTAGGAAGTTCCTGCATATACCCAAAACTTTCTCCTCAACCAATTAAAGAAGATTACCTTTTAACCTCCTCTTTGGAACCTACTAACGAATGGTATGCTATTGCTAAAATTGCTGGGGTTAAAGCTTGTGAAGCCATAAGGAAGCAATATGATAAAGATTTTGTTAGCTTAATGCCGACCAACTTATATGGTCCTTATGATAATTTTGACTTAAAAACATCACATGTATTACCTGCGATGCTTCGAAAATTTCACGAGGCCAAAGAGAATGAGCATGCAGATGTGGTGTTGTGGGGAAGTGGAACACCCTTACGGGAGTTTCTTCATGTAGATGATATGGCGGATGCAGTTGCTTTTACGTTGGAGGAAAAGCTGCCAGGGCATTTGTATAATGTAGGAACAGGATCGGATCTTTCCATAAAAGACTTGGCAGAGTTAATTCAGAAAATAGTAGGTCATAAAGGAAAAATTGTATGGGATAGTTCTAAACCCGATGGAACCCCGAGAAAGTTAATGGATGTGAGTAAAATGGAAAGCTTGGGATGGAAGGCAGGAATTGGGTTGGAAGAAGGGATTAGAGATACTTATCGGTGGTTTGTAAATAATTAAGAATTTAAAAGAAATAAAATATAGTAGTATTCAAAAAAAATAATTCTGGATGATAAGTGAAATACTCCGTAGATATAGGAGTAATAAGCAAGTAGTAGTCAACTATTTTTCATTACTAATTCTCCAAGGAGCAAACTATTTATTGCCCCTTATAGTTTTGCCATATTTAGTATATGTTCTGGGGACAGAGCGATATGGATTAATTGCTTTTGCACAGTCTTTGATGACCTTCCTAATTGTTTTTGTGGATTTTGGATTTAATCTGAGTGGAACAAGGGAAATTTCTTTGACCAAAAATGATAAATCAAAACAGGCAGAAGTTTTTACCGCCATAATGATTATTAAAGGAGTACTGGTTTTATTTAGTCTCTTATTTCTTTCAATTATTGTTTATGCTTTTGAAAGGTTTAGGCAAGATGCAGGAATTTATTTTTTAAGCTTTGGAATGGTTCTAGGACAGGCGTTATTTCCTGTTTGGTTTTTTCAAGGTATTGAAAAAATGAAATTCGTTACTTTTATTAATATTTTGGCTAAATTGATTTTTACTTTTCTGGTTTTTTTTCTGATAAAGGAAGAAGTAGATTATAGATATGTCCCCTTATATAATTCTTTAGGGTTTATTTTATCCGGAGCTCTCGGATTTAGTTTAGCTCTGCGGATGGTTAGATTGAAAAAGGTATCTAAAGTATTGGTGCGTAGTCTTTTTATTGACAGTTTTAGTTTGTTTGTCTCTAATTTTGCAACAAGCCTATATACTACGAGTAATGTTTTTTTGTTAGGAATTTTTTGCGGAAATAATATTGCAGGGATATATGCAAGTATGGAAAAATTGCTTTTGGCGGTAAAAAATATTTACGCCCCGTTTTATCAAGCTATATATCCTTGGCTTGTTGGGCAAAATAATGAGAAAAAAATCAAATTTGTTAAGCAGTTAATTCCTTTCCTTTTATTGGTAGGAGGACTGGTGGTGATAGTTGTTTTAAGTTTTGGGGGTAAACTGCTTTTTTGGATTTTTAACGATCTGCATATAGTTCGTTATGCATTGATTTTTAAAATATTGAGTTTGGTTGCTATTTTGTCTGGGTTGAATATGCTGTTTAATACATTGTTTTTTCCTACGATAAAGGCATATAAAATTAGAATGAAGATTTTAATTGTTGGAGGGATATGGCATTTATGCTGTAGTTTGATTTTGGTTAACCTATTTGGGATATATGGTACTTCATTTTCTGTTGTACTTACGGAATTTGTTCTATTGATTTTTGGGTGGTTCTATTTTAATCGATTTGTAAAAGATAATGAGAAAATTAATAGTTATTCAGACAGTAGTACCGGATTATAGGAAGAAGTTTTTTTCATATTTAAAAGAGCGGAGTGGGCCTAATTTCAGTCTTTATGGAGGAAATAATTATTTTGAAAGGTCTGTTGTTAGTGACCAAACTATTGAATTTTATAATCATGTAAATAATTTTTTTCTGTTCAAAAGAAAAATGTTGTTTCAATTAGGGGGGTTTTGGAAAGAAATTTTGAAGCACAATATTATGGTTTTGGAAATGAATCCCAGAATACTTTCTAATTGGATTATTTTACTACTTAGAAAAACATTTGGTCGAAAAACGGTTTTGTGGGGTCATGCGTGGCCAAGAGATGGTAATAAAAGCAAAAGAGATTTATTAAGACATATTTTAAGAAGTTTAGGAGATGAAATTATAGTTTATACGCAAGCACAAAAGAAGGAGTTAGAATTAAAAATGCCTGAAAAAACAATTAGTTGTGCTCCCAATTCTGTGTGTTTTTCGTCCGAAATGCAAGCTTTTCAAGCAGAAATGCAGCACAATAATATTATTTATGTTGGTAGATTAACCAAAGGGAAAAAGGTGTTTCTGTTGATTCGGGCTTTTTATGAAATTATGGAGCGTTTACCACGAGAGACGAGTTTACTAATAGTAGGAGAGGGAGAAGAAAGAGAGGTTATAGAGAAGTTTATCGATTCTCATGGACTTGGCAATAGAGTTAAGATGTTTGGTCATGTGGGGGATTATAATGCTTTAAAAAAATTATATGATTCGTCATTAATAAGTGTTTCTCCGGGATATATAGGACTTTCGGTTACTCAAAGTTTTGGATTTGGAGTACCTATGGTAGTCTCCGATGATGAACCACATTCGCCGGAAATAGAGTGCGTGGTGGAAGGAGAAAACTCCATGTATTTTCGATCAGATGATATCAATGATTTAGCAGAAAAATTAACTTTGTTTTTTGAGAATAGGCCCTATTGGGTTGGTAAGAGAAACAAAATAAAGAATTTTTGTGCAGAAAGGTATTCCATAGAGAAGATGGCAAAGCCCTTTTTATCATTAATTAATTAGTAAGTGATATGGCTTTAATAGTCTCTTTTATATTTCTTGTAGAGTGTTTTTTGATCGCTTTTTTCTTGTTTGATAACTTATGGAATAAAGGAATCACATTTAAAGGAGGAATATCTTTTGGGGTTTTGTACTTTGTTTTTATTCCTGTTTTAGTCTTAATATCTACTGGAAGTATACCTGTTTCTCAAATAGATTTTAGTCAAACTCATTTATCGGATGTTAGTCTGACCAAAGATATTAAAGCATCTTTTATTTTAATTGCCTATTTGTTTTCTATTGTACTTTATTTGTATTCAGATTATATAATTCCACGAAAAAAGGTGGAAATAAAGGAGTATAATCCCAGGTTAAAAATTTTCTTTACGATTTATTTAGCAACCTTATTGGTGATTTTTTTTGGGTCAGGATTATTACAGGGAGGAAATTGGTATTATAATAGACATCAGTTTTTTGAGAAATCCGGGTCTTTTGCTGTTTTTATAGCATTTATATTGAACGCATCAAAAATATTGATAATAGGGGCTTTAATTCATTCATGGATAATAGATAAGATGCCATTTAATAGATTTTTATTTGGATTGATGGTTTTCACTATTTTTGACATGGTAATAAGCGGAAATAGAATCTATTTATTTATCACTCTTGTGATAGTAAGTCTTTTGCTTTTAAAGAAATATCCTGTTAAGGTTCTCAAAGTAACTCCGGTTTTGGCACCTTTTATCTTTCTTTTGGGATATTTAGCTTCGGTATTCAGGCATGCTAGGGGCGAAATTTTCATACATGGCTTACCTACACCACAATTTATTTATATAAACCTGCTTAATGCAATAAATATAGAACCACTCAATTTCACTAAGTTTTTTCTGGATATCTCAGAATCAGTTAATGTCAATGTCATTTATGATATATTTAATAGGTATGATAATATTTTATATGGTAAGACTTATTTAAAAACTTTTTTCTTTTACGTACCTCGTTCTATTTGGCCGAGTAAACCTGAAAGTATTACGATTATGGCAGCTGATGCTTTTGGTTCGACTTCATTGGTAACAACAATGATAGGGGAAATGCATATGAATTTTTCCTACCTTGGAATACTCTTTATCCTTCTTCTTTTATATATAACTGAATACTTAACCCAAAAGCTGATAAAACCTTCTTTTTTTTCTTCGGTAATTGCTTTTTTCATTGGAGTATTAATTTTTAGGATGCCCTATTCCGATGAATTGATAGTGTTTTTTATTGTAACAGGGATAATATATTTATCTTCTCAGAGAGTAAAAATAGTTTGCAAGAGATGAAACAAAAAACATGTTTTTATGAACAGTAAAAAAAAAGAGAGATTTTTGAAATGGGGGCTATTGCTGTTGGCTTTTTTTCCATTGATACCTAATAAGTTTAAAGGTTTACCTATAATTTTATTATTTGGTATAGCGTGTATTAATTTTAAATTGGAGAAGCGAAGTATAAAAGGATTTTTTATAAATTCATCCCCGTACTGGCTGTATTTAACTTCTTTACTTTATACTTCAAATTATCATGATGGTTTAAAAAAGTTGGAAACCGGCTTATCTCTTGTTATTGTTCCGGTTATAATATTTTTGTTAATACCTTCAAATACAATTACGGATAAGCTTCAAGAGAGAT
>NZ_RJTM01000103.1 GCF_003725735.1 Sinomicrobium pectinilyticum | reverse complement strand
GCTTAATTTATGGCTTGTTTAGTTTTATAGCGTTCTTTATCGATGATACCACTACGTATTATGCGGATTATTATTCTAATAAGTTTAGAATAGTTGTGGAGAGTTTTCCGTTAATTGGCCAGCATCCAATCTATGCTTCTCTTTACTCGGGCCTATCCATAATATTTCTTTTCGAGTTGATTTTTACAAATAGACAGAAACTTTCACTTTTAAAGAAGGTGTATTATTTTTCAAGCTTTTTAGTTGCTGTTTTATTGTTAATCATGTTATCTAGTAAAGGGGTTATCTTGTCTTTATTCTTTCTGTTTTTACATTTCTTGTTTATTAAGTTTAAGAGGAATTATAAGTTGATTATTGGAGGAGTACTAATATTTTTTATTGGCCTGAGCATGCTGTTTGTTTACAATAGGCGAATGAATGAAATGTTAAGAATAGAATCTTATTCTACTGTTAACAGTAATTTTTCAAATAGTTTTAGAGTTAGTATATATGATTGTTGTTTTAAGGCCATTAGTAAGAAATGGTGGATAGGTTATGGAGTTGGAAGTGTTCAGGAAGAATTAAATAAATGTTATAAAGACAAGAGCAGTTTACTATTGGAAAAAACCTATAATTCTCACAATCAATACTTAGATTTCTTTTTGAAAACTGGTGTTTTAGGATTTTTATTCTTTCTGTTTTTACTGACATATAACTTTTATCAAGGTGTTTACCATAAAGATTATTCTTTTTGTGCAATTATTTTATTTTTTGGTCTTCTTTTTTTAACCGAAAATATTTTGGCAAGACAAACGGGAGTTATTTTATTTAGTTACCTGTTAAACTTTTTAATGCCTAAAACTTTAGATGAAAAATAAGATTTTAATCATAGGCCCATTTCCGGAACCCACGACAGGAGTTTCTTTGGCTAATAAAGTACTCGCCGATGCTCTCAAAGATAATGCGGAGTATGATTTGGAGGTTATCAATACCTCATTGCTAAACTACGATGAAAAGTTGGGTAGTTTTTCTATAAGAAAGATTTTGTTTTATTTTAAATTCAATTTCTCGTTACACTCTGTTATAAAATCCAAAATTATATATATAACTCCCGGTCAGACTTTTTTTGGTGTGGCAAAGTATAGTTTATTCATTCTGCTTTCTTACTTTCTAGGAAAGACGATTATTTTTCATATTCACGGAAATTATTTAGCAGAGCAGTATAGATATTTAAAGGGAGTTAAAAAAAGATATTTTTATTATCTGATGTCACGCGGTACTAAGGGAATTGTACTTTCAGAATCTCTAATAGATAATCTGACACCATTTTTGAATAGAGACAAGGTTTATATTTTATACAATTTCGCTGAGGACTATCTTTGGAATGAGATTAAGCCAAGTGATAATGATAAGTTGAGGATAATTTTTTTGAGTAATTTAATAATAGAAAAAGGAATACTAGATTTATTAGAAGCATTGCAAAAGTTAGAAGACGATAAGATACCTTACGAAGCTAAGATTGCAGGAAATATTGATGCCGATAATCGGGATTTAATTTTATCTAAAATTGAGACACTGAGATGTACTCGATATGTGGGTGTCGTTTTTGGAAAGGATAAAAAGGAATTGTTGGAATGGGGAAATATATTTGTCTTGCCTACATATTATAGTATGGAAGGACAGCCAATTTCAATTATTGAAGCAATGGCAACGGGAAATATAATTATTACTACCAGGCATGCAGGGATACCTGATATAGTAAAAGATGGTGTTAATGGTTTTTTTATAGAGAAGAAAAACTCTACTGGTATTTTTGAAAAAATAGTATCGGTTGATAGAGATAAAAGTATGATTATAAGGATGTCAAAACTAAATCAGGAATATTTTAGAGAAAGATTTACTTTAAGCCATTTTCAACAGAATTTTATTAAAATACTGGAGGATTAAAATGAATTTTCAAGATCTTAACAAATACAAAACTCCAGTAGATTTTAGAGGCAGATCCAAAGCGTTTGTGCAGTTATGGTGGGTGGTAGATAGTGTTTTTTTTAAGCCGTCACCTCAGATAATGTATGCCTGGCGTAGATTTTTGTTACGTCTTTTCGGAGCAAAGGTAGGCAAAGGGGTAATTATAAGGTCTTCTGCAAAGATTACTTATCCTTGGAAATTGTCTATCGGAGATTATAGTTGGATAGGAGATGATGTTGTTTTATATACATTAGGAGAGATTGAAATAGGGCATAATGTAGTGGTGTCTCAGAAAACTTATTTATGTACGGGATCACACGATTATAAAAAAGTAGATTTTCCTATTTATAGTGACAAGATTGTTATAGAGGATCAGTGTTGGTTAGCTACGGATGTTTATGTAGGTCCAGGTGTTACTATTGGTTCGGGGACTGTCGTAGGGGCCCGAAGCAGTGTTTTCAAGTCCTTGCCTGTTGGAAAAATATGTATAGGAAGCCCGGTTAAAATTTTAAAGGATAGAACTGTTGAGTAAAAAAAAAACGATCACCCTGATAGGTGTAAATTACTTCCCAGAGGATACAGCTATAGGTTTGTATTCCACTCAAATGATGGATTATCTCGGCCAGTCCGGATACAAAGTAAATGTGATTACCGGTTTTCCTTATTATCCTCAATGGAAAATAAAAGATTCGTACATTTCAAAGAAGACTTTTGTAAAAGAAGAGAAAGGAGGAGAAACTATTTACAGGTATAAGCAATACGTTCCTTCAAATCCTTCTTTTTTTAAGCGAATACTCCATTTGGGAGATTTTACTTTGGGGAGTTTATGGAATATTTTAAAAATCAAAGAAACCGATTTGGTTATTGCGGTGGTACCTTTTACCAGTGCTGTTTTTTTGGGATGGGTATTAAAAAAGAAAACCAAATCTAAATTGTGGGTTCACATACAGGATTTTGAGTTTGATGCAGCGTTGCAAGCGGGAGTTACAAAACAAAGGACGAGTAGGGTAAAGAGTTTTTTTTTTAGTAAACTTTTTGAGTTAGAAAAATTTTTATTTTCCAAAGCAGAGGTAGCTAGTACTATTAGCTATACGATGATTGAAAAGCTTAAGACTAAAACCGGACGAAAAACAGAGATAGTTTATCTGCCCAATTGGATTGATGCAGATAAAATTGATCCGAATGTTTCAAATCGGCATCCTTATTTATCCTCCGATAAGTTTAAAATATTATATTCTGGGAATATTGGAGACAAACAGGATTGGGATAATTTTCTCTCTTTTGTCAAGAAACTTAATAAAGATAAATATGAAGTTGCAATAGTTGGAGACGGGGCAAAGAAGGATTGGCTGATAAATGAAATAAAAGCATTGAATTATGTATATTATTATCCTCCTGTTCCATTTGGAGAACTGTCTGATTTGCTTTGTAGTGCCGATTTGCACGTGTTGTTTCAGAAGGAAGATGTTATAGACACGGTAATGCCTTCAAAACTATTAGGAATGATGGCTAGTGGAAAACCTTCTTTGATAACGGGGAACAACATCTCCGAAGTCAGGAAAGTTTTGACAGAAAGTGGGGGGGGGTATTATGTGCAGCCAAAGGAGATGAACAAATTACTGGATTGTGTGCATGAAATATTCTTGGACAAAAAAAAAGCAAAGTTTATGGGGGAAAGCGCTAGAAAATATGTTGTCTTTAAGTATTCAAAGGACAAAATTTTAAAATCGTTAGATAAAAAGATAGATTATATTATAGACACTATCCCATAAAGTGTGTAAACTAAAAATACCGAGGGTTGGATTTTCACTTAAAGTCTGATCCTTTTTTCATAGATGGTCAGGAACTGATTTAAGACAATGCCCCAGTGCCTTTTACCTTGTTAAAGATCTCAAAACAAACTAAACGATAAACCAACTCTAAATAAATGAGCAATACGGTAATATATTCCCAAAGGTCATCTTCTTTATAGGAGCGTTCCATCCGGCATTGAAAATTTCCCGTCGCCAGGGCCAGGAACATATCCTGCACGTGTTCGATCTGTGCTTTGAAATGATCCGGGTACAAACTGTGTATACGGTGCTGTTTTCGGATAGCCCCGGGGTCGTTTTCGCCCCGGATGGTGGTTTTCACATAGTGTAACGTATCTTTTTTTCGCGGAAATATCCCTATAGGAATGGCCGGGGCATTGGCTTTTACGTAAAAATAGGCCATCAGCCTGCCCAGGGGCGAAGTGGCATAAACCCCCAGGACCCGGATATACAGGGCACCTTCGCCCGCGAGATAGTTCCTGGCCTTTCGGGTAAGGTCTTTTACCCCCCGGAAATCCACGAAAACAGGATATGCCTTTTTGCCCTGCAGGGAAAGCCGGTCCGAAGTTAAGCGTATGGCAGCACGAAGGTCCAGGACGGTAGCCGGCTTATAGGTTACAAACAGGATACCCTGGCCTATCCATAAACGCGCATATTTATTTTCCAGGAACTCAGGCATTTTTGCGGTTTTTCAACAGCAATTTTAGTACATGACAAAATTTGTTTCATGCAGATTTATCGGTAAATCAGTTTGACCCTAACCCTAAAGGGAACCTGATTTTCCTCTCCCGATATTTATCGGGATCACCCTTTAGGGATGGGGTAAAAATCCCGAAAGCTTTCGGGAGAGGAAAATCCACCCAGATCGAATTTTGTCATGTACTAAACAACAAGCTGCCAAAGTACCAAAATCCTTCCATAAAAACATACGGTTTTCCGTAACCTTCTTTTAACGGTCCTGTTCTCTCCGTATATTTTGGGGAAAATATGGCGTAATCGGGGAGTAAAAAGGCGCAGGAGGGATTATTTTAAGGAGGAAAACGGTCTTTTGCCGGTTTTTGAACAGTTTTTTATAGTTTAGGTGGATATCTCGGAACAATTTGTGCCAGTGAAAACGGTTGGTTAGTGCCATGCGTTTCGGTT
>NZ_RJTM01000102.1 GCF_003725735.1 Sinomicrobium pectinilyticum | reverse complement strand
AGGCATAGCCATCAGAACATGACCACCTGCAAAGCAGGTGGGTTTTTAAGGTTAACTAAACCTTTTGTATATCCGGTAAATCATTTTTAATCTGGTTCCGGAAGGGCACATCAAAAAGATGGACTGGGTCTATGATACCTGCTCTTTCGGTATATTTTACAATAACTACCGGCACATCCTGTTTCTACTGTAGCTGTTTTTTACGAACAACGGACAAAAAATAGCATATGCCCTGCCGATACCTCCCCTCATGAATGGCAGATCGGTATTGTTTTTTTTCAGATACGGCAACAGAAAAGCACTCATGTTTCATTAAATTCTTCGAAAGTTACCGAAGCGTCGAATTGCCAGCAACCCAATTTCATCAGAATGACTTAATGAAACCTGATACTCCCCTTTCGGGCAGGTATGTATCCCGGAAATCCACATTGATGACGTATTCTACTTCAAAATCATCCTGAATTCCATCTGATATTTTTTCCGGATGGACATCCCGATTAAAAGTTCCCGGTTACTATCTCTAATCTTTTGGCAGCTTTCTGAAGATCATTAGTTAAAATGCCTTTGTCATGACTCATTAAAAAAGGACTATAACAGTAAAGGTTGAAGCAATTTTTTCGGATAAAATATGGCTTTCTTCCTATATTCTTTAAACGCAGGGTTTACAATATCAAAGTTTCTCATTAATTTTTGGTTTTGCCTTGACTAATAACATTCTAATATTGATAAATATACTAAAACGATTTAGTAAGATAAAATTATTTTGAAAAAATTATAAAGTATCAATCCTCTTTAAGGAAAGAAAGCCATTCAATCATAGTCCAAAAACAAAAAATTTCCCTACTCACCGAATAACTCTCCGTATTGATTCAGACGTTTGCTCCAAATGTCGTACAAAGATCCGGGGTAATTTTTATGTATGTTGAAACTAATAACTACAGTTAGCCGGTAGTATTGCCATACTTCCTGTTTCGAAAGATTTGGTGGGCGGAAGCACGGTTTTGTCTTACCAGGAATAAAGAAAAGAGAATTTATACTTATCCCGTTCGACAGCAATTTATACTATAAAATGGTATCTATCGGACACCTCTCTATGCTGCATGGGATAAGTCACAATCGTTTGAAAATTAAAAAAATACTTCTTCTCCATACGAAAATGGAATTTTGTAATGAAATCTCCTTATGTTTCCCCACAGATACCTATCCCGAACCAATTTTTGCAGGATTTGGAACTTTTATGTGAGCTTTCTGAGTAAAAATATCTGAAATTACAGGTGGCTCTTATAAGGGTAATTTATTATGTGCGGCAATAAGGCTTTTTGATTCCCTGGCGGAGATCGTAATCATGATATTATTGTAAGATGAACCTCGCCGTGTACACATCCCGTTCAAAATGTGCAACAGTGTGTATTATTCATTATTCCACAATTCAAACCCTTCTCTTATTTTTATATAGGCGATTCGCATCTGCGATTCTACTGTTTTGACGGAAATATTCAATAAAACCGCAATGTCTTTATATTTTTTACCTTCTTTTTTATGAAGCAGGAGGATTTCCCGGCACTTCACCGGTAATGCGTCAATAATTTCCTGTAATCGTTTCTGGCGGTTATCCTCCTGATCCTCTTCTCCGGATATTGTTTTTTGCAGCGCATCGTACTTAAATTCTTCCAGTACCCTTTTCCTGAACTTCTCTTTGTGATATTGATTGATATAGAGATTATATGCAATTTTAAACAGGTAAGACCTGAGTGATGATTCTTCCCGGAGTTTTTTCCTTTTTTCCCAAAGAATTATAAAACTGTTCTGGGCAATATCCTTGGCTTTTGCATCATCGCCCGTGAGTGTCAATACATAGGCTACCACTGACGGATAAAGTTCCTCGAACACTATTTTAAATATGGTGTGATCCCCTTTCCTTAATTTATTGACTATACCTGTTTCGTTGTTCATTAGGATACCAAAAAAATCAATTCGAAAATGTGCACGTTAACAAATATCAAAAAAAATTAATAATCTTTTAAGGGTTTTTATATGTGGACTTGTTATATGGGTGTAATTGATGTTTTTTATATGATTTTATTAAAAAAACTTGTAATAAAATATTTATCCGGGCAGATTACGGAGAAAGAGCTGCTCACCCTTGAATCGCTCCTGTCCGATGCTGCCAACCGGGAAGAATTCAGAAAATATGTGGAGGACCACTATCTGGTAAACAAAACGTTAACCATTCTCGATCCGGAAAAAGAATACACTACCATCCTTCACCGGATCAACATTAAAAAGAAAAAAAGGATACAGGTTTTTTACAGGGCTGCGGCTATTCTGGTTATCGTTCTCGGCATAGGACTTTACATGAAATTATCCGTCCTTTCCCGGCCCGATATCTCCCCGGATACAATAACCATTAAATTACATGACGGCAAAATAAAAAAGCTCTCGGAAGAAGGGGTTTCGAATATACTGGACAAAGAAGGTAATACCATTGCCCGGCATGATGGCAATATTATTAATTACCGGAGTGATGATACTGTCTCTCCCCAAAAAACAGTGTATAACGAATTATCCGTTCCTTTTGGTAAAAAATTCCGCCTGTTGCTGGAAGATGGAACCAAAGTAAGTCTCAATGCGGGGTCCCGGCTTAAATTTCCCGTGGCCTTCACGAAAAACGAGCCACGTGAAGTTTTTCTGGAGGGTGAGGCTTTTTTCGATGTGGTCAAAGACAGGCAACGTCCCTTCATGGTCAATAGCAACGGATTTCATGTCCGGGTCCTCGGCACAAAATTCAATGTAAATTCCTATACGGAAGATCAAAGTATAAGCACTGTTCTGGTAGAGGGGGTGGTAGAACTCCATCACGATTCGGAAAACAACTTCCCGAAAGATAACATGATCAAACTTTCTCCCGGAGAATTAGCTGTTTACAACAGGAATGACAGGAGTATCCGGGTAAAAGATGTAGATACCGCCGAATACATTGCATGGGTCGATGGAGTTCTCCTGTTTAAGATCCGTCCCTTTTCGGAGATTATCAGGGTGCTGGAAAGGCATTATAACGTGCAAATCACCAATAGGTACAAGGAACTGGGAAACAAACGTTTTTTTGCAAAATTCGATGTAGAAAGCATCGAAGAGGTGCTCCGGTCTTTCCAGCGAAGTGAACCTTTTTCCTATCAGATCAACGGAGATCATATCATCATTGACAAACCATAAAAACCAATCATCATGAAAGCTTTATATATCACCTGAGTTATATCACAACCCGACCCGTCATCACTCTTGCAAAAAGATCAGGAAATGCGCCAACACTTCCCGATCTGTGAGTTATGACATTTAATCATTAACCCGATAAACTGTACTAAATTATGAAATTATTATTAATGAGGGAGCTCTGCAGGCTTCCCCTGTTTAAATTATCGCTGAAGATACGGCTTGCCGTATTGTTCTTATTCGCTGTATTACTGCATATTCGTGCCAGTAATTATTCCCAGAACACAAAGATCTCACTCGATTTTGAAAACGCCGGGGTGATGACCATTCTCCGGGCCATTGAATCTAAAAGTGATTTCAAGTTCCTCGGTAATGCGGAGGTTATAGAAAATTATCCGCCGGTATCCATAAAGGTCAAAAAGAAAGATATTTTTGAGATCCTGGATATACTTTTCAAGAACACTGCCATAACCTATACTGTTCTCGACAAACAGATCATATTAAAGAAGAAGTCGCCGCCTGCCGCCGAAGATCCCGTTCCGGAGCGTAAACAGGAGAAAGAGCGGGAAGAAAGGCAGGAACAACCGGTCACAGGGACGGTGATCGACGCAGATACGGGAACCCCGGTGCCAGGAGTAAATGTTGTTATTAAAAATACCACTGTAGGGGTTGTCTCGGATTTTGACGGCAACTATTCCATCCAGGCACCACCCGACAGCGTGTTGATTTTCAGCTATATAGGGTATACTACCCAGGAAATTCCCGTCGAAGGGCGTTCTGTTATAAACATTACATTAAAAACAGAGCTTTCCGCCCTGGATGAAGTGGTTGTGGTAGGTTACGGTACGCAAAAGAAAGTGAATATAACGGGAGCTATAACCTCTGTAAAAACAGAAGAATTAAATCAAGTACCAGCGAGTAATTTATCCAATACCCTGGCCGGCCGTGCTCCCGGAGTGAACATAACGAATACCTCCGGTCTGTCCGGAGCATCTTCGAGCATTAGAATTCGGGGAGGTTTCGGGGAACCATTATACGTCATTGACGGTATCGTAAGAGATAAAGAGGCCTTTGACGCACTTAATGCTAACGAAGTCGAGCAACTGAGCTTCTTAAAGGATGCGGCCACTGCTTCCATATACGGGTCCAGGGCCGGTAATGGAGTTGTACTGGTCACCACCAAAAAAGGGCGCAAGCAAAAGCCGGTTTTTAATTTTCAGACCTCGTATTCCTCATCATCCCATACGCAGACCCTTCTTTCCGATCTGACCACAGCTACCGACGAACTGATCTATCAGAACCGCGTCGCGGAATTCAACGGCACCACACCGCCTAACGGACCTGTGGAGTTCGATTATTTCAAGGATAAGAGTTATAATGTCAATGATATGATCTGGAGGAATCCTTCGAGTCTCGACTATACCATGAGTGTGAACGGGGGAGGTGACGCGATTACCTATTACACCCTTGCCAGTTATCGCGGGCAGGAAGGCTCTTTCAAAGGGCTGGATTACAAAAAGTTTAACCTCCGGTCAAATGTCTCGGCCAAACTTTCGGAAAGCATTACTCTCGATATAAACCTTGCGGCAAGCCAGCAAAATCACGACCGGTTTTACTGGCCGTTTTCCGAAGATGACGATTATGACGTTTCCGATCTTTACCGGGTTACTTTCAACTGGCCGAAGACCTATCCGTTTTACACGGAAGCCGATGGTACACCGAGTAATCGGGTTACCGATTATCCCGTACAGACACCTATGGGGAGCTGGCTCGCTTGGAGTGTAATCGATCAGATCGTAGGAAACCGGTATATAAGAACCAGAAAGCGACAACTGAGTTCTTTGGTCTCTCTGAATATTGATCTGGGCAATTATATACCGGGACTATCCACGAAATTTGTAGGAAGTTATCTGGCGAAGGATTATATGCGGAAACATTTTCTGACCTTCCAGGAAAATTATGTTTTCAATCAGGCTGACCCCGATGGTAACCGGTTTATTCCCGGCCCTCCGGACCCCAATAAAATCAACACCTTTACCTTTAGTCAAAACCAGGAATTTTTAAGTTATGAGATAAATACGGCCTGGGAATACCAGGTCAACTGGTTCCTCAATTACGAGAAGAGATTCGGAAAACACGGAATCAAGGCCATGACAGTATTCGAACAGGCCGAAAACGGTTTGTACGGGGCTTATGCCAAGGCCGAAGATCCCGTGACTGATTACGACCAGGACTTTGTGTATTCGAACGATGCGGAAAGAAGATATGGCAGAGGATACGAGGAAATAGGAGCCAGGCAGTCAATAATAGGGCGTGTCAATTACGAATTCAACGAACGGTATATTGCCGAGTTTTCCTTCAGGTATGACGGGAATACCCTGTTTCCGAAAAATAAACGTTGGGGCTTTTTTCCTTCCTTTTCAGCGGCCTGGAGAATTTCGGAAGAGTCCTTTATGGCCGGGGCCGATTGGTTAGACGAACTTAAACTAAGGGTCTCTTACGGAACTACCGGGAATGATCTGGATGTGAATAACGAGAAGATCTCTCCTTTTTCATTTGTCAATACCTACAATAATACCGGAAGTTATATTTTCGGGACCGACCTCTACCGTGGTATCGGACCCGGTGCAACACCTAACCCTAACCTGACCTGGGCTACTTCTACCACTTATAATGCCGGTGTGAATTTTGAGATGCTGGACAGGAAGATTATCGGATCCATAGACATTTTCAAAAAAAAGGAAGTCGATATTTTAGGTTCGAGACTGGTGACACTCCCCGACAATTACGGCCGGTCCCTGGCCCCGGAAAATTATGCCGAAAGATCCTGGCACGGCGGTGAACTTTCACTGATGTGGCGCGATTACTCGGAAGATGGCAAATTTAAATATTCGGTATACGGAAATATAGGTTATGCCAGGGATCAATGGGATAAGATCGATCAGGATCCGATTTTCGAACCGGGAGGACTCAGAGCTTCCGAATCAAAAATAGGACAGCCCATTGACCGTATCTTCGGTCTAAGATCCCTGGGGATCATACGTACACAGGAACAATTAGATGAGTTACTGGCCCAGGGATTTACCCAATACGGCAGAGATCCCTATTTAGGAGGGCTGTATTTCGAAGATATCCGTGGCGATGGCTATTCTCCGGGACCTGATGGTAAAATAGACGGTAATGATTTTCAGCTGCTGTCCGAAAATGCGATCCCCAGGGTTAACTATGGGTTCGGCTTTAACCTCGGTTGGGGAAATATCACCTTAGATGCCCATTTTCAAGGGGTCACCAATTACGATCGCATCATAAGCAACCAGGAAGGAGCAGGTATGAGACAACACGGCGGCACTGTTCGCCCCTACTACCCGATCTGGGCAGATGATGTGTGGACCCCGGAAAATCCCAATGCCAAATACCCTCGCGTTGTCGGACAGAATTGGTACGAGTCCGGAACAGGTGCCACGTCTTTCTGGATTCACAACGGGGCTTATCTGAGATTGAAAAATTTAAACATAGGATATAGTTTGCCGAAAGAAATACTGGAAAGCATAGGGATATCGAGTGTACAATTATTTTTCAACGGCACCAACCTGTTTGCCATTTCGGAGATTAAGGAATTTCACGACCCCGAGCAAAAAAATTACGATTCCTACCCTGTTATGAAAACATATTCCCTTGGAATGAACTTTAAATTTTAACGGATCAAAATGAAACCGGCATGTTTAAAATAATTGTTCTCCTGTGTGTTTGACAATTATTTTAAACATCAAAGGTTCCATGTGACCATTGAGAAAACAATAAAAATAGACACATGAAAAAACTAATATACATATTCGGACTTTTTATTTTTCTGGCGGGTTGCTCCGATGCTCTCGACATAGAAAATATTGACAGCTACAACCCGGATGCCGTCTGGAACGACGAAAACCTTGCCAATGCCTATATGGCCAATTTATATCCCATGTTCGGGAACTGGGACTCCGGGGCTGACAGACTGAGTCAACAACTGGCAGGCATAGAATGGTACCCTGACAGAGTAACCATTTCAAATGAAAATTTTAAAAGCTGGGATTACTCGAGGATCCGGCTTATAAACCAGGCGATTATCGATGTTAAAAGCGGAATGCTTCCGCAGAAGGTCAAGGACCATATCACCGGTCAGGCACTTTTTATGCGGGCCTACGCCTATTTCAACATGGTTAAGTACCACGGAGGCGTCCCCTATATCACCGTGCCGCAGGATCGGTATGAAGATGATCTGAATGTACCCAGGAATTCTACCGAAGAATGTTTTGATTTTATGAAGGAAGATCTCGATATGGCTATTTCACTTCTACCTCAGCATATTACTCCCGCATCAGGCGATTACGGAAAAATCGATGGGAATTTTGCGCTGGCCTTTAAAGCCAAAGTACTGCTTTACAAGGCCTCTCCACAATTCAATCCTTCCCAGCCGTGGAATAACCCTTATTGGCAGGAGGCGAACGCGGTGAATAAAGAAGCCTATGAATCGTTGTTGGGCCAGGGCTACGGACTCGTAGAAGATTATTCGAATATTGCTTTGGAAGAGCGGAACAAAGAAGTGGTATTCTCGGTTATCAACACTTATCCCAACAAGACCGCTGCCTGGGATCACGGTGTACGTCCCGGCTCGGAAAGCCGGGGGGCGGCAAGTGCCTGTCCTACCTGGCAATTTGTTAAAGAGTTTCCCATGAAAGACGGAAGGCGCTACAATGACCCTTTAAGCGCTTATACCATGTCTGACGAGGAGTTTTTACAGAATTACTGGAAAAACAGGGATCCCAGGTTTGATAAATCCGTTGTTTGGAACGGGAAGCTGTATGAGGTTTCCGGAAAAACAGGAAAAAGGCAGTATACCGCATTGGGAATTGCCCATGAACTGGACGATTTCGGGATAAACCCGAATGCGAATATAAATTCATCCAATTTAAATCGATATACCGGTTTCTTTATCTTAAAGAACAGCCTTCTTCATTTAACCCAGGCGGAAGTACAGCAGTACGACCTGGATTTTGTACTCATGCGCTTTGCCGAAATCATGTTGAACTATGCCGAAACAGCCAATGAAACAGGTGATTCGGAGACAGCCCTGGCCATTCTTAAACAGATCCGGGAAAGGGCCGGTATTGAGCCTGGTGTTGACGGAAACTACGGCATTACTGCTGGTAGCAGAGAAGAAGTAAGAGAAGCCATATTGGCGGAAAGAAACATAGAATTTTGTTTTGAAGGCCACCGTTTTTGGGACCTGAGAAGGTTACGTCTGCTGAATCGTCTTGACGGAACCATAAAAGAAGGTGTTGAGGCCATTGCTATCGAACCGGACCAAAGTGAAATGGAAATTGGAAAAGCAAGGGAACTTGCGGATAATTATGAGCTTGTTGAAAAGGACTTTAAATATTCTACCCTACAGGTTCCCCGTTCGGGAGTACGACAAAGCACACTCCCCGAGAACTACTATTTCTTTCCTGTTCAGAAAGATGTTTTAGACAGAAGCCCGGCATTGGAACAGAATGTAGGTTGGGGCGGCTCTTTTGATCCGACCTTGCACTGATTTTTAAGCTTTTATGATTCGACCCTTCTGCAATTACTCTGTATACAGGATCCGGAATGATCCGTTTTTTTAGAATTTTTGCGTAGTCCACAACAAATGGGAATGATCCTTTTAAAGCCCCTGCACAATCATAAGTACGGAAATAAAAAAAGCCCATCTTTCGATGAGCTTTTTTGTTTTTTCAGCGGTCCGGACGGGACTCGAACCCGCGACCCCATGCGTGACAGGCATGTATTCTAACCAACTGAACTACCGGACCTTCCTGTATTGCGGTTGCAAATATACGCTGGTTTTTCAATTCCGCAAATGTTTTCATTAAAAAAAACAAAACTTATTTCACCCTTTCAAATAAACTTTTGTCTTTCAACAAGGTAGGCCTGTAAAATTTTTTCCAAATCTTTTTGAATATCGGCTTCCACATATTTTATACGGTACTGTGCGGCTTTTAGTTTTATCTTACTGGTATAAGTTTCCAATGCTTTTTTATATTCTTCCTTCATAGTGTCGGCGTAGAGATCGATATGTTCCCCGGTCTCTACATCCACAAAACGTTTCGGGCGGTTATCAAAGTCAAAATCGTATTCACTGGCTTTATCCATCACATGAAAAAGCACTACCTCGTGTTTATTGTATTTCAGGTGACGTAATGCGTTAAAGAGTTCTTCCTCCCCCGTTTCATTCTGGAACATATCGGTAAAAAGGAAGATCATGCTTCTGCGATGTATTTTTTCCGCTATCTGGTGCAGGTAGGTATATGTTTTTGTCGTCCGTTCCTTTTCCGTGTGTTCCGCTACATCTCCCAGTACGCCGAGAAGCATCTGGTAATGCCTGTGACTTCCTTTTTCCGGGGCGTAAAAGTTATAGGCATCGGAATATATGCTCAATCCCATGGCATCGCGCTGACGCTTTAGCAAATTCATCAGGGAAGCTGCCGCCAATACGGAGAAGCCGATCTTATTCAAACGGGATACCGAAAGGTCCTTTACTTCCGGGTAATACATCGATGACGAATTGTCTATGATAATATGACAGCGAAGATTGGTTTCCTCTTCGTAATTCTTGGAGTACAGTTTATCTGTTTTTGCAAAGAGTTTCCAGTCTATATGTCTCGTACTTTCCCCCGGATTGTATATCTTATGTTCTGCAAACTCCGAAGAAAACCCGTGAAAGGGACTTTTGTGCATTCCGCTTATAAACCCTTCTACAACCTGATTGGCAAGTAAACCGATGTTTTTAAAAAGCTGTACGTTATTTAATTCGCCTTGTATGTCCACTTATTTTTGTTTAGATGGAAGAATATGAAATCTTAGATACCAGACTACTTCATCCGGTGATCCCATGATGAAAATAGTCATTAATTTTCACAATCCCAGGCTAGTAATCGGGATTTTACGCATCTTTTCACCCCCGGCAGGCAGACTTCCGGTAAAACCGATACTTCAATAACCAAAAATAAAAAAGGTCCGGCCCCAAGCCAAACCTTTTTTATTTCTTATGATTCCGGTTTATCTTTACAATAAAGAATCAAGTGCTTCCGTGTAAGTTGCTTTAGGAGCTACACCTACCTGTCTCCCTACCACTTCACCGTTCTGAAAGACCAATACGGTAGGAATGTTACGTACACCATATTTGGCTGCAAACTCCTGATTGGCGTCTACATCTACTTTTCCTACTACTACTTTTCCTTCATACTCAGAGCTGACTTCCTCGATGATGGGTCCAACCATTCTACATGGTCCGCACCATGCGGCCCAGAAGTCTACCATAACGGGTTTATCGCTCTTTAATACTACTTCTTCGAAAGTAGCGTCTGTGATCTCTAATGCCATAATATAAAATTTTTAATTTCCTATCTGGTTTACACTGCAAATTTAATCAAATATTCTTCCCGATCTCACCCCCGTATATTAGTTTTGATTATGAATGTATTGCAAATAATGATAGTATGTTATACAACCACTCTCCGCACCTCCTTTTACCTTATCCGATCGGGAAAATCGGTAATAATGCCATCCAAGCCTGATTTTCGGACCGCAGCAATGTCTTCCGGCAAATTTACGGTCCGGGCAAAGACTTTAAAGCCGGCATGCCGAGCCTTCCTGATATTCTCTTCGGTCAGGACAGTATATTCGGCATCAATAGCCACCGCACCTAAAAGCCTTGCTGTTCCCACAACTTTTGAGGGGTCTTCCCCTGTCATGAGAGCAATAGGGATTGCCGGATTTAGTTTCCGGAATTCCCCGAGTTCATGACGATCCGGTCCGGAAATCAGAAAATCATCGGCCTTCCATCCTTTCTCTTCTATATAATGGCGTAACATATAATCTACTTTACCCGCCATGTCCGTTCCCCTGAGCTCAATATTCAACCTGCAACGACGGTCTATGAGCTCCAATACGTCCTGTAAGGTAGGTATCCGGTGATTTCCGTCCAGCAAAAGCGATTTTATGTCCAGTATGTTGTATTCTTCGACATCTCCGGTGCCATTGGTAAGTTCATCCACATACCTGTCATGAAAAACCACCAGTTCCCCGCTTTTTATACGAAACAGGTCTATATGTACCATATCTACCTCCAGTTCCAGTGCTTTTTGTACGGATGCCAGCGTATTTTCGGTTTCGTACCCCTTAGCGCCCCGATGCCCGATAACCATTATCCTGTTTTCCGTGGTATCACAGCCCGAAAGGCAGAAAAGGGTACAAAGGAAAAAGGAAACGAACCGGTGCATGAATCATTATGTTTTTAATGCTTCAAGATACATAAAAATCCGGTCATCCTTAAAACAACGGCAGATCAACAAAAAACCCGCAAACTCTTATCGTCGCGGGTTTTGAAATTTATGTCCTGTCCGGGTTTAGTTTGCTGTAAGTATAACGTACTCCCAGGGTTTAAAGTCGTAGGAAGTACCGGCATTTATTTCCATCTTCTCTCCAGTCATATAATTGGTATAACTCCCCCTGGCATCTACGGTAAACCGGAGCGGATTGTCCGTTAGATTGGCTATAAACACTATCTTGTCTCCTCCTTTTTCTCTTGCGAAAGCCAGGACTTTCTTGTCATCGGAAGTGGACAGCCTGTTATAAGAAGCTGCCTTCTTACCTCCGTTCAATGCTGTGTTTTGTTTTTTAAGCTTCCCGAGTTTTTCATACAAAGGGTAGAATTTCCCTTTATTCTTTAAAATAGTATCTTTTTCAAAGAAAAGGAGCCTTTTGTCCATGTCGTATTCCTGCCCGCTGTAGATCAAAGGCATGCCGGGAATGGCATAAGTCATCACCGCAAAAGTTTCTGCTGCATCTCCCATGCGCTCGAAAACTGTTCCGTTCCAGGAGTTTTCATCGTGATTGGAGGTGAAATTCATGAAAATATCATCCTCTTCCAATAGCGTATCATTTTTAGCGATATACGCATCCCAGTCTTCCGCATTCTTCTTTCCCTGTGCAATTTCGTTCATAATATGATGTCCTTTCCAGGCATATTGCATATCGAAAGCATTTTTCAACAGTTCGGGTTGTTCCGCTTCAGCAAGCATAAATACGGGTTTCACTTCGCGAAGCCTGGCCGCTGCATCTTCCCAGAAATCTACCGGGACCTGGTGTGCCACATCGCAACGATAACCATCTATCCCTTCCTCTTTCACCCAATACAGCATGTCTTTTATCATTTCCTGTCGCATCTCCCTGTTATCATAATTGAGATCGGCCACATCCGTCCAGTCCCAGGACTCGCCGGTTTCGGGATTGATAGGGTCTATAATGTTTCCGTCTTTGTCCTGAGTATAGTATTCGGGATGTTCTTTTATCCAGACATGGTCCCACCCGGTGTGATTGGCCACCCAGTCGAGAATAATGTACATATCGTTTTCGTGGGCGATTTTTACCAGGTTTCTGAAATCCTCCAGGGTACCAAATTCCGGATTTACCTTCGTATAATCGGTAATCGCGTAATAGCTCCCCAAAGATCCTTTACTCTTTGTAGAAGATATGGGATAGACGGGCATCAACCAGATCACTTTTACCCCGAGTTCTTTCAGCTTCGGGATATCTTTGGTAAACGCATTAAAGCTTCCTTCTTCGGAATACTGCCGGATATTGGCTTCGTAGATCACGGCTGTTTCCAATACATCATCCGAGATGGGGACCGGCTGTTCTGCCCGTGGTTTTTCTTCCTTTTCCTGCTTTTTCGGTTCGTTCTTACATGCAATGAGGCTACAGATCCCCACAATCAAAATAAATATCTTTTTCATTCGGGTATTTTTATAATGTTGCTTTTACTCAATTTGTTACTCCAGTTCCATTATCCATACGGTTTTGGGCGCTATGGTCATTTCCCCTAGGGATATGTTTTTTCCACTGATCACTTCTTTTCCTTTCGCAAAACGGCCGATACTTTCTTTAAGCCGTTCTGTTTTCAGGGTCTGATCTTCATTGCTGTTATTTACCACTACCATTACGGTATCCTTGTCATTATACCGAAAATATACGTAAACATTGTTTTCGGGCAGGTAATGTTTTGTCTTACCCTTGTGAATTACAGGAGTATCTTTTCTCCATCGGAACAACTTCGAGGTAAAATCAAAATACTCCTTCTGCTCAGCGGTGCGCCCGGCAGCCGTAAAAGCATTATTGTCATCTCCTTTCCACCCTCCGGGAAAATCTCTCCGGATGTCCCCGTCTCCTTTATCTTTGTTACCGACCATCCCTATTTCGCTTCCGTAATACAATTGGGGAATACCACGCACCGTTGCCACAACGGCCATCGCCATTTTATACTTCTGAAGGTCCTTGTTATAAATATGATTGAGTCGTTGGGTATCGTGATTTTCCGCAAACACCAGAAGGTTGTTTACATCAGGGTATAGAAAATCATTGACAAAATTGCCATACACTTTTGTAATTCCTTCATTCCATGTTGCTTCATCTTCATTAAATACCGTTCCTATGGCATCATGCAGGGTAAAGTCCATGACGCTCGGCAGGTTGGAATTAAAATCCTGCAAAGCTCCTATTCTACTATCTTTCTGCCAGTAGGCTATCTGTGCCTGGTCGTGTAACCATACCTCGCCAACAATATTAAAATAAGGGTATTCATCCATGATGGCTTTTGTCCATTGTGCTATAGCCTCTTTATCGTTATATGAATAGGTGTCTACCCTAAAACCGTCCAGCCCGGCATACTCTATCCACCATATGGCATTCTGAACAAGGTAATTCAGCACCAGCGGATTGCTCTGGTTGAGATCGGGCATGGTGGAAGTAAACCAGCCATCCACACAATACTTTCTGTCGATCCCGGAGGCATTCGGATCGTATTGTGTCTCCATCCGGTAATTGGAATTGGCATAGCCGACCTTTAGGCTTCGTTCAGGAAGCAGAGAGGTATCGACGTCGGAAAACTGGTGTATCCAGTCATATGTGGGCAGGTCTTTTATCATCCAGTGCTCTGCTCCCCAGTGATTGGTCACATAATCCATAACCAGCTTCATGTCATTTTTATGAAGTTCATCTGCCAGGCGCCTGTAATCTTCATTGGTCCCGTAACGCGGATCTATGCGATACACATCGCTCTGGGCATAGGTGTGATAGGAATATTCCGGATCGTTATCTTCCAGCAAGGGAGTGCTCCATACTGTTGTAGCTCCCAGCTCACGGATATAATCGATATGATCTGTGATCCCCTGTATATCTCCTCCATGGCGTCCCCCCTGCTTGCTGCGATCGGCCTTCTCGGTCATTTCAGGACTGGAATCATTATCCGGATCACCGTTCGCAAACCTGTCGGGCATAATGAGGTACATCACATCGGAACTGTCGAAGCCTTTCCGCAATGCCGATCCTTCTTCCCTTTTCCTGAATTCATACGTGTAGCGCGACACTTCCTTTTTACCTCTTTTTAACCGGAGAACGTATTTTCCTTCCGGAACATCTTCCGTATTGACAGTCACAAACAGGTAATTGGGATTTTCTGTTTTGCGGACATTTTTAATGGTTACCCCTTCCATTTCAGGGGTATTACGGGCAATATCCTTTCCGTAGAGCATTAACTGTAAGGTATTGTGTTTCATGCCGCTCCACCAGAATGGGGGTTCCACTCTTTCCAGACCCTGGGCGGCAAGAAAAAAGGTATTCAAAAAAATTAATATACAGAGTATTTTTTTCATGGTTATTCTCTTTCTGATTACTTGTATTTTCCTAAACGGCGACCAGGTTGCCTGGTTTTACCAGGACCTGTTTTCCGTTTACAATGACGGTAAGTGCAGTCTCCCCTTCCAGTGTAAATTCGGTCCCGGAGACTTTTACGTTTATCTTCAGTACCTGTCCCCTGAAGTTGATCTTAAAGGAATAGGCTTCCCATTGTTCAGGTATTTTCGGACTGAAATGCAGCACATCGTCTTTCACGCGCATCCCGCCGAATCCTTCCACTATACTCATCCAGGTCCCGGCCATAGAGGTGATATGGCAACCTTCTTTTACTTCCTTGTTATAATCATCCAGGTCGAGCCGGGATGTTCTCAGGTAAAACTCATAAGCCTGTTCCATTCTTCCGAGCAGTGCTGCCTGTATGGAGTGTACGCAAGGGGACAGGGAGGATTCGTGAACGGTAAACGGTTCGTAAAAATCGAAGTGTTTTTCCAGTTCTTCCCTGGTAAAGTGGTCTTCAAAGAAATAAAACCCCTGTAAGACGTCTGCCTGTTTGATATAAGGAGAACGCAGGATGCGGTCCCATGACCATTTTTGATTGAGCGGTCTTTGAGAGCCATTGAGATCGGAAACTCTTATGAGTTCTTTATCCAGGAAACCATCCTGTTGAAGGTATACGCCGTGGGTTTCGGAATAAGGGAAGTACATAGCTCCAGCCACTTCCTCCCATTGCCTGATTTCCGTATCTTTTACTCCTGTTTTTTCCTTGATACGGGCGTAATCGGAAGCATATTCCGTTTCCACCTTGCGCACCTGCTCCGCAGAATATTCCAGGCACCACCTGGCTATGTAGTTGGTATACCAGTTGTTATTGACATTATTTTCATATTCGTTAGGTCCCGTCACTCCCAGAATAACATATTTGTTCTTTGCCGCAGAGTATGTTGCTCTCTGTTTCCAGAAACGGGCAATACCAATAAGTACTTCCAGTCCTTTTTCGGGGATATAGCTATAATCCCCGGTAAAACGGTAATAATTATATATGGCGAAAGCTATGGCCCCGTTACGGTGAATCTCTTCGAAAGTTATTTCCCATTCGTTATGGCATTCCTCCCCGTTCATGGTTACCATGGGATAGAGGGCAGCACCTCCGGTAAAGCCCAGTTTCTCCGCATTTTCTATGGCCTTGTCCAATTGGTTATAGCGGTAGGCCAGGAGATTGCGCGCTACCTGCTGGTTTTTGGTAGACATGTAAAAAGGCAGGCAGTATGCTTCGGTATCCCAATATGTACTTCCCCCGTACTTTTCGCCGGTGAATCCTTTCGGTCCTATATTGAGGCGTGCATCTTTTCCGAGATATGTCTGGTTGAGCTGAAAAATGTTAAAACGTATACCCTGCTGGGCCTTTACATCGCCCTGAATGGTAATGTCTGCCATTTCCCATATCCCGGCCCATGCTTTTTTCTGTGCGTCCAGAAGGGTTTCATACCCTTTCTCCGCTGCTTTTCGGATGACCTCCTGTGCTGCAGCTATCAGCTTATCTTCAGCATGGTTCATGGAAACCGTATATCCTCCCAGTTTTTGGAGTTCTGCTTTCTCTCCCCTGGACACGGCTACTTCGTAAGCGAGGCATATTTTGTCATCTCCTGCCTGTGTGGTCAACGGTTTAACAGGGAGTTCTTTTCCGTCACGGAAAAGCGTATTATGCATAAAGGTAGCTACTTTAAAATGGGTCTTGAAGGTACGTGCCACTACAAAGGCCTCACGCAAAGAGTGTCTGGTTTCCAGAGGTTCCCAGAATTTTTCGTCCCAGTTGGCATCTTCGTTGGTAATTCCGGCATCTACATAGGGGCGAAAAATCACCCTGGCATCCTTATTCAGTGGCGTCACTTCATATTTTATCACTCCAAGTTCATCCGTTTCCAGAGAAAGGAACCGCCTGGCATCTACCCGGACCTCTGTTCCGTTTTGCAGAACAGTTTCGAATGAGCGGTGATACCATCCTTCCTTCATATTGAGCTCCCGCCGGAACTTGCGAACTTCAATGCACCGGGCCAGGTCCAGTTTCTCTCCGTTTATCTCCACCTCTATCCCTATCCAGTTAGGGGCGTTCAATACTTTTGCAAAATATTCCGGATAGCCGTTTTTCCACCAGCCTACCCTGGTCTTGTCCGGATAATATACTCCGGCAATATAGCTCCCCTGGAAAGTAGGACCCGAATAACCTTCTTCAAAATTAGCACGTTGTCCCATTGCCCCGTTACCTATACTGAACAGGCTTTCGGACGATTTTACCCTGTCTTTCTCAAACCCTTCTTCTATAATAGACCATGCATCGGGTTTTATATAATCCTGGTTCATTTCTTCTCTTAAATTTTTATTGTGTTCTGTAAATCCATGATATGTTTCCTGCAGAGGCACAAGGCCTGTGTCATTATCTGATTTTCTTCAAAAGGGATTCGGCATCGATATGTATAAAATCGGGATATACCATATCGGCTTCCTGTAATATACCCGCATCACCTATACCGATACTCGCCATTCCTGCCGCATTGGCTGCCTGTATTCCTGCAACCGAATCTTCAAATACCACGCAATCGGCGGCATTTACACCTATCTGTTGCGCTGCAAGGGCAAATACTTCCGGGTCTGGCTTGGCTTTGGAAACATCATTACCGTCCACCACGGCATCAAACAAGGGCAGGATATTTGTTTTCTCCAGGATAAGCCTGGCATTTTTGCTTGCGGAGCCCAGGGCGATCTTCCCCTTATTTTCTTTTAAAAAACGCAGTGTCGAAAGCACTCCAGGGAGCACCTCTTTCTGATCCATCCGGGAAACGTATTCCAGATAATCATCATTTTTCTGCCGCATCCATACTTGTTTTTCTGCCTCCGTAGCCCGAATATCTCCCAGTTCGAGGATAATCTCCAGGGAGCGGGCCCTGCTTACGCCTTTTAACCTTTCATTGTCTTCAACCGTAAAATCGACCCCGAGTTCTTCAGCAAGTTTTTTCCACGCGAGAAAATGATATCTGGCCGTGTCTACAATGACCCCGTCCAGGTCGAAAATAAATCCTTTCATTTTTTAGTTATTGAGTTATTGGGTTAGTGAGTTTTCAGGAGTTCCCTATTCTTTCGGCATCTCCCTTAAAGGAGGAGAGAATCCTCTTTTTTAATTCGTTATCGAATTGGTCCCTTATTTAAACTTCATCCACATCTTCAACACGAAAAACAAGGGCAGCTGCCAATAAGAAAGATACTCCACTTATTACAATGGCATAGATGGCGTTGCCTCCGTAGAGATATTGAACCATAGGCCCGCCGATCAGGGCATTGATGATCTGCGGAATAACGATAAAGAAATTGAATATCCCCATATAAACTCCCATTTTCCTTGCCGGAATGGATCCGGCCAGAATGGCATATGGCATGGCCAGTATGCTGGCCCAGGCAATTCCCACGGCAAGCATGGAGACTATCAGCCAATACTGGTTGGGCGCAAAATATATGGAAATAAGACCCAGTCCGCCTATAATAAGAGATATAACATGAGTGGTCTTTCTTCCGAACTTCGCGGCTATTACCGGCAGAAAAAATGCAAAAACCGCCGAAACTGCATTGTAGATACCGAACAGCACACCTACCCAGTCCCCCGCATCCTGATAGGTCCTGCTTTGAGAGTCCTCCAGGGGAAGTCCGTAAATATGATGTGCGATGGCAGGAGTAGAAAATACCCACATACCGAACAGGCCGAACCAGGAAAAGAATTGCACCCAGCTGAGCTGTCGCATGGTTTTCGGCATTTTTACAAAATCGGAAAATATGGTCAGCAATCCGGTGGTTTCCTCCGGTTCTGCCGGGTCTTCCGGCTCCAGCAGTGCAAGTTCCTCTGGGGTGTACTCTTTGGTTGTAATAACCGTAACCAGAATACTTGCCAGAAGTACCAGGGCACCGATAATAAAGGAAATCAGAAGATTTAACGGAACTTTCCCCAATACCGCTTCGTTGGAAACCCCCATCCAGTTGGCCAGTACATAGGGCAGCCAAGAGCCCACCACAGCACCGATACCTATAAGTACCGTTTGTATGCTAAAACCGAGGGTCCGCTGGTCGGACGGCAGGTTGTCGGCCACGAGTGCCCGAAAAGGTTCCATGGCCACATTAAAGGAGGCATCCATGATCATCAACATTCCCGCTCCAACCCAAAGGGCAGGCAGAAAAGCTACGAACATGTCTGCTTTGGGCATGAGTACCAAACCTATGGAAGCCAGGATGGCACCGGTTAAAAAGAAAGGTCGTCTGCGTCCGAGCCGGGTCCAGGTCCTGTCACTGTAGTGCCCTATAATGGGCTGAACAATAAGCCCGGTAAGTGGGGCTACCAGCCAAAACCAGGACAACTCGTGCACATCCGCACCGAAAATCTGTAAAATTCTACTGGCATTCGCATTCTGGAGAGCAAAACCCATTTGTATTCCCAGAAAACCGAAACTCATGTTCCAGATTTCCAGAAAACTCAGCTTACGCTTTTTCATTATCGTAATTTTCGTTTATATACTACGATAAGCGCTATGACTTATCAAGACTTTATATCGGGTTGAGAAGTAAAACTATAAGTCCTGACGGGTGTAAATATAAAATATTTTTTGCTGGTAAGTTGCTAATTTACAAGTTTTTTCTACTACAACGTTGTAGTAGATCCTATTGAAAAATGTTCTGTAAACATATGAAATACCCTTATTTACGAGTACTTTCACGCTCTTTGATGGATGTCGGTATTACCTCGGTTACATACGATTCATCACCCATATCGTCGTTTTCCAGTCTCTGGATCAGCATCTTGGCTGCCATACCTCCCATTTCCAATCCGTGCTGGTCTACAGTCGTAAGCGGGGGAAAGGCAAATTGAGACAATATACCATCTGTAAAGCCCATAAAAGAAATGTCTTCCGGAATCCTGTATCCTCTTCGCTGAGCTTCCTTCATGGCTGTTACGGCAAACAGTTCGTTCACTGCAAAAACCGCATCGAATTTTCCGGAATCAAAAAGAAGGGCTATCTGTTGTTCACAATTATCAATATCTTCGATCTTAACAATAAGGGATTCGTCCACTTCTTTTCCGGCCTGTCGTAATGCACGGATATAACCTTCGGTCCGTAACTTACCCACACTGACATAATCTACCGTAGTGAGAAGGGCTATTCTGTTACAACCGCTATCCAGCAGGTAGTTCACGGCATTCACAGCACCTTCCACATCATCGATCACCACTTTATCCCCGGGAATTTCATCCGAGACCCGGTCGAACATCACCAGCGGCATCCCCTGGTCGATCACCTCGCGTAAATGGTGAAAATCCTTTTTTGACTGGGTTTCCTTGGAAAGAGACAGTATAAAACCATCAATACTTCCATTGGCAAGGGTTTCCATATTAATAACCTCCTTGTCAAAAGATTCGTCGGAAAGGCACACTATGACGTTATAGCCGGCCTTGTTCGCTTCTCTTTCTATACCACTGATAACCGTAGTGAAGAAATGATGTACGATCTCCGGGATAATCACCCCGATATTTTTGGTCTTCCGGTTCTTCAGGCTAACCGCTATATTGTTGGGCCTGTAATTGAGCAATTTTGCAAATGCCTGTACCTTTTGTCTTGTGTCCAGGCTTATTTCTTTGCTGTCCCGCAACGCTTTGGATACTGTTGAAACAGATACATCCAGTTCGCGGGCGATTTGTTTTATAGTGACTTTCTTTTTCATTCTTGCTTCAGATGAAACGGATAACCGTAAAGGATTCCCTCTATCCCTTTTCTTTTGCTCTGGGGTTATATGGAAAGGCTATACTCATACCCAAGGCCTTACATTATATTTCGACACCTTTTCCACAAATCCTTCTTCACAAAGATACCCCTTCTTTTCTAATAGCCCGACCTGCATTGAAAAAACGGGAATCCGCAACAAAAAAAGGTTATAATATCCCAATCAATTTCTCACTACGGAGCCGTTTTTTTAAATATCCCTTAATTTCACCTCCGTTAAATTCAAAATACTTCATTTTTAACATGAAAAAACTGTAAACAGACCTCATTTTCATAAAAGTTTTTCACACGAAAACGTTGTAATACGTTTTCGCCTCTCTACTTAACATAAAATTTACATAGTTTTAGCTCCGGGAAGTAAAATTATAAGGCTGATTTTTAATTAAATCAACAAAAAAATTGCATGAAAAATACGTAATGTGGATTTCGTGTATGCTTTAAAATCAAATTTATCTACAGCATGAAAACATTTCATATTTCTATCCTGCTGTTGTTTCTCTTATGTATTCCTTTCGGGGCATATGCACAAACAGCAGTAAGCGGTACCGTGACCGATAATACAGGTCCTTTACCAGGGGTAAACGTGGTTGTAAAAGGCACAACCAACGGAACCACCACCGATTTTGACGGTAACTACAGTATCGATGCTTCCGAAGGAGATATCCTGGTCTTTTCTTACATTGGCTACAGGACTGTGGAAAAAACAGTATCCGGCACTACCCTTAATGTCCTTCTGGAAGAAGACACCCAGCAACTGGATGAAGTAGTACTCATCGGTTACGGACAGGTTAAAAAGAAAGATGCTACAGGATCGGTAACCACCGTAAGAAGTGATGACTTTAACAATGGTATGGTGGTCTCCCCCGATCAGCTTATTGCCGGGAAAACCGCCGGTGTACAGATCACTACCAGCGGAGGGGAACCGGGAGCCGGTGCCAACATACGTATTCGCGGAGGAGCTTCTCTTAACGCCAGCAACGATCCGTTGATCGTTATCGACGGGGTCCCCGTAGACAAAGAAGGTATTGCCGGGGTAAGTAACCCGCTGAACATTGTCAATCCTAACGACATTGAGAGCTTTACCGTATTAAAGGACGCTTCTGCCGCTGCCATTTACGGTTCCAGGGCATCCAACGGTGTTATTATCATTACCACTAAAAAGGGAAGCAGCGGCGAACTTCAGTTCAACTACAACGCCAAAACTTCCGTAAGTACCATCACCCGGACCGTCGATGCCTTTTCTGCCAATGATTTCCGCAACCTCGTGCAAACGTACGGTTCGGATGCGCAACAGACATTACTGGGAGAAAGCAACACCAACTGGCAGGACATCATTTTCAAAGATGCGATCAGTTTTGACCAGAATTTCAGCGTAAAAGGGCAATTGTTCGGCAATACTCCGTTTCGTGCTTCTGTAGGTTACACGGAACAGGACGGGGTATTAAAAACATCATCTCTTGAAAGATGGACAGGTTCTTTTGGTATGACCCCGAAGTTTTTCGACAATCACCTCAAAGTGGACATCAATGTAAAAGGGATTATGAGCGACAGTCGTTTTGCAGATACCGGGGCGATAGGAAGTGCCATACTGATTAACCCTACCAACCCGGTTTACGACAGCAGTATGCCTTTTGGCGGATATTATGAAGAGTTCACCAACGGCAATGTAGAGACCCTGGCCCCGAGAAACCCTCTTGCCCTTCTGAAACAAAGAGATAATACCGGCGATGTGAAACGAAGTGTGGGAAATATAGAACTGGATTACAAATTTCATTTCCTTCCGGAGCTTCGGGCCAATTTAAATCTGGGATATGATGTTTCTACCGGAAAACGGAATGACCGGGGTTTCGAAGAATCAGCCAATTATTACAGGAACGGTACCGGTTATGGCCACCTGGAAACCGAATCCCAGAACAAGAGAAACCTCCTCATGGATTTCTACCTGAACTATTCCAGGTCTTTCGAAGGCAGCTTTGTTACCAACGTGGATGTCACAGCGGGACATTCTTACCAATCCTTCACCAATAACGGATACAAAAACAACTATGATTACATTAATGACCAGGTTATCGTTACCAGGTATTACAATCCCGTTGTCATCGCTTCCTTCTTCGGAAGGGCAAACGTATCCATAAAAAACAAATACCTGTTTACGGCTACCCTTCGACGGGACGGATCTTCACGGTTCGATCCGGACGTACGCTGGGGTAATTTTCCTTCGGCGGCATTTGCATGGAATATATATAACGAACCCTGGCTGGAAAATTCCAACACCCTCAGCAACCTTAAACTTCGTATGGGATGGGGTATTACCGGGCAGCAGGACCTTCCGGGAAGATATTTCCCTTACCTGGCCGTATATCTGGCCGGGACACCACAGGTACAGTATCCTTTCGGGGATAACTATTACACAACTTATCGTCCCAACCCATACAGTACCAGCCTTACCTGGGAAGAGACGACTACCTATAACGCCGGGCTCGATTACGGTTTCCTTGACAACCGTATTACAGGTGCCGTAGATGTGTATTACAGGAAAACCAAAGACCTGCTCAGCGAAGTATCCACTCCTGCGGGAAGCAACCTTTCCAATGTTTTTGTGGATAACGTAGGGACTATGGAAAACAAAGGTGTGGAATTCGAAATTAATGCTACACCTATCCGGACGGATAACTTCAGCTGGAACCTAGGCGCCAACTTTACCTGGAACAGTTCGGAAGTAACCGGGCTCAATGCCGACACGGACTTTATCTCCGTACAGGACAGGAATATCTCCGGAGGCACCGGTCTCTTTAACCAGGTTCACGCCGTGGGTGAAACTCCGTACAGTTTTTATGTTTACGAACAGGTATATGACGAAAATGGAAAGCCTATGGAAAATGTATTCGTAGACCGCAACGGTGACGGAGTAGTGGATGACAACGACCGTTATATTCACAAATCTGCCCTTCCGGACGTTTACTATGGCTTTACCTCGCAGTTCCGGTACAAAAAATGGGATCTGAACATGGTGTTCCGTGGACAGGCCGGTAATTATGTGTACAACAACATAGATTCCAACGTAGGTATCCGCAACGGGGTATTTACAAGCTCTACCTTTCTTACCAACATTGTGGACAACTACAACGAAGCAGGATTCGTTCAGGCGACAGACCAGGTAAGGCTTTCCGACTACTATATCCAGAATGCGTCGTTCCTGAGACTGGACAATATTACTCTCGGGTATAATGCCGGAAATTTCCTTGGTAACAGCCTGTCCGCAAGAATTTACGGTTCCGTACAAAATGTATTTACCGTTACCGGGTATGACGGACTGGATCCGGAAGTACAGAACGGAAACGATTATAACATCTACCCCCGTCCGAGGACATTCCTCCTGGGAGTGAGCCTGGACTTCTAAATAAACCTTAAGACATTCGACATGAAAAAAATAAAGTTTAAAAATATTTATGCAGGGATTCTGGGGCTCATTGCAGTCTCCGTAACCTCCTGCACCGGCGACCTGGATACGGACCCGCGGGTAGAGCAGACCAAAGACAATATCCTGGCTGAAGACCCGGAGGCCTATAAAGGAATGCTCGCCAAGATATACAGTGCATTTATACTTACAGGCCAGGAAACTTCCGGGCAGACCGATGTAGTGGCTCCCGATGCCGGGGCTTCCTCCTATATCCGGAACTACTGGAACTTTCAGGAACTCACCACAGATGAGGCCCTCAACCGTTGGGGAGATGGCGGACTGGACGCCCTGAACAGGCTCAACTGGACTGCCGGAAACAATTTTGTGCGCATCCTCTACGATCGCATTTACCTGGAGATAGCCATGGCCAATAATTTCCTCAGAGAAACTGACGGCATCGAAGATGCGGAGATACAGGACTATAGAAACGAAGCCCGCTTTTTACGCGCCCTGGCTTACTGGCATGCCATAGACATGTTCGGCAATGTACCTTTTGTAACGGAAAACGATCCTGTAGGCAACTTCGAGCCGCCAAGATACACCCGGGAAGAACTTTTCGATTATCTGGAAAGCGAACTCCTGGAGATCATTCCCCTGATGAAGGAACCGCGGTCCAATGAATATGCGAGAGCCGACAGGGTTGCCGGATGGATGCTTCTGGCCAAACTATACCTGAATGCCGAGGTATACACGGGTGAGGTCAAGTACAGCGAAGCCCTGACCTATCTCGATAAGATCGTTCAGGAAGGAGGATATACGCTGGAACCGGTATACCAGAATCTCTTCCTCGCAGACAATGACAATTCCACCGAGATTATTCTGCCATTGGCTTCAGACGGACTCCGGAGCCAATCTTACGGAGGTACAACCTATATTATCCACGCCGGGATAAGCAATTCCACCATGGACCCTTCCGAATACGGAGTTAACGGGGGATGGGAAGGAAACCGTACTACTTCGTCTTTTGCAGACCTTTTCGGCAACCTGGATACCAACCCCGATCAACGGGCATTGTTTCACACGGAAGGACACATCAAAGAAAATACGGACTATACGGCCTTTAATAACGGGTATGCTATTGCCAAATATAAAAACCTCACTTCAACCGGAGAGATCGGGTCCGATACCAGCGGGGAATTCGTAGATACGGACTATCCTTTATTCCGTCTGGCGGATGCATACCTTATGTATGCGGAAGCCGCGTTACGTACCGGAAGTGATATGACTACTGCACTCGACCTTGTAAACCAACTCAGGGAACGGGCTTACGGTAATACGTCTGGAAACATCACTTCCGCTCAGCTTACCCTGGATTTTATCCTGGACGAAAGGGGAAGAGAACTCTACTGGGAAGGACACCGGAGAACCGACCTCATCCGTTTCGGAAAATTTACGGGCAGCGAATACCTGTGGCCCTGGAAAGGTGGTAGCCTGAACGGTTCGGGAGTGGAATCGTTCCGCACCTTGCTCCCTATTCCGCTCACAGACCTGGGGGTAAACTCCAACCTGGTCCAGAATCCGGGATATTAATATATACCGGGAGGGTATGCGGAATTGCCTGTTCCATACTCTCCCGGATACCATACCACCACAATTAATACTAACCTAAAAGGACATAAAAAATGAAGACAGCTAAAATCCTCGCCGGACTGATTTTTTCAGGCGGGCTATTCTGGTCCTGCTCAGACGATGACAACAACCCTGTGATGATCCCTTCTGACGAACCGGTCATTACCGCCCCTACATCCGGAACCGGTTATATACTTACAGAAGACAATGCCTCCGAACAGGCAGATCGCTTTGTATGGAACAAAGCGGGGTTCAATGTACCTACGCAAATCAATTACAGCCTTCAGGCCGATATATCTGGTAATGACTTCCAATCACCCGCCATACTGGGAGAAACTACCGCCACACAACTTTCCGTAAGCACAGAACACCTGAACAATTCGGCCTTAACCCTTGGATTACCTTCGGGAGAAGCTTCCGAAATGGAAATCCGGGTAGTAGCATCCGTAAGTGATAATACGGAAAAGCTGATTTCCGAAACTATTCTTGTAAGTGTCACCCCCTATGGTTCGGGCAATACGGGTCCATCATACCTCTGGGTCCCGGGCGGCTATCAGTCCGCCGGAAATTACGGTGGAGACTGGAGCCCGGCCGAAGCACCTCAGCTCCGGTCGCTTCCTTCTTCCGATACGGAATTCGAAGGGTATATCTATTTCGCCGACACATCGGAATACAAATTTACAGCCGCACCGGAATGGGGTAACGGTGAATACGGAGACGGCGGTTCGGGCACATTATTATTAAATGACGGTCCCAATTTATCTGCCCCGGCAGGATATTACCTGCTACACGTAGATACGGAGAAACTCACTTACAGCTTGCTGGATACCAACTGGGGGATCATCGGGGATGCCATTCCCGGGACCGGATGGGACAGTGACCTAGATATGACCTACGATGTGACCGGGAAAACCTGGACCATCACACTTGATCTGCAACCGGGAGAATTTAAATTCCGGGCCAATGATAGCTGGGAACTGGATTACGGAGATGACGAAGGCGACGGTATCCTGGAAAAAGAAGGGACCAACATGAAAATAGATGCAGGCGGAAGTTACACCATAGTTCTCAATTTAAGTAACCCCGGAGAATACACATATACAGTTACCGCAAAATAGACCTTCGTATCCCTGTTGATCGATCACATAAAACGGAATGCGGATACCAACAGGTCCCATTCCGTTTTTTAAAAACCCACCAAACCGAAAATTATGAAAACACCTCACACTGCGCTAAAAAACACAGTTGTTCTTTCTTTTTTAATCCTTACGTTCCTCGCGTGCAGTAGCGATGACAATAATAATTATACCATAGCCCCACCGGAAACCATTCCCAAAAAAGCCGACCTGAGCCATTACGACAATGGCCGACGGGTAATGATGCAGGCATTTTACTGGGATGTGGAACCGCGGTTCGAATGGTGGAACACCCTCTCCGAAAAAGTGGAAGACTGGGCTGCAACCGGTGTAGACAGAATATGGCTTCCCGTCACAACCAAAGGACAGTCGGGCGGATACTCAATGGGATATGACCCTTCGGATTATTTTGATTTCGGGGAATTCGACCAGCACGGCACCATCCCAACCCGTTTCGGCACCAGGGAACAACTGGAAAACCTGATACAAAAGGCACATAATAACGGACTGGAAGTTATCGCCGATATTGTACTTAATCACAATTCCGGTGGCGGGGAAGAATATAATCCCTACCGGGATAAAAATACATACACGCTTTTTGAAACTATAAATGGTAACGCTTCGGGGAAATTCGACCGGAGTTACGAAGATTTCCATCCCAACAGTTTGCATGAGCATGATGAGGAAGCACTTTTCTTCGAGGAACAGGACCTTTGCCATCATCAGCCCCGGGTACAGGAATGGCTATGGAAAGGAGAGAACTCCGTTGCCAGGTACTACAAAAACACGATGAAATTCGACGGCTGGCGATTCGATTATGTAAAAGGCTTCGGAGCATGGGTAGTGAAGGCATGGAATGACGAGGTCGGTGGTTTTTCTGTTGGAGAATACTGGGACGGCCACGCTCCCACACTTGTGGAATGGGTGGAAGCTTCGGGATCTGCTGCATTCGATTTTGCCTGCTTCTATAAACTTGACGAAGCCCTGGACCGCAAAAGCGACCTGAACGTACTCGAGGGAAATATGCTTTGGAAAACCCATCCCGAAAAAGCCGTGACCTTTGTTGCCAATCACGATACGGAAAAAGACGAAAACCCCGAAAATAATATCAGTGCGGCTAACAAAATGCTGGCTTATGCTTATATTCTTACCCATACCGGATATCCTACCGTGTTTTACGGGGATTACGAGAACAACAACTACAAATCGAAATTAAAAAATCTTATTCGTATCCATAACAGTATTGCTACCGGCGATATGGAAATACTGCATCAAAGTGAAGAAGAATATATCATGAAAAGAAACGGTAGCAATGGTAATCCGGGACTCATATTCTATATGAATATCGGTACCGGTAACCGCCAAAGAACCGTCTTATCCAACTGGAAAGAGAAAAAACTCGTAGACTATTCCAACAATACCAGCGCGTGGCTGACTACAGACAGCCAGGGAGAGGTAACAATAGAAGCCCCTGCCCGTGGTTTTGCCATATGGTCGGTTTCGGGAGAGTAATTTCTCCTGTAAGTTACGGAAACTTCCGCTCATTTTCATTAACAATCTTTTTCTGTATTATTTTACGTAAAAAACTGCATAAACCTCTCTGTTCATGTCGTTTTCACGAAATTCCGTTCTCATTAAAAAGCTTAAATTTTTAAGAAAAATTCACTTAAAAGTATATTTTAGATACATAAAGTCAAATAAACCATTATTAATTGAGCATATGTTAAAATATTCAAAGTTATCAACACTACAACGTTTTCGTTCAACAGCAACATGGTGGTATTGAAAATTTCACATAAATTTAACTTTATAATGATTTTTCACGTCGTCAAAACACATCAAAACTACTATCTATGAAAATTAACATTATTAAAAATCTGGCCCTTATTTTTACCATTTTCGTATATGGTAGTACACAGGCACAGATTACCGTATCCGGAACAGTCTCGGATGCCATGGGGCCTTTACCGGGCGCAAATATCCTGGTAAAGGGTACCACCAACGGAACCCAATCGGATTTTGACGGGAATTATTCCCTCGACAATGTGGAGGAAAAGGATATTCTGGTTTTTAGTTACGTTGGGTTCAAAACCCAGGAAATTCCGGTAAACGGGAGGTCAACCATCAACGTTACCATGGTTGAAGATGCCCAGGCACTGGATGAAGTAGTTATCATCGGTTATGGTGAAACAACGAGAAGGGATGCTACCGGATCTGTAGTCTCCGTAAAAGCCGAAGACTTCAACCAAGGGGTTATTGCCGCCCCCGAAGAACTGATACAGGGAAAAAGTGCCGGGGTACAGATCACTTCCTCCAGTGGTGAGCCCGGGGCGGGAATCAATATCCGTATCCGGGGTACATCTTCCGTAAGGAGTAACAATAATCCATTATTTGTAGTGGACGGAATTCCGCTTTCCGGTGACAATACTGCCTCCGGAGGTGCGGATATAGGGCGCGGTTCTTCAGCCTCCAAAAACCCGTTGAATTTTATCAACCCTAACGATATTGCCAGTATCGATGTACTCAAAGATGCTTCTGCAACCGCCATTTATGGTTCCAGAGGGGCCAACGGGGTGGTTATTATTACAACAAAAAGCGGGAAAGGCCAGGAAGGCACCCTGGAATATTCGACTACTACCAGTGTATCTTCCCCTGCTAACGAATACGATTTGCTGAACAGGGAACAATTCCTTCAGGGTATTGATAAATACGGAGGAATTGTAAGTGAACAGGATAAAGGAGCAAACACCGACTGGCAGGATGAAATATCCCGTACATCATTTTCGCATACGCACAACCTCTCCTATTCCAATGGGTACGATACCGGTAACTACAGGCTATCGCTGAGCTATTCTGACCAGGAAGGAATTATAAAAAACTCCTCTATGGAGCGTCTTAACGGAAGGCTGAACCTGAATCAACGCCTCTTCAATGATAAGTTGAAACTGGGGGCACAGATAACCTTTTCCCGGGTGAATGACGAAGCTCCCCTCATTACCGACAATGCAGGTTTTGAAGGAGACCTTCTCGGTGCCACTTACGCGGCCAATCCCACCTGGCCTGCCGATCCCGAATACCAGTTCTCTACTTCCACCCTCAATCCGTTGGCATTGCTGAAATACTACCAGGATAATACACATACGAACAGGAGCCTCATCAACCTCTCTGCTCAATATGACTTTACCGATGAATTCAATGTCAAGGTCAATACCGGTTTTGACAATTCATCTTCCAGGAGAGAAGGCGCACTCTCTCCCTTATTGTTTATGGGGGGAGTATTCGAAAACGGACGGGCTTTTATCTCGGAAGTGGATAACAGCAGTCAATTACTCGAGGTATTGTTCAATTATCGCAAAGAATTCCGGAATTCCAAATTTTCCGCTATGCTGGGGTACTCTTACCAGGAATTCAATACCGATGGCAGAAATTACCAGGGATGGGGTTTCCCGGGCACTAATATGGATAATATGATCAGTGATCTCAAAGTAACGGACAGGAGCATAAGAAATTCCATTGCCGGATCTTATCAGCAATACGGTTACGGCACTACAGGAGCTTTTGTGAACCGTTTGTTCCCCGAAAATGTTACGGAAGAAATTACCGTGTCCGGTGCTCCTATCAGGGCAGCAATTTCGGACTGGTTCGACTATACTGACGAGTTACAATCCTTCTTCGGCCGTTTGAATTATACGCTCAAAGATCGTTACCTGTTTACGGCCACGCTTCGGGCGGACGGCTCCTCCCGTTTCGGGGGTAACAACAAATACGGGTACTTCCCTTCCGGGGCCTTTGCCTGGATATTATCTGACGAGGAGTTTATTCCCGAGGTTTTTTACAACCTGAAATTACGTCTGGGATACGGTGTTACCGGAAACCAGGAAATACCGCATAACCGCTACCAGACCAGGCAGCGATATGCCGGGCTCGGTATTAATGCCAACAGCGGCGAAGTACAACGGGTAGGACTGGATAATGTGGCTTTTGCCAACCCCGACCTGAAATGGGAACAGACACAGCAGTTTAATATAGGTCTGGATTTTGGTTTCCTCGACAATCGTTTGAGCGGATCTGTCGATTTCTATCGAAAAAACACAACAGACCTATTAATGCAGATCATGTCCGCACAACCTGCCCCGCAGGAATTTGTTTACCGCAATCTCGATGCCGATGTTATAAACAAGGGATTTGAAATCACATTGAATTACGGCATTATAGAAAATGAAGATTTTACCTGGGAATTAGGCACCAACCTGTCCTATAATGACAATATGGTAAAAAACTTTGATGGTACCGTAGACACGGGTGGTATAAACGGCCAGGGCCTCACCGGGGCATTTGCACAGCGTATACAGGACGGCCAGCCTTTGTTCTCCTATTTTCTACGGGAATTTTCCGGGTATAACGAAAACGGGTTGGCAGAATACGAAGGAGGAGATATTCAGAAATTTGTAGGTAAAAGTGCCCTACCCAAGTACAACCTCGGTATTTCCACCAACTTTCAGTACAAGAACTGGGATTTGTCCGCTTTCTTTGCCGGTCAGTTCGGACACTATATCTATAATAATACGCGAAATGCATTTTTTACCGCCGGCGCTATAGGAAACGGAAGAAATGTTACCCGGGACGTACTGAGCAGTGAAGAATCGAATCTCAATGCCGCCGACGTATCTACGCGGTTCCTCGAAAAAGGAGATTTTCTCCGGTTACAGAACCTCACCATAGGGCATAATTTCAGGTTTGCCGAAGATTCCAATGTCTTCAAATCTTTCCGTATCTATGCCAATGCCCAGAACCTGTTTGTCATTACCGATTATTCCGGGCTTGACCCCGAAGTAAATACAAACAAGGAACTGGATGGTGTCCCTTCACTCGGAATAGACTATACCTCTTATCCAAGGCCGAGAATATTTACTTTAGGGTTAAATGTAACATTCTAAAAAAGTAATCATGAAAAATTTAAGCAGAAACATTCTCACTATAAGTTGTATCATCCTCATTTTTTCCTGTACCGACCTCGAAGTAGATGAAAAAGACTCCATTGTGATTCCGGATACCGATGAAGGGTTCGGAGGAGTAGACCCGGGTCAAACACTGAATTCCGCATATGTTGATATCCGTAATAGTTTTAACACACAGGAAGCTTTATATGCCCTATCCGAAGTTTCCACGGACGAGGTACTCGTTCCGACCAGAGGTACCGACTGGGGGGATAACGGTGTATGGAGGCTTCTCCATGAACATACATGGGACCCTACTCATCGTGATATATTAAATACGTGGAACAGGCTTAACTCCAACATTTACAGGATCAATCAACTGTTGGCCCCGCAATCCGAGGCCAGTTCACTACAGGCTGCGGAGGGTAAATTCCTCCGGGCGTTCAGCATGTTCCATGTTATGGATCTTTATGGACAGGTCCCCTTTCGTGAAGCGGACGAAGGAGTGGATGTGAACCCCAGGGTATTTACGGCAAGCGAAGCTTTTGATTTTATTATTAATGACCTCAACGAAGCTCTTCCCGATCTTCCGGCCCTTGCCCCCGGCGCAGGGACTATAAAGGCCTCGAAAGCATCAGTTCATTTTCTTTTGGCCAAGTTATATCTTAATAAACATATATATAAAGGAACCGAAAGTCCCGATCCGGCAGATATGACCAGGGTTATAGAAGAGGTCGATGCCATAGCAGCAGATGGTTTTGAATTACAGGAAGGCTTTTTCGATATCTTTAAAAACGATCCGGACAATGAGACCATATGGTATACGGATGCTTCGGTAGGCACCAGGATGTGGCCCGGACTACATTACCATCAAGTTGTACCTGACAATACTTCGGGCGGCTGGAACGGATTCTCCACCCTGGCGGGACTCTTCGATCTTTTTGAAGGCCCGCCCGACACCAACGCAGAAGGTTCCGGACAGGAAGAACGCAGAGGATATGTACCTGCCAAGGGTATCGGGTATGGTTTCCTTCTCGGACAACAATATGCCGCCGACGGGACACCTCTGAACGACCGTGCAGGTAATCCGTTGGTATTTACCAGGGACTTTCCGGCATTGGTAGGTAACAATGAAAGAACAGGGATAAGAGTACTGAAATATCACCCGAGTAATGGTGCACAAGCTACCGGAATGATTATTTTCCGTTATTCCGATGCACACCTGATGAAAGCAGAAGCCATACTGAGAGGCGGATCTTCCGGTGAGGACGCAACGGCACTTATAAATGAGCTTCGTGCCATAAGAGGGGCATCTGCATTCAGTTCAGTCGATCTGCCGGAACTGCTCGATGAAAGAGCGAGAGAGCTCTATACGGAAGGCTGGAGGAGAAACGATATGATCCGCTTCGGCGTATTTACCGACACCTGGGAATTCAAAGAAAACACCGAAGAATTCCGTGTTCTCTATCCCATTCCAGCCACCGCTCTGGTGTCTAATCCGAACCTTGTTCAAAACACCGGATATTAATACCGCAAAATACCGTTTTTACCACTGATTTATTTTGAATTAAAAAAGAAGGTTGTCTCAAAAGGCGACCTTCTTTGTTTTACATCGTTCTTGTTTTATTTTATTATTTTTATGGCAAAACCCCCGAATGAAAAAGAAAATCAAAGCAGCTCTCCTTTCGGTTGTAGTATGGTCCCTTCCTTTTATTTCCGGCGCCCAGGATAAAGAAGCAACCCGCCTAGAAGAAGTCGTTGTCAGTTCGGATTCTCTTTCTGTCATACAAAAGGACAGTTCCCTGATTACTCCGGTCCCCATTACTACCCGCCAGCAACTGGAACAGTACAGTCCTGTGGACATAACCTGGGCCATAAACCAGATTCCCGGCGTTTACATGCTCTCTGGAGGGATGAATGTAAACCGTATTACCATAAGAGGCGTTGGCGCCCGGACACCTTACGGAAGTAACAAAGTAAAGGCTTATCTGGATGATATTCCCATTACCAATGGTATAGGAGAAACTTCCATTGAAGTGTTTGATCCCGAAAGCATAAGCCAGGTTGAGGTTATCCAGGGACCGAAAGCCGTGACTTACGGGACTAATCTCGGGGGAGCACTTCTGCTCCGGTCCATGACCCCCTCAAAATCATACATCCGGAATAGTTTTACTCTCGGTTCATATCAACTGCTGAAAAATACCACCAACGCCGTTTATGCCGGAGAAAAACTGTCGGTCAACCTGAACTACGAGCACCTGGAAACCGACGGATACCGCGAGAACAGTGCTTATCGCCGTAATGCGGTATTACTGAATACCTCCTATCGGTTTAATGACAATAATACCCTTACTGTCCTCTTTAACCAAATAGATTACAATGCCTATATCCCCAGTTCCATAAGTAAGACTGTTTTTAAAGAAAACCCGAGACAGGCAGCCTCCAACTGGCTCGAAGCCAAAGGCTACAAAAACAGTAAGTCTACCCTCGCAGGGCTGAGCTACACACATCGTTTCAGTCCCGGTCTTCAAAATACCACCAGCGTTTTTTACACCTATCAGGATCATTATGAACCCCGTCCGTTTGATATCCTCACCGGTTTTACGAATGGTTACGGTATACGGAGCACATTCCGGCAGGACTTCTCTTTCCGGGAGGAAAAAGCAACACTACGTCTCGGCACCGAAATGTACAAGGACGTATATAACTGGCAAACCATAGAAAACCTGTACCAGGAAAATAACGGGCAGGGGACCCTAGAAGGAGAACAGTTAAGCAACAATAAAGAATACCGGAACCAGCTGAACCTCTTCGCTTCTCTTACGCTCCCTCTGGCGAGGGGGCTCAAGGTGCAACTGGGGTTAAATGCCAATTTTACATCCTACAACTTCCTGGACTATTACAACAGCGGAGCGGAAAATACCAGTGCCTCCCGTCGTTTCGATCCCATTCTGGCGCCTTCGCTCAATATAGATTACAGCTATAATGCACATACGCGCTTTTATGCGAACATAAGCCGCGGGTTCTCTTTTCCCGGCACGGAGGAAACCCTTACTCCGGAGGGCGTAATAAACCCTGAACTGGGCCCTGAAAGAGGAATGCATTACGAAGCCGGCATAAACCTGAAGCTACTGAAAAACCGCCTTCACCTGTCCGCAGCAGCATACATTATGAATATCAGGGACCTGCTGGTGGCACAGCGTGTGGGAGAAGATCAATACATCGGGAAAAACGCCGGAAAAACCGAGCATAAAGGCGTAGAGATCACGGCGGAATATCATCTCCCTGTTACCCGTAACCTCGCGATTGTACCATTTATTAATACTTCCCTGAATGACCACCGTTTTATCCGCTTTATCGACGGGGACAATGACTATTCCGGCAATAACCTTACGGGCGTACCGGATAATAAGACCAACGCCGGAATACGGATACTACACCAAAGCGGACTGTATCTTTATGTCAACTACCAATATGTCGGGGAGATCCCTCTTACCGACGCCGGCTCCCTGCACACGGATTCTTATGGGGTTGCCCATGCAAAAGCAGGGTACAGAAAAGAGATTTCGGAGAAATTCATCCTCGACGTCTCCGGCGGTATCAACAACATTGCCGACAGAAATTATGCGCAGTCCGTGCTGATCAATGCCGTGGGATTCGGAAATTCCGAACCACGGTTTTACTACCCCGGCCTTCCGCAAAATTTCTACGGGGGGGTTCAGTTGCGCTATATGTTATAAAACATCGAAGAGAGAACGCACCGAATAGCAATAAAACGAGAGAAATTACTTATTTTTGTTAGTACCCGACATGCTTAAAAGAAAATAACCGACAGAAAAACAGACCGAAAAGGTTCTTTTCGCTGTTTTCTGAAAAAAGAAAAAAATATGAATGTTCTCTTAAGAGTATTGCTGACCGCCCTGGCCGTGGTAGTCATTGCACAAATACTTCCCGGGGTAAGTGTGGACAGTTATCTTACTGCTGTCCTCGTTGCCGTTGTACTGGCCCTCCTGAACCTTCTTGTAAAACCGATACTCATTATCCTTACCCTGCCCATCACCATAATTACATTAGGGCTATTCCTACTTCTAATTAATGCAGTGGTAATTTTAATTACCGACAGCCTTGTAGGCGGATTTCATGTAACGAATATCTGGTGGGCGTTGTTGTTCAGTCTCCTGCTTTCCTTCCTGCAATCTATCCTGCATTCCTTTCTGAAAGAAAACACAGACCGTACCAGATAAAAGCATTGCGTAGTATCATTCCGGACAAGCCGGGAGAATATTCCTGAGCTCATCGGGTATTCCCTGCTTGTCCGCGATACCGGAAACATCGTCCGCTTTCCCTTCATCCTTTTGTCCTCTGCCATAAACATATGGATCCCCTGGCACAGCATCTCATATCCTGCCTGCCTGTCCTCTTCCCTTCCGGAACACAGGCATCCCCTCTGTAAAAGCCCGAATTCCGCCGAAAAACCCGCTCTAAAATTCAGACGCTCAAAAAGTTGGTTAACATTGCAAAATGTTCTAATTTTGCACCCTGTTTTAGATGCCATGTTAATTTATTAAAGCGAATAAATGGATATTACAAGAGAGCACATAGATGAGTTGAATGCAATAGTAAAGGTTGCTATCAGCAAGGACGATTACAGTGACAAGGTAGCTACAGTCCTTAACGATTACCGTAAGAAAGCGAACATTCCCGGTTTCAGAAAAGGGCATGTACCGCTTGGATTGGTGAAGAAACAATACGGAAAAGCGGTTTTGGTAGATGAGGTAAACAAACTTTTACAGGATGCGCTTGATAAGTATCTGACCGAAGAAAAACTGGATGTTCTGGGCAACCCGCTCCCTAAGGCACAGGAAGGTTTTGACTGGGATGCTGAAAATTTTTCTTTTGAATTCGAGCTGGGACTTGCTCCCGATTTTGAAGTAAACCTTAAAGGGAAAAAAGCGATAACCAGTTATCAGATCGTTGCAGATGACAAAATGCTTGACGAACAGATAGAGCGAATTCAGAAACAATACGGAAAACTCATTTCCAAGGATACGGTCGAAGAAGGTGACGAAATCACCGGAACTTTTACCAGTGAAGAAAAAGAAATAGAGAACAAGGCAACTTTCTCTCTTGATAAGATAAAAGGAAAAAGAAACCTCAACAAGTTCACCGGAGCTAAAGCCGGGGATGTTCTGGAGTTGAAGAGCAAAAGCCTCTTTCAGGACGATCATGACCTGATGCACTTCCTGAAAGTGAGCCACGATGAAGTTCATGACCTTGACATCACTGTAAACTTTACCATTGAGGAAATAAACAAAAGAGAGCCTGCGGAACTCAACCAGGAACTCTTTGACAAGCTTTTCCCAGCGGGAACAGTGAATTCCGAAGAGGAACTGCGTGCCAGGATCAAAGAAGATGCCGAGAAACAATTCGAACAGCAGGCAGATCAGAAATTACTGAACGATGTGACCGAATACCTTGTAGAGAATACCAAATTTGACCTTCCGGCCGAGTTCCTGAAAAAATGGATACAGCAAACCGGTGAGGACCCATTGACAGAAGATCAGGCAAGCGAAGAATACGAAAAATCCGAAAAAGGCCTGAGATACCAGCTTATCGAGGGCAAGATTATCCGCGACAACGAACTGCAGGTAACTTTTGACGAGCTGAAAGACTTTGCCAAAGAATTTATCAAAATACAGATGGCACAGTTCGGACAAACCGATCCTTCCGAGGAAGAACTGGACAGCATTGCCGCCAGGATACTTTCCAACCAGGATGAAATAAAACGCCTGTCCGAGCAGCTGATGAGCAAAAAGCTGCTCAGCCTTTATAAAGAAAAAACAAACCTCAAGACTAAAGAAGTTACGTACGAAGACTTCGTCAAAGAGGTTTACCAATAGTCCGGAAAAACAAATAAAATAACTATATTTAAGGCGTTAAATTCACTTGATTTAACGCCTTATTATATAAAATGAAAAACTATGGATTATAAAAAGGAATTCAAAAAATACGCTATACAGCATCATGGGGTAAATAGTATGTATTACGATAAGATCGTAAGCAGAATGGCCCCGGTAAGCATGACCCCGAACATTATAGAAGAGCGCCAGATGAACGCTGTGGCGATGGATGTATTTTCGCGCCTTATGATGGACAGGATCATATTTATGGGGACTGCGATAGACGATCAGATAGCTAATATCATACAGGCACAGTTATTGTTCCTTTCCAGTGTTGATTCTTCAAAAGACATTGAAATATATATCAACTCTCCCGGAGGAAGCGTTTATGCAGGTCTCGGCATTTACGATACCATGCAGTTCATCAAGCCGGATGTAGCCACTATCTGTACAGGTATTGCAGCTTCCATGGCAGCCGTATTGCTTTGTGCCGGTGAAAAAGGAAAAAGGAGCGGTCTTACACACTCCAGGGTAATGATACATCAGCCTCTGGGAGGTGCGCAAGGCCAGGCCAGCGATATAGAGATCACCGCAAGGGAAATCCTGAAACTAAAAGATGAGCTCTACAAGATCATCGCCAATCACTCCGGGCAACCCTATGACAAAGTCAACAAGGACAGCGACAGGGATTACTGGATGAAAGCAGACGAGGCCAAGGAATATGGTATGATCGACGAAATACTGGCCCGAAAATAAAAGAGGGTGACCTCTGCTTCCGGGCCTTAAAAACATCAACAATATAAAGGCCCCGGAACAAACGAAAACCTTTGCCCCGCGGTTTTCCTATAATAAATCACAGCCCTGTTCCCTTGCGGGAGCAGGGGTTGCACACTAAAAAATTGGTTATGGCTAAAGAAGAATTAGAATGCTCATTTTGCGGAAGGAAAAAACCGGAAACCAATCTGCTTATTGCAGGGTTGGATGCACATATATGCGACCGGTGTATTGAACAGGCCCATAGCATTGTTCTGGAAGAGATCAAACAATCCCAGTCGGAAGAACTCTCTGCTGAACTCATACTAAAAAAACCGCAGGAAATAAAATCCTTCCTGGACCAGTATATCATAGGACAGGATTTTACCAAGAAAGTAATGTCGGTTGCAGTATACAACCACTACAAAAGGTTGTTACAGCCCACTTCCAAAGATGATATCGAAATACAAAAGAGCAACATCATCATGGTAGGACAGACCGGTACGGGAAAAACCCTTATGGCCAGAACCATTGCCAAAATGCTCAATGTACCCCTGGCTATTGTAGATGCCACCGTACTTACCGAAGCGGGATACGTGGGAGAAGACGTGGAAAGTATCCTTACCCGGCTGTTACAGGCAGCGGATTACAATCTGGAAAAAGCCGAAAGAGGTATCGTCTTTATAGATGAAATCGATAAAATCGCCCGGAAAAGTGACAATCCGTCCATTACACGGGACGTATCCGGAGAAGGTGTACAACAGGCTTTGTTGAAACTGCTGGAAGGAACGGTTGTAAACGTACCACCGAAAGGCGGAAGAAAACACCCGGACCAGAAGTTCATTGAAGTGAATACGGAAAATATCCTGTTTATTGCGGGAGGTGCTTTTGACGGTATAGAGAAAGTGATCACCAAACGCCTGAACATGCAGGCCATAGGATATAATGCTTCCAGGGAGGAAGAGGTTATAGACGAAGAAAACCTGTTGCAGTACATCATACCGAAAGACCTGAAAGAGTTCGGGCTTATCCCGGAAATCATAGGAAGGCTTCCGGTACTCACTTACATGGACCCTCTGGATGCCAAAGTACTGAGAGCTATACTCACCGAGCCGAAGAATGCCATCATAAAACAGTACAGCAAACTCTTCGACATGGATGATATAGAATTCAGCATCTCTAACGATGCCCTTGATTTTATCGTGGAAAAAGCGATGGAGTACAAACTGGGAGCAAGGGGACTGCGTTCGCTTTGCGAAACCATACTAACAGACGCCATGTTTGAACTGCCGAGCTCGGACGAAAAAGCACTTGAAATAGACCGTCAATACGTCCACGAAAAACTCGCTAAGGCCAAAGTAAGCAAATTAAAAGCTGCTTCATAAAGAAGTCCTGTATTATATTTCGGCTTCAAAACAAAAAGGAGCCGCCTGAGACTCATACTGTCACTCCGCTCGGGACGACAGAAAATGATATCTTCAGGCGGCTCCCTGATTTTTTAAATATTTACCCCTCTGTTTCCCGGCATCGGTCCGGTGAAGGAGCCATTCATTCCCAGCATTTCTTCCAGATAATCTCTTTTATTGGACAGCCTGGGTACTTTATGCTGTCCACCGAGTTTGTTATATGTTTTTAACCAGTCGTAGAACAGGCCTTGACGGGCAATGTTTATCTTCGGCATATTAAGCGTCATATTGTTATAGCGCTTTGCTTCGTAATCCGAATTCAGGGATTTCAGACCTTCGTCGAGCAATACCGTAAATTGCTCCATACTGCTCGGGTACTTCCGGAATTCAATAAGCCATTCATGCCCCCCCTTTTCCTTCCCCTGCATAAATATAGGGGCAACCGTATAATCCACGATCTCACAATCTGCCGATTTACAAGCTTTTTTCAGGGCCTCTTCCGTATTTTCTATAATCAGTTCTTCGCCGAACACATTAATAAAATGTTTGGTACGTCCCGTCACTTTAATACGGTAGGGATTTGTACTGGTAAAACGTACGGTATCGCCTATAAGATATCGCCATAATCCGGCATTGGTCGTTATTACGATAGCATAGTTCTTCCCGGTTTCCACTTCCCACAGCGGAATGGCTTTCTGACGGTCCGTACCGAATGTATCCATAAGGATGAATTCATAGAAAATCCCGTAATCGAGCATCAGTAGTAATTCATCGGAATTGTTGCGGTCCTGAATGGCGAAAAAGCCTTCGGAGGCGTTGTATATCTCATAGTATTTAAAAGAATCCCTCGGAAGCAGTCTTTCATACTGGTCACGGTACGGGTTAAAACTCACACCGCCGTGGAAATACACCTCCAGGTTAGTCCAGACCTCGAAGAGATTATCCTTTCCCGTTTTTTCCAGCACCCGGTTGAGCAATACCAGCATCCATGAAGGCACCCCCGCAAAGCTAGTTACATTCTCCTGAACGGTTTCGGTAATAATAGCCTCCAGTTTTGCTTCCCATTCGCTCATCAGCGATATCTTATTGCTCGGCGTGCTGTTCATTTCCGCCCAGAAAGGGAGGTTATCTATTATAATGGCAGACAGGTCCCCAAAAAAAGTGTTGTTGTCCTCATACAGCGATTTACTCCCCCCCAGCCTCAGGCTTTTTCCTGTAAACAGTTTGGAATCCTCATTGTTATTGAAGTAAAGGGAAAGCATATCTTTTCCGGCTTTAAAATGGCAGTCCTCAAGGGATTCGGTGCTGACCGGGATAAATTTGCTTTTCGCATTAGTCGTACCGCTGCTTTTGGCAAACCACCTGATCGGTGTAGGCCAGAAAACATTGTGTTCCCCCCTTCTCGACCTTTCTATGTACGGTTCTATATCCTCATATTTGTTGATAGGGACATTTGCCCTGAAACTTTCGTAGGTAGTTATGGTTTCAAACCCGTACTTCTTCCCTATATCCGTGTTTCTTGCGGTTATAAGTAACTGATTTAACAACTCTACCTGAACCTCTTCCGGATATTTCAGGAAGAGTTCCATCTGGTAGAACCTTTTTTTCAGCCACCAGGAAGCTATGGAATTAAACAACGGAATCGGCATTTTTTGTGTACTTTTACAGTCCTTTTCTATATTGACAGGGAATAAAAATACTAAAAAACTTTACCATGTACCAAGGTGTCCTTATAAAAATGAAGACCGAATTTACCAGCCCTATAAACTACTACCTGGTTTTCAAAAATGACTTTATCCATATGAATCAGCTTTTGGACAAAGAAGTAAGGTTTTCTTTTGTTTCCTACGAGTGCCTGAACTGTCATCTGGACAAGCCCATATACCGTCAGGGCTTCTGTAAAAGCTGCTTTTACGAAACCGCTTCTGCCGGAGACTGGATCATGCGGCCCGAACTGAGCAAGGCCCATCTGGATGAAGAGGACAGGGACCTGGATTACGAAAAACAGGTGCAGTTACAGCCACATGTGGTATACCTGGCACTGTCCAGTGAAGTAAAAGTGGGTGTAACAAGGAAAGCACAGGTGCCTACCAGGTGGATAGACCAGGGGGCACACCGGGCCATAGAAGTTGTGGAAGTGCCGAACCGCTACCTCGCCGGAATAACCGAAGTTGCCCTGAAAGAGCACATGACCGACAAAACCAACTGGCGGAAAATGCTCACCAATACCCTGGCAGACGCCGATCTTGTACTTGAAAAGGACCGTCTCGACGATTTTCTTCCGGAAGAAGTAAAACCATATTACCTGGATACCAATCAGAAGATCTACTCCATCGATTATCCGGTACTACAGTACCCGCAAAAGGTAAAAAGCCTCAATCTTGACAAAACCCCGGAATACTCCGGAAAATTAAAAGGGATCAAAGGGCAGTACCTCATCTTCGAAGACAGCACGGTATTCAATGTAAGAGGAAGCGAAGGGTATGTGGTAAATATTACCGTAAGCTGATTTGCGAACAGGATGCCGATATGGTGTTAAATCGTAAATTTACCTAGAGGCCCAGTCGCTCCATAAAAGCGGTCTTATAACTTTCTCCTATCGGGATCCGGTTATCATTGATGATAACCTTGTTTTTCTGGACAGAACGGATATAACTTACATTAACTACAAAAGACTTGTGAATACGTAAAAACTGTTCTTCCGGAACTTTCTCCAGAAAATCCCCGAAACTCAACAGGGTCAGAACGGGTTTATTAACCCCGGCAATGTGAATTTTAAGATAGTCTTTAAGCCCTTGTATATAAACAATGTCATCTATATTCAATTTTATATTTTCATAATCGGCTTTTACAAAAATGTATCCCGTCTGCCCGTCCTGCACTCCGCAGGAAGGTGAAATATGGGGTAGTCTCATGTTTTTCTCTTTCTCTTTAAAACTCATCAGTTCTTTAGCCCGTACTACCGCTTTTACAAAACGGTGATAGGGAATGGGCTTTACGAGATAATCTACCGCGTTCAGTTCAAATCCTTCAATAGCATACTGCGAATAGGCCGTAGTAAAAATGAACATGGGTTTATTGTCCATGGAATGAATAAAATCGATTCCGCTTATCTGTGGCATTTCAATATCCGAAAATATAAGATCTACCTCCCTTTCTTTAATAACTGCTATGGCATCAAGGGCATTGGTATAGGTACCCACGACCTCCATAAACTGTATTTTTTCGCAATAGCCCTTCAGGACATCGATAGCCAGGGGTTCATCATCGATAATTACACATTTCATTTTTTGTCAAATTTTAGGGTTAGACTCACTGTAAAAGTCTCTCCGTCATCCACTATGTCCAGTGTATGTGAATCCGGATACAGCAGGTTAAGCCTGTTCCGGATATTCTGTAATCCTACCCCGGAACTCCTGCTGTTCTTCTTATACCTCCCAATAATATTCCGGACATAAAAATGAATGGAACCCTCCTTTATGGAAATCACGGTCTTTACTACGGTCCTTCCCTTGTAGTCGGTGCCGTACTTAAATGCGTTTTCTATAAATGAAATAAACAAAAGCGGCTGTATTTTCTTATCCCTTTCATTTCCGTAAATATTAAGTGTTACCTGTTCGCCGTCCGAAAGCCGGAGTCTTTGCAGTTGTATATAGTTTTTAATATACTCCAGTTCTTTGCCCAAAGGTACCATGTCCCTGTTGGCCTCATACAACATATACCGCATAAGGTCCGAAAGGGTGATTACCGCTTCCGGCGTATCGTTGGACTTTTTAACCGAAAGCGAATAAATACTGTTGAGGGAATTGAACAGAAAATGCGGATTGAGCTGTGCCTTTAAAAACTGCAGTTCTGAAGTGATCTTTTCCGATTGAATCTGGTTGCGTATCGTCTCCCCTTTTTTCCACTCCATATATATCTTAATGGCCGCACCGATAACAAAATACATACCAACTACTGCCGCTGCCCTGAGAGACATTAAAAGCCGAAAGCGCCACATATCTGCCCCCTCCGCATGTATTGCCGGAGCCGCCCTACGAAATCCCTGCCTTATTATCGGGCGCAGTGTATCCCGGGGCATTATATTTTCACTTGCTCCCGATCGAACCGAATCAGCTGCCGCAGGAGGAGTGTGAAAAATGCTATCCGTCGCGGTAAGGTCGTCTGCCGGATCAAACCTCTTGACTATGGTTACTGCTCCCAAGGGTGGCGCATCGATCCCACCGATCAGTACTACGTTAAATACTATAATGGACAACGAGATAAGAATGTATTTCCAAAGCTTTTTCTTTAACAAAAATTTTGGGACCAGGTAAGCGTAATTAAGGTAAAACAAACCTATGTTCAACAGGGTACGATATAGTGTTCTGTAGAGAATTTCTTTCGGAACATATCGTATTTCGGAGTACACCTGATAATTGAGCAATATAAAGAAAACCCCCCACACAGCAACATGTATGGCAATCTCCTTCAGGTTTTTCCTGTTTAGAACCCTCGCAAGAATCCCCATCTTCGATACCTTTTAATTGGCTAAATCTAAACAATTTATACGTACATGAAGTGCTTTTAACTCTTCCTTAGTAATTGCCGGGATCTCTTTTTTTATTATTTTCTGTCTCACGAGAGAGGCAACGGCCTTCGCATCGTTATAAGTACAAAAAGGAGATGTCTTTTGTATTGATGGTATCATTTCCTGGCGGATAAGTATTTTATCCCCGCTTTTCACCAAATATCCGTATCCGCCCGGAACCTGAACTACTTCTGTTACGATCCTATCTCTTCTTTGCAGGTCAAACAGGTAAACTACTGCAATACCTATGAGCAGTATCCCACCCAGGATTAAAACGCTCTTTCTCATATACATTCTCGTTAAAGTTCCGGACAGACAACAAATATCCCTGATCGGTAATATGTTAATGTTATGTAACTTGCTGATTCTACAGGCCCGTTCCGGCGGCTTTTACCTCCCGGTCATACAGCTGTCCGATAGTAAATCCCCGTTCCCGCTTTTCCTGTAGCCGGACCGGGGAGGGTACCACCACATCACTAATCATCTTCGTCATATTCTTCCCAGGGCAGGAACTCTTTAATATCATCCAGGTAAAGGTTACCGGAACGGCCAAGCCCCACAAATGCCCTTGCCCCGTTAGAAAAAACCACAGGACTTTGCCTGGAAGTACCTTCGTATCCGGTCTTTCGTTCCCAGAGGTCATTGACCGGATCATATTCCCAAATAGAGTTCAGTGTTCCGGAAGCAGTACCACACGCTATATATCCGTAACTGCCTATTGAGAAACCGGCTGCATTGCTCCTTACTATACTGTAATCGTCTTCTTCATCAAGATCGAGCAGTTTGGTCCAGCTTTCGGACTGAGGATCAAAAACCCAAAAGTCTTTGAGATAAACTCCGTTGGAAACCCCTGTTCCCATATATACTTTATCATTTACCGTAAAGCTGGTGGCCCCTCTCCTTTTATCGCCCCCGAAGCCAAACAGTTCGGTCCACGTATCGGCAGACGGATCATATTTCCAGAAATCCTTTCTGTCATTGTCCCCGTCGGTCCCCGTGCCAAAATACCCGTATCCGTTGGCCGCAAATGCCAATGCTTCTCTCCTGGGGTTTTCCGGAAATTCGGCTATGGATGTCCAGGAATTGGCTCCGGTATCGTAGGCATAAAAATCCCCCAGTTCGTTAACACCGTCATAACCGGACCCCACGTAACCTTTTCCGTCAATGGCGAAGCCTACTGCCGCACTTCTGGGCGTTCCCGGAAAATCGGCTTTTTGTATCCAGTAATCCCCATCCATGTCGTATTCCCAGAAATCAACCCGGTAATCATCACCGTCGTAACCGGTCCCGGTATATCCCTTGTTTCCTATGGAAAAATAAGCGGAACTGCTTCGCGGTTTTCCGTCAAAAACAGAACGGATCTGCCAGTTCCCCATGTCTTCCTCATCGTCGCTGGAACAACCTGCCAGGAACACCAGGAAAAAAACCAGAGAGGTACTATACAAGATAAAATCCACATTTTTTTTCTTTGTTCTTCTCATTTGTTATTTGGTTTAAAATTTATATTTGATCCCCAGAGATATATAAAGGGAGGATGCCATATCATAGGTATGGACTTTCGTGTCATCCCGGTAAAGATCCAGCTCGTTATGTATGGAATATCCCAAACCGGCCAGGAGATTCCAGCCCCGATTGAAAAAGTACTCATAATTTATCCTTCCGTTGAAATTCAGGTAACTCAGCTTATATAACAGGCTTTCGGCATCTGCGAAATAGCCTGTAACGGCATTGACCCCGGCATAGAAAGCGTCCAGGTCGAGGACGGGCCTTATCGTATGCTTCGGGTTGATATTCCAAGACAGGTATGTATACGGATAGCCCAGGGCATATTCCCAATGGGTATTGATCTTTCTTTTGTAGTTCAGTACCGGGACAAACCGGAGTTTTCCGAAGGCCGTGGAATATTCACCTCCTATAACGAGGGAAGAAACAGCTTCTCCCGGTTGCTTCCACAACCTGGTAAAATAGCCCCCGTATCCCATGTTGAACCCTTCCCCGGTCCAGTTTCCGTGGAAATCGGATGCTATTTCGGGCTGAACATAAGCAGTAAAAGACCAGGCATCATCCAGGAGATAAGAAACAAACACCTCCGGCCTCAGTGTATATACTTCCGTAAAATGCATGTCCTCCACTGCTGCAGAGGTATAAGTGTAATCCATATCGAATTTGTAGGCATCTGCCACCACTCCGATACGAAAATTTCCCGTAGCGAAGACCTTACTTCCCCCGATCCGGGTTTGGTATACATTCACTCCTTCGTTTGACTTGTTTATACTGTACTCCAATTGGATCATTTCCGGAAATTTCTCCTGTCCCCAAATCCCGGCAATCACCAGAAAGAGACATATAATGGTTACTACTGCTCTCACCAATTTTTTGAACAAATCTACACAGCGCCCTTCCCGGGCAAAAACAGAATAGATGAACTCTTCTTATTTCTATACCAAAAAGGAGGTTTTACAGATCAAATCCGTTGACGTGGTTTGATCGGTAAATAAAGGGGATTGGTATAGGCCGGTCCCGCAATGGTCGATTTTCATTTTTCCCCTATGCCAACCCCGCTATTTTTGCCCAAAATCATTCTATATGCGACACATGCTATTTTTTTGCCTGTCTGTTCTTTTGTGGTCCTGCGGTGATGACAATGCTTATGACACCGACTTTGAAGCAGGCGAAGATTTTACCGACAGTAATATCCGGGTACTGTCTATCGACACTCTTACCGTAGAAATGTCTACCATTAAATTCGACAGCCTGGTAACTTCCGATGCTACCCGTATATTGGTAGGCCAGTACCTCGATACCGTTTTCGGAAAGACCACGGCTTCAAGTTATTTTGAGTTATTGCCCACAAGCTACAGCATAGATAATGAGGCCGTCTATGACAGTATCTCTTTCTTTATGGGATATGATAAATATTATTACAACGACACCCTCCAAACTTCTTCCATACATGTAAAAAGACTGACGGCCCGGGTAAAACCGGTGGAAGGGGATTCCTTTTACAACGAGCAGACCATAGCACACGAAACCGAAAGCCTGGGAGAAATTGCCTTTATTCCCAGACCTTTGGGCGGGACAGATTCCGTAGAAATAAAACTCAATGACGAATTTGGCGAGGAGTTGTTCGAACAAATACAGCAAAAGAACATTACTACCAATGACCAGCTACGGGAATACTTCAAGGGGATTACGCTACAACCCGGGGAAAATGATAATGGGACCGTTCTCGGGTTTAATACCTCATCGGACAAAACTTACCTGAGGATCTACTATTCCACCCACGAAACGGAAGAACCCACGGTACAGTACACAGACTTTACCATTACGACCGAAAACAGTCCCGCAACCTTTTTTAACCGTATCGTCTCCGAAGACGATGGAACACTGTTCAGCCAACTTACCTCCCGCGAAGTGGTGCTACCCAGTTCAGAGGCCGGAGACCGGGTTTTCATACAATCGGGAACAGGCATTACCACAAGGATACGCTTTCCCTCCATCCGCACTCTCTACGACATAGATGGTACGGGAACAGTACTAAATGCATTTCTCAGAATAAAACCCACCAATGCATCTTATGATAAGAACCTCCCGCTGAGAGATACGCTCAACATCTATATTGTAGACCAGAACAACGATATTACGGAACAGCTTACTACTTCCGAATCAACCGCATTACAGGCCATATTGAACCGGGAGAACGAGGAGTTTAACGAACTGTATTTTGAAGTACCGCTGGGCACTTATATAGAACGCCTTATGACAGCCACCCGGGAAGACCGAAGCTCTTTGATCCTTATACCTTCTCAATACAGTTCATCTGTAGACCGTATGGTACTCAACGGGGAAAACAACAGGGATTATGAAGCTACACTGCAAGTATTGTATGCGATTTACGATGAAGATCAGGAATAATTACGGTGCGGTATTCCGCAATTCCGAAGGTCAAAAACCCACTATTCATATGAAGAAGATTATTTTTTTCGCGTGTGTTTTTACATGCTGTTTCCTTGCTGCAAATGCCCAATCCGAAGGCCTGACCGGATCTCCGTACTCGATGTACGGCCTCGGTATAATCAACCAGGCCAATGTGGGAAAATACAATGCCCTGGGTCATGGCGGAATCGCTATGCCGGGGAATTCCGGAATTAATAACCTCAACCCCGCATCCTATGCTTCCATATTTGATAAATCTTTCTTTTTTGATGTGGGGTTCCGGGCAGAATACAATCATTATTCGAATAAAATAAACGACGAGGACAAATGGAGTTTTAATTTTTCGAACCTCGCTTTTGCCTTTTCCCTTTCAAAAAAGTCGGGCATAGGAGTTACCCTTACCCCGTATACCAATGTAGGATATACATTGCTGGGGGTTACCTCGAACATAGAGGGGTCTGACCAGGAATTCGAGAGCACAATCAACGGTTCGGGCGGGCTGAACGATGTCAAGATCAATTATAGCTATTTGCTCTCGGATAAAATACGAATAGGGGTCAATGCTTCTTATCTGTTCGGGAGCATTAAAGAAAACGAATTCTTTTATATAGGAAGCAGTTATTTTGACATGAACGAGACCTCCTTTTATCATGGTGTTCGCCTGGGACTGGGTTTCCAGTACGATATTTTAAAGAATTTCTCTGTGGGAGGTACCGTACAGTTGCCGGTTTCCCTCGATGGCAGCATGGACAGGACCGTGACCAAGACCCTCGACGGGACCAGTGTAACCGTAGAGGATGAAGAAGGTGAAAATATTTCCGACTTCAAATTACCCACGGAATTGGGAGTCGGTATTTACTTCACCCCCTTCAAAGGGTTTTCCGTAAATGCGGATTACAAAAGAAATTTCTGGAGTTCCACCAGCCAGACAGACAATATCGGCCAATATGAAGACCAGGACATTTTCAGTATGGGGGTAGAATACATGAAAAACGCCAGGTCATTGGAATATATAGACAGGGTACAGTTTCGTGGCGGTTTTACCTCGGATAACGGTTACCTGTCCATCAACCACAAAAAAGTAGGTGGTTATGCCATTACGGCGGGACTGGGACTTCCCCTGAACACAAATACCAATTCCATGCTCAACATCTCATATTCTTACGGGCAGAAAGGGCAGTTATCGAACATTCTCATCAAGGAAAACTATCATTTTATCACCCTTAACATCAGCCTGGAAGACCTGTGGTTTATAAAGAGGAAATACGATTAGAAGAGTGCGAAGTTAGAAGCACGAAGTTAAATGAGATGAACAAACATACTTATATCTTCGCACTTCTAGCTTCATGCTTTCCCCTCCCGACTTAATTCGTCGTATCTTTTTTCTTTTTCCCGAACAATCCCTGCAAAACATCTTTCGCAGCTTCTTTAACGGATTCCTGCTTCTTGGCAGCCGTAGTATCGGTTGCCGTGCTGTCCTTGCTTTTTCCTCCCAAAAGATTACCCAACGCATTGCCCACGGCATCCTTGCCCTGACCGACCAGCTTGTCTTTTTGCCTGGCAATGAGCTGTTGTGTCAATGCAGTAACGGCAGATTTCATGTCGGTAGAAACAGACGGACTGGTATAGGTTCCGCCTATGGTTGCCGTAACGGGAACAGTCATTTCCTCTTTTTCCTTTTCATTCAGCTGGGCCAGCAGATTGCTTGCTTCTTTCCCAAGATATTTGGCAGGAACATTAAATGTCGCTTTATAGGCCATTGTTTTGTCAAAACCGTGGCTTCCCGCTACCTCAATGTCTATATCCTGGTATTTTATATGAAAGGGCTTTACGTTGACTTTTCCGTTATCAAAGGACAAATGTGTTTTAATGTCCTTCAGATTTAATTTGTTCACATCCAGAAAACTCAGGTTGCTGGTCAATCCGCTGAGCAATTTCGAATTTCCGGTATCGATTCCCGAAGTCAGCACTTCTGCCAGGGCATCTCCGGAAACGGATGTCAGTACGGGCGTCAGGTCGTCGTTCAAGTTTCCGGAAAGGGACAGGTCCGTATTCAGTTTACCCTCCAAAATACCCGCAATGGGGGTCAGGGCTTTCAGCAGGTCCAGTCCCTGGAAAGATTCGGCGATATCGAAATTGCTGATATCCATCTTCATATTAAAGGTCGGTGTAGCCTCTTTTGTGGACACATCCCCGTTTATGGCCAGTTGCCCGTTGAATACATCGGACCTGAGGTTTTTCAGTGTGGCTTTTTCATCCCGTATGATGAGGGTCCCTTTTACATTTTTTAATTTCAGATTATCATATATTACCGTATTGGCCGATGCATCCACCGTACAATCCAGGAACGAAGGTATCTTGATCTTTTCTTCGGTTTTCGCATCGCTTTTTTCTCCTGTCCCCGGCTTTTCCGATCCGCCTTCCGGTGTTCCTTCGCCTTCTGCTTCGGCCACCATAAAGTCATTAAGCGAAAAAGTATCGGACGACAGGGTAAAATTTCCCTCTATATTCTCCTTATTGAACATAAAGCCCATCAGGTTATTAATGGTACCCGTGGCATTCAGATCGGTCTGTCCGGTTTTTGCCTGAAAAGTATTGAGTTTTACCGTTGCGGGATTAAAGGTTACATTGGCTTTGCTGATACTTACGGGATTGGCCATTTCCGCAGATGCATACGTAAAGCCGGTGAGATCTACCGTTCCCGAATTTCTGGTATTTTCATACTTCTGGTTTTCAATGGAGGCCATATCAAAAGCCGTAGTGATATCCGCTACCAGAATACCGCTCAACTCTTCCTTCATCGGAAAAGGATATGCCCTGGAAAGATTGGCCAGGTTCAGTTTCCCGTCTATCCGGGCATTGACGTGCATATTTTCCGTGACATTGTTCAACCGTGCATTGGCATTAAACACATCCTGGTCTATCCGGAAAGACAGTTTTTGAATGTCCACATAGGTATCTTTGGCAAGTCCCGTTTTATTGACTATTTCCGTAGCCAGTTTTATATCCGAAACCGATTTGGGCAGGTCAGGATATTTGAAGGATGCGTTGTCGGAAGCTATTTTTATATCAAAAGTAGGGATATGTGTATCGTCCACCACACCTTTTACTTTTCCTTTTACCTCAAAATTCCCGGTAGTCTGTACATTATCTATATTGCTGGAATACGCTTCGGGAATAACCGCAAGGAAATTCTTAAAATCGGATGACGGGGTATTGAAGGTCACATCCACCTCCTGGCTATTATCATTGAGTTGCACATAGCCGTCAAACACCAGGGGGAGTTGGTTGAGCAATAAAGTATTGTCCAGGAATGAATAGCGGTTCTTCTCCAGGTCTATACCGATAACCGCATTGAGATCCACCCTGTTTTTACTGACATAGGCCGTGCTGTCCATCACAAAAGAGACCAATGCATTTGTTTTCGTTTTTAGCTCCGATTTGGTCAGGGAAAGGTCCCCGCTACCGGAATGGTTGAATTCGTCCATGACAAACTGCATTTTCCCCTCTTCATCCATGTAAGATATCCGGCTGTCCCTGATAGCGTATTGCTGTACCGAAAAACTGAAATCTTCTCCTTCTGCGGCCCCCTCTTTACTATTATCCGTACTCCCGGTTTCTTTGGCTATGTCATAGTTGGCTTTCCCCTCGCTGTTCACCAGGATATTCACATTAGCCTTGTCTACGGCAAAGCTGCTTATCTGCATTCCGCTTCCCTTGAACAGTTCTCCTATTCCCATTTTTACGGAAACCTCATCGGCATAGAACAGGGTATCCCCTTCAAAAGGGGAAAGGTTGATTACGGATATTTCGTTCAGGGAAACCCGGGCTTTCGGAAAACCCGACAAAAGACTGATATCCATGTCTTTAAAATCGACTTTAGCATTTATGTTCTCATTGATGTTCTCCTTGATAAGTGCTGTTATTTTATCCTTGAACAAAAGCGGGGTTACCGCAAGTAAGAGTATGAGTATCCCGAGAGTGATCCCGGCTATCTTTAATCCCTTTTTAATTTTCATGTGTATATTTTTTATTTGTTTTTCAACGGTCACATGGAACACCCATATTCATGCTTGTTTGTGTTAAAGGAAACTTTATCATGGGTGTTTCATTGCTTTTATTTTTGTTTGAATCAATGCTGCGCCTGTTTTATCTTTTTTCAGGGTTTTTCTTCTATATAAATACGATCTTGTCAGGGCAACTGGATCTCCTCTCCTTTTTCCAGGTCAAACCTGTTACGGATAAGATATACAAAAAAATATAAAAAAGGAGTATCCAGCAAAGCTATTAACATTTTGAACAGGACCCCTCCTATCAGTAAGCCGGTAAACCGCTCCCAGGCAATCACATCAAAAGAACAGAGCAGGAGCAGTACGGTCATGGTATCTATAATCTGGGAAGAGATCGTAGAGCCATTGTTCCGGAGCCACAAATGTCTGCCTTTGGTGTAGTTTTTCCAGAAATGATAAATGTGGATATCCACGTATTGTGCCGCCAGGTAAGCCAGCATAGAGGCCATTACGGCCAGTATGGTACGTCCGAAAACATCCCGGAACAGCTCATCTCCTACAGGGGACCAGTCCGTCGCAGGAGAAGCATCGGAAACGTAGACAATAAGCAGGGAAAACAATGAAGCAAAAATACCCGCGGTGACCACCTGGTTCGCCTTCTTTTTACCGAATATTTCCGAAATGAGGTCGGTGATCAGGAAGGTTACCGGGTAAGGCAGTATCCCGACGGATATCTCAAATATCTTTGCCCCGAAAATGTTTATTTCCCCGAAAGGGTACCAGTAAAAGAATTTTTGAAAGATAAGATTGGAAACTACCAAGGAAGTGATGAACAGTGCTGCGAGATATAAATATAGCTGGTATGCGGCTTTATGTTTTTGCATGCAAATGGTTTTTATTGGAGAAATTCGAAAAAAGGTGCCTGCAACACCGTCAGAACAATTATTCAAAGCCGGAAAACCTATACCCTATGGAAGTTTTCCGGCTTTGCTATAAAACGGTTTTGTTACTTACCTCATATTTTAATGCATAATAAGCTCAAACGGCAACCTGGCCTGCACTCCTTTTTGCCTGGACAGTACTTTTATTTTTTGCAATATCCGGTATGCCTCTTCTCCTATTTCTTCTTTTAAGATTTCTTCTTTACTCCTGGTAATGGAAACACCGATAAACTTATCCATAATATCCTGAATGCTCGTGGTATACACCGGAAAATCCTGCACGGTATATTCTCCGGTTCCCCCGGTTTCTGCGGCATATGCTATGGCGTCTTCCAGTCCTCCTATCTCATCCACAAGGCCTATCTCCAATGCTTCCGCACCGCTCCATACCCTTCCCTGGGCTATGGAATCCACTTCTTCCTCGGTCATTTCCCTGCCATCGGCAACATGATTGATAAAGGTGCTGTAAATATTTTCGATACTCTCTTTGGTCACTTCAGCGTATTTTTCGGACAAAGGCTGAAAAACACTATACCCGAGAGCCTGGTCGTTGGTAACTACATGTTCCGCATGTATTCCCATCCGGTCTGCCAGTTCTTTGAAATTGGGCAGCATTCCGAAAACACCTATTGATCCGGTTATCGTGGTGGGCTCGGCAAATATCTTATCTGCACCCGAGGCAATGTAATATCCTCCCGAGGCAGCGAGGTTCCCCATAGATACAACTACGGGTTTATCCCTTTTGGTAATCTCCACTTCCCTCCAGATGATATCCGAGGCCAATGCACTTCCCCCCGGTGAATTTATACGGAGTACGATGGCTTTTACCTTATCGTCCTCCCTGGCTTTTTTAAGAGCTTTTACGATAATGCCCTGTCCTACATAATCTTTGCCACCTTCACCGTACACAATTTCTCCCTCGGCATAGATCACTGCTATCTTGTCCTTCCCGATCTTTTTAACCTTTTTAGCGGCATATTCGGCATACTCCTTCATATTTATATATTCCAGTTCTTCCCCTTCTTTTATTCCGCCTGCAAGTTTCAGGGAAGATTCATACTCATCAAAATAGGCGATCCGGTCTACCAGTTTCGCATTAAGCGCCATAACCGGTGTCCTTGCCCCCAGCTTATCCGCTATACTGTTAAGAGTATCCAGACCAACCCCTCTGCTACCGGAGATGTCTTCCAGCATGGAATCCCATACGGAAAATAATAATTCGGATATCTGGTGCCTGTTTTCCGGGCTCATTTTATTATCCAGGAAGGGCTCCACGGCGCTTTTGTATTTACCGTGACGGATCACTTCCAGTTTGACCCCCGTTTTTTCCTGCAGGTCCTTAAAGAACAACACTTCGGAAGACAGCCCTTTAAAATCTATATCCCCAACAGGGTTAACGAAAACCGAGTCGGCTACGGAAGCGAGGTAATAATCCTTCTGCGAATAAAAATCCCCGTAAGCATATACGAATTTTCCGGAAGACTTAAAATCGTTCAGCGCATTCCGTATGGCTCTGGCCTGTGCCATACCTGCCGGGAGGTAACTACTGTTTATACTTATCCCCTTGATCTTGGTATCGGTTTTCGCCTGTTCTATCGCTTTCAGCATATGGTTCAACCCGTCATATTGTTCATATTTCATCCCGAAATCGGTAAAATCAAATTTACCGCCGTAATCCTTCAGGGGTTGGTCGATACCTATTTCCAGTACGGATTTATCCGGTACGGTTATTACATTGTCCTGGCTGCCTACAAGGCTTACAAAGATGAGGAACATAAAAAACAATACACCCAGGGCTATAATGCACCCTAAAATGGAGGCTAACAGATTTCTTAAAAATTTCATTGTTCAATTGCGTATTACTTGCGGTAAAAAACTCGTTCGCACCGTATTTATCTACTATGCTCCACAAAGATAATCTTTTCGTTCTATGAATTACGATCGGTATAAACGGATTTACGGTCTGTGACAATATGTAAATTCCGGTCCGTTTCTGTTCCCGTCGGAGTAATCCGCCTCCCGGACCATACGGGACGGGCACTTACCCCATACTTACGGTAAATGGTCTCCCGAAATTTTCAATCCCCATAGATATTTGCAAATCTGCTGTTAAAAGTTCCCGGCGGGCTCCGTCACACCTTCCGTTCCGATTAATGGACTCCCTACCCCACAACTTTTACCTCCATCCATAGCCGGTATTAAAACCCGTTGGTGAACAAAGTCATTTTCCGTTTTTTTTACCCCCTCATTATCTCGTTTATGTTGGTTTCTTTTAGTTATTTTGCATAATGAAACGCGCATATTTATCCATAGGAAGCAATCTCGGGAATAAAATACAACACCTTCAACATGCGGTAACATACCTGGAAAAGGGCAATGAATTGAAAGTAACTGCCTGTTCCGGAGTATACCAGACACCGGCCTGGGGATTTTCCGGTGAAGATTTCCTGAATGCGTGTATTGCCGTGGAAACCTCCATGCAACCGCAGGAACTGCTATTCCACATCCTGGAAACGGAAAAAAAACTGGGAAGGGTCCGCTCGGAGGAAAAAGGATATCAACCCAGGACCATTGATATCGATATCCTGTTTTACGGAGATGAAGTCATCCGGTCCGACCACCTCATGATACCTCATCCGCAGATTCCCAACCGGCGGTTCGTATTACATCCACTCGCGGATATTGCTCCCGGAAAAATACATCCGGAGCTGCAAAAAACCGTGATGCAGTTACTGGAGGAATGCCCGGATAACAGTGAAATCGATATGACTTCACACAACCTGAAACCGGTGGGGAAAAATCCTTTTGCCTCGCTTCATTACCTCGCAATAGAAGGTAACATAGGCTCCGGAAAAACTACCCTGGCCACCAAAATAGCAGAAGATTTTAACGGTAAGCTCATCCTGGAACGCTTTGCGGACAACCCTTTCCTGCCCAAATTCTATGAAGACCGCAACCGCTATGCCTTTCCCCTCGAAATGTCTTTCCTGGCCGACCGCTACCAGCAATTCACAGACGACACCTCACAGCCCGACCTGTTTTCCAACTTTATGGTAAGCGATTACGACATTTTCAAATCACTGATATTTGCCAATGTTACCCTGGCTGAAGATGAGTTCCGTTTGTACCGGAAATTATTCGATCTCATGTACAGGGAAGTGACCAAACCGGACATATATGTTTATCTCTATCAGGACACGGATAAGTTATTGCAGAACATCAAAAAAAGGGGAAGAAAATACGAGCAGAACATTCCGCCGGACTATCTGGAAAAGATAAACAAAGGCTACCTGGATTTCATTAAAACCCATCAGTATCCGAATGTACTCATCCTGGATGTATCGGAACTGGATTTTGTTCAAAACAAGAACGACTACCATTACGTTATCGATAAAATACACAATTTCAAAGACGAAGTGTAGAAATTACAACTTTTTTAACTTTTATTTGCATTTTTTAAAAAGGTTATTTTAAATTAGTACCGGTATTGAAGCTAACTAACTAACTTTTTCATAATCCAACCTCCGGGATTCAAGCAATTGAGTCCCTTTTTTTTATTAGTTTGGGAGTTGGGAGTTTTGGTGTTATGGAGGAGAAGATAATACTTCTTTAAATACAAAAAACCGACTTCCGGCAAAGATCACTCCGAACTACCAACTAAGAAACTCAGAACTAAAAACTACACAACCTTTACTTCCCTTACAGCACCAGTTCTTCAAACAACCGTTGCAGCGTTTCTTCCGGGTCGGAACTAAAACCGGGATGGGGCCTTGAAGTCTGGATAACAGAGCTCCTCATTGCGGTAAGCCACCGGAAACGCGATGCCAGGTCTAACCGGGCGATAGGGCCTCCGTCTTTACTTCCCCTGCTTATCTTATCAAAGGATTCCAGGTTTTCCCTCAGTTGCTCTACAGCCGTTTCACACGCAAAACACTTTAGTTTTTCTTCGTTAATATGGTATAAGGTTTTCAGGAAAGCCTGTTGTTTGCAATAAAGTATAACCCCCACATTAAGGAATTCTTCCCGTTCTACCTTAGGCACCAGCCTTATTACCGCATATTCATACAACAGCATTTCTCGCATTCTTTGCTTCGTTTATAAAAATTCCGGAGTGGGTCAGTCTCGTAGTTAAAAAGCGAAAGTATATTTCGCGTATCTGTTCCGGCGTTTCTTCGGATTGTTCCCACTGCAACCACGTTTCCGGTATAAGGTCCACGATCTCTCTCAGTACTTCACCGGTCAGTATTTCCCGGAACTTCTCATCCACTTCATCCAGCATATCTGCCTGCGGAAGTAATACATGGTCCTTGATGTAAGTAAAAGGCGTCTTTGCCTGTTGTTCCCAATTGTTCCAAGAATGATGAAAATAAAAAGCAGCCCCGTTATCTATAAGCCACACCTCTTTGTGCCAGAGAAGCATATTGGTATTCCGGAAAGTCCTGTCTATATTGGTAATAAAGGCATCGAGCCAGACAATTTTCGACGCCAGTTCCCCATCCACCCGTACAGCTACCGGGTCAAAGTTAATGGCCCCGGATAAAAAATGGATACCAATATTAAGTCCGCGGCTTTCGCGGAGCAGGTCCTGAATCTCTTCATCCCCTTCGGTAAGGCCAAAGGCTTCATCCAACTCCGCATATACTATTTCCGGGACTTTAAGTCCCAGTTTCCGGGCAATTTCACCTCCCAGCATCTCTGCGATCAATGCTTTCACGCCGTGGCCGGCACCGCGGAATTTCACCACGTACTTAAATCCGTCATCGGCCTCGGCAATTGCGGGCAGGGACCCTCCTTCTCTTAGGGGAGTGATATAACGGGTGACTTTTACATCTCTAATTTCCACAGAAGACATTCTTTCCGGTTTTCTCTGACAAAAATAGTGTATTCCCCGAACTTTATCCGGAAAAGAACACCGGGCCCGGGAAATTATATTTTCTGAATAAAATCCGTCCGGTTTACGGAATCCTTTTCAAGGTTCATTTTTTCCCCAAGGACAAAAAATAAAAAAAACGTATCTTTACTAGACATAGCAAATACCTGAAATCATGAAACATATACCTGTCTTACTACTCGTATTTTTTTCCTCCGGGACCTTCTACGCCCAGAAACTGGAGGGGTCGTGGAAGCTGACCCACAAAAACGGAACGGAAATCAATAATGTGGAATACATCCGCATCTACCAGGACGGATATTTTGCCTTCGGGGGCAAAAAAACGGATAACAATGAATTTACGGATACGGGCGGAGGAGAATATTTACTGGAAGAGGATGAATACACGGAAATACCCGATTTTTATACAACCGACCCGGAAAAGATAGGGAAGAAACAAACCTACTCGCTGGCTGCAACCGATAAACAGATCGTCCTGAAGCAGGCAAACGGAGGTACCGAAACATGGACCAGGTTATCCGGCCAAAAAGACGACCTTACCGGTAACTGGGTCATTACCGGAAGGGCTAATACAGAGGGAGAAGTACGAGAGATGACCCCCGGTGACCGGCGGACGATAAAAATATTGAGTGGCGGAAGGTTCCAATGGGTCGCCTTTAATTCCGGGACCAAAGAATTCCACGGTACCGGCGGCGGTACTTATACTGCTGAGGACGGAAAATATACGGAGCAGATCACATTCTTTTCCAGGGATAACAGCAGGGTCGGCGCTTCGCTGGAATTCAACTACGAGGTAAAAGACGGTAAATGGCACCATAGTGGCAAAAGTTCTGCCGGCAAACCTATCTACGAAATATGGTCACGATACGAAGAGGCCTATGTTCCGAAAGAATAAGAAACTGATTTAGTCCAGAATAACGCCGTATTTCTCCAGTAACCTGGCTGCCCCGTCCATAGAAAACCTGGCTTTCCGAAGGCAGTTCCCGTCGGGGTCTATCGAAAAATTGAATGAAGTCCGGAAATCGGCGCCCCCGAGGTTGGTATTTTCAAAAACCGCCCCGCTAAGGTCACAGTTTTCAAAAACGGCATTTTGCAGATCGCATTCACTAAAATCCACCCCTTCCAGTTTGCAGTCTTTAAAATGAATTCCTTTCAACTTCATGCGGTGGAAAGAAGAAAAATCCAGAACAGAATTCCCGAAGCGGAAAGAAAGCAGGATATCGTTGCACTGGTCAAAAGAGACTCCCAGCAGCTTGCAATGTTCAAAAGAGACATCCCGGAAAGCTGTATGCACCGGCTTTACCATACTGAGGTCGCAATGCGAAAAACGGCATTCGAAAAAATCAATCCCGGACAGGTCCGCACGGGAAAAGTTGCAGCGTACAAACGAACAATCCTCATATTCGCCCTTTTCCGGCGGCTCCACGGAAAAATCCGTATTCTCGAAAATTTTATCATAAAAAAGCATGCTCCCCCCTGTTATTGATGTACCGTTCCTATCTTATTAAAAAGGTCCCACAGCACTACCCCGGCGCTTACCGAAATATTCAGGGAATGCTTGGTCCCGTATTGCGGTATTTCTATAACCATATCACAACCGGACACTACTTCCTGCTCCACTCCTTTTACTTCATTCCCGAAGATCACCGCATATTTTTTACCCTTTTCCGGAGTAAAGTCATTAAGCATCACCGCATTTTCCGCCTGTTCTATAGCCACGGTAACAACATCTTCCGTTTTTAATCTGTTCACAAGCACATGGGTATCTTTCACATACTCCCAGTCTACACTGTCAGTAGCGCCAAGAGCGGTTTTATGGATATCCTTATGCGGAGGGGTGGCCGTTATACCACAAAGATATATCTTTTCGATCCGGAAGGCATCGGCTGTCCGGAAGACGGACCCTATATTATTAAGGCTTCTTATATTGTCGAGAATAACGATCAAAGGGGTCTTTACCGTATTTTTAAATTCTTCTACCTGTAGACGTCCCAGTTCACTGTTCTTCAGTTTTCGCATACTTGCTTTTTTTCGTTCCACAATGCAATGCAAAATTAACCTTTTGTCATCCAATACAAAACCCCGGGATCGGGGCTTTTACTGTGAACAAAAAATTTCAAACGGATAAAATTATTCATAAATTCGCCCTTATCAAAAAGGAGTTAGGAAGAAGGGGCACCTTAATTCTTTAAAAAAGCGTTACTCCCCCTTTGAGGGGGACAGGAGGGGTGCAAAACACCCGGCAACCAAAGAATAAGAAACCAGAAAAACCAGAAAAAACATTGGCATCGACAAAAAGTAAGAAGGAAACGCCGTTAATGAAGCAGTACAACCAGATCAAGGCAAAATACCCGGATGCCCTGCTCCTGTTCCGTGTGGGGGACTTTTACGAGACCTTCGGGGCAGATGCTGTAAAGGCCGCCGGCATACTGGGCATTGTACTGACGCACCGCAACAATGGCGGAGACCGTAGTGAACTGGCCGGTTTTCCCCACCATTCCCTCAACACTTACCTGCCAAAACTGGTAAAGGCCGGGGAGCGCGTAGCCATATGCGACCAGCTGGAAGACCCGAAACTTACCAAAAAGATCGTAAAACGGGGCGTCACCGAACTCATAACGCCCGGTGTGGCCCTGAACGATGATATTTTACATGCCAAGACCAATAATTTTCTCTGTGCCCTGCATTTCGGTAAAAAACAGATCGGCCTCGCTTTTCTCGACATTTCTACCGGGGAGTTTCTGACCTCCAGGGGAAATACGGAATACGCGGACAAACTGTTGCGGAATTTCAACCCGAGTGAAGTCCTGGTGTCCAAAAAGAACAAACAGGAATTCCTCTCCGTCTTCGGAAACGATTTTCATTCCTTTTTTATGGAAGACTGGGTTTACCAGGAAGACTTTGCCATGGAAACCCTTACGAACCATTTTAAAACAAGTTCGTTAAAAGGTTTCGGAATAGACCATCTTGAAGAAGGTATCATTGCTTCGGGCGCAGCACTTCATTACCTGTCGGAGACCCAGCACAACCAGCTCCAGCACATTACTTCCGTAAACCGCATCGCAGAGGATGAATACATATGGATGGACCGCTTTACGATCCGCAACCTGGAACTCTACAGTTCCACCGCCACCAATGCCGTAACGCTCATTGATGTTATAGACAAAACCATTTCGCCAATGGGGGGCCGCATGCTGAAACGCTGGCTGGCCCTGCCGCTGAAAAATGCCGGAAAAATAAAACAACGGCATCACGTGGTCCGGTATTTCCTGGAGCATGACACCGTATTACAGAAAATACGCAACCAGGTGAAGCAGATAGGCGACATCGAACGGCTGATTTCCAAAGTAGCTACAGGGAAGATCAACCCCAGAGAAGTCATCCAGCTCAAAAATTCGCTCGAAGCTATCGTACCGATAAAAGCCCTGGCATCGGAAAGCGGAGAAGAAGCATTGAAATTACTGGGAGACAAACTGCACTTATGCGATACCCTGCGGGCCAAGATCAAAGAAACCCTGCACGAAGAAGCACCGGTAAACATACAGAAAGGCAATGCCATAGCTTCCGGATTCTCTGCAGAACTCGACGAATTGCGAAACCTTGCCTTTTCGGGCAAAGATTATCTCGACCGGATGCTGGAACGGGAATCGCAAAGAACGGGAATCCCCTCACTCAAAATCGACTCCAATAATGTGTTCGGTTATTATATCGAAGTCCGCAATGCGCACAAAAACAAGGTGCCGGAAGAATGGACCCGGAAACAGACCCTCGTAAACGCGGAGCGCTATATTACGGAAGAGTTGAAGGAATACGAAGCGAAAATACTGGGTGCCGAAGAAAAAATACTGCAACTGGAACAACAATTGTTCGCACAACTGGTGGAATGGATGAAACAGTTCATTTCCCCTGTGCAGGCCAATGCGGCAGTGGTGGCGCAACTGGATTGCCTCAGCAGTTTTGCCCGGCTTGCCGGGGAAAACCATTACACCTGCCCGCAAATAGATGAATCTTTCGAACTGCAGATAAAGAACGGAAGGCATCCCGTTATCGAAAAACAACTGCCCATAGGCGAAGCGTATATCGCCAATGATGTTTTCCTTGACCGGGAGGAACAACAGATCATTATGATCACCGGACCCAATATGAGTGGTAAATCGGCCATACTGCGACAGACAGCACTTATTGTCCTTCTCGCACAGATGGGAAGCTTTGTCCCTGCCGATGAAGCACGCATCGGTATTGTAGACAAGATCTTCACCCGTGTGGGGGCCAGTGATAATATATCTATGGGAGAATCCACTTTTATGGTAGAGATGAACGAAACAGCCTCCATCCTGAACAATATTTCGGAACGCAGCCTGGTACTCCTGGACGAAATAGGCCGGGGAACCAGTACATATGACGGAATTTCCATAGCATGGGCCATTTCCGAATACCTGCACGAACATCCCTCCAAGGCAAAAACACTTTTTGCCACGCACTATCACGAACTCAATGAAATGAGTGAGACCTTCGCCCGGATAAAAAACTACAACGTATCGGTAAAGGAACTGAAAGACAAGGTACTTTTCCTTCGTAAACTGGTTCCCGGGGGCAGCGAACACAGCTTCGGTATCCATGTGGCCAAAATGGCCGGGATGCCGCAACAGGTCATCCGGAAAGCGAATAAAATCCTTAAAAAGCTGGAGAAATCCCACTCCGCAGGCGAATTATCCGACGACCTGAAATCGGCACAGGACGATATGCAACTGAGCTTCTTCAACCTGGATGATCCTCTTCTCGAAGATATCCGCGAAGAAATATTGCATACGGATATCGACACCCTAACCCCTGTGGAAGCATTGATGAAACTGAATGAAATAAAACGCATGCTCAGCAAAGCCAAATAATGGCCGACACCAGAGAAAACTTAATCGTTTCACTTTCAACGGCATTGCGGATCATGCACAAAAAAGTCGGGACACTACAGTTAAAAAAGCAGTCTTTTTTCAAAAAATTCTTTGCTATTTATAGAAAAGCGTTAAATTTGCATCCGCAATAATCCCCGGAAGGGTACGTTCTTATAAAATGCGAAAATAGCTCAGTTGGTAGAGCGCCACCTTGCCAAGGTGGAGGTCGCGGGTTCGAATCCCGTTTTTCGCTCGATCTCGGCTCCAGTTTACCCTGAGTTCGTCTGTCTGCAACGCAGTCGAAAGGTTCAATCACCGGAGTTGTTGAAATAATTTGATTTCACGCTCGGGTGGTGGAATTGGTAGACACGTTGGACTTAAAATCCAATGAGCAGCAATGTTCGTGCGGGTTCAAGTCCCGCCCCGAGTACAGAAAAGCCTTGTAAAGTATTTATTTTACAGGGTTTTTGTTTTTTATACTGACAATTTTACTGACAGAATTAGTTCGGATCATTCCCAAAATTTGTGGACTAGGCAAAAAATTCTAGATAGTCTGAATAGGTAAACTCTGTATTCCTGACCCCTCTAAAATGTACTCTAAGGGCTTTTCTTTTGGTATTAAAGGATTTGGCAGAGGCATTGGTGCTTCTGTTTATAAAGTAGTTTAGTATGGATCGATAATTCAGGCTGATACTATTTGCTACCGTTTGGAAACTTTTAAACCCGGATTTGGAAGTCCGATTTTGGGAGATAGTCTTCTTCTTTTGACCATAACACCTCCTGTTCAAGGCGATCATCGACATAATATGGAAAAAATTTTATCCAGAATAATTTCTTCTCCTTCGCGCCCGGCTTTATCAGACATACAAAGAACTCGTCTTGAGTTGTTCTATTACCTACAAAATCATTGCCCTAGTGGCAGTCTGGCCAGTCGCTAAAAATGTCCACCAGACATTTTCTTAACGTTCCTGCCTCCCCTAATTTCGTAATTTTCTCGAACCGTAACGCTGCTATGCTCCCGATAAAATCGGGATCCAAAATTACTTCATTAGTGAACAAAAGCACGACTTTTCGCTCAAATACGACAACTCAAGACGAGTTCAAATAAAGATTACAGAAGCGGACCTGGAACTCTTGGAATTACTGTCTTTGAAAGATAATGAAGTCTATGATCTACAGCCGGACTTCAGCAAAGCAGGTTGGACCTATACCAAAAATGAAATTCTTTCGCCATTAAGGGGGAATACCTTCTGTTTACATCACCACATATACCCGCTATCCTTTAAAAGGAAAAGCTCCGCAACTTCATTATAGCTATGACTTTGACCAGAGAGGTAGTGAGTTATCGGAAGGTGTGGCCGACCTTATGAAGGCATTAGGGCCATCGGAAGCCTCCTATTCCATAACATCCAAGGCTCCCGGGTCTACCGTATTGTGGGGTAGTATTCATCGCCACCACCAACTGTACGTCCTGAAGATTACCTACAACTTTCCTGGGAACAGGTGGACTTCGGACATGCCTATGTTTTGCCCCTTATATCTCCTGACCCCCTTCTTAAACTAAGTATAGATAAGCTTATCCAAAAGACAGATCCTCTCCTCTTTCATCTTTTTATCGCCCCTTCGCTTTCGGGATCAATAAGCAACCATCATTTTGAATAAGGATTGTTAAAGATATTTTGGTGTGCCACCGTAGCATTCATTTGGCAAACGCCCTTTATTATGTTAGTTCCCGTCTTCTGTCTTTATCCTGAGATTGTCCAGGTATTTTTGATCTTGCATTTTCATGAACGATCGGACCAATTCAATGTTCAGCAGATCAATCAAACGCCTCATGACCACTACGCTCGAATGACCACAAACAACTATGAGACCAATAGTTAAATTAAAAATTCACCCTTGATTTTAAACTTATCCGCATACCTGTTGCCCCGAAGCAATGGGTCTCGATAGATCGCAATAAAAAGCCTCCCTTAATTTCCAAATACCTTACCCGGAAATCCTCACCCATTTCAGGTAAAAAACAACCTCTCCCTGTTGGGAAGGTATGGGAGGCGTATATATAAGAAGTTCGTCCCCTTCAACACGGGCATACCTCACTTGCTTACTCCCAATCCAATTGGGAAGCAGGCTGCCCTCAACCGTATGTACAATTTCACCGGGGCGTGTTTCCTCATACTTCCCGTAATAAGCCAGGTAGCCATCAAAAGCCATGCGTATTTCCTCCTGAGTACCACTATTGATTGAAGTGGAATTGAAAAGAGGGCGTTCCGGCCTCATTAACTGCGCATTCATCAAGCCACTCTTATCATACATTAATATCCCCTCAACACTTTCTCCGAAATAGTGAACGGGTTTGTTATCATTATCGTAATATACCCATGAAAGCAGTTTCCAGGTACCTACAATTTCTTCCTTAATAAATCTATTTGTCATAATTGGTCAGTTATTTACATAATTCATTCAATAAATGCCTGAATAAAAACATGTGCTTCGATAGTTGCCTTATTCTTTATAATACTATTTTATCCGGTACCAGCGCTCTTACTTCCTCCGCTATCATAGCGGTTAGGTACAAACGATCATTTTCCAGGTAGCGGTGTCCTCCCGGCCTGGAAATCACTTTAACCGGTTGTGAGGTTTCAAAACGCCATTCTTCGACCTGTTCCCTGTTAACACGCTGGTCTTCCTTGCCATGAATGGTTATCAGGGGAACAGGCAACTTTTGCTTCGGGACATAACGGTAACGATTCAGTAGAAGCAAATCGTCCCGTAAGCGTTTTATCAACAATTGAAACAATTCCTTATCCTGGTGTCGAATTTTTTCTAGATGTGGAAATATCCCGGTGAGCTCTGTATCGTTAAATGTACTCATTACTTCCCGGGGGAAATAATTCACAGGCCCGGGCATTCCCGAAAGGATCAGTTTTTCGGGCAAGTTATAATGTAAGTTTCTAAGTTCCCTTGCAATCTCAAATGCCAGTAATCCCCCCATACTGTGACCAAAAAACAGGAAAGGTTTATCCAGGATCGGTAAAAGTTCCGATATGATATCGGTAACAAGCCGATGTATATCCGTATAGGCATTTTCAGTTAACCTCGTTCCCCGCCCCGGCAGTTCCACAGCTACCAGTTCTATATCTGTCCCTAACAGGTGCTCCCATCCCCGAAACAAAGAAGAATCCCCCCCGGCATCGTGAAAGCAAAACAATCTGTATCGGGATTCCGGACGAGGCCGGGAAATAACAAGCCAATCCGTAATATCCACAGCCACCTTATTCGTGCCTGTAGCTAAAGAATGTTCCTTATCTTCCCGATTATCCATAATACCCACAATCAGTGCAGCATAAGCCGCTATGCTAGGATGAGACCAGAAGGCGGAGACCGGTAATTTCAAGGAAAGTTCTTCCTCCAGGTCATTGCGCAGCAGTAGGGTCATAAGCGAATCTACGCCGACATCTTTAAATGTTACGGAAGGGCGGATACGGCCCGGGGGTATTTTGGTGATTCCCGCAACATGCTTCACCAACAGCTGCTCTGCCGCTTCCTGCTTTTCCTCCCTGGAAGAAAGGGATTGAAAACGGGAGAGGAATTCTTCACTATCCTGTTCTTCACCTTGTTCCGGATGAGAAAAGGTCCCTAAATAATGGTCTTGTGCAAGCTGTTCTCCAAGTAGTTTTCCTTCCAGTTTTTTTATTTTCAGTACCGGATTTCCGGTATAATCATAAATAGCTATATCTGCGGAAATGGTCGTCCCTCCCCCTTCTTCATTTTTCAGTATTCCGAATACAATGCTTCCATACAACTCCTGGGCACCATCCGGAATACCGGCTATTGTTATTTCTTCCGCAGCTGTAAGAAATGCAGCCCGCCCGGGTTGTATTCCGGTATTTTCTATGGCTGTATAGTATATCGGCTGAAAACAAGCATCCAGTAATCCCGGATGTACCCGATAGCTATCTGCGGACTCCAGGATGTGCTTGTCCGGCCGGATACGAAAATGTACCTCTTCCGGGAACCTGTCATTCTTGCCGATCTCCCGAAGTCCCAGGAACGAACCCTGATAATCTAATCCCAGTGTTCGAAGGGCATTGTAATAAGATAATGCCTCGGGAATTTCATCCGTCCGGAGGAGCTCTACAGTTTTTGTGAAATGTAATTCAGCCTGTGACCGGAAAACAATCTTTCCCATAGCAACCGGTTCCCATTGACCGTCATCATATATATGATCGGCCTTTACAAAGAATTTAAACGAAAAACCTTTATCCTGACGATCTAACTTGAATTGTATGGTTATACATCCTTCTAGTGGTAAAATAACGGATTTCAAAAAATGTAGCCCGGTAATAACTGGAACATCTGTAGTGTTCTCTTTGCCTACTACCTGTAAGAGCATTTCGATATAAACCGATTCGGGGATGACAAAAGCATCATTAATCCTGAAATCTTTTAGGAAAGGTAACATTTCCAGGCTGATTTGCCTTTCCAGGTAGCGGGTATCTTCGGAATCGGCAAGAGGTATGGCCTTCCCCTCTAACGGGAACCGGGGACTTTTTCCGGTATCGGTCACCAGGTGAGACCTGTCTTTGATCTCAAAATGTTCGCGCTGAAAAGGATAATTCGGTAATACCACATCCGGTGCCTTGGTGGTACCGTAAAAACGGGTCCAATCTATAGTATACCCCTGTTCGTATAAGTTTCCCAGGTTTCTGTACAGTGATGGCAGTTCCGGTTCTTCCCGGTAAAGCGAGGCTGCCGTAATTATTTGTTTTTTAAAATCTCCGGCACACTCCTTTATCGCGTTCGACAACACGGGATGGGGTCCGATCTCCATAAAAACCGTATATCCCTCATTCATCAAATATGTCATAGCAGAAGTGAACTGTACCGTATTTCGCAGGTTATCCACCCAGTAATCTGCATGAAGTTCCTCCCCGTCTACTATCTTATTCCGGCAAGTAGAGAAAACCGGGATCGTTCCGGGTTGTGGTTTAATATCCTGTAGTGCTTCCTTGAGTTCTCCTGTAAGCGGATCCATTTGCCTACTGTGGGAAGCCACATCCACTTTTACCTGCCGACAGAAAATATCCCGCTGCTCCAGTACGGATTTGACCTTATCCATAACTTTTTGGTCTCCCGCCAATACGGTAGACCTGGGACTGTTGTTTACGGCAACGGACAATTCCGGGTATTCCCTTTCTATCCATCCACTGGCTTCTTTATAGGACAGTTCCGTGACCATCATCGCCCCTCCCTTACCACTCACTGTTTTCATCAGGGCGCTACGCTTACAGATAATACGGGCGGCATCATCCAGGGATAATATCCCCGCAATATGTGCAGCTGCCACCTCCCCCATACTATGTCCTACCACTCCATCCGGGTATATGCCCCAGGACATCCAAAGCCTGGCCAGCGCAATTTGTATGGCGCACAAGGCAGGTTGGATGACATCGATTTCCTGTAAACGGTTGATCTCCGGAGTAGCTTGCAGCACCTCCACCAGGTTCCAGTCCGTGTAGGAACGGAAAGCCCGGGCACAGGCTTCTATGACCTCTTTAAACACCGGCTCTTTTTTAAGAAGTTCCTTTCCCATGCCAATCCATTGTCCTCCTTGCCCGGGAAACACCATGACCAACTTATTTATGGATGAGGATAGATTAAGGGGGATGATCTCCTCCGTCCCCTGTGCAAAATTTTCCAGTGCTTCGAGCAATTCATCCCTGTGCTCTGTCGTAAATAATACCCGGTGATCAAAAGCCGGTTTTAACATAGCGGATGCAACACAAATATCCCGAACAACAGTGTCCGGCGCATTTTTTAATATTGCGGCATAAGCCCTTGTATAATCTTTTAAGGCCGCTGTGGATTTAGCCGAGACCGGGAGGCAATACCCTGTTCGGGTAATCGGTGCAGGGGACTTTGTAATAGCGTAACTTTCCCGGTATTCTTCCAGGATCACATGGGCATTGGTCCCTCCCCATCCGAAGGAATTGACCCCGGCTTTCAAACGTTCCCCGTTAAGAACAGGCCACGAAGTGAGTTGATGCTGTACCGCAAGTTTGAGGGATTCGAAGGGAATATCGGGATTCGGGGTCCGATAGTGGAGACTTGCCGGTAACTGTTTGTGTTGCATGGAGAGTACCGCTTTTATCACCCCTGCAATACCTGCCGCGCCTTCCAGGTGCCCTATATTTGTTTTTACAGAACCAATGTACAACTTGTTTTCTTCTCTTTCCCTGGAAAAAAATGTTCCAAGGGCTTTAGCCTCCGTAGGATCTCCCACTTTAGTACCGGTTCCGTGGGCTTCCACATAATGTACTTCATGCGGGGCTATTCCACATTCTTTATAGATTTTATGGAGCAATTGTTCCTGCGCAGGGATACTGGTAGCTGGCAAGTTTGCATTATGGCCGTTATTATTGACGGCCGTATTGCGTATAACGGCATAGATCATATCTCCATCCGCTTCTGCCCGGGACAATTCTTTTAACAGGAGAACCCCTCCGCCCTCTCCGCGAACAAAACCGTCCGCCCCCTTGTCAAATGCACTGCATTGTCCTTGTACAGACAATCCGCCGAATTTCGAAAGCAAAACATACTGCCCGGGATCGAGAAGATGGTTGACCCCACCCGCAACAGCCAGTTCCGTATCTCCTTCCCACAAACTCCTACATGCCAGGTGCAGGGCTACCAGGGAGGCGGAACAACCGGTATCCACGACCAGGCTGGGGCCGGTAAAACCATAAACAAACGAGATCCGGTTGGCAATTATATTGGCAGCCCGTCCTAATGCAGAATGTGAGGATACCAACGCATTTTTCTGCCGGCAATAATGTTCAAAATCATTCCATATGTTTCCTATATACACTCCGGCCCGGCTTCCCTGTACTTTATCGAACGGTATATTCGAATTTTCTATAGCTTCCCATACCAGTTCCAGCATTAATTTCTGGGAAGGGTGCATTTCGGAAGCTTCCGCCGGGGAAATACGGAAAAACAAAGGGTCAAAATCGTGAATATCCGTTAGCATCGAAGCCTCCCGTTGATGGGTTTTATTCACGGCTTCGGGGGAAGGGTCATAAAAATCCGCCACCTCCCATCTTTCTTTGGGTATGGAGGTAACCGTGTTTTTACCTTGTTTCAGTAATTCCCAGAATTCCGATAATGTAGATGCCCGGGGAAAACGGCAGGACATGCCTACTATGGCTATGCCTTTTTGACAAGAAGAATCGTTTCTGTCTGAATAAGTTGGGGCTTTATCATACATGAAAAATCAGTTTTAAGTTTATAAGTCAAGTAAGTATTTTCATCTGTATTGATTATAAAATAGAATCCGTTGACTGGTTAAAACAAAAATATTTTAACATATATTATGTGATTTCTTTTGGGTCAACATCCGAGTATAAATTCATAAATATTTAACCATACTAAATGTAGGAAAAAACAAACATCATACCAATGACACCTTAAGATTTGTGAGATACATAATATCCTCTCCCTCATTCTGTCAAGATGCTAAAAAAACCGGCAGTTCAATCCTGAAAAAGAATATAATCTTCATCTATATCCCGCTAGGAAGGAAGAATAACACTTATCCCCACCCCGCTCTTGGGAACGATATCAAACTTAATCTTGATCCGTTTCACCATTCCTTTTTGGTGGTACAGGATACCCCCCTGGTTCATACCGTGGTGTTCCACTTCGATAATACCAGGAATTCAAACCACTGATCATTAGTTTTATGTAGTAAATAAACTCTTCTGTTTCTTTTTGATACGGACTGAAATCCGGAAGATGGTTTGATAATGTTACAAATTCATCTACAAATTCATCATGAATCCTCATCCCTTCCGCACAGGCTTCATCAAAAGACAGTTTGTTATGATGCTGTAATAATGTGATGATATTGAACATCTCTGATTCTATCGGTATCTCCTTTTTGATACTGGCAAAGTCATTTTGGAGCGCAACAATTATGGCCTCAAGCATTACCAGGCGCTGGATAACCGTATGATTATAAATAAAGTCAGGCAAAGCAAAACCGGTCAAGGGACTAATCTGATCAATAAATGGTATCATTCCAATAGAATTGGCGCGAATCAAATGAAAGAGGGAAACGGGGGGAATGTCTTTACTGATCTTATACGGTGATTCCTCCATGATCCCATCAGCAATAAAGCGGTATTTATAATTCCTGGCTATCCGTTCCATCCAGAAGTCGGGCATCCCGAGGGCGATCCATTCCTTTCTGCCGGTTTGCATTTGACGAAGTATCCCCATTTCTTCCGGCCGGGGATCGTCCCCCATCATTACATCAAAAATCCGGTCCCTGAAAGCCGCTATTTCCGCTACCGGTAAAAGTTCTACATAATCATCTGTTATTGTCATGTAAATTACAAAACGTGCAATGGCACGCACTTTGTCCCGGTCGGTAATTGTGGGTACCATATAAGGCCCTACGTCAACCAATCGCATTTTTTTATATCTTGCCAACGCTTCCGATGATAAAAATTGATAATCCCGGTCATACCAGTTGTTCTCTTCTTCGTAGAAAGTGCCGCTCAAGGGGCTTTGAATGGTTGGCCAGGGATAGGTGGGTTTAGGTACCTGTATTGTTTTTTGCATGGTATTAATTTTTAATAGTATGAATCCTTAAGTTATAATATTCCGATTGTTTTTTAACATGTCCGCTGAGGGAAATCCCGTTGTGGTATTGTAACGGGCAAGATCAAAGGAGACCGTTTTCCATCCGCTCAGGGTAATACTCATATAGTGCACCCAATTAACTACAGCGCTATGCCACTCTCCGAAATCGGGAAGGCTTCGCTGCAACATCAAAAATTCTTTCAGGTCTTCGCTATGCATGCGGATGTCTTCGGCACAGGCCGCTTCGATAGAAATCCCTTTCTGATATTCGATGACCTTTACCATGTTGTAATAAATCCCCCCGGTAAGCTGGTCTTTCTGTAAAGACTGCACGTCGTTGTACAAAAGCATCATCCGGCTGGCCAGGGTCTGTAACCTCCTGATCACAGGGTGGTCATGAATTTCATCGGGCAAGGTCACCCCGGTGTCGATCTCCGTAAGTTGCAAAAACGGATAAAGACAAAGGGAGGCTTCCCGTATGGCCAGGCATTCGGCAATGCCAGGATATTCATGATTGGCTTTATATATCAACTCCTTTTCCAAACCGTGAAAATAACGGTTTATCATGGTGACAAACCTGTTGTAGGAAGCCGGGGCGAGGTATAGCAAGAACTCTTTTCTTAAAGAGCCTAGTAAAGGCTCCAAGGGAATACGGGAGTTTTCTCCTGTCATCTCTCCATTGAGCACAGCCAGGGAACGATCGCGTATGAAAGGAAGTTCTTCGGGGGTGATCTCCTCGTACATATCATCGTTATACAGCGTCCAGAGCATCAGCCGGCATACCGGCAAAAGGCGTTCGTGGCCCGCTGTGGGAAACCAATGTGAAGCAATATGCGCCGTTCGGGTGTTTTTGTATTTTTTACGAACGGCTTCATTCTCTTGGTAGAGATAAAGATAGGCCCCGTCTATCCATTCATTATCCGTAATGTGTTGCAAGGTGTCTACATACGGATTTTTAAAACAGGGAAAGGGGTAGCGGAATTCATTCTGAAGAATTTTCTTAATGTTCATAATATGATGAATTGGAGCAGGTTTAATATAAAAATCAGAGCAACAACTCCCTGGTAAAAAAACACCAGACGGGAAGCAGTAAGGATCAATGAGGCCAAAACAATTTATATTGTAATGGTTTTCAGATAAAATTAAGTGAATATTCGGGATCTTCATTATGGATTTCCGTAATCAGGTAAAAAATTACTTTTTATATAGTTCACCTAATACATATTCTACTCTCTCAATTCTACTAAGACCTATTCCTGTTTGTTTAAGATAAATTTCGAAAATATCATTCCCGCGTTCCTTCGTCGTTTATCCTTAATCCCTTCTAAAAAGTATGAAGGCGAGTCCAGGGATTATCAGTTTGTTGCTCAAAATGGAAGATTATTTTCGGAAAGTTAAAGACAAGCAATAAATATCCAATTCCTCTCTTATGAATACAACAAAAAAATGAATCACACGGAGGGAGCCTGTCCGCTAGCTGGGTTGTTCCCTTCCGGCTATGGTATAGGACATTCGCAAGAAGGTGACCTATTTCCGATTAACAAGGCTTAATATGAAAACCGATTTTTTAGTCCGATTCCCATATACCAAATTACCAAGAATTTATTCCTAAACTTAAAACAAAGTATAAACGATGTACGCATCGTGTACATACTTTTAAAATACCAAAAAGTTTGATCTACACATGAATCATTGTACAAAGGTAGGCTTAGGGCTGCTGAAGCGCCTGTGGGGATGCAGCGGGAAATACCTACTGTGAAACGGAAAAAGACGACCAACTGGAAACCTGGTCTGAAGAGCTTCCGGAAGCGGAATTAAAACTGGAAGACGAGCCGGATAATGCCGCTTTAATCAGCCGTATCTCTGCCCTTGAAAATGACATTGAAGCCCTGCAAAATGCTGAACAGTAGATGTGGGAGATCTATGAATGGTGGATAGTAACCCTCTGGCTGGCCCATAAACTGGAAAATTACGGGGAGCCAATGCTTAGCGATGGACAAAACCATTACTGGGGACGCTGTACCACCGAATACTTACCCTTCCATTGTAAAATGTCGCCTGACTGATGCCCTGCTCCCGGCTGAGATCAGAAACCGAACGACCCGAATCTTGCAAGGCAAGAATCTTGATGATAATTCATTTAAATTCACACAAGATACGTAAAACCTTATGAAGTACTGATTTCACTGGGTTTTTTATTTTTTAGGTAACAAAATTTTCACTGCCCATTTTTATCCGTTTTGGGTGGCTCACTTTATCCGTTCTTTCCAGCTAAGCATGTCAAAGCACCAAAGGGCTCGACCAGAAAGAAATTAAGTGAACCTGATTTTTCTCCTTTATATAAATAGAACACCCCCTAAATTGGGATTTTGTATCGACTATGTCGAAAAATCCCTTAAAACCTAAAGATAACACATGGATTAACAATTTTCCCACCCAAAAAACTCCCTTATAGATAAATCTTTCTCCCTCTGGCATAAATGTTTTCGTTTTGGATTTGGGAACTTTATATTGTTTTTGGAGCCTGTTTTAAATAAGACCCCCATTTCAAGTTCGGAGTTTCGAGAATTAGACCTCTGAAATACGACGTGTATGTAAGCGAAATTGTTAAAAACCTTACACAAAAGTATTCCCCCGTTATACTTTTTGTATCCACTTAGGATACCGGTTTTAATATTGAAAGCAGTAATTTTATTTCAATATGCCAGCAGCCGGAGTGTAGTCCTTAAATTTTAAAACGTTCGACTCTCAGTGTCAGGCAAAGCATAAACCCCTATGCTATGAAAACACCATACGTCCTGGTCTTTAAACCGAAAGAATTAGTATACGACAACCCCGTCGAAAAGCTACCGGAATGGTGCCGCTTCCCAATGTCCTTTGCCGAGCGATGTCATTACTACCGTTTACAGGGGCTGGAGATCGTAAGCCAGTATATTCACTGTGCCCCATTTTATATCGATATGTTTGATATCAAGGCCAACAGGCCCATGGCTGTCCCGTTTGAAATTCCCAGGCGACAGTTGTTTCTCTATTTTATGCTTGGGGGTACCCTGTCCATCACCTCCGGAAATACATGCCCTGTTACACAAGTACATGCCAATACATTTGCCATGCTGTATTATGGCAGCGGACGGTATACGGTACATGCCGGCAAAGGGCATCACACCGTTCTGTTTGTAAATATGGCCCCGGAATGGCTGGAAAACATCAGCACGGACTTTCCCGGCCTCCAGTTCATCCTTGAGAAATTCAGGCACAGCTCCAGGCCCTACCACATGATGCACACCTGCCGTATAGACCGTAAGGTACGGCGCTGGCTTTATAAGGTGTATAGCTACTCAAACAACAATATAGGCGTACTGGACGGTAACCTGCGGAAGTATCTTTCGTATATACTGGGGCACTATAATTCCGTATTGGGGCCACAGTATCACAAGCTGGCCCACCGGGTAAAGATGTACCTGGACGACCATTACCGCAGCGACCTTCTAAATGCCGGCTTCCTCGCTTTGCAATTTCAGGTGACCGAACGTACCCTCCGCAACCACTTTAAACGCGAGTATGGTATAACTCCTCACGAATATTACAGCAAACTTAGAGTCACCGACGCCATTGCGCAAATGGAACATAATGATTTAAGTGCAAAGGATGTTTACTTATCCGTCGGTTACAACGATGAACGATCCTTCCGCTATGCCCTTAGCCGGTACCTGAAAAACAAGTAAAGCTAAACTTTAACATAAAAAGGAAAAAAACGGAAAGGTTTTGACCGGGTTTGCAGAATTTTTACCGTTTTTTTCTTTCGCGTCGTAAAACCCGGTTCTAATTTTACTGTATTCAGGGGGACTGCTTATAGCAATCCCGGAAAAATGAATATTATCCGAGTACAATATATGTATTGCGCAATACATACAGGGGAAGCCGAAAACCTGATAGAGTAGGCGTAATTTTTAATTTTTTTAGTCATGAAACGTCTTAAATTGATTTTACCGATGTTGGCCTTTATATTGGCCATTGGAATGGCATTTGCCACCATGACATTAAGCGACCCCACTACCGATTATATTTTGGTAGATGGTGAATTTGAACCATTAGATGTTGAACTGAACTGTGGTGAAGGAAATGAACCTTGCCAGGTTCGAATTGATGGCCAGGTTCATCAGGTTTATGATGCCGAGGACCCTCAAACTGCAAAAGTAGGTGATGGCAACATTATTGACCTTTAATTTTGATTAACTATCCCGTCAAGAATTTTCCTGGCGGGATATTGTTTATAAAAATATCCGAAAGTGGCCTTCAGCAAAACGTTTTTTTAATTTTTCATTACAAATTCAAATAAGTTTTCCTCCTTACAGTATACATTAGCGGCATCCATAATATCTTTAAGGGTTAACGATTCAATATAGTTTTCAGCTTCAACAGAATCGACCCAGGACAACTCATAACGATAATGGTTATAAAGTCTATGTTGCATTTCCCTTGGGGTCGTGGCGTTTGTTTGATTATACGCAGATTTTAGTTCCTTAAATGTTTTTTGAAGTATTTCCCGTGTTACCTGGCCTGATTTTATTTGGTGAATAATCTTTTTGCTGTCCCCTCGCAGTAATGGCAATTCCTTCAATTCACAGTTAAAGTTAATACTGATTTCATATCGTGATTTATCCTTGTTTAACTGTCCGGATGCACTTAGGTCATATAACGAATATCCCTTTTCAAAGCGCAGTGACCAGGCTTTTAGCATGGCAATTCTACCCAAAGCTCGTATTTTTATCTCCTCCCGCCAATCATCCATATCAGATGCTTTTGACATAAAGCGCAAACTATAACTGGTATTATGCATTTGATAATCCGGGGGCGGTATTTCATGGTATGAGAGGCCGTTAGAAGGGGCGTCGGTATTTGCCGGCTTCTGGCTACACTGAGGTGAATCGGATATATCGGGAAGGTTCCCCAAATATTTCTGTACTAAAGGCAATACGGAATCCATAGCAAACGCTCCACTGATTAAAAATGTAAAATCTTTGGCATGACCAAAGAGACTTTTGTATGCTTCATAGGCCTTATCCAGGTTGGCTTGCTTTATACCTCTAAAACGTTTTGTTCCTTGAAGGGCTCTTTTACTGCTCAAAGGGTTTCTTCTCACCGAACTGTCCCCGGTAATTTCTCCAATAGCATTATAAAAATCTGCCTGGATGATGTTAGAGGAGGAATTATAATAGGACTTTTGTTCTTCCAGTTTCCAGTCTTTAAAAGCTTCCTGGTCTTTACGTGGGGTAGTAATATAGAGATAAATCAGTTGCAGCATTTTTTCCACATCATTCAAGGCAGCGTTTGCTGTTATTCCCGTTTCGTAATATCCAATATACGGAGAAACCGAAATACTGGTGTTTGAAAGGAAACGCTTTAACATAAACTTGTCCATAGCCCCCACCCCGGCATTTTTCACAATACCCGGAGCCAGCAGGGCAGCATAATAATCTTCTTTGGAAGCACAAGAGGCTCCCTTCGGGCTAAAGCCATGCAGCATAATCTTATCACTATATACCCCCGGAGATGGTATATAGGATTTTAAGACCACCTGTATGCCATTATCCAAAACCAGTTCCCTGGCCCCGGATTCTCCTATGCCTTTATCTATATAGCCTTTCTCCTTTAGTCCCACAGTCTTCTCAACGGGCATCAACACAGTAGGTGTTTCAGGTAGCATGTAAGGGTGTACCGGTTTCTTAAAAGCATTTTTTATCCGGGAGCGTATTTCCTGCTCTCCATAGGACAACGCTTTATCCCCGGTAGGGACTATGATGCCGATATCTTCCGGCGTCTTGGAGAGAAACTCACGAACAAAATCATTAAAATCTCCTAAAGAAAGATCAGATAGCCACTTTTTTAAAAGGGCTTGTTTATTAGATGGTAGGGCTTGTCCATGTAAAAATTGGTTCCCTATTTCATTGACCCAATATTTGGCATACGCACTGTCCGTATTGTTTATGGATTGAAGCCGTTCTTTTTTAATAGTAGTCCATTCCTGTTCAAGAGCACCATATTTTTGGAGTTGGTGCAATACTTGTATTGTCTGCTGCAATGCGGTCCTTGTTTCATAATGCTCTGCATTGATCTTAATGCCTAATGTCGGAGGGAAGTCACCATATGTGTACGGATCGAAAGCACCTGCATAAAAAGAGTTATAGGCATGTGTAGCTACGTTAAGACGTTCACTTACTAAGGCGATCAGCAGTTGTAACCGGATTAACCTTTTAATGCCATCCAACGTATGCATTTTTTCGGCCACATCCGGGGCCCTGAAAAATAATTGAATTTCAACATCACCATTGTGCATGGATGAAGTTGCCCCTGTTGGCTTTTCCACAACAACATACTGAGACGGTCGTTCAAAATAGATGGAATCAAAATCCACATGTATCCTCGGATTCTTATGGGGACGAATATCGGAAAAGGTTTCTTTTATTTTCCTTTCCATCGCATCCAGGTCCTTTATGTTTCCGATGACGCTTAACGCCATCAAATCCGGGCGATACCAATCCTTATAAAAACGCCTTAATGTTTCTGGCTTAAATGCTTTTAGGTGCTCAAAAAAATGGTCACGGCTTTTTCTTCCCGGAAATAACGCAGCTTGCAAATTTGCTTCTGCAAATCTCTTATTTAAATCTTTGCCGTTCTTTAGCAGGAATTCCTGTCGTAACTCTTCCCTGATATGGTCAATATCGGTATCGGATAAGGTAAGCCCGGTAGCAATATCTTTAAACCATAGAAAAGCGGTATCCAAAATCGCTACATTGTTTATCGGCACATCAAAATTATAATTCGTACCTTTTGAGCCGGTGCTTCCGTTAAAGCGATACAACCCGACCTCCAGGGTATTAAATAATCCTAAAGGAAAATTTTCCGTGGTTTCAAATGCCAGATGTTCCAGGGCATGGGCCAGGTTGAGCTGCCCTTTATCCTCCTGGTTATACCCTGCCTTTACGTAAAAATTTAAATACAGCTTGGGTTGATCTTTGGTTAGTGATTTCATGTAATACGTAAAACCATTAGGTAAACGTCCATGTCTTATACTGTTATCCAGGAGTAAAGTGTCGGCCATAGGGCCAGGCTCCGATTGTGCCATCGCAGGTGTAAAAGAACATACGATAATTGTAACAAAAATGAGCAATCTATATAGAGCGTCCATATGCTAATTGTACTATGATTAAATTAATACCCATTGTTTTGGCCGAGATTCGGGTTTTTTATCCGCTCTTCTTCCGGTATGGGATACCGTATATCGGTATCCTGCCATAACGGATGGCCCGTTCCTAAGACTTCGCTGGCAGTTCCGGTACGCTTTAAGTCCAGCCACCGGTGGCCCCATTCCGTAAAAAACTCTTTCCTTCTTTCTTCCATGATTTTCTCCAGCAAAGCCTCTTGATCTATTCCCGGATTGATATCTGATATTAGATCTAAGTTTGCCCTGTTTCGTATCACATCCAGGTCTGCTATGGCTTCCTTTAGCTTGCCTTGCATAGCTCTGGCCTCAGCCCGTATCAGGTATTGTTCTGCCAATCGAAGTACCATGGAATATTCGGTAATATCTGCTGTACTGTTCCTTATCTTATATTTATAGGCATAATGGACAGCCAGTCCCTCATGAAAACCCACCCAATGCGATAAACGTTTATCCGGGGATTGAAAAGTCCCTACGATATCGTCTGACAATTTTAGGTGTGATAAAGCTGTTATCCTGGGATTAATAATAAAAATACTCCCCTCATTAGTATTCGTTGAAGCACTCCCCCTGCCAACAGGAGATAGCTGCCAAATGGCTTCATGGCTATTGGCCAGAAAAACCTGGTCAGGATCTTCCAGTATTTCATAAGTACCTGCCTGGGAAATCACCTGGGTACTTAGTCTCTCTGCCTCTTCCCAATTTTGCTGATAAAGGTTTACTCTTGCCAGTAATGCCATAACAACAAAAGTGTTGACCTGGGTGCGTTCCCCATTTATATAGTTCTCCTCTAATTTATCCATGGCATCTTCCAGGTCTTCTATAATCTGCTGATAAACCTCTTCTTCCGTATCCCTTACAGCCAACGCATTTACCCTATAATCGGTAGTTAATACCAAAGGGACTCCGCCGTATAAATTAACCAGGTAGAAATAAGTAAAGGCACGAACAAATTTGGCTTCTCCTTCCAATTGGTTACGGATTTCTTCCGTAATTTTTCCGGAATTTGTCAATCCCTCCAATAAGGAGTTTGTCATATAAATGATATTATAGGCGCTGGTCCATACATTAAGGTTCCTGGGGTTGTTGGGCAAAATTTCGTTTTGTTCAAATTCCAGGCGGGTAGGGTCTGTTGTCCTTATGCACCGCAAATTATCGGCAGACAGTCCGGCCAGAGCAGTAACGCTATCCGATCCGCCACTACTGAAAAAAGCCCTGAATAACTGGTTGTATATACCAGTCATAACACTAATGGCCATAGCATCATCGTCAAAGACCGCTTCACTCACTATTTTATGATCCGGTGCGTCTACTTCTACAAAACTTTCACAGGAAACCATGCAACAACAAACCATTATGATTACGAACCGTTTAATATATATTGATAATTTCATATCCATGTTTTTAAAAGTTTAGTTGCACCCCACAAGTTATCGTACGTAGTCCGGCAAATGAGGTTCCCGGGCCGGGCCTTTCCGGGTCCATTCCACTATAATTGGTAAGCGTGATCAGGTTTTGACCATTCAGAAAAAGTTTACACCCTTTTATCCCTGTGGTTTGTAACACTTCAGCGGGAATCGAATATCCCAGGGAAAGTGTTTTTAACCGTAGAAAGGAGGCATCTTCAACAAGGAAAACGGTATTTAAGACATTAGAATAAGCCGTAGTAGCCTGTGAAGATTGTGAAATCCGTTGAAACTTGCTTCCCTCTTGAAGCGCCTGCATTACCTCCATACGTGAATTCCCATACGGACCTGCCTCCATAAGCGAACTTATCTTCCCTTCTTGTTTGACAAACTCCCATAAAAATTGGAGGGAAAAATTCTTATAGCTTATGTTGTTGCTTATTCCTCCGAAAAATTTCCGGCCCCGGTCCCAAATCACCACGCGGTCTTCATAATCCAGCCGGCCATCTTCGTTGATATCGGCTATACTATAAAAGCCTGTCTCCGGATCAACACCTTCATACCTGTACAGCAGTGAAATATTGAGCGGATGTCCCACACGGTAGGTATTGGCATAGGAAGATTGCTCAATATCAGGATAACTAACCAGTTTATTTTCAGGAAAACTGATGTTAAAAAAGGTTTGCCAACGGAAATCTTCAGACCGGATATTCAGGGAAGACACTTCCACCTCCCAACCTGTATTTTCTACAGTAGCCGGTAAATTGGCCTGGACCGTAGGAAAACCGGTAAGCCCCGGGAGCGGGTAGCCTACCAACTGGTTGGAAGAACGGTTGCGGTACCAGCTCAAACCGAGATTTATCCGGTCCGCAAGAAAACCCAGTTCTATGGCTGCTTCCAGCTTTTTATTAATCTCCCAGGAATAATCGGGATTGGAAAGCCCGGTAGGATATAATCCACCAGGGCCGGGTGTGGCTTCATAAGCATCCAGGTAACCGTAATCCCCGATCTGGTCATTCCCGGTAGTACCATAACTTCCCCGTAATTTGCCAAAGCTTAAAAACGGTATATTGTTCTGAATAAAAGGTTCTTCCGAAAATATCCAGGCACCACCAACGGCACCGAAGTTTGAAAAACGCTTACCTGGTCCAAAACGGGAGGAGCCATCCCTTCTCCCGGTAAGGTTTATAAAGTATTTTTGCTTCCAGTTATAGCCCAAACGGGCAAACAGGGCACTATATGCATACGCGGTGTTTTGGCTGGTTCCATTGACCATACTTTCTGCGGCATCTAAATTGCCGATTAACGATTCGGCTACATAGCCTACACCCTGTACACCTAAACTACTGTTTTTACTTTTCTGAAAAGTTCCTCCCAACAGTGCATCCAATTTTCCTTCCGCGATCTTCGTACTATATACCAACTGGGGTTCTATAATCCAGGATTTCCTGTCGGATTGCAGATGTAGGGACCTATGGTCTATATTTCCCCAATTCGAAGGATTGTATGATCTTTTAGGCATTTTCATCAATTCCTGGCTATGGAAATACGAATACCCTACATTAGTTTTGAGGCTAAGCCCGGATAAGAGCTGGTAAGAAATTCCCAGGTTGGACACCAGATTACCTGCCTGTGTCTTACTGGTATTATAAAAGCCGGCTAAAGGATTGTCCGCACCTGCCTCGTTCCATGCTACCCAATGCAAGCTACCGTCTTCATTAAAAACAGCAGGAGCGTTCGGTGGCAACATAAATACATTGGAGGATACATTCACATTCCCTACCAGGTTGTTTGTATCCATCCCATAATTTACCGAAAGGTCAATGCCCAGTTTTTTGCTCTCCGAAGTATGGTTGAGATGCAATCCCGCGGTTAGCTTGCTATAGTCATAATCTCCGGGATATACTGTTCCTTGCTTATGGTAAGAACCTCCTATTCTAAAAGAAGTGGTTTCATTACCTCCGGAGGCCGCTAAATTAACATCCGTAATGTATGAAGTACCACCAAAAAAGAAATCCTGCCAATCGGTATACCGGTTTTGGTCCCATAAGACCAAATCATAAGCATTGGATGCATCGGGTACTACACCATCGTTCTCAAAAGCTTTTTTCCGGATTTGCAGATATTGCTCCGTATTGAGCAAATCTAACCTATTTGGCACTGTAGCCATACCTGCATATATCCGGGCTTCTATTTCCGTCTTTTGTTGTTGCCCTCTTTTGGTAGTGATCAAAATTACCCCGTTAGCCCCCCGGGAGCCATAAATTGCCGTAGCATCGGCATCTTTTAATACCTCGATACTTTCTATATTGGATAAGTTCAGATTGTTTAAAGGATCTATACCCGTACTCCCCAAAAGGCTGTTGCTTTCCATCGGAGTGGAATTCAGGGGAACCCCGTCTATAATATACAATGGAAAATTACCTTCTGCACGCAAACTGTTCTGTCCCCGGATGCGAATCGTAGAGGCCATTCCCGGTTGGCTCCCTCCCGGTAAAATTTCCACACCGGCCATGCGGCCCTGTAGAGCCTGTATAGGGCTTACTACCGGTTGCAACTCGATTTCTTCAGAGGTAACCCGGGATATATTCCCCGTCCGTTCCTTCTCTTTTACCGTATAGTACCCCGCATTCACCGTGACCTCTCCCAAAGCGGTAACATCCTCCTCCATCACCACATCAATAGTAAGCCTACCTCCTACCCTTTCCTCCAACGTCTTAAATCCAACGAAGGAATATACTAAAGTATCCAGAGGAGAAGCCATAATAGTATACGTTCCGTCAAAATCAGAAATCGTCCCTTGTCGTTTTCCGGAAATGATGATATTAACACCACCCAAAGGCTTCCCGTTACCGTCCGTTACCGTCCCGGTAATTTGGTGTTGAGTGAAAGATTGAAAAGGTAGTGATGCTTTAAGGGACACCGGTAGGCTAAGTAAAATTAAGGCAATAGTAATGGGGCACCAGCAGGAGAACCCTGCTAATGTGGCGTGTTTCATAATTCCGACATTTGAGTGATTAGTGTGTTAAGTATAAAAACCAACACCCACGCCAACAGAAAATCAGATAAAATTTGCAAAAATGGGAATGACCATCTACCTTTAGGATGTGAATTTGTAAACTGAAAGGCAAACAACCGCACCTCTCCTAAAGCAAACCGTAACGTTTCCTTATCGCGCAGGGTCGGTACTGTCCGGCAGTGGCCAGCGGTGTTTTGTACCATTGGCAAAGATGGCTTAACGCCTACTTTTACTGCCCGACGTCTTTTGTTGCGCCCTCATTCCGGGGCGCATTTGATGTTCTTTAAAATGGATTGAAGCGATTGGGATTGTATCCTAACAGCATCACAAATTGTAATACTATCTAATAGTAATTTATGGTTTGGGTACTTTAACGGTTTAGTCTTGCTCGTTCTCATAAGGTTAGTTTTATAAACGAGCCTCTCAGGAAATTGAGGTGGATTGTCATATAGATCCAACAGGACAACCTTTGCTCCTTCCAGCTGGAGGTAAACCGTCAAGTTAAACCTCGCCAAGAAATCTATTCGATATTCTCGGCTTGCCCCTGGAAGTCCAAACGCAAAGGCCGCCCTGTTGGAATATACCACAAAGATATAACTTCCAAACAATAATGGGCGACTTTACGGACTCTCGTGGGCAATAATTGACGGTTTTTTCCAGTCGAGAGACTTTGTAAGTGATGAATCTTTTGACACATCACGTTGATGTCGCTATCAATTTGAAACAAAGATATGAAAAATATCGAAATACACAAATATTTTAATTCGATAATATTAAAAAATTAGAGATGAATGAAAATAAACGTTTAAGAGATGTCTTCAAAGAGTATAGATTACATTATAAATTGACTCAAGAAGTTGTTGAGCAGCTTGCCAAATTAAAGAAGAATCAGTATTCAAGAATAGAGTCTGGAAAACAAACTCCGACCCCTCAAGAGATTGAAAATATTGCAAACGTTTATGGATTACATAACTTTCAAATTATGAATCCAAAACAGCGTAAACCATCTATCAAGAAATTACCTTTAGAAACGCAAAAAGCTATATTAGACATTGAAAAAGCAGGTACAAAGCCAAAAAGGGAACATAAAAAGATTGATTTAGGGAAAGAAATAGATAAACTCATTGATGACGGAAAGCTAAACAACCCTATCACTGCCAAAAAACTATTGGAGTTTCTTCCGGTAGCTGTAAGAGAAGACATTAATAACGAATCTATGCGTATTACGGATTTGTTGTGCCGATCGCCACGTAACAAAAGAGTTAAAATTGTAGATAAACCTGAAGGTGAACAAGGAGCTGGAAATTGGTATCAGCTATTAGAATGTATTAACACAAAATAATTGTCTCCCAACTGGCAAAAAGAGAAACCACGAAAAAGACAAAAAGCGGCAATGTTTCGAAAAAAAAGGTTTTTAAGTATTTAGGGAAAAAGTGATCGAAATGAAAAAGCTCCACTGGTGCTCGTTTGAATACAGTAGACATGGAGAATCCTGCTTATGACAGGTAAATCGATAGACGGGTATTAACTCATTTCAATGTAGAATATGGAGAATTAACACCATTTCAATAGAATTAAAGAATGTAGTTCCCCTTTTAAAAGAGAAAATTTTCATAAAACACTGGAAAACACCTCCTTTTTGGTTATTATTTAATAAATTTGGTGTACAATACAGTACGTTATGGACACTTCAATGGATTTAAGGAACAGGATTAGAAAGTATATAGAGCATGCGGATGAGCGAATTCTCAAAATCTTTAATGCCATTATAGAAACTGAAACAGAAGAGCCTGGTTTAACACGTTCTCATAAGGAAATCATAGATATACGCCTAAAGCACCACAGGGAAAACCCTGCTGACGGAAAAGACTGGGACGATATCAAGGCTTCCTTAAAGCAACAGTATGGCTTATAAGTTGATAGTTAAAACATTAGCTGAAAAAGATATCGTTGAAGCTATAGCATGGTATGCAGAGCAGGCCGAACATCTTCCTAAAGCATTTATAAATGAACTTGATAAGGGTATTGAAAATCTTAAGGCAAGCCCGGAACATTACCAAAAGCGATATAAACAGATTAGAATTATCTTTCTACAAAAATTTCCTTACGGCATATATTATACCCTAGAAGATGATACAGTTTTTGTTCATGCGGTATTACATACCAAAAGAAACCCGGAAACAGGAATACAAAGGATTTGATCTTTTACCAACTATCCCTCGGAGCGTAACGGAAACAAGGGGCATCATATATAAACGTTTGCAGCGTTTTCCAAACAAGCCAGAAAAATTGCAACTGAAACGGGATTTTGCTCCAACTACAAGTTTGTTCAAAAAAAGAAATTGGCAATCTAAAAATACAAAGGTTATATTTGAATAGGATAATGGGATAAACAATAAAAAGAATTTCACCATATTCCTTGTCCTAAATTACACAGAATAAATAATTTTAAGGGCTCCATGTATCCTTAAAGCAGAGAAGTCGCCTGTGCTTATACCGGGCGATTTTTTTATATCTCATATCAATCGTTAAAAACCTCTGCTTCTTCAATAAAAGAAAAATAAATAACACTACTGCTGATCAAACATGCTTACCTAAATCCCACTACACACATAGAGGTTATCTAAACATTTTTGAGAGAGAAAAACTAGGAAAGCCCCTATGTTTTTACATTTTTTTATTCTTTAAGTTTGAAACTCAGGGCTTATGCCGTGTCTGTTCATTGTATAAAACGGAATAAATTTTAAGGGTTATTTTCTTTTTTCCAGTCTTTGTAGAGGAAATATCCTCTATGTTATGGATAATTATTTAACACTAAAAACATTATAATATGTGTGTATTTATTTTAAAAATAGAAAAGTATTTTATTACATAATAATGTAATTTTGCCCGCCGATTTCGGTAAATACGCAAAAACTCAACAATTATATCAAATTTCTACGCATGAAAAATCACCTTTTAATAGGGCTGGCCCTAGTGCTCTTTAGTCCTACGGATGCATTTGCGCAATCCACAAATCCACAGAAATGTGAGGAAATCCTAAAGATTGTGGAAAGTTATCCGGATATCTCCAAAATCACCCAACAACAATCGGAAGAAATATTTGAACAAGTAAAATCCTGTGCCCTGGAAGGAAATGCGGATGCGGCATGTTTGATGGGTATATTTTATAAAGACGGTATAGGTTGTACCCTGAGTTTTGATGAAGCAAGAGAGTGGTTTTCCTATGCCCATATATTGGGTAGTGAAAAAGCTGCTTATAGCTTGGGGTATCTTTATTTAAAGGGTATGGGCAGTATAGAACAGGATTATGGAAAGGCAATAGAATGGTTTGAAAAAAGTAACTACGGTATGGCCAAACATTGGCTTGCCAAGTGCTACTATTACGGATTGGGTATTGTGGAGAATAAAGAAAAAGCCATGGAAATCTTGCGCAACAACCCCATATATAATAGCAGGACACTACTCACACAATGGGAAGAACATGAACGTAGCAACAACAATAACTCTACACAAACAGCAATTTCAAATTCAACGATACCTGTTAATAGTCAAACCTTAGCTCATCGGCTACCGAAATCTACTATCCATTCCGATTCACTTATCGGAGAGTGGCAGGGAAGTCTATATGAAATGGATTGGGCCGGAGAAAAATTATTGAAAGTTCGTTCTGCTGTTCTCCGTCTATCGAATGAAGCTGATGGTATCCAACCTGATCATGCGGTTATTTCTATAGAGCATAAAGAAACTGAAAGTTCCATAATATGGCATAATAATTCTTTTACGCTGCCTAATGCCAATATTTCGGTTGAACAGGATTTCACGGATCACCCTACTGAAAAGGAACTTGAATATGAAATAGTTTCTATCTCTTTGGAAGAAAAAAACAAAGACGGTAATGATTTTCTGATCGCCCGGCTGGAAACCTGGATCTCCAACTGGTCAGAACCCGGCCCTCCCCTGGTTATGGTACTTCACAAAAATTTCACCAAAGAGAGTGGCAGTGATTTACTGGAAGAAGATAAGGTCTCTTTCACTGTTTACCCCAATCCCTTTGCTAGTGATATTCTGGTTACCTATGAAGTTGAGAAACCCTCTCCTGTTGAAATTACATTATATGACCATTATGGAAGGCTCAAATCAGTAGTTACAGCTGAAAAAGAGCAACAAAAGGGAAGGCATACCCTTACGATTCCCGGACAAAGCCTTATACCTGGTGTCTACATTATCCAGGTTAAAATTGCCGGAAAAAAATATTCAAAACAGGTATTAAAGAAATAATCATTTACTACGATGAAGAAAAATTACTTAGCTATACTTTCCCTGCTTTGTCTTTTGGGATATACTCCGCTTTCGGCTCAATATAAACAATACGAAGAATCTTCGGTAGAAGATGTGTCGCCACTAATGGAACCAGGAGCTGTGGCCGCAGCCGAGGAACCATTTAATCACACTATTAAATTCACGGCCATTAATGATTTGATAGCATTGGACAATGCCATGAGGGCAGCACACCAAAAAGCCTTGAAAGCTTGGCTTTCCAAACAAGAAAGCACCCTGGAGAAATCTATCGAAAGTACCTTAAATAAAAATTTCAACGGTTTCAAGGATGCTCAAAAAGCTATGTTTAAAGCGTATGAGGAAAGAACCATGCGCACCAAGTATAAAGCAGCCGATTTAGCTGCAAACTATCATAAGAAATCATTTGATGAAGGCCGTTCCAGAGATAATTATACTTCCGAATTATTATTGCTAAAGCAACGCAAAGCAGAGATAAATAGTGGAAAGGTTAACCAATCAAGCATTGGTAGTTTTAAAGTTCAGGGTGTAAAGCTTAAGGATATTAAAACCATAGCGAAACATGATGAAATAAGAAAAAAGTCTGTCGCAAGTTTTGGAAAACATCACCTGGAAAGCACGAAGAACTCCAGTATAGAAAAAGGATTAATGAAAGTAGGTTGGGATTCTAATATCCTTGTGGATAAGCTGGTACAAGACAGGGTTTCACATTACAAGAGCCGTTCTCTTCAGGATAAAATAGGCCTTATGACTGCCTACATTATTTCCTATAATACACAAAGCATATTACAATATCCTTCAGTCCTTACCAGGTATCAGATTCCCAATTATGCCACAAATTCCTATATGCTTCAAATTGGGAATAAAAATGCCCCTAAGATCTCGGAAGCAATAAAAGCCTTCGACCCTGAGTATGAATTGGAGATGATAAGACGGGCAGCGCAGGGTTACCTAGGCCACCTGAGACCAGAGCATGTGGCTAAAATGTTTGAAGCTAACAGGGAAAAAGAAATTGCCAGGATAATGGGTAATCCACCATCTAGTGCAGCCATTACCCTGTCCGAACTCGCGGAATTTGATGAATATCTCAAGTCGGGAAATTTTAACCCGCTCAACTCTCCCTGGCTAAAACGTGCACGCGAGTATGCCGAAAAGGTATACAAATTAAAAGATAAAGTCCCGGACTACGCAGAAAAAGAAATGATAGAGGCTGTTGACAACTCTTTCATTTTTGCCTTAAAGAAAACTGCACTTTACATGAATCCCAAAGCAAATATTACATCCGAAACGGAAAAACAAAAACAATTTAAGGTCAATGGAAAAAATGGGGTGGCAATATTATTATATGAGTTTGCTACCGGAACAGGAAAAGATAACCGGGATTTTCCGTTTGACTATGATATGACCAAACAAATGCTTGCCGGTCAGGTACCTTCCGATATTAAAAAAGATTTTTTAAGTATATTACATGACAAAAAATTAACTTTTGAAGAATTTGTCAAATCTGGAAACACCATTCTAGGAAGTTATAGTTTTAGTCCTGATCATACAACGGTTAAAGACTCTTTTAATAAGCATATAAAAGCCAATTGGGTACAATTTTTCATTGGCGGTGCAAGCATTGACTATACTCCAAGTGATGAAGAGGGATGGATAAACGTGGAATTAACCAACCCCACTTCCAGAAATTCCTTGCTGTTACACATTGCGGAAAGCTATAAGCGAACAGGTAATGGTAAGAATAAACCTTTATCTACCATAACACAAACATTTAAATTTAAACTTAAAATAAAATAAAATGCAAAAAGTTTTTTACCGTATCCAAACATCATTGTCGTATAGGATAATAATGTGCTTTATAATAGGAATGTTTTTTTTAACCAATTGTGCCCGATTCACACCTTGTCGCTTAGATTCGAAATTCACCCCGGTAAAAGACCGTCCGGAACAGGAATTCTTAATCGGCCATTATATTACAGACGCTGCAACCCTTGAAATGATAAAGGGCTACGAGGGAGGGTATCTTAATATCAATCCCGATGGCTCCATTGAGATAAGGAATATTCCAATAAGTGTATTTGACATCAAATCTTATGCTGCGGGTCAAACTAAAGGCGTAGACTTTACGGGCACATGGAAATCCGGAATACATAAAGAATCTGCACACTTATTTGCAGATATCAGTTTTGACAAAAAGCCCACAATCCTTAATGACAAAGGATATCTGGTTACCTGGCAAATCCTCTCTAAAGATGGAAAGGCTGTAATTATAATACCTTTGGGGGACCCAGATGAATGTAGGGCCGTAAGATTTATAAAAGAATAGGAGACTATAAGTCCAGACCTTTATGGACGACTTTGCTATACAGTTTGTTAGAATTACAAAACACTAAAACATCGCCTGAACTCTTGCCGGGCGATTTTTCATATATCCTTTTAAACAACAATTTAGAACACAATCAACTAAAATGCTGAAAATGAACCTATATATTCAAAGATTGTTCTTATACGGATTAGCAGTAATTGGATTTCTTCTTACCAGTTGCTCTCGAATACTTCCATGTAATTTGAGTTCCGGATTGACCGTCCTTGAGGATAAACCCGAACCAGAATTTTTGGTTGGCAAGTATGTACCTGATTCTAAAACTATAGAATGGTTTAAAACCTATAAGGACATGAAACATCCGAGCATGAACATAAAATTAAATGGCGTTTACGAGATCAAGGATATCCCGGCAGGGATACTTGATCTTGACGCTTTCTATTATGAGGATAAGACTAAAAAGATAGATGTTCGAGGGAAGTGGAAAGCTGTAACTCATGAAAAAGCAACCTTTTTTTCTGTAAATGTAGACTTTAACAAAGATCAAATAAATGCTGAAGATTACGGCACTTCCTGGCAAATCTTTTCTAAGGGTGAAAAAGCCGTCATTATAATTCCCGTTGGTGATCCGGATGAATGTAGGGCCGTAAGATTTATAAAAGAATAATCTGTAATAATATCTTGAAAAATTATTCTTTTATTCTATTGATCCATTTTCTTAATCTGTTAATCCCTACTTCTAAAGACACAAAAAGAAAATGAAATCATAAGGCAATGGTAAATATTGACGACTCTGTATGATCAAGCAAATCTTTAAATCCACACTCAGGCTACAATGAAAAATATTTTACTAATGTTAGGTCTGATTCCCATGTTAATGGGGTGTATTTCAAGGGATCAATGTAACAATAAAAAACCCATAGAAGGCATTTATAAAAATACTTTTGTTAAGCAGGCGGAAAACATTTTAATTATAAAACCTGATGGCACTTTTGAACAGGTATTTACAAAAGATTCTTTGACCAAAAAGAACCACGGGACATGGGAGTTCTTTAAAGAAAGCTGCGATGTCCGATTTAAAAACCTGATATTTCTTCACGATGTCCCTTCAGAATATATCCGGGATGAAATATATAAATATCCTGCTATACATAGAAATGATGACATCTTGTTTATAGATCATTATGATGTTAGTTTTTATCGAAAAGAATAGTGGCTCATTATGGAAAGGAAGACCATGATTTAAAATTAGAAAAAGATAAATATGATAATAATATTCCAATATATTCAAAGCTCCTTTAAGTATAGATGGGGGATATACGCAATCTTTGGAATGGGCATTTTGACAAATTGCTCCCGGATAATTCCTTGTAATTTGAATTCTGGTTTGGATGCAATAAGCCACAATCCAAAGCCTGAATTTTTGATCGGAAAATATAAGCTTGATGCAAAAACCATTAAAACAGTTAAGGAATACAAGAATATAAAGGACGGTTATCTAATCATAAAATCTGATGGCACCTTTGAGATGAAAAATATTCCGGAGGGGACATTTGATTTCGATGCTTATTATGATGGAAAGATTGAAGGTATTGACGTGCGCGGAAGCTGGAAATCTACAGCTCATGACGAATCTGCCCACTTAGTCATGGATATTAACTTTAACAAGGAGCAAACAGACTTAAAGGGATATTTAGCTTCCTGGCAAATTTACGTAAAGGATGAAAAAGCAGTTATATTAATCCCTATCGGAGACCCGGATGAATGTATGGCTGTTAGATTTCTAAAAGAATAGGAGGCTATAAATCCAGACCTTTCTGGACAACTTTGCTATACAGTCCGGAAGAGTTACAAAATACTAAAAAATCGCCTGTGCCAGCGCCAGGCTATTTTTTTATGGAAAATTGCCAGCAAAATTGGATTTTCGTAAATTTAGACAAGGTGGATTTCATTCACCAGAATAGAAAGTGTTGGCATACGGAAACAAGTTCCGTCCTTTCTTTGTATAATTTCACAATTTTAGGGAGAAGTCACCAGCTTGCTTTCTATTTACTGTCCATCCAATCATCTTCATTTCGTTTTGATTGTGGATTAAAATGTATACCCAATTCTTAAATGCACATGAAGGTAAATTTCATTGTCCAGTATATGAGAACATTTCTTAAAAAGATAGACATAATTTAATTGGTCGGTAGTTAAAGTGATATATGAATTAGATTGATTCTAGTAATAAAACCAACCTATCTATCAATACCTAAAGAATCCAGCACAACATTCAATTTGCCTACTAGCCTTTTATATTCGTTTTGTATTTCATCGGCTAACAAGGAATTTCCTTCTCCTTTCAAACAAGTTCGAATATAGCGCGTGGTTACATCATACCGTTTAGCAAGTGTATTTACGATTTGAGTATTATACTTTCTCTTCATTTTTGCGTAAATTTGTTTCTTACCTTTTTAGTTCCAATAAAAGGAAAAATGAGTTTTGGTTTGTATGTGACAACAAATATACAAACATGTTTGAAATTAAACAACTATTATTCAAACATTTTTGCAATTTATGGATTTACCAAAGGATAATAAAAGAATTAGAGAGTTAATTGATTATTACCATAAAGGAAATGTTTCAGCATTCAGTAATGCTATTGGCGTGGACCATCAAAGGGTACAAAGGTTATTCTCCATAGATAAAAGAAGTAATAAATACCCCAATGCATCTTTTGATATCATTCAAAAAATTATTCTTAAATACTCAGAAGTTAATTCAGAGTGGCTATTGGTGGGTAAGGGTTCCATGCATAAAGAAACCTCAAAAGGTAATGGTTGCAAGGAAAAAGTAAAAGAATTGGAAAAAAGAATTGATCTTCTGACTGAAGCTAATGAAGCACTAAAGGAAGTAAAAGATTTTTTAAAAAAGAGAGTTCAAGAGCTAGAATCAAAGAAAAAAACTTAAACCAACACCTATAAGTCAACTTATTAGACAATAAAATATGCCAGATATAAAATTAAAGTCCTTTACAATAAAAGGGTTTAAATCTATTAAAGCTATAGAAAGCTTTAAGCCAAAACCGATTAATGTCTTGATTGGTCCGAATGGTTCGGGCAAAAGTAATTTTATTTCCTTTTTTCGTTTTTTGAGTAAGATGTTAGACTCGGATGGAAAGCTGCAAGAATATGTGTCTTTCCTTGGGGGTTCTAATGATATTCTACATGATGAGGCAAGTGTAACAAATTCTATCGATGCTTATATAGAAATTGAAACAGAAAGTGGTTATAACGAATATGAATTTAGCCTAATGTTTGCTAAACCGGATAAGTTAGTTTTCAAAAAAGAAAATTATAGGCATACAGAAGGCAAATCTGTGAAAAAGGGTGATTGGATTTCTTGTGGTGTAGGGCACGAAGAACCGAGATTAATTGAACTGTCTGACAAGTCAGCTCTTGTCACTCTTAACTCCCTTAAAAAATTGGTGGTATACCAATTTCATAATACCAGTGATACCTCAGCAATGCGTTTAAAATGGTCTTCGGCAGATGGCCGTTGGTTAAAGCAAAACGGGGAAAACCTTGGTAGTTTTCTCTTTCGGTTACAAAACGAAGAAAAAGCGTATTATCAAAGAATAGTAAGATACCTTCGTTTAGTATTACCCTTCTTTGATGATTTTGAGCTGTACGAAGAATTTGGACAAGTTCTTTTGAGATGGAAAGAAAAAGGTACGAATAAAATATTTAATTCCGGGCAAGCTTCAGACGGGATGCTCAGATCAATAGCGTTAATAAGTCTCTTGGCTCAAAATCCCAAAGACTTACCTACCGTATTGTTTTTGGATGAACCAGAGCTTGGTCTTCATCCGAGTGCCATAGACGCTGTAGCCGGATTAATAAAAGCAGCTTCTACCCACTGTCAGGTATTTATAGCTACACAATCTATAAGTATGGTTAATAATTTTGAACTGGATGACATTGTTGTTATTGAACGTAAAGGAAGGGCTTCCGAATATACCAGACCGGATGCCAAAGCACTAGAAGTATATTTAGATGAATTTTCTACCGGCCAAATCTGGGAAAAAAATATCATAGGAGGCAGACCATGAAGTTCTTAAATATTATAGTAGAAGGAAGTACAGAAGAAGCATTTGTCAATGATGTTTTAGTAAAACATTTTGCTTCATTAAACATTTTTGTTTCAGTACGAAAAATTACCACCGGATGGTCTAAACATAGTAATAAACGACATAAAGGTGGTCTTTCACGGTACAACTGGTTAAAAAATGATGTAGTCCGATGGATACAATCAGATCGAAATAAGCCGAATACCTGGTATACCACGTTTATTGATCTATACGCATTCCCAAAAGACTCTCAAAGTCCATACACCGAAGATATTCAAAATATACCAGACCATTATGCAAAGGTCAAAGCATTGGAAGAAGCCATTGGAAAATCTATTAATCATCCGAATTGTATTCCATACGTACAATTACATGAGTTTGAAACTTTTCTATTGGTTGATCCGGATCGGCTCTTCCTCATGTATCCAGATAGTCCAACCGGAATTGAAAGACTCAAAAAAGATATAGGAAAAACAGCCCCCGAAGAAATTAACGAATCTCCGCAAACCGCACCATCAAAGAGAATCATCAAATATATACCTACTTATAAAGGTCAAAAAGCGCAAGTTGGCCCTATGGTAGCTGAAGATATTGGTTTATCATTACTTAGAACCAAATGCCCACATTTTAATGAATGGATTACTAAGCTGGAAAATCTCTAAATACTTATACCTATCAAATACAGTTTACCATAAAAATTATGTATTAGGATCCTATTCCTTCTATAATATAGCAATCAATACAGGTGACACGATTAAAAATGTACGGAACGCGGTCTACTCCGATCGTAGTTTGGAACTAAAGAAAAAATACAAATTGGAAAAGCGGACCAATTTAGGAGTATTTATGCGGGAGAAGTCTGAGGGAGGAAACACTTTTGAAAAGATTCAAGCCAGGACAGGTATAGAAAAACAACGATTAATCAATATTTATTTCAATACTGGTGCAACTGAGCCCTATGAATTTCTGCTTATCGAAAAAGCAGTAGGAAAAAAACCAGGTGAAATGATGAAAGCTTACGTTGAAAAATATCCTGTAAAGAAAAGTAAGTAAAGGGCTTAAACCGTATTATTTTCAGCTTATAAAAAAATCCCGGCTCAGGCTTTAGGTGAGGCGAAAGAGAACGTTGGGAAGAGTGAAAGAATGGAAGAAGCTTAGTCGTCGTTAGCAGCGAAAGGGGGTCTGTAAATTAAACTCTGTCCAATCCATCAATCCCTCTGGGGCTAGCCCCAGAGGGATTGGGATTTAATTCCAAGGGAATCCTCTCCCCAAATTTAATATAAAGTTGCTGGACCACCAGGCTCCAATTTTGGAGGGGCGAGGTCCATTTCCTCTCGATGTTCCTGGTGGCCAGGTAGACCAGCTTGAGCAGGGCCATATCGTTTGTAAAGGCCCCTTTGGTCTTGGTGACCTTGCGCACCTGGCGGTGGAAGCCCTCCACGGCATTGGTGGTATAGATCAGTTTGCGGATGGGCGGGGTGTATTGGAAGTACTGGGAGAGCTCTTCCCAGTTGTTCTGCCAGGATTCAATGACCACGGGATATTTGCCTCCCCATTTTTCGCCCAGGGCCAGGAGTCCGTCCTCGGCCACCTCCTTACTGGTGGCACGGTATACCTCTTTGAGATCCCGCATGAACTCCTTTTGGTCCTTTGAGGCAACATACCTCAGGGAATTGCGTATCTGGTGGACAATGCACTTCTGCACCTGGGTCTTTGGGAATATGCTAAGGATGGCCTCTGTGAAGCCCTTCAGGTTATCGGTACAGGCAATAAGGATGTCCTGCAGTCCACGGTTGTTCAGGTCGGTCAGCACTTGGAGCCAGAAGTTGGCACCCTCGCTCTCGGAGATGTACATGCCCAAAACTTCCTTATATCCCTCCTTGTTGATGCCAAGTATGTTATAAAGAGCCTTGTGCTCGATCTTCCCATCGACCTTTACCTTGTAGTGCATCGCATCCAGCCATACGATGCAATAGAGGGGCTCCAGGGGACGGTTCTGCCACGCCTTTACATCGGGGACGATCCGATCGGTGATCTGGCTTAAGACCGTATGGGAGATCTCCGTATCGTACATCTCCTTGATATGGGACGAGATGTCCCGGTAACTCATCCCAAGGCCGTAGAGGCCGATGATCTTCTCCGAGAGATTGTCCGCCAGGATGGTCTGGCGTTTTTTCACCAGCTCCGGCTCAAAGCTGCTCTGGCGGTCCTGCGGGGTATCGATGTCGAAGGTCCCAAAACCACTTTTCAGCGTCTTTTTTCCCTTGCCATTGCGTTTGTTGCCCTTGGTGCGCTCACCCTCGTCCAGATGGCCGTCCATCTCCGCCTCAAGGGCCTTCTCGATCACATTCTTCAGCATGGGGGCAAAGGCGCCTCCCTCACCGAAAAGGTTCTTGCCCGACATGAACTGCTCGAGCACCTTCTTTTCAAATTCTGTCTGTTCTTTCTTTGTCATGGTACTGTCTGAATAAAATTAATACTTCTAATCTTTTTCAGACAGAGTTCAGTTTACAGTCTCGCGAAAGGGTTAAAGTATACTCTAAACCCGATTCCAATAGCGCCCTTACCTTCTTCACCTCTAAGGCCTTTTACATTAAGGCCATCAAACAATTCCCGGATATTCCATGCACTATAATGAAGGGTAAGGGCAAAAGAAAGTTTATCAGTGTCAAAAATGTGTCCTTCAGCCCCTATTCCAAATGTAAAATAAGATTGCCTTTCCTTTTTTTCATCCTGTTCTACCCGGCTATAATATTCTCTGGCATCATCTATTACATGATAACTTGCCCTGACAGATGTAGATGCAATGGAGTATTTGGGCAATATCAAAAATCGAAAATCCTCATCGCCAAATGCAAGTTTTGGAGTTATACTATATGTCCAACTATCAAATTCACCGGAAGTGATACTTTTAGAAGGCATAGCGTGATTTAATTGCCCTGAAATTATACCTTCTACATCCGCTTCTTCATATTCAATATTTCCGGTAAGGTATTTTACTTCGATTTCCGGGGCTATAAAGGACACAGAAAACAATTCTGTCCCCACAAAAAAACCTGCATAACCGCCATCATCCCGAAAAAAAATATTTTTATTGTTTAACTCCACACCAGTATAGAATCGGGGTGGAGTTAATGTTTGGCTTATTATCGGAGTGGTTACTCCCGATAATAAGAAGAGGAAGCAGATAAAAAATATTCTCTTATTGGCTTTCATTACAGATTAGAAAGTATATCCTATTCTAAGATGAAAATCCATCATCACTCCGCTTTTATCGAAAACAATATTACTTTCATCAAAATTATGATAATAACCTATTCCTATCCCCGCTTCATAAGTAAAGTGTTCCCCGAGAGTTCTTCTTAACCCCCATTTTGGAATAAAAGAAATTTGCTCCGTAGTATGCACTCTGTTTTTATCTGACGCAATGACAAACCAATCCGGAAAATATTTCATTCTTAGCGTTAAAAAATTACCACTGTTCTTGGCATAGGATCTTCCCTTTCCATTCCGTTTTTCCAAATTGTAATAATACCGGGGTTCTAAAGTAATGGAAGGTATTAACGCCATCCCTTTGTATACTCCTACGGCTTGGTAATACTCGCCTGACTGAAAACCTGCATCTAAGCCAATTTCACTCCGTAAGGAAATTTTTGAGGAAAGTTTTGCTTCATTATGTACCCATATTCCAAGGAAGCCTGTTTGAATACCAAAAATAGATTTTTCTATGCTAACCTCCTGTGCTTCTATATGTATAATAGCTAAAAAAAAAGCAAATACAAACAAATAATTTTTCATGTCGAATTTAGTTAAGTAATATTTATTTTTCTTCCCGGAATCCCATTTGTTTACCTTTATATATTCTCCCATCCCTTCTCGCAACACCATAAAAATCAATTCGCACATCTTTATACTTTTCTGCACCAAAATCAAATTTTTCAAGCCCGCCATCTCCAAATACAAAAGTAAATATCGCATTCTTGTCAAAAGTATGTCTTATTTTGCCTCCGGAACTTTGCTTTACTTTCCCTATTTGCATAAACTTAATTCTTTCCTTAGTGGGGTCGTAGGCAGTAGCCGTAATATTAACTTTACCTTCCTTAAGATCCTTCATCAAGCCGGTCGCTTTTAATACGTCTGGAATTCCCTTTTTTATCAATTCCCCTACTTGTTTGTTCAACTCTTTTCCTTTTATACCCTGAAACTTATTATCAAACAGATATAATTCTAATCCATCAGGTAAATAAGCCTCGTTCATAAAAGGCCAGCCAGAAGTTTTTGGTTTATAGTCCCTTACTATGGTGCCATCTGCCTTATAAGTCACTCCCTTATATTTAGCAATAACACCCTGCTCTTTAAGAGCATTATATCCCGTCATATTCATCGGAAAAGTATACTCCGCATAATTAATACCTAATTCTGTATAATCTACCGCATCTGATTTCTGCCAACCCAATGTATATTTTTTTTGATATTTTACCATAACTCCAATGGACGAATACACGAAATAGTTTTGATTCCAGAACTTTACTTTTACTCGTCTTCTACTATCAAAATAATCATGGCAAGTTTCAGCCTCCCCAAACACTTTTTGCCATAAACTTTCACCTTCAATAGCACAAAACCCTAAACCTTGCTTTATTTCATGGGGAAGTTTTGAGGGAATATTGGAACCTGTGTTTGTTGGGGGAGTAAACGTGCTTTGTCTACATACATACCGATGTGTCATTCTTCCATCAATAATTTCGCTAATAACCTGTGTACCATTTGGACAATTCATATCCTGAGGCTCAGGTGGTACTTTTGATGATGTATTACTTTGCTTGGTATTTGTATCCCCATTTTCCAACCCATTAAGATAATCAAACAGATATTGCTCATCTTCAATTGTACAGCTATATGCCCCCCTGCTAGTAAAAACATGCAAAGAATCTCCAACATAAATAGCACGGTCTTCGTTCAATACCGCTGCAAAACTGGGGTCTGCAATAATTTCATCATCCTCATCCAGTTCTTCCAACAGTATATTTGAATCCCCACGGGAAGAAAGTATATTTTTTGACTTAGAAGCCAATCTATCCCTTTTTCTAATCAGAAATTCATTATAGGCTTCTGTTTCGTTTTCTAAAAAAAATAGGAGTCAGCGGTCTAAATCCTTTTTCTTGTAATGTCCTGATCTGTTCAGTGAACTCTTTTTCACTACTATTATCAATAAAATCTTTAAGTTCTTCCTTGCTACTAAAGTGGAGTTTGTCCTTTTGTATTGAAAAACCAACACTTCCACTTGCTTCTGTTTCATGTGATATACTATCGTCTTTTGAACAAGAATAAATTGAAATGGTTAGAATAAACAAAAAGGAAAATCTGAAATTATGTAATAAGGTAATTTTCTTCATTGCAAAAATTGCTTAAATTGAACTCGTCTTGAGTTGTTGTATTTGAGCGAAAAGTCATGCTTTTGTTCATTAATGAAGTAATTTTGGATCCCGATTTTATCGGGAGCATAGCAGCGCTACGGTTCGAGAAAATTACGAAATTAGGGGGCAAAATGATGATTTTGTAGGTAATAGAACAACTCAGGACAAGTTCATTATACATAATACTAAGTGACTGTTTAAATTTTATTTTTTTCGCCCTCTTACACTATATTATTCCGAAAAAAGGAAAACGGGTGACAAAAAATCGAGAAAATTTAAACAGTTGAGAAAAACATTACCCCAAACTCACAAAAATGCAGGGATCAAGGGAAAAAGCAGGGGTGAAAAACGGAAATTTCGAAGGGGATAACACGTTTGAGGAAATCCAGGGCAAGATAAGAATAGAGAAACAACAATTAATCAATATCCATTTCAATACCGGTGCGCCTGAGCCTTATGTAAATTTCTGCTTATCGAAAAAGTCGTGGGAAAAGAACCCGGTGAAATGATAAAAATATACGTTGAAAAATATCCTGTAAAGAAAAGTAAGAAGTAATATAAGTGGAAAATTTCCAACAGGCCCTCGTTTGAGCGCAACAAAAACGGGGGACCTGCCATAAAAAAACATTAAAGATCCCGGGGTGGGACCCCGTTACAAACGGGAACCAGATGGAGGATCATTACTTCATCATTTATGATAAAAAAGGGTTGTTTTTTGTCACCTGTTTTCGGCTTTTGGGAATATATAATATCGAACTCGTTTAAGTCATTTTGGGGTTGTAAGTGTTTTTAACTCCTTAACTTTTTGCCTTTTTACCGTACCATTAAATTATGAATCGATTAGTATTTATCCCGTTTATAGTGCTGCTTCTTTCCTGTTCAAACAACGATGATGACAGCCCTGTTGATCCCGTTGACCCGGTAGATAATAACAACTTTGTGTTTGACAGCACTTATGAGATCACGGAGGCGAAGCATTTTGCGGGGCCGGAGGGCGAAGAAGTTGAAGGAGATGGTACAGCCTTCCTGAAAAAGGAATGGAGTTTTTACAAAGATCCCGGGGTACTGGAAATCAACTTTAAGGAAGATTCCATCCAAATCCGAACGGAACCTGCGGTATACGCCTATAG
>NZ_RJTM01000101.1 GCF_003725735.1 Sinomicrobium pectinilyticum | reverse complement strand
GGAAAAAAATGATGTATTCATATACCAGGGGGACAAGAAAATATTAATAGGACAGGTACAGAACGGTAATAAGGAATTGTACTTGTATAAAAAATACCTCGCCTATCTTATTGTTACGGATAAAGACAATAATGAAGTGGTATATGAAAAAAGTAATGATTTTGGAATAATTACCGAGGAAGATATTTTTCCTGTTATTGTGGGTTCACCTTCAGATTTAATTCAGGAAGAAGAATATATCTTCTGGGGTACAATACGTTATAAATTTATTCCGGAACAATAGTTTTCCAATGCGTGGGCTTCATCGTATCTTACCAAACAGCATTTAAAAGACAGAAGGATTAAATTATGCTTAAAAATCACCTGAACATGTGTCGGGTGATTTTTTATGTCCTATACCCCTGCTCTTCGAAGTGTTGCAAGCTCTGAATGTCTCCGGTAATTTTATTCCAAGTAATTCTTTTGTCATGAGCTAATATTGCCTTTCTTGATTACTTCTTTAAGGTAAACGATTTTGGAAGACTTTTTACTTTTTCAAAAACCAACTCGGCGGAACACCGAATCTCTTTTTAAAAGCTATCGAAAAGTGGTTGTAATACCGGTATCCCACACGACGGGCTATTTCCGAAATGTTCCAGTGGTTGGAATAATCGTCCGTTAGCAGGCGATATGCTTCTGTCATCCTGTTTTCAACAATAAACTGGTGGATGGTACAACCGAATAACTCCCTGAATCCCGCCTGCATCTTTGTGCGGTTCATAAAAGTCAAATAAGACAGTTCCTGTATGGTGTAGCTTTTTGAAGGATCTGCCGTTATTTTTTCTTTGAGAAAGTGCAGGCGTTCCACATCCTGTTTTGTGAGAACGTGCCGACGGGGCATTGTTTCCGTAGTATCTGCCTGTTGGAGCTGGAGGGCCAGCAACTCCAATAATTTTCCCTCGGTATACAATCGTTGGATGTTTCCCGTATAAGGGCAGTTACGGAGGCTGTTTATGGTATGAGAGATAAAAGGGGTGATGCTATAGCTTTTCCCTCCGAGCAATGTGGGACGGGATGAAGTGATGCCCTTCACAAAATCTGATGCCGTGACCGGACTGTGCCCGATATGCTCCAGTAACCATGCCCGGGAAAGTTCGATCTCCAGGCTCGTAGCGTTTGAACACGGAGGATCGATCAGGGTACCGTCCAATTGTGGCATATAGAACATACTAAACTCCCCCTGGGCGGTAGGCACCGTAAATTGTGTGTCATTGTGATGGTAGTATGCAGCTCCTCCCGAAAGCTCAAAATGCATCTGGATATAGGGGCCGTCCGACCGTACTGAAACCTCCTGTTGATGAGCCCAGGACTTCTTGAAGAAGTTGATATTTACGCCATCCAGATGTATACATTTTCTTTCTTCATAAAATTCTTTTCCCTTTCGATAATCCTGCGATTCCATAATTTGCCTGCCCTCAGGCACAGGGTAACCATCCGGAATCTCCATAACTCCACTAAGCTCTTTCCTTTTCTTGTTTATTACCTCAATTTTCATCGATACATAAATTCATAAGCCATTGGTTTAGCTTTGTTTATATCTTCCCGATCCCGATAATATCGGGAGGCGTCGACCATTTTCGCTAAACCTGCCTGGCCGGCAGGCAGGTGCCCATCATGGGCTTTCATCCTTAAATATTGCAAGATGCGTACATCTTGTTGCTTTTTCCGCATCCAAAGATAGGTAAATTTGCCTGCAATTTAAATTAATTCTAAATAAGTAGACGGATGAGGAAAGTTTACACCGGATATATCCTGTTCCCCTTCTTTCTTCTCTTTTTTCTGCAAAAGGGACTATGCCAATCGCAGGATAGTTATATCAAGGGTTATGTATTCCTTGAAGACGGGACAGCAGCAATGGGCGCCACTATGATGATAGACGGATCGGGGCCGGAAGCTGAGAAGAAATACGCGATTACCGACAAAAACGGACATTTTTCAATTTCCCTGCCGGGGAACACTACATATCAGCTGCAGGTAAGTTTTATTGGTAAAGCTATACAGGTGAAAACCGTTTACCTGCCTAAGGGTAAAGATGCCGAGGTCCGGTTTGTTCTGGAAGAAGACACCCAAGAACTTTCGGAAGTGACGGTAACAGGGCAAACCCAAAATCAAAAAGCCCGGAATGAAATCGTAAAAGCGGAAATCGTAGATACAAAAAAGGCCCGGGCACAATCGGTAACCCTGGTAGAGCTGATGAACAGGTCGGCCGGTATACGCGTACGACAGGCAGGCGGGCTGGGAAGCAATACCAATATCATGCTCAACGGTTTTCAGGGCAAATCCATCAAGATATTCAAAGATGGCATTCCCACAGACTATCTCGGGGCAGGTTATAATATTTCCGCCACTCCTGCAAATATGCTGGAAAGGGTAGAAATTTATAAAGGAGTGCTCCCTACCGATCTCGGAGCAGACGCTTTGGGCGGAGCCATCAATATGGTTTCCAGGATGCAGAATAGCCGGTCCGTAGCCTTATCGTATGAGATCGGATCGTTCAATACCCACCGCCTTTCCCTGAATCTGAAACATCCGAATGCTAAAAATCATACGTTCTGGGGAGTGGATGCATTCTATAATTACTCAGACAACGATTATACAGTAACGGCTAGTGTTCCTGATCCTGAAACGGCAACCGTATCTCCCCGGCGCGTTAAGCTGTTTCACAACCGGTACAGACATGCCTATACGGAAATATACGGTGGTTTGACCGATCTCTCGTGGGCAGACGAATTGCGGCTTGGCATTACAGCTTTTTCCATCCGCAGGGATAACCAGTTTGCGGCATTGATGGAAAAGCCGTTCGGTGCCTCTTTCGCACAGGAAAACGCTCCTGTTATTCCTACATTACGATACAGGAAAGGATTTGCAGACCAGAAGTTTTCTATGGACCAATTCCTGGTATACAGCAAGATAAAGGGACAGCAAACAGACACGTTGCGCGGTTCATACGATTGGTATGGTAATTTTCACCCTCCTACAGATGTAAACAGTCGGGGTGAATCGGGGCGACCGACCATGGCTGAGCTTACCTATAGCAACCTGACATCAAGAACAGGGCTGACTTATCGGATAAATCCTCACCACACCTTAGCCTTGAATATTGTTTTTAATGACTATAATCGTAAAGGTAAGGACCCCTACGGCCCCACCAGTATTGGGGAGAACCCGGTCGATTTGCAAAGCCTGCCGGCAGACTATACCAAACTTGTCGGAACGATTGGCTGGAAAGGACAGTTTGCAGACAGACGCATTGAAAACCTGTTCCAGCTTAAATATTATGAAGCAAAAACAAAAGGACAGGAAGTTGATGCCGGTACCGGGTACCTGAATGAAAAAACCAACAGTGCCAGGACCTCCAGGTTCGGGTTGGCGGAAGCGGTAAAATTGAACCTTTCCAACCGTACGTATTTCCGGCTATCAGTCGAGTTGGCTACCCGTCTTCCCGAACAGACCGAAATATTGGGAAATGGTTCGTACATATTGTCAAACTTCAACATTAAGCCGGAGCGAAGCACCAATGGTAATCTTGGGTTCCGAACCAGTCCGGATGACAGGTGGGATATAGAATTAAACAGTTTCTACCGGGTCACAAAAGATCTTATTATTTCCGTTCCGGTCAACCTGATATTTGCACAAAATGTAAACGTCGAATCGGTCAGGGGAATAGGTTTTGAAGCAGATGTACGGTTTAAGCCCTGGTCCTGGTTGACGCTCAATGGAAACAGCACCTACCAGGATTACCGCCTGTTTCGCATTCAGGCTCCGTTAATGCAATACCTGGAAGGGGCCAGGTTACGGAATACACCCTACTTCTTTTCCAATATCGGGGCGTCGTTACAGTTTGAAAAGGTGTTTTCGGCAAATGACCGGGTGCAGGCATACTACAACATGAGCTACGTGCACGAGTTCTATCTGAATTACATTCCCAGGAATGCGGAACCCGATGGTTTTCTGGGTTTATGGGGAGAAGCAAAGGTGGATGCCCCGAATATCATCCCGTCACAAACGGTTCATTCGCTGGGTTTTCTATGGAAACCCAAAAACACATTACCATTGACGGTTAATTTAGAATGCAAGAACCTGTTTGACAAGGAAGTGTATGACAACTTTAAAATCCAGAACGCAGGTCGGAGTTTTCACTTAAAATTTAATTACATACTGAAATATTAATCTTAAACATTAAAATAACAGAACATGAGAAAGCAATTCTTAAAAACAGGAGCATTTCTACTGATGGCATCCGCAATATTGGTATCATGCAGTAACGATGATGCTCCTGTAACAGATGATGATAACGGAGGTACATCAGGAAAGTATGTGCTTCTGACCGCGGAATGGCAGGTTTCGGATGGTTCCGGATATTATGCCACTTATTCAGATATGCCAACAGGTGATGTGGACAATATTGAGGGATATTCCATTCAAGCCAGGAACTTCGGCGGATTCAGGCATTACAAAAATTGGGTGTTCAGCAGGGCCAACTTAGCCGGTGAGGTCGGGATATTGCGCTATAGTGTGGCATCGAGCGGAAGACTCGAAGAAAACGGTTTTATCAAATGCGGAACTTCGGCACAACACATCGTGGTAGACGAAACAACAGGATTCTATTTTGACGGAAATCGTGGAAAGACCAAGGTTCAGAAATTTAATCCGAGTACCATGCAACGTACCGGAGAGATCGATCTTTCTTCGGCCGTTGAGACAGGAACTGATATCAGCAACAATGTGTTTACAGGTATTCAAACCTTAGCAGCAAAAGAAGGCAAGCTGTATGTAAGTGTGACTTATTCGAGGACAAATGGTAGTGGCAATCTCGATAACACCAGAAAATACACGTTGGCCGTTGTTGATATTGTGACAGGAGTACTGGAGAAAACAATCGTGCATCCTAAAGCCAAAAATCATGGCTACGCCGTGTCTGAATATCCCGCCTGGATACAAGCAAAAGATGGCACGCTATATTTCATGACGGTAGGGTGGGATTTTGACGAATCCAATGTGATGCAACAGCAGAACTCTTTTATTTTCCGGATTAAAGCGGGAGAAACCGATTTTGACCCGAATTGGGAATTGAATACCAGTGACCTGGGATTGCCCGACGGAGCCCTCCTGTGGAGTTTCCGGGAACTCAACGGCAAATTGTATATAGATGCTTCACAAGAAGCAACATCTCCCCTATTGCCCAATTTGAATACGAATATCTATGGGTTTTATGCTGTTGATATCGAGACGAAGAACACTACGCAGATTACAGACGTACCCCTGACGGTATTCGGGCTTTCCACCGGTAATGTGGAGGTCGTGGACGATCAGGTGTTTTTGCGGGTCATTAACAGGCCAGACGGTATAAATGCATATTATAAGGTCGATTTGGAGGATAACACCGCATCACCTGCCTTTAATGTAACCAGAGGTGGCGAAGCAAGCGGTTTCATTCGGTTAGCAAATGAATAACGAATAGGTTACAAGAGAATCGCACGGGTTTTATTTGCTCCAGATAAATCTACGTGGTTCGGTATTTTAAGTAATAGCACTGATACAAATAAAAAAGGATATAATGAACATACACAAAGTAAACCTCCAATCGGAAGTCGATAAGGTTGACAAGCATTGGGTTTTAAAAGAAATTGCACAAGTAAATGACCATTTGGTCAGGATCATAAAGCTGAAAGGAGCGTTTGAAATGCACAGACATAACAATGGCGACAAGTTGTTTTATGTGGTAAACGGAACATTGTTTGTCGAATTTGCCGACGGGCATACTCAGGAGGTCAATACCGGTGAATTTGTAGTGATCCCCAAAAATGTAGCTCAGAAACCGTTTGCCGCGGAAGAAGTAAGCCTTATGTTATTTGAGCCGAAATAATTTATTACGAGGTCTGGAAAGAATGATCAAAAGATCAGGACGTACCCGAAATACCGAATACCATCAAGTGCTGATCTTATCGGTACTGATGTTTTGTTTGGTATTGGTGTCTGTTTTTTCGCTGTTTATAGGTGTAGAACCGCTGGATGTAAGAAACCTGTTTCGTCCCGACACACACGATAACGAGATCCTGCTGATCAGCCGCGTTCCGCGAACCGTAACGCTGGTGCTGACCGGGGCAGGTCTTGCTATCTGTGGGGTCATCATCCAACAACTCGCTCAAAATAAATTTATATCGCCTACTACTACCGGAACTTTGGATGCGGCAAAGTTGGGGATATTGTTTGGCCTGCTGCTCTTTTCCCAATCCGGATTACTGCCAAAACTTGTTTTTGGCGTGTTTTTTTGTTTTTCTCTAACCGCTCTTTTTACTTTTTCCATAGCTCATTTTGTGAAACGAAACACGGTACTTATACCAATTTTCGGGGTGATGTACGGTTATACATTGAATGCTCTCGCCAATGTAATCGGTGTGCATTTCAACATGGTTCAGAACATGGAAAGCTGGATGATCGGGAATTTTTCCAAAACACTAAAAGGGCAATATGAAGTGATCTATATCCTGATCCCGCTATTTGTCATTTGTTATTTATATGCCAATCGCTTTACGATTGTTGGGCTTGGTAAAGATTTTACGGCCAATATGGGCGTTAACTATCCGGTAGTAATCAGCGTCGGGCTGATCCTCACATCCATAATGGTGAGTACAACCATGCTAACGGTTGGTTCCATACCGTTTATCGATTTGGTTATCCCCAACCTGGTATCTCTTATACATGGTGATAATCTGCGTCAAAACCTGCCTTATACGGCCTGTTACGGAGCGATAACGCTCGTGGTCTGTGATATCATCGGCAGGACCATTATTTTTCCTTATGAGATACCGGGCAGTATGATTGTAGGTTCATTGGGAGCCTTGGTTTTTCTGTTCATTTTAATTAAAAGAGGAAGGTGAGAAAACAGGAAATTATCATAGGTCTGACAGCCATTCTATTGATGGTGTTGTTTGTGTTCTTTGACGCTACTGTTACCGAAAGTTTCATTATAACAGGCAGACTGGAACGGTTATTTACGTTGGTACTGGTCAGCCTGACCGTGGCGTATTCCACTATTGTGTTTCAGACCATTTCGGCAAACAAGATCCTGACTCCCTCACTGATGGGGTATGAACATCTGTTTGTGTTATCACAAGTGTTGATGCTGATGACATTGGGCTCCGGAAGTGAACTGTTCCGGTCAAAAGTATGGGGCTTTGTCTTTTCGACGGTCGTTATGACAGCATACTCGTTTGTGCTGTATGTTTTTCTGTTTCGCAATCAGAAGAAGAACGTATACTATATTCTTTTGATCGGCTTGGTGCTAGGTATGTTTTTCAGTACTACAACGCAATTTCTGCAAATGGCCATCGACCCGAATGAATACGGATATGTGCAAAGTGCCATGTTCTCCTCACTTGGACGGACGTCTGCGAATACCCTTCTTATCGCTTCGGTGGTCGTGCTGACCCTGTTGCTGTATTTAAAGCGCTATTTCAGGTACCTCGACCTTCTTAACCTCGGCCGGGAGTATACCATGGGACTTGGTGTAGACTATGATAACATGGCTAAAAAACAGCTTTTGGCTATTTCAGTATTGGTATCCGTATCTACTGCGCTGATCGGGCCGATTACTTTTGTCGGTATTTTTGTTTCCGGTATCACGTATAGATTATCCAATACGGCATCACATTCACGAACCATCGTACTGGCATTCGGAATTGCATTGGTATTGATGACCGGTGCCCAGTTCGCCATAGAGCATATCCTGAATTACAGACACAGCCTGAGCGTACTTATAAATTTACTTGGCGGGGTTTATTTTTTTGCCCTTATTATTAAACAGCTTCGAAAATAATATGATAGAAATCCATTCGATAGGTAAAAAATACGGGCGGCATCCGGTGTTGAAAGACATCAATCTTTCCGTTCCTGCAGGAAAGGTGGTTTCCCTTATCGGTCCTAATGGGGCCGGAAAATCCACGCTTTTGTCGCTCATCGCCGGCCTGGAAAAACCCGAACAGGGAAATATAAGCATTGATGGTAAGGGTTTGGGCACTTATTCGTTGAAAACACTTTCCAAAAAACTCTCGTTTCTCAAACAGCACAATGTTTTTGACCTGAAACTCAAAGTATCCGAACTGATTGCTTTCGGACGTTTTCCACACAGTCAGGGCCATTTGAATGGAGAGGATCACGAAAAGATAGAGGAAGCTATTGCTATGATGGATCTTTCGCCCCTCCGGCATTCGTATATCGATGAAATAAGCGGGGGACAACGCCAACTTGTATTTTTAGCGATGATAGTGGCCC
>NZ_RJTM01000100.1 GCF_003725735.1 Sinomicrobium pectinilyticum | reverse complement strand
GGAGGAGCCACTCAACAACCTGGATATGAGGCATGCCGTTGATATCATGCAGGCCATAACCCGTTTGGCAAGGGAGTTAGGCAAAACGATCGTTATAGTCATTCACGACATTAACTTCGCGGCAAATTATTCAGATTATATCATCGGCCTTAAAGACGGAGAGGTCATTTGCGATGACGAAACAACGGTAATTGTGAGAGAGGATATGCTTAAAAAACTTTATGGGATTGACTTTAGAATTACGAGGGATAACGCAACGCTCCTATGCAATTATTACAAAATATAATGTATAATTTTCAAATGAACTAATATGAACATAAAACTTTTAACAACAATATTTGCCGCAATTGCAGTAACTTTTACGGCCTGTAAAAACAAAAAACGAACACAATCGGCCGAAACCATTTCAGTGACGCATGAATTGGGCACGACTCAGGTCCCTGTGCAACCTCAGAAAGTGGTGGTATTTGATGCGGGAACATTGGAAACCCTTGATGAACTGAACATCCCGGTAGCAGGTATTCCCAAAGATTACGTGGCCAAACATCTTGAAAAATATAAAAATGATACCAACGTACAGGATGCCGGATCGATCATTCAACCCAATCTGGAACTGGTTGACGACATAAAGCCGGACCTGGTTGTCATATCGGCCGTGACGTCCAGTGCATATGAGCGATTATCAAAAATCGCACCTACCGTTTATCTCGGTGTCCGGAACGACAATTACAAACAATCTGTTATCGATAATTTAAACACTATTGGTGACATCTTTCGGGTAAAAGAGAAAACCGACCAAAAAGTGGCGGAAATAGAACGTAAAATCGGGGAAGCGATAAAAACCATAACGGCAAGTCCGAAGAAAATTATGATATTAATGTACAATGCCGGAGCCTTCAGTACCTTCGGCAATAATTCCAGATATGGATTTGTGTTCACCGATCTGAAGGCTGTACCGGCCGATGACAATAAGCAAACAGGTATACATGGTACTATAGTATCAAGTGAATATATCAGCCGTGTCAACCCCGATATTCTTTATATTATAGACAGAAATGAGATTATGTTAGGGCAGAAGACCAATAAAAGCGAAATAGAAAATGCCTTAATTCAAAAAACCAATGCGTTCAAAACCAACCGTATTATTCATGTAGATCCGAACGTCTGGTATCTGTCCGGAGGTGGAACATATTCCCTGAACCGGATGATAGACGATATATTAAAAGGATATGAATAATTATAATGAGATTTGATTTGAGGAAGAAGAGAATTGAAAGAAAAATCCCGTTTTTGGTGCTTTGCCCATTTTTCGGGGCTAAGCTTTTCTAACCTGCCAGCCGGCAGGCTGTTTTACAGATTAATACACTAAATTACAAATGTTTGTTCACTCCCGAAAGTACCTAAATAGCTGCATTAATATTGAATAACGACCTAGCGTTAATTAAAACGACTGAATACCATAAACTTACATATAAAATGAGATCAATTTTTACCTTGATTTTTGCATTGATTATTGTTATTCCGGGCCATTCTCAAAGCACCGGTTTATCTTTAAAGCTCCGGAAAGGAAAAGAGTATCAATAAATTTCGAGCTCTAAAGCAACTATAATTCAAGAGATTAACGAACAAAAAATGAATATGGTTGTCGCAACGACCAGTACAATGGCCTTTTTGGTCAAAGACAGTACTGAAAACGGGTATAACATTGATGCCAAATTCAAGAAAATCGATATCGCTATGCAAATGCCACAAGCGACCATAGATTTTAGTTCTGAGAAACATGACCCCGATGATATCTTTTCTACAATTTTAGGCGCAGTGACAGATAAACCTTTTGGAATTACAATGAGTAAAACGGGGAAGGTCACTGACGTTAAAAATGTTGAAACCATTTGGAGAACTGCTATGACGCCGTTTAAACAACTTCCTGAAACTGAAAAAGAGCAGATCATGAATGCATACAAAGGTGATGCGCTAAAAGGAACTATTGAAATGGTTACAGCAATTTATCCGGATAAACCTGTAAACAAAAAAGATAAATGGACTATAGAAACGGAATTTAAATCTTTGATGGCTGCAAAAGTAACCACGGACTATGAATTTGCCGAATTGACCCCAGATTATGCTTTAATAAAAGGGTATTCAAAAATTAAGACAACCGATAAAGATGCTTATACCGAATCATCAAACGGAATACTCACGAAATACGACTTAACAGGTTCAATGAGATCCGAAATTAAGGTGAATAAAAATACCGGTTGGATTATTGAAGCCAAAATCCATCAAGAGATAAAAGGCGATACATATATCAAGGAAAGTCCTCAAACACTAAATAGAATGAAAATACCTATGACGATGATAAATGAAATAGTGATTAAAAATTAGCACCAACACACAATAAACTCATCTTGAGTTGTTTCATTCAGAGCATGTTTAAGCTGGATTGATTGATTGTCGCGAAAAATCACTATTGTAACGGATTTTATGATTTTACAGTCCATGATTATACCTTTTGCCTTGCGGTTTTTTATCCAGGTGCCCCAGCTTTTTTATGCCGGGGTATATTGTTATGAAGCCTGTCCGGTAAAACAATCTAATACAACAACCATTAATACCGGGAAGATGATTATCACAAAGGGCTGCCCTTTAGCATCTTTGTGAGACCTGTTTCCATTTTCCCGCAAAACCGCAGAGAAATAGCTATGCTGTCTTATGATGCTGAGAAATTCCGGAAATACCATAAGGAAGGATTTCCGGAATTTAAAATGAAACACACAGTTATTCACTGACCTTTTCTTTTTTAAACTCTGTTGGGTCGTGATAACCAAAATATTCCATCTCACCACCGAAGTTGCTGATTACCTTCCGTACTTTATCCAGGGACTGAAGCCGAGTTTTATTATCTACGGCTCTAATTGTCGCTAACCGGTCAATGGGATGGTTTCTGTCTTCCAGTTCTGCTCTTAAATAGTATGCATCGCCAACATAAAAAGTCCAGCGATTATTCAATTTACAGGCCACACCACAATGTCCGGGAGTGTGCCCGAACAGTGGTATTAAATAGGCTTCAATATCCAGATCCAGTTTGCGGGCGGGTAAATCGAACCAGTTGCTGTTGTCTTTTTCGTATAAGCGAATTTCCGGGTTATGTGACAGTTGGTGGTTCAGGTACCTTTCATGACCATCTTTAAAGCTGTTGTATTCTTCTTTTGAGAGGTGTAATCTGGCTTTGGGAAAGTCCGCAGCCCCGCCAACATGGTCCGGATCAAGATGCGAACAGATTATATTCGCTACTTTATCAGGATTTAATCCTAATTGCTCTATTTGCTTAATTGCAGTAAAGCTTTCGTCAAATTGGAATCCCGTTATTTCCACCAATTCTTTCCCGAGAATTTTTTCAGGTTCTTTTGTTTCCGCCATTCCGATACCTGCATCTATAAGTGTAAGGGACTCATTACTTTCAATCAGTATGCAATGTCCGATTGCCGAGCCAAATGGCGATTCTATTTTAACACAATTCAAATGATGTACTTTCATAGCTGTTGTTATTTTTAGCTTGTGGATAAATTTATTATGTGAATACAAATGAGGCTATCTATTCCTTGGATTTCCGGAATAATAGCATTTTTCCTTTACACATAGTATTGGATGTCCTCGCGGGGAGGGCTGATGGCTTGGACCTGCTATTGATGTATTGTTTACCATCATAAACAGATCATTGACCGGAAATCCGTTCTGAAAATTATACCGATGCGTTAAATTCCGATCCAAGGCCTTCTCAAAGCTCCTTGTGCATACTTAAAGCCAGTTGCACCAACACTTTTACTGGGATTGATCAAAAATTAACGCATCACTGACTACTATCAGGTTAGTAAAATTAAATGACCTCATGCAAAAAGAAGGCACTGCCATCTCAGAGTTTGTTTAAAATGGCTTGATTGAAGTGAAAATTAACTATTTTGTGTCCAATTGAAGGCTTTTTTTCGATGCATAGCCAAGCTATGGAGCTAAAAAAAGACGAAAAGTGGGCGCAAAAGAGTGATTTTTTAACCAATTGAAGTCACTTTAAACAAGCTCTCAGGAAAGCAGTTTTGTCTTTCTTCTATTATAGATATTCCCGAAGACCGGAAACAGGTGACAAAAAATAACCTTTTTTAAGATACTTTACCCGTAACCTGCTTTCCCGGCACAGAAAGTCTTCGCGAAAGTACCCGGAATCAATCCGGAAGATCGAGTATTAAAGATTTATTCTGAAATACCCAGGACAACAATGCTCCGTAAGAAGAGGGGATATGGAGTTTTTTTCTGAGATTGGTTTTTAATTTTTCGATGTTCTTCTCACCACAGCCGAGTTCATCAGCCATCTGGCGGTTGGTCTTCCCGTCAACCAGCTTTTTTAAAACCTGTATTTCATTTCTGGTCAACCGGTCCATGGAAGTCACTGTTTTTTTTATATTTTTCCTGAAGAAATTGTTGACGTATTCTTCTCCTTTTATCAGGCAATCCATACATTCGTGCAATTCTTTCAGGGAAGTTCCCTTTGATAAAAAGGCGTCTGCTCCAACACTCATCGCCTTTTTATAATAATGCATACTATGATGCAGGGTCAGGGCTATAAACCGTGTGTCCGGGCTTCTCATTCTCGACTTCCTGATAACTTCAAACCCACTGATCCCGGACATGTTAAGATCTATGATCACAATATCCGGCCTGTGCTGCACTATTTTGATATAGGCTTCGTTACCATTACCGGCTTCTGCAATAACCACACTTCGGGGAAGGGTAGAAATAACGGTGTATAACCCTTGTCTGAATATAGATGTGCTATCCGCAATTAAAATTTCAGTCATAAGTCATTTAAATTAGCAGGCCATAACTATTGACCAACATTCTATACTATATATATTCCAAAAACCCGGAACAGGTGACAACAATTAACGTAAAAGGTTCAGAAGTTGGGAAACCGGCAACAGGCATCCCATTAAAGACTTCAGAACAGCCATTAACGTATCTCGGGTTACACCAGAAGGGGAATGGGAAAGCTGCGTAATGAGACCTGTATACCGTGTTGACCGCATACCTGTTTGCTTATGATTTCGCATATAATTGCTTAAGCAGTTCTGTAGCTAAAGGTGCATCACTTATACCGCCTATTGTCCAATAAACACCACGAAATGCGGTTTAAATCCAAACCCGGTATCACGAAAAAGGAAACCGAAAAAGCCTTTGTCCTCTGTAATGATTTTATGGTACAGGCCCGGAAGGTGTCCGAAGCAGAACTCCAACGCCTAAAGCGGCTGCATTGTGTGGAAGCTGTTGTTTGAGCAAAGATTTTTCCGCGGAAAACTCAAGAAAAACAGATCACAAAACCGATGAACCTAAAAACAGTCGTTATGAACACCTATGAGAAAAAACTGATTGAAAGCCGGAAACATTATGTTAAAGATTATCATCCCATATTGCAACCGCCCTCCATTTTTAAAGATAAATTCCAAATCCGCTATTTCTACATTGAAGGCCATGCCGATTTGTTACTGACGGCCCGGGCTTTTATATACTTATGCCAAAAAGTCAACAACCTCGGGGAAATCCCGAGAAAATATTTTTCGACGCAAGCATCGGAGCATCTTAAATCTCACTTTATTACCGATGTGTTAAATTCTAACGACAGGTCTGCTTAGCACTATTCATAATTGATTTTCAACCACATATACCACAAAGGTTTACACAAAGTTTGCAGAGGCAAAATAAATCACTGTTCTTTAAGCTTCTTGTTACGCACGGTTTTCGACACTTTTTTATGATGTGGCGATTTGATATTCAAGGCACTTCCCCTGTTACACCAACGGGTCCACCTGTCTTCGAAGGACCGGGATGCTTTTCCGCTCTAAAGCCCGGAAAACAGCCATTTAAGAGATTGTGTATACACTGGAGGGACACCGGTAAGCGGCTAACGGGGAAGGGTAAGCCGCTTACCGGTCTGCTTATGATTTTATCCATAACTGCCTGGGCAGCAAAACAGGTTACCCCCGCGGCCTGAGAAATCCGGTTAGCAGCATATATGGTCCCGTCTTCCACTTACCGGCTTGCTTGTAAATTCACAGGCAACTGCTTAAACGGCATACTGGCTTACATCTGCGGCTTAAGGGAATGGGTACGAAATCACAAGGGACCCGGTTTACAGCATACAGGGTTCGGTTGGCGGCTTAGCGGGTTACTTGTGAATCCGAAGGCCATTGCTTAAACAGCTTACCGGGTCAGCTTTGCAGTTTAAAGAAATGGGGGTGCGGTATAAAGGCCCCTGCCGGCCACTTATGCATTTCCGTTGACCGCTTACCGGGCTGCTTATGAATTTGTACGTCATTGCTTAAACGGCTAACCGGATTACTTATAAAATCGTACCCGGTTACTTAAACCGCATACCAGGTCAGGTTTACAGCTTCAGGGAATGCATATGTGGCAAACCCACCCCGGTTCAGTGAATACACAATCCCTTAAATGGCAGAAACAGACCCCGGATTATCCGCCCGGGAATACGGTATGCCGGTCCGTCAGCAAGGGAGGGTAAACCTTTACCGGGAGGTCGCCTGTCTTCAACCTGCCGGCTCCCCGGCAGCGGAGTCATCCGCCGGGCAGTGCTGTTGCCCCCGGTGCCGGGTTTGCCAACATGCTTAAGGTGGCGGGCCGGAGGTGTTCCCGAACCTGTATTGCCGGGCCGGGGATATTTGTCGTACCGCAAGGGGCACGTTCTGCCTGCTATTATCTCTTATCACTTTACCGCCATGGAACACGACCAGAAACCGGGTCGTTTAACCTGCGAAACATTACAGGTTTCAGGCCGTTCCCTCCGGGCAAAACACCTGTAAAAAACGGTTTACAGATACGGATAACGATAAACTCAAAGAAAGTAAACACAAGCAGCTGAATATCAAAGCAGGCACGTACACAAAGCAGATTTTCCCAAATATAGGAAACTGTTTAAATTTTATACATCAGTGCCACTTCTGGAATATTAATAACAACGCTTTATTTGCAGAATACAACTATAATCGCCGGGGAAAGTATGAAATTCCAAGGTCATTCCCTCTTCCATGAGCATGAGAGGAACTTCTGTAGAAATTACAGTGGTTTTCCAGGTATCAATGCGTAATTCGCCGGCATAAATCAATTGCCGGGGCACAAGCAGATGGGACGATTGTTCAATCCCGGAGATATGTGGGCCTTAATTATATCTTTCTCCTGAATGTTCCTCATGGCGAAGGTCTTCCGGTACAGCGGGATAAAAAATTTTAAAAGCAAAAATAGAGCTCCGGTGATTATTGCGGTAAAAACAATATCTGACAATTCGTGACTCACTGCGACCTAAAAGAACATTTGAATTGGTAGACTTTAGTTGTCTTTATTGCTTAAGGATACGAATTATATTGTAGAGATATTTTCCTGAAAGAAAAAACTCAGATAATTCATTTCAGACTACCTGAGTTTTTAGCTTTTCATCAATAAGATGTACCTTTTATGTAAGGGCTCAATTCTTACTATACTTATTCTTCCAAT